>NZ_JADCNH010000001.1 GCF_018904615.1 Verticiella alkaliphila | reverse complement strand
TGCGCCGATGATAGTGGACGGACGTCTGTGAAAGTAGGTCATCGTCAGGCATTTATTCCCATGAAGCCCCGTATCCGTAAGGATCCGGGGCTTTGTGCTTTGTGCCAACGGTTTGTGCCAACAATATGAACCGTGTGATGCGGTGCGTATTACGTTAGCTCGGCGCGTAGTTCGCCGCCGGCATACGTCACATGGATCACGTGCCCCTGGCCGCTGATGTTGAACGGCTGGCAGCGTGACGCACGCATGCTTCACGTCTGCAGCGGAGGGTGCGCGGCCGCGCTCGGGCGGGATGTCGCGTGCTAGGACGAAGGCGATTTCGCATTCGATGGTGACGGGGTCCGCAGTCGGCATGCGCAGCTGCGCGCCATTGCCGTGACAGCGTTCAGCGGCCAGCTGACCGATCAAGGGGCGATGCAGGTCGTTGGCCTTCAACTGTGCCGGGCTGCCCACGCCCAGCTTCCAGCCGGCACGGGGCGTGCCGCGGGCGGCGATGACGGCATCCTGGATGTCGTAGCCCTGCAGCAGATCGGCAGGGCGAGCCGTGTCGGGCAGGGCGGCGAGCAACGCGCCACCGCGTTCGGCCTGAAGCAGCACGTGGGCCGCGCTCTGAGGGGAAAAGACAGTGACGTTCATGGATTGTCGGTGGGCAGTCGCGGTTTTGATGGGCGCCTGGAGCCCGAATCCGGCGGTTGAATGATGGCACGCCTGTCCTCGAATGATGGCTTGCCGACGCGCTAGGGTGTCGACGAGTATACGGTCACGCTCTTGCGAAGGCGGTGCTGGATGCCAGCTCATACGAAACGGGCCTGCTTCTGTGGAGAGCCCGCGCGCTGCAGTGCTTTCTGGCGGCTGAGGCGCTTGCAGCGGGCTACGTCATTGACCGAGCGGGCCGTCGTCCTTAGCATGGGACGCTTCGCGCCTGCGTGCGCACTCGGATCGCCATCCCGTCATGAGCTATCGCTATCTTGGGCGCAGCGCCCTGCAAGTCTCCCGTCTCACCCTGGGCACCATGATGTTCGGTGGCCCGACGGACGAAGCCACCTCGCATGAGATCATCGCGCACGCCAAGGCCAACGGCGTCAACTTCCTGGATACCGCGGACGTCTACCAGAACGGCCGGACGGAAGAGGTGGTGGGCCGGGCGATCCGCGAGGATCGTGATCATTGGGTGCTGGCGACCAAGTTCGGCAATCCCTTCGGCCCGGGCATCAATCAGCGCGGCACGTCGCGCAAGTGGATCATTGAGTCCGTCGAGGGCAGTCTGCGACGCCTGGGCACGGATTACATCGACATCCTTTACTTTCATCGCACGGATTTTCAGGCACCGTTGGGAGAAGGTGTGCGTGCCATCGCCGACCTCATCCGGGCAGGCAAGGTGCGGTACTTCGGCGTGTCCAACTTCCGGGGCTGGCGTATTGCGGAAGTCGCGCATCTGGCCGATGCCGAGGGCATCGACCGGCCGGTGGCGAGTCAACCGCTCTACAACCTGGTAAGCCGCACGGCGGAAGCCGAGCAGCTGCCCGCAGCGCATGCGTATGGGCTGGGCACGGTGTCGTACAGCCCGCTCGCCCGCGGCATCCTGACGGCCAAGTACGATTCCGTCGATGCCGCGCCGGAAGGCTCGCGTGCGGCGCGGCAGGACAAGCGGCTGCTCGAGACCGAATGGCGCAAGGAGTCAGTGGACATTGCACGCGCCATTCGCGAGCATGTGACGGCACGCGGCGTGGATCCTGTGGCGTTTGCGCTGGGCTGGGTGCTGAACAACCGTCTCATCACCTCGGCCATTGCAGGGCCGCGCACGTTCGCGCAGTGGGAGAGCTATGTGAAGGCGTTGGACTACGCCTTCACGGCCGAGGATGAAGCCCTGGTCGACCGCCTCGTGGCGGCCGGCCATGCTTCCACGCCTGGGTATACGGACCCGGGCCACCCGATCGAAGGGCGAGTGGTGCATGTGGGTGCAACGCCAGTGACAGGGTGACATGGCGTTGGGCGGCCAATCTGCGCCGCCCGACGCGAAGCCCGCGTGCCTGCCGTCGAATCGCTCATGGCGCGGCAGGACTGCGAAAGGGCCAGCGCTATCCCGTGTATGCCATCGCGGCGTCGGGGCTACCTCAGCCCCGGCAACCTGACACCCGACACCTCGGATCCGGCACCCGGTGCCTGCCCATTTGTCAGGCTTGCGTATAGGTCAGCCACGGCATGCGCGCCGTGCGGGCGGACTCGAACGCGCGGATCGTGTCGGCATGCCGCAGCGTGAGCTCGATGTCGTCATAGCCATTCAACAGGCAGTGCTTGCGAAACGCATCCACGGAGAACGGGTATCGGATGTCGTCGGAAGCGATGACGCTCTGGTTCTCCAGATCGATCGTGAACGCCATGCCGGGTGCGGCTGCCACCCGTTCGAAGAGGGTGTCGACCTGTGCGGCGTCCAGCACGATGGGCAGCAGGCCGTTCTTGAAGCAGTTGTTGAAGAAAATGTCGGCGTAGCTGGGCGCGATGATGGCGCGAATGCCGTATTGCGCGAGCGCCCAGGGCGCGTGCTCGCGGCTGGAGCCGCAGCCGAAATTCTCGCGGGCGAGCAGAATGCTGGCGCCTGCGTATTCCGGCCGGTTCAGCACAAAATCCGGATTGGGCGTGCGCGATTCGGGATCGATGCCCGGTTCGCCGCGGTCGTGGTAACGCCACGCATCGAAGAGGTGGGGGCCGAAACCCGTGCGGTGGATCGACTTCAGGAACTGCTTGGGGATGATGGCGTCCGTGTCGACGTTGGCCCGGTCAAGCGGGACGACGCGGCCGTTGTGTTGTGTGAAGGCTTGCATGACTGGTTCCTCAGGCGATGTCGCGCACGTCGACGAAATGTCCGTACAAGGCAGCGGCTGCCGCCATGGCCGGGCTTACCAGGTGGGTGCGGCCGCCGGCGCCCTGGCGCCCTTCGAAGTTGCGGTTGCTGGTGCTCGCGCAGCGCTCGCCGGGTTCCAGGCGGTCGGCGTTCATGGCCAGGCACATGCTGCAGCCAGGCTCGCGCCAGGCGAAGCCCGCGTTGGTGAACACCTCGTGCAGCCCTTCGCGTTCGGCCTGTGCCTTGACCTGACCGGAGCCTGGCACCACCATCGCGAGCTTGATGCCGGGCGCCACGCGGCGACCGGTGCGGCGCACGATCTCGGCGGCCTCGCGCAGATCTTCGATGCGGCTGTTCGTACAGGAGCCCACGAACACCTTGTCGACGGTGATGTCCGTGATGGGCTGACGGGCTTCGAGGCCCATGTAGGTGAGGGCGCGTTCCATGGCACCGCGGCGCGTGGCGTCGGCTTCGCTGGCCGGGTCCGGCACGTGCTCGCCGATCGGCAGCACCATCTCGGGGCTGGTGCCCCAGGTGACCTGCGGCGAGATGCTGGCCGCGTCGAGCGTGACGACGGCATCGAAGTGCGCACCCTCGTCCGAGTGCAGGGTGCGCCAGTAGGCGACGGCGGCGTCCCAATCCGCGCCCTTGGGCGTGAAGGGGCGGCCTTCGAGATACGCCAGCGTCGTGTCGTCCACGGCGACCAGACCCGAGCGCGCGCCGGCTTCGATGGCCATGTTGCACACGGTCATCCGGCCCTCCATGCTCATGGCTTCGATCGTCGAGCCGGCGAATTCGATCGTGTAGCCAGTGCCACCGGCCGTGCCGATGCGGCCGATCACGGCCAGCACGACGTCCTTGGCGGTCACCCCGGTGCCGAGCGCACCGTCCACGCGCACGAGCATGTTCTTCGCCTTGCGCGCGAGCAACGTCTGCGTGGCCATGACGTGCTCGACCTCGCTGGTGCCGATGCCATGAGCCAGCGCGCCGAACGCGCCGTGCGTGGAGGTATGCGAATCCCCACAGACCACCGTCATGCCGGGGAGCGTCGCGCCGGTCTCGGGGCCCACGACGTGCACGATGCCCTGGTTCGGATCGCGAAACGGGTAGTAGGCGGCAGCGCCGAAGGTTGCGATGTTGGCGTCGAGGGTTTCGAGCTGCTGCCGGCTGATCGGATCTTCGATGCCGTCGTAGCGACGGTCCCAGCCCGTGGTGGGGGTGTTGTGATCGGCGGTAGCCACCACGCTGCTGATGCGCCACAGCTTGCGGTCGGCCAGACGCAGTCCCTCGAAGGCCTGCGGGCTCGTCACCTCGTGGACCAGGTGGCGGTCGATGTAGAGGATGGCGGTGCCGTCGTCTTCGGTGTGGACGACGTGGTCGTCCCAGAGTTTGTCGTAGAGGGTGCGTGGGGGCATGGTGGGCGCTCCGGATAAGGCAGGTGGGGCACGGCAAGTGTGACCCGATGACGCATGGTAGCCATGTCCGCGCATGCTATGTTCGCTCTTTCGTCACGAGAAAATTGCTGATTCGGCATGGCTAGATCGATCGATGTGGTGACGCTGCGGCTCTTCGTGGCCGTGTGCGAGGAGGGCAGCATCGCGCGCGCTGCCGAGCGAGAGGCGATCGTGGCGTCGGCCGTGAGCCGGCGCATTGCCGCCATCGAGGACGATATCGGTGCGCCGCTGCTCGTGCGCGGGCGACGCGGCATTCGGCCGTCGCCTGCTGGCGAGACCTTGTTGCGGCAGGCGCGCGAGATCCTGCGCGCGCTGGATCGTCTGGATGCGGACTTGAAGGACTACGCGAGTGGTGTTCAGGGGCATGTGCGTGTAGTGGCGACGACCGCTGTGCTTGCCGAGGATCTGGCCGAGGATATCGGCACCTTCCTGACGGCGCACCCGCGGGTGCAGGTGTCCACGGAAGAGCGCGTGAGCCCGGAGGTGTTGCGGGCCGTGCGTGATGGTGCGGCCGACGTGGGCGTGCTCTGGGATGCGAGCGATCCCGGGGATCTTGCCGTGGCTCCCTATCGACGCGACCAGTTGTGCCTCGCCGTGCGCCGCGATCACGACTTGGCGGGCGCAACTGAGGTGAGCTTTGAGAATGTGCTGGCGCAGAGTGCCGTGGGCGTGGCCCCGGGCGGCATGGTCGACACGCTGTTGCGGCGGGAGGCGGCCCGGTTGGGCCGTCCCCTGGTGCATCGCGTCGAAGTATCGGGCATCGATGCGGCCGTGCGCTTCGTGGCCGCAGGCCTGGGGCCAGCGGTGTTGCCGCGCGAGGCGGCGTCTGGGCACGCAAGAGCCGATGCCATCGCGTTCGTGCCGCTGGCCGAGGACTGGGCGCGCCGGCAATTCGTGATCGTCACCCGGGCATCGGTGGATGCTCCTGGCCCAGTGCAGTGGCTCGTCGAGCACCTGAAGGCACGAGCGCTGGCTTGACGGCATCGTCCACGTCGTACGACTGGGGCGTATGAACTGACGAGCGCTTGTGGCGACCGCGGGGGAGCCGCCGGGTCGGCCCGTGGGCGCCTGGCCGTCGTGGCTCTCAGGCAGGCCGTACCGTTCGAGTCGGTGCAGGCCTGGTGTCAGCCGAGCGCGTCTACCAAGTCACCCACATGGACCATCAACGCACGCACCTGTCGCAGCCGGGTGTATTGGGTGAGCACCGGCCGCCAGGCGGTCGCCTCCAGCAGCTGCGTCCACACCGGAGCCAGGCGGCTGGGGTCAGCAGCCTTCCCACTCGCCAATCCGTTGGCGTAGGCCAGGCTTGCCGGGGCAGACAGCAGCTGCATGCGATGGGCGGCACCGAGCAGGCGTGGCGCGGGCTCGGCCGGTGCATCGCAGCAATACAGTACGACGTCAGGCAGGGCCGCCTCGTCGTCTTCCAGCGTGGCAAGGCTGGCCCCGCGAAGCCACACCGTGCCTTCCCGGGTCTCGAACGGATAGGCCGCAGCCTGCGCGCTGCCCAGCAACCGAAGCCCGCGGGCAAGCCGGGGGAGATCGGTGGTCGCGGCATCAACGGAGGCCTTGGCCTCGGCCAGCAGGCACACGTCCCAGGCGGCATCGGCGGATTCGGTGTCGTCTGCACGACGCAGCAGGATGGCATCCCATTCCGTCTTGGCGTACTCGGCATGGCCGGGCAGGGTGGGTGGCACCCGCACCGAGGTGATGACACGGTAGCGACCGGGGCTGTGTTCTGCCGTGTCCAGGCACTGGGCCAGCCGTCGCAAGGCCTCGGCAGTGGCGGCTTCGACGGCGTTGCCGCGAGCCTGGTTGACCCGGCCCTGCTCGGCCGCGGCGTGGTGCCTGGGCGAGGACCGGTGCGTTCCCACAGGGCCTGATAGTGCTGCACGTGGGCGTCGTCGCTCAATTGATCCAGGCGCACGAGTCGCGTCAACGCGGCGGTGTCGCGCAGGCGCGCCAGGCCGTGGGCACTGGCCTTGTCCAGCGCGGCGGCAGGCAACGGCAGCTGCAGAGCGTCCGCCAGGGCAGACCAGGACTGGGCCGTGGCGAGCGCGTGCCAGAGGCCCAGCCGCTCGCGCAACCCCGCGGCGGAGCGCTGCTGCTTGGCGGGGTGAGCAATGGCATTGACCGCCTGGCGGATGTCGCGCCGGTCGCGTTCGGCCTGCGCTGACAAGGCGGCGAACTCCCGGACGTGGGGCACGGCATCGCGCAGCAGCAGGGCCTGGAAGGCCGGGTCTCCGCGGTCGGGCCGCACGGCATCGGCGAGCAATTGCGCCAGGGCGTCGAGAAAGGCGTCGCGCAAGGTGTTGTCAGGCGCGTCGCCGGCGCAGAGCGCGGCGCGCGTGGCTTCGATCACGATGGCAAGACGCGCCGTGGGGCCGCCCGCGCCCTGCGCGATGGCATCCGCCGGGTGGGGCGGCAGTGCGTACCGGCGCGGCACCTCGCGCAGGAGGCGGGCAAGCAGGGGCGGGCAAGGGCGCGGCGCTATCATGAGTCCCCGGATCGACTGTCGCTCAGCCATTCTAGCGGGCACATGCGATGCGCGGCGCCCGCGCCATGTGTCGTTGGACGTCAGCCTGGCTTCAGCTTCCGCAACTACCCTCGACCGATGCGCCTACTCCTTCTCGAAGATGACCCCTCGCTGGGCGAATCCCTGCAATCCTGGCTGCAGATGGATGGCTATGCCGTCGACTGGCTTCAGCGGGGCGATCAAGCGGCCAGCGCCCTGGCCACGCATGACTACGGCGTCGTGTTGCTGGATCGCGGCCTGCCGGGACTCGATGGTGACGTGGTGTTGGCCGCGCTGCGCGGCGCCACGGCGCGCCGACAGCTGCCCGTGATCGTGATCACGGCGCGCGACACCCTGGCCGACCGCGTGCAAGGGCTCGATCTGGGCGCGGACGACTACCTCGTCAAACCGTTCGATCTGGAAGAGCTGTCGGCCCGCGTCAGGGCGGTGCTGCGTCGGGCCGAGGGGCAGGCGGTGCCGGCACTGAGCCACGCGGACGTGGTGCTCGACCCGGCCGCCAAGCGCGTCACGCGCGCCGGCACGGTGGTCAGCCTCACGGCACGTGAATTTGCCGTGTTGCAGGCGCTCATGCGGCGGCCCACGCACATCCTGGCTCGCGCGCAGCTCGAGGAGGCCTTGTACGGCTGGGGTGAGGAAGTCGAGAGCAACGCGATCGAAGTGCACATCTCCAATCTGCGCAAGAAGCTCGGCAGCAGCTTCATCGTGACTGTGCGCAATCAGGGCTATGGGTTGGTCCAGGCATGAGGTGGCCTGCCTGGCGGCGACGCCAACCCCGTGCCGCAGCGTCGGAGCCCGGGTGGTCCCTGCGTCGGCGTCTGCTCTGGACGGTGATGGGCACGAGCGTGGGCCTGTGGCTGGTGAGCGTGGGCGTGGTGATCGCGGTGTCGTGGTTTGCCGCGAGCGACGTGTTCGACGACGCGCTGGAGGAGGGCTCGCGGCTCGTACTCCAGCTGGGGGTGGATGTCGACGGCGCGGTCGGCGACGACGATGAACTGCGCTCGCGCCGTGGGGAGGAAGTGCGCCTGCGCATGTATTACCAACTCGTGGACCGCGACGCTCGCGTACTGCTGCGTGCCGACGACACGCCCAAGACGCCGTTCGTGAGCGACATTCCGCGCGACAAGCGCTTCAGCACGGTGTGGACGCAGGGCGAGCTGTGGCGCGTGCACGTACGCCGCGGCGAGGGCGGGGTGAGCGCCCAGGTGGGGCAGCCCATGGAAGAACGGCTGGAGTTGCTCGAAGATCTCGCGGCGAATCTCGCCTGGCCCGCGCTGGCCCTGCTCACGCTGCTGGGCGGGCTGAGCTGGTGGCTGATCCGCCGGCTGTTGCGCCCGCTCGAGGAGACGGCCCAGCGGATTGCCGCCAAATCCCCGCAGGATCTGTCACCGGTCGAGGCGGCGAATCCGCCGCGCGAGCTCGAGCCGATCCTGCAGGCGTTGAACGCGTTGCTGGCGCGCCTGGGGGGCGCGTTGGACAGCGAGCGGCGCTTCACGAGCGATGCGGCGCACGAGTTGCGCACGCCGCTGGCCGCCTTGCGCATGCGGGTGCAGGTGATCGAGCGTGAGCTCACGTTGCCGGCAGCATCGTTGCAGTCCCTGCGTGCCGACGTGGACCGCTGTACCGCGCTAGTAGAGAGCCTGCTGGCCCTCGCGCGCCTGGAGCCGCAGGCCGAGCCATTGGTGCGTGAGTCGGTATCGATCGCGGGCGTGTTGGATACGCTGGATCTGTCGGCGGCCCGAGCGCGCGAGATGATCTTGACGCGCGCACTGGCCGTGCCGCAGATACGCGCTGCGCCGGTGCTGCTGGCGAGCGCACTGCGCAATCTCATCGACAACGCGGTGCGCTATGGGAACCCGGGCGGTCGCATCTGCGTGGAGACGGTGGCGCTTTCCGGGGGCGGCGTTCGGCTGGCGGTGCGCGACGATGGCCCGGGCGTGCCGCTTGCCGAACGCGCGCGTCTGGGCGAGCGATTCTTTCGCGTGCTGGGCACGGGCCGCACGGGCAACGGCCTCGGGTTGTCGATCGTGGCACGTATCGCCGCGCTGCACGACGCGCGTTTTCACGTCGAGGATGGCCTCGACGGCAGGGGCCTCAGTGTGATCCTGGATTTTCCTGCCGGTTGACGCGGCATCCTCAGATTCCCTTCAGGTTGGTGGCGCTCAATATGGGTACGGCGCGTTCAGACGCGCGCTCGACCAACCTTGAAGGAGTCATCCGCATGAAGCATCTTCGTTCCTCGCTCGCTCTCGTCGCCCTGCTGGGTGTGGGTACGGCTGCCGCTGTGGCGCAGCCCGCAGGCTATACCGGCCCGGGCAGCCAACAGCCCGCCGCGCACGGCAGCTACAGCGGCCCCAGCAGCGCACCGCTCATGACGGTGAAGCAACTGCTCGATGAAGGGCGCGACGACCAGCACGCGCGGGTGCAGGGCAGGCTCGTGTCCTATGACGGCGACGAGCGCTACACGCTGGAGGACGATACGGGCCGCATCACGGTCGAGATCGACGACAAGGACTTTCCGCGCGGGCAGACGGTGAGTGCCGAGCAGCGCGTGGAGTTGCTGGGTGAACTCGACAAGGGGCGCAACAAGGTGGAGTTCGAGGTCGAACGCATGATCCTCGTGAATTGAGGCGTCATCCCGCGGTGACCGGTCACCGCCCGTGGCAACGCCGCGCGGCGCGGTGGCCGCGCACGCCGGCGGCTGCGTCGGCGTGGCCGGGGTGGTATCTGCCCAGCGCGTCGTATCGGCGCCGCTGGGCAGTGCCGCGTCTGAATCCTGCACCCAGGCGAGCACATCCGTCCACACGGTCTGCGCGCACAGGTCGCGCAGCAGCAGGTGATAGCCATGATCGTAGATCGCCAGCCGGACGTGCTCGCCGATGACGCCCTCGCGGACACGCCGCACGGCATCGTTCACCGAACCCCGATCGAGCACTTGCTCGTTCTGGCCATACATCATCAGGACAGGCAGATCCGGTGGCAACTGGGCGAGGCCGTCGTAGGCGTCGGTCATGACATCGACCAACCCGTGCAAGGCATCCAGCCGCGTGCGCTTGAGGACCAGCGGATCGCGGCCCAGGCCGCGCAGCATCTCGATGTTGTCGGAGGCGACGATGCGCAGGCCACGCGGCGGCGTGAGGTATTTGCCCGGCATGGTGTGATAGCCCGCCCAAAGGGTGAGGCGGAAGAGGGGGTTCATCGTCTGCCGTCCCCAGAGCGCGGGCGCGGAGAGAATGAGGCCGGCCACGCGAGGGGGCGGTGTGGCGTTGCCGGACAGGCTTGCCATCTGAGGGCCACGCGGCGTGGCGGCGGCAGCGCGCGTGAGGCCTGCGATCGCTACGGCCCCGCCCATGCTCTCGCCCAGTACGAAGAGGGGCACACCCGGGTGGCGCGTGTTGATGGCGGCGATGGCGGCGTCCAGGTCGTCGGCCAGCGTGGGCACGTCGGGCCAGATGCCCGGGCGATCCGTGGCGCCGAAGCCGCGCTGATCGAACGCATAGGTGGTGATGCCCTGCGTGGTCCACCAATCGGCCGGTCTGGCGAAGGCTTCTGCGTAGTCGTTCATGCCGTGCAGGGCGATCACCACGGCACGGGGTGACGGGCCGGCATCCCAATGGCGCAACGGCAGGCGGGCGCCGTCGTAGGCGATCAGGGCCCCGGGGGCGAGTGTGGCCGCCTGTTTGGCGGGCCCCATGGGTTGGTGAGTGGCCGCGCAGGCCGACAGGAGCAAGACTGCGGTGAGCGTCAGCGCCGCCCGCAGACGAGCCCGGGGGAATATGCCGTGCCCGGTCGGGTACGGGTCACGCGGAACCGGGAGCGCATGCAGATGGGCCATGCCGACGACTCCTGCCTGGGAATGCGGCATTGTAGGCGCCAAGACGCTGGCGGTGGCGCGCCTCGCGGGCGCGCAATACGTGGCCCTGGTGCGGCGTGATCAGACTGCGGGGTCGGGCCGTGCGATCGGCAACCCTGGTGCCTCCATGCGGGCGCGCAGGATCTGTCCGTGCGTGGAGTCGGTCACGAAGAGATCGCGCCGGTCAGCCCCGCCGAAGGCGAGGTTGGTGAGCGAGCAGCCGGGCTCACCCCGCAGCACCTCCACAGGCTCCGCGCGCCCATTGAGCACCCACACATAGCCCAGGCCGGGATTGGCGACGAGCAGGCGGCCCTCGGTGTCGACGGCCAGACCGTCCGGGCCGCTCGGACCATAGGATGTGAAGCACTGGCTCACCTTGGACACGCTGCCGTCCGGCAGCAGCGGCACGCGCCAGACCCCGTTGCCGCGGGTGACGGCCAGGTACAGGATGCGCTCGTCGGGCGAGAGCGCGACGCCGTTGGGGCTGGGCACATTCCCGAGCAGCAGATCGAGCTGGCCGGTTGGCCGCAGGCGGTACAGCCGGCCCGTCGGGTCGTGCAGGCCGCTCTGGCCCTGATCGGTGAAGTACAGGTTGCCCGCGCGGTCGAAGACGAGATCGTTCACGCCCTTGAAGCGCTCGCTGTTGCGGCGAGCGAGGTAGGGCGTCACCGTGCCCGAGGCGATGTCCAGGCGCATCAGGCCATTCTTGTAATCGGCGATCAGCAGCGTCCCGGCATCGAGGAACTTCATGCCGTTGGGCTCGCCGTCGTACTCGGCCACGAGTGTCCACGCGCCCTGGAGATCGATGCGAAAGATCCGTCCCCAGGGGATGTCGGTCACATAGAGATTCCCCTTTGCATCGAAGACCGGGCCTTCCAGGAACGAGTCCGTCGGCGTGCCGCCGCGGTTGGCGTCGGCCCAGTCGCTGCGCTCGCGGCGACGGAACGACTCGGGCAGCGTGGTGAAGGGCTCGAGCGCCCGGATGCGTGGCGGGGTCAGAAGGAACATGGTCTGGCGATGCGATGTGGTGAGGGGTGTTGAGGCGCGGCGGCTCAATCCGGCTTGATATCGCCCTTCCCGACGACCTCGCCCCACTTCGTGGATTCGTCCTTCAGGAACGCGGCGAACTCGGCCGAGGTAGAGCCCACGGGCGCGGCACCCAGGTCGGCCAGGCGCTGCTTCATGGTATCGGACTGGATCACCGTCGCAATGGCTTTCTGCAGCTTTTCGGTGACGTCGGCCGGCGTGCCTGCCGGCACGAAGGTGCCGTTCCACTCGTAGGCTTCGTAGCCCGGAAGCACCGTCTGGGCCACGGTCGGCACGTCCGGCAGGCGCGGCGAGCGCTCGGGTGAGCTGGCGGCCAGCGCGCGCAGCTTGCCCGAGGAGATCAGCGGGTAGCTCGCGGCCACGGTGGCGAACATGAAGTCCACCTGGCCACCCATCACGTCGACCAGGGCGGGGCCACCGCTGCGATACGGGATATGGGTCATGTCCAGGCCCAGGCCCTGGCGCAGGAGCTCGGCCGCGAGGCGTTGCACGGTGCCGCTGCCGCCCGAGGCGAAGTCGAGCTTGCCCGGATTGGCCTTGGCGTGTTCCACCACGTCCTGCACGGTCTTGAAGGGCGACTCCGCGCGCACGACGAGCGCGTTGGGCGCGAGCAGCACGAGCGAGAGCGGCTGCAGCGCGTCAGCGGCGTACGGCATCTTGGGAAAGAGATGCGGGTTGATGGAGTAGGGCGTGGCGTCGTACAGCACGGTGTAGCCGTCGGCCGCCGCGTTGGCCACGTAGCCCTCGCCGATGGTGCCGCTTGCGCCCGGTTTGTTGTCCACGATGACCGAGGTGCCCAATTGTTCGGACATGCCGGTGGCGAGCAGTCGCGCGACCGCATCGGCGGCGCCGCCTGGGGCATACGGCACGACGATGGTGATGGCGCGCTCGGGGAAGGCGGCCAGCGCCGGGGCGCTGGCGAGGATGGCGGCGGCGAACGCCGGGGCGAAGCAAGGCAACGAACGGATTTTCATGGCTGTCTCCCAATCTTGTCCCGGCGCGCAGGGTGGCCGGGGTGCGGTAGGGCCCGGACGCGGGCCGCAGAGGTTGGCGGGTGTCTGGCGCGTCACGCCTCGAGGATGGCGAGGGCGTTGCGCGCTGCGCTCACGCCCATGTTGACGTAGGCATCGCTCGTCACGCCACCGATGTGTGGACTGAGGATGATGCGCTCGTGTTGCTGGAAGGGGTGGCCGGCCGTCATCGGCTCCACGGCGAAGCTGTCCAGGCCAGCGGCCCGCACCTGTCCGCTATCCAGGGCGTCCAACAATGCCGATTCGTCGATCAGGCCGCCACGCGCCGTGTTGACGATGAGGACGCCGGGCTTGCAGCGGGCCAACGTCTCGGTATTGAGGAGATGACGGTTGTCCGCGGTGAGCGGGCAGTGCAGCGAGATGACGTCGCTCTCGCGCCAGATGTCGTCGAGCTCGGCACGCTCGACGCCTTGCGGCCAGGTCTTGGCGAAGGGGTCGTATGCCAGCACGCGCATGTCCATGGCAGCGGCCATTCGCGCAAAGCGCAGTCCGATCGCGCCCACGCCGATGAGACCGACGGTGCGCCCACCAAGCTCCAGGCTCTTGTGCGTGGCCTTGTCCCAGTGACCGGCATGCATACGTGCATCGAGCTGAGGTACGGATTTCGCGCAGGCCAGCATCAGCGCCAGGGCCTGTTCGGCCACGGCGGCCGCATTGGCGCCGACAGCGGCAACCACCGCAATGCCGCGCGCCGCAGCCGCGGCTTTGTCGATGGTGTCGGTGCCGCTGCCGTGCTTGGAGATCACCTTGAGCGAAGGCGCGGCATCCATGGCGGGCGCGTCCACCCGGCTGTAGCGCACGATGATGGCAACGGGATCGTGCTGGCTGCACAGGGCCACGATGTCGGCTTCGGTGGGCGTCTTGCCCGCGTAGACGAGGTCGTAGTCAGCCAGCAGCGCCACCGCCTGTGGGGCGAGATCGGCACCCGTGACCAGGATGGTGGCACGGCTCACAGCGACTCTCCTTGCTTGAGCACGCCGGCGGCCACGAGGGCGGCGGGCAGCCAGGCAGATGCCGTGTTGCCCTGCGCGATGGCCTCCAGCCGTGCGGCCTCGTCAGCCACCTTCTTGTCTGCGAGTGCCATCAGGCCGGCCGCCTTGGCGCGCTCGATCACCACGACGCCGTCGGCGTCGCCCACGATCAGGTCGCCAGGCTGGATGGCGGTGCCGCCGGCCGAGATGGGGTGGTTGATGCGCCCGGGGACGAACTTCGTCGGGCCGGCCGGATTGAAACCGGCGCAGAATACCGGGAAATCCAGATCGAGAATCTCCAGGCGATCGCGGATCGAGCCGTCGACCACGACGCCGCCCAGGCCGCGCTTCTTGCAGGCGCTCAGCATGAGCGTGCCCATGAGGGCGGCCGTCTGGTCGCCCTTGCCGTCGATGACGAGGATGTCACCGGGCTGCGCGAGCGCAATGGCTGCGTGGATCATCAGGTTGTCGCCCGGGCGCACTTCCACCGTGAAGGCGGGACCGGCCAGGGCCATGCGTTCGTGCACCGGGGCGACGCGCGCGTTCAGGGTGCCGCGGCGGCTTGCCACGTCGGCGAGGATGGCAGCCTGGAAGGTGGCGGCCTTGGCGACCACGTCGGGGGCGACGCGCTCGATGTCACGGATGATGTCGGGAAGTTGGGTCATGGCGTCGAAAGAAAGAAGTTGGCGTGAGAGGGGAAATGCACCGTCATTCGGCTTTGATGTCGCCGTCGCGAATGACCTTGGCCCATTTGTCGGAGTCGGCCTTCTGGCGCGCGCCGAGTTCCTCCGGGGCGGCGCCCACGAGCGTGACGCCGAGCTTGCCGGCGAGCTCGGTGATCTCGGGCGTCTTGAGCGCCGCGGCGATGTCGCGGTTCAGGCGCGCCACGATGGCGGGCGGTGTGCCCGCCGGGGCGAAGACGCCCTGCCATTGCTCGACGACGAAGTCCTTCATGCCGAGCTCGGTCATGGTGGGGATGTCGGGCAGGGCGGACAGACGTTGCGCGGACGTGGTGGCCAGTGCGCGCAGATTGCCGGCCGTGACATGGGGCAAGGCGGCCGTCACCGGTGCGAACATGAATTGCACCTGGCCGCCGAGCGTGTCCTGCAACGCGGGGGTGTCGCCCTTGTAGGGCACGTGCAGGAAGCGGGCGCCTGTCTGCTGACCGAGCAGTTCCGCCTGCATCTGCAGAACGGTGCCAAGCCCGCCGGAGGCGAAGGCCACCGTGCCGGGCTTGGACTTGGCCGCCTCAAGCAGGTGCGGGACGTTCTGGAACGGCTGGTTCTTGCCGACGACCAATAGATGCGGGATCGTCCCGATGGTGACCACGGGCGCAAAGCCGCCAATCGGGTCGTACGAGAGCTTCATCAGGTGGGGCGCGATGGTCTGCGGCCCGATCGAGGTGCCAAGCAAGGTGTAGCCGTCCGGGGCGGCGCGGGCCACCTGGGCAGCGCCGATGGTGCCGGTGGCACCCGCCTTGTTCTCGACGATGACCTGCGTGTTCAGGGACTGGCCCAGACGTTGGGCGATCGTGCGGCCCAGGACGTCCGTGGTGCCGCCGGGCGGGAAGGGCACGACCCAGGTGATCATGCGGCCATCGGGCCAGGTGTCGGCGGCGTGGACAGCGTTGCCCAGCGGGGCCGCGAGCATCAGGGCGGCAGCGAGGAAGGAAGCGGCCGACCGGGGGATCAGAAGCGGGTTCATGGTGTCTCCATCATGGGCGCGGCGGCCAGCTTCGGGTCCGCCGGGAAGTCGTACAGGGTGCTGGGGTTGTCCACCAGGATCTGCTGCAGTCGCGCCGGGGTCTGTGCCCAGTGCGCGAGGCAGTCCAGTTGCTCGGCATCGTCGGGCCAGGGGTGGGTGCCTGCCGATGACGTGGCATGGGGCCAGTCGCTCCCCCAGATCACGCGCTCGGGCGCGTTGTCGATGAAACTGCGCGCCAGGGGCGTGAGGGTCGGGTCGCTCACCCGATGCTCAGGGCTGACGATGTAGCCGCCGGACAGCTTCACCCAGGCTTTGCCGGCAGCCTGCAGGCGCAGCACATGCGCGTGGGCGGATTCGGTCAGCGCCGTGGCCGAGGGCAGCCGTGCGAAGTGGTCAAAGACGAGGGGAACGGGCAGCTGCGCGAGGCGGGGAGCGGCGTCGGCGAGTTGCTGGGGCGGCATGAGCAATTGCAGATGCCAGCCCAGGCCGGCGATCCGGTGGGCGAGGGCTTCGAGGTCATCGAGCGATCCGGTTACGCCGAGCGACAGATTCAGGCGAACGCCGCGCACGCCCTGCGCGTGCAAGGAGCGCAGCGTGGCATCGGATTCGCGGCCTTCGATGACAGCAACCCCGCGGCTCGCGCTGCCGAAAGCCGCGAGGCCCGCACAGAGCGCGCGGTTGTCCGTGCCGTATGTCGACGGGTTCACCAGGACCACGCGGGTGAGGCCCAGCCTGGCCTGCAGCGCACGGTACTGGACCGGCGTGGCGTTGGGCGGCCGCAGCCGCGCATTGGGCGCCGCCGGGTACTGATCGTCGTAGACGTGGACGTGGCAATCGCAGGCGAGCGCGGGCAGAGCGACTGCCGGGGGCTGTGTGCCCAGGGTGAAGGCAAGCGCGGACATGATGCCTCGCGTCAGTCCACGCTGACGCCGGATTCCCTCACGATCTCGCCCCAGCGGACGCGCTCGCGTCGGATCAATTCGCCGAACTCGGCGGGCGTGCTGGTGAGCACGTTTGCACCCTGGGCCTGGTACTGCTGGCGGGTTGTCTCGTCCTTGAGCGCCTTGTCGAAGGCGGCATGCAGCGCGTTGACGGCTTCTTCGGGCATGCCGGCGGGGCCAGCCAGGCCGAACCAGGTCACCGCTTCGAAGCCGGGCACGCCCGATTCCGCGAACGTGGGCACGTCGGGCATGTCCGCCGTGCGTGCTGCCGACGTCACCGCCAGCGCGCGCAGCTTGCCGTTCTTCACATGGCCGATGAGCGTCGGAATGGACGACATGTACGCCTGGATCTGGCCGCCGATCAGGTCGTTCACGCCTTGCGAGGCACCCTTGTAGGGGATGTGCGTGAGACGGATGTCGGCCGCCTTCTGGAACTGCTCGGTGGCCAGGTGCGACACGGTGCCATTGCCCGAGCTGGCGTAGTTCAGGTGGCCGGGGTCCTTCTTGGCGGCGGCGATGAAGTCGCCCAGTGTCTGATACGGCGAATCGGCGGCCACGGCCAGCACCAGCGGCGCCTCGGCCATCAGCCCGACGGGGGTCAGGTCGCGCTCGGGGTCGTAGCCGAGCTTGGTGTAGAGGGTGGGGTTGATCGCGAGATTGCTCGTTTGGCCAATCACGATGGTGTAGCCATCCGGCTTGGCGTTGGTGACGGCTTCCACGCCCAGGTTGCCGCCTGCGCCAGGACGGTTCTCGATGACCAGCGTCGAACCGGTATCAGAGGCGACCTTGACCGCGGCCTGGCGGGCGATCGCGTCTGTGCCGCCGCCCGGGGGGAACGGCACGACGAGGCGAATCGGGCGCTCCGGATAAGCGGCCTGTGCGCCCAGCGGGAGCAGCAGGCAGGCGAGGAGCGTGGTGCGCAAGGTGCATTGGAACAGCGTCATGGTCGTCTCCGAGGTTGTTATCGATAGTGGGCGAATTGTGGTCGTATGTTCCACACAGTACAATCGTGTTTCGTACCATGAGACATGTTCCGCACTATGAAAGAGATTCCGTCAGAAGCGGCCTCCGGTGATGATGACGGGGTCATTGCCGTACGCCGTGCCATGCGCATCCTCGAGGCGTTTGGCGTTGACGACGCACAGCTCACCCTGGCAGAGCTGAGTCGGCGAACGGGGTATCACCGCTCCACCGTGTTGCGCCTGGCGCGCACACTGGCGCTGGACGACTACCTCGCACAACGCGCGGACGGCAGCTGGCGGCTCGCACGCGCCTCTGGCTGGCTGGGCGCGTGCTATCAGGCCACGTTCAACGTGCACGACGTCGTCGAGCCGATGCTGCGCGAATTGAGCACGGCGACCGGCGAGAGCGCGACGTTCTACGTGCGCGAGGGCCATCAGCGCATCTGCGTGCAGCGGATCGAGGGCCCCAAGTCGATCCGCCACCACGTGCGCGTCGGCACGGCGCTGCCGCTGGAGCTGGGCGGGCCGGGGCGGGTGATCCTGGCGTTCTCGGGAGAGCCTGGTGAGCCCTATGAAACGATCCGACGTTCGGGCTACATGATCTCGCTCGGTGAGCGCGATCCGGAGGTGTCGAGCATCTCCGCGCCCGTCTATGGCATCAACTGGACGCTGCTGGGCGCCGTCTGTGTCTCGGGCCCGATTTCCCGGCTGACCGAAGCGTGTCTGCAAGCGCACAAGGCCCTGGTGCTCGACGCGGCGAACCGGCTGTCGCGCGCCATGATGGGCACCCGGCGGCCGTCCGCGCCGCCGCCAGGCGCGGCGTTCCTGCCTGCCTGGAAGTAGGCGCTCCCTCGTGGCGTGAAAGGGGCGCGGGTGAGTCGGTGATCTCGGAGAGGTGCTGACATTCGACAGTTCGTGCTTCATGTAATATCATGAGTTACATGAGACGCGACAGCAAACTTTCCTCGATCCTGCACGTGCTGCTGCACATGGCGCACAGCGGCCGTTCCATGACCTCCGAGGAGCTCGCCGGCTTTCTCGATACGAATCCGGTCGTCGTTCGTCGCACGCTGGGCAGCCTTCGCGAGCTGGGGTATGTCGATGCCGTCAAAGGCCACGGCGGTGGCTGGTCGATCACCTGCGACCTTGCGCATGTCACGCTGCATGACATCTACGTGGCCGTGGGCGCCCCCGCGGTCTTTGCCTTGGGCAATCGCAACGAGCATCCGGCCTGCCTCGTGGAGCAGGCGGTCAATACCGCCCTCGATGCTGCCTTGCGTGAAGCAGAAGCCTTGCTCGTCGCGCGTCTTGCCGACGTGACCCTGGCCGATCTCTCGGCCGACTTCAATCGACGCTTCGCGCGTGTCAAAGGAGCCCCGGATGCCGCCCATTGATCCCGTCTCCCTGGCCGATGCCGCCGTGATTGGCGGAAGCTACGCTGGTCTGTCGGCTGCCCTGCAACTGGCCCGCGCACGCCGGCGAGTCGTGGTGATCGATGCCGGCCAGCGACGCAATCGCTTCGCGTCCGCTTCACATGGTTTTCTGGGCCAGGACGGCCGCTCGCCCGGTGAGATCGTGGCGGACGCCCGGGCACAGTTGCTGGCGTATCCGAACGTGGAGTGGCGCGACGCCACGGCGACGCAAGCGACGGCCACAGCAGAGGGCTTTCGCGTGTCCTTCGCGCAAGGTACTGCGCTATCGGCCCGCAAGCTCGTGCTCGCCACGGGCGTGATCGACGGACTTCCGCCCATCGAGGGCGTGGCAGCGCGCTGGGGCCAGCACGTGTTTCATTGCCCCTACTGCCATGGCTACGAGCTCGATGGCGGGCACATCGGCGTGCTCGCCGTGGGACCGGTGTCGCTGCATCATGCCCTGATGCTGCCGGACTGGGGCACCGTCACGTTCTTCACGAACGAGGCCATCACGTTGAGTGAGAGCGATCGGGCCGCGCTCGACGCCCGTGGCGTCACGCTGGAGCCTGCCCGCGTGGTGGCCATCGAGGACGAGGCAACCGTGGCGCTCGCCGACGGGCGCCGGGTGCCGCTCGCAGGCCTCTTCGTCGCGCCGCGCACGCAGATGGCGAGCCCGATCGCCGAAGCCTTAGGGTGTGCGTTCGACGACGGACCCATGGGGCCGTACCTGCGGGTCGATGCCATGCAGCAGACGTCCGTACCCGGTGTGTTCGCCTGCGGTGATGCGGCACGAGCCGCGGGCAACGTGGCGTTGGCCGTGGGCGATGGTGCGATGGCGGGAGCGGCCGCGCACCGGGCGCTCATGTTCGGTTGAGGGCGCGACGCGCCGCGTGGATGGATGCGGCGCGCCATCTGAGCATCACTCGCCGGCGCGATCCCGGTGATCGACTGGCACGAAGCCAAAGCCCTTGCCCTGTGCGCGCACGTGTCCGATGCCCGGGAATGCGAGGTGCGCGCCCGCGATGGCGGTGCGCTCCTGGGCGAACTGGCTGAGGAAGCGCTCGCGGGTGGCTCGAGCAGCCGCGGGGTCAACGTCGTACACGATGGTGATGTCCGGCCTGGGCATCTGCACGGATTGCACGTGGAGCAGATCGCCGATGAATGTCAGGGATTCGTCCTGGCTCTGCAGGCGGTAGAAGCTGTGGCCAGGCGTGTGACCGGGCGCGGGAATGGCGGTGATACCGGGCAGGATCTCGGTCTGGCCCTGAAAACCGCGCACCTGGCCGCGGGCTACGTAGGGGCCAAGGCTCGCGGTGCCTTGCTGGAAGTACGCAGCGTCGTAGCCCTTGACGCCTTGCTGGTGATCGGGCGCGAGGAAGTAGTCCACCTCAGCCTGACCGACGTGCACCACGGCATTGGGGAACACCGGCTTGCCGTCCTGGCTGAGCCCGCCGCTGTGGTCGGCGTGGATGTGCGTGATCAGCACATCCGTGATGGCCTCGGGTGCGATGCCCAGCGCGGCTAGACGTTGCACAAGCTTGCCGCCATTGCCCGGCCCGAAGAGCGTGCCCGCCCCGGTTTCGATCAGCACGTGGCGCTCACCGATCGTGACGAGGTAGGCGTTGATGGAGGCTTCGACCGGGTTCCGACGGAAGGCTTGGTGCAGCAGGGCGTCCGTTTGCGCAGGCGTGGTGCCGAGCAGGAGTGCGTGCAGATCCTGCGGCACTGAGCCGTCGGACAAGGCGGCGACTTGCAGCGCACCCACGGCGTAGTGCTGGATGCCGGGCTGCTGACGCGAAGCGGTGGCTTGCTCCGCGACAGGGCCGGCGTGAAGGGCAGGTGCGGCAGCAGCGAGTGCTGCGACGAGGAGGAGGATGGGCAGCGGACGTTGGGAGGGCATGGGTTCAGTCGTGGCCGTCGGCCCCGATGCGGTATCGGCTGCATCGATAGGGTGGGCGGCGTCTCGTGGCAGAATGAAGGAGTGGTCAGCGTAAAGCCTGCCCATCACGGCGGAAAAATCGTATCTGCCGATCTGACCTATCGGAATCATGGATATCCACCGGGCCGACTTGCCGCTGCTCATCTCTCTGGACGTGTTGCTCGCCGAGCGCAATGTCACGCGGGCTGCGCGGCGCCTGCATCTGAGCCAGCCTGCGCTGTCCGGGCAGCTCGCGCGATTGCGGGAATGGTTCGGGGATCCGTTGCTGGTGCCCTCCGATACCGGGCGCGGCATGGTCCCCACCGAGCGGGCGCTGGCCTTGCAGCCACGCCTTGCCGAGGCGTTACGCGCCCTGCGCGAAGCTGTGGCACAGGATGCGGCATTCGATCCGCGCACGTCCGAGCGCACCTTCGTGATCGCGGCCAACGACAACGTCCTCAGCATTCTTGCGCTGCAGGTGATGGACGACCTGATCCGGGATGGCAACCCCGCGCTGCGTCTGGCGATCTTACCCCCCACGGCGCCCGACCTGATCGATCGCATGGCAGCGGGTGAGGTCGATCTCGTGCTGGGCGACGTGTCCGGCTTGCCGGGCTCGTTGAAGGCGCGGGCGCTCTTGTCCGACACGTTCGGCTTCGCGCAGCGCAAGCAGCATCCAAGAGGCATGACGGCGCCCAGCCTGGACGAGTACTGTGCTTTGCCGCACGTGGTGGTGTCGTCCCGTGCGGAGTTTTCCACGGCGGTGGACGATGCCTTGTCCGAGCTCGCGCGCGAGCGGCGGGTGGCGATCGCCGTTCCGAGCTATGCGCAGGTGGCCGTCGTGCTGTCGCAGACCGATGGGGTGGCGACCCTGCCGCGTCAATTGTTGCGGCGATTTGCGAGCCTGGTCGACGTCTTCGATGTGCCGCTGCCCCTACCGCCTTTCGAGATGGCGATGGCGTGGCATCCTCGGGCGCATCAGGATCCCTCCGCCCAGTGGCTGCGCGCGCGAGTGCTGGCCGCGGCCGAGACGCTGGCGCAGGCCCGCGACCCGGTCAGTGTGCCGTGCCTTGCGCGGCCAACACCTCGCCCTGCCAGCTGAAGTAGGGGTTGAAGGTAAGCCGCGCGTGGACTTTGCCGGGCTCCTGGTAACCCCAGTCGGAGAACCACAGCGTCTCGTCGGCAGCGCAATCGTCGCGCGGTGGCAGGGCTTGTCCGTTCCAGCAGATGCGCAGGCTGCCTGCTCGGCCGTACAAGGCGTTCTCAGGCGAGAAGAGCACACCCATGTGCGAGAACTGGCTGATCCGCCAGTCGGGCAGGCGATCGGGCCGCACGAGGATGCGCGGATCGTGTCGCGCCTGGACCGGTGCATTGCCATACCAGATGAGTCGGCTTGCCGGGTGGGTGAAACGCGTATGGAACGTGTCGGCCAGGGCGCCCGTGTCGATGACGGAATCGTGCTCGGCGACGACCATCAGCGTGGGTTTGTCATACGGTGCCTGCGCGAGGTCCTGCAGGACCTGGCGGCTACTCCGGTAGAACTGCGCAAACCCGTTGGTGGGCACGGTGAGATAGCGCACCGCATTCTGGACGGGCCGTGAGCCGTCCGGCGTGAGCAGCCACGGACGCACCCAGCGGATCCACGGGGTCAGCCAGTCGTAGGCACTATCCGATCGGAACGCGGGCGAGAACAGGAGCAGGCCGTCGACATCATCGCCAGCGTAGGCGCGATGCACGGCCAGGTTCGCGCCGGTCGAAAAGCCGCCGAGATAGACCTGGTCCACATCCGCGCGCAGCGCGGCCACCTGGGTGGCAACCACACGCTGCCAATCGCCCAGGCTCACGTCGAGCAGGTGCTCGGGGCGCGAGCCATGACCGTCGAGCAGCACGGTGCGCACCAGAAAGCCCTGCGCGGCCAGTTGCTCGCCGATGTCATGGAACGACCAGGGCGAATCGCCCAGGCCATGCACCAGCAGGACACCGCGTCGGGTCGGCCCGGCGGGTCGCCATTCCCGGGGGCCGTTCCAGGCGAGCTCGCGGTCGTGGTCCGCGCTCTGGAAAGCCCGGGTCGCCCGCAGTTCGGCGAGGGTGCGGGATTGATACTCGGCAAAGCTCGTCGGGACGACCGGTGGCGCGGGCGTGGTGCAGGCGGCAAGGCCAGCGAGCAGCACGCACGCAACCGCGAGATTCAGGCGGCGTGGCTGCCGCGTGTGGCGAGGGCGCCGGGACACATTGCCGGGCGACAGGACGGTGGACATGGGGATCTCGAAACGCCGGCATGCAGGGCCGGCACGCAGGGCTCTCGCCGGTATACCATGGCGCCATATCCCTGACACCGTTCAGATCTCAGGAGCCTTCTCTCGTGCTCACGCTCTACATCGGCAACAAGAACTACTCGTCCTGGTCCATGCGGCCATGGGTCTTGATGAAACAGGCCGGCATTCCCTTTGACGAAGTGGTGGTGCGTTTCGACGGCTTCGAGCCGCAGTCGCAGTTCAAGCAGCGCATGGCCGAGATCTCGCCGGTGGGCAAGGTGCCCGTGCTGGAGGACGACGGCCTGCGCATCTGGGATTCGCTCGCCATCGCGGAGTACTTGGCCGAGCGCTTTCCGCGGCGCCAACTCTGGCCGGCCGACGTGCCGGCCCGCGCCCTGGCGCGCGCCGCCTGCGCTGACATGCACAGTGGCTTCACGGCATTGCGCTCGCACCTGCCGATGAACATCGAGGCGAGCCTGGCCGCCGTGGGCGAGCGGGTGCTGCGCGAGCAGCCGGCTGTCGTGGCGGACGTGCGGCGTCTGGAAAGCCTGTGGCTCGGGCTGCTCGAGGCCCATGGCGGGCCGTTGCTCTTTGGTGCCTTCTCGATCGCCGACGCCTTCTTCGCGCCGGTGGCCAGCCGCATGCGCACCTACGCCGTCCCCTTGCATCCGGACGTGCAGCGCTACGTGGATCGTGTGCTGGCGCTGCCGGGCGTGGTGGCGTGGGTGGACGATGCCGTTGCGGAGCACGACTTCCGGCCCTTCGAGGAGCCGTATCGACAGGCCGCGCCATGAAGGCTCACGTGTGCGGCGTCAGCTGCCCCGGCGGATCGACCTGGACCGTCACGTGATCGATCGTGTAGCGCGTCTGTAGCCAGGCTGCCACCTGGGCGGGAAGGGCGAGGGGATCCGCGTCCGGCGCTGGCGTGACGTGCACGGTGGCCACGCTGGAGGCGTCGGTGAGCGTCCAGGCATGGAAGTGACCGGCTTCGGCCACGCCGGGCAGCCGGGCGATCTCGCGCTCGGCTTCGTGGGCGTCAACGCCGCGTGGCACGGCCTGCAACAGCACGCGGATGGCGTCCGAGACGAGGCCCCAGGCCGAGCGCACCACCAGCGCAGATACCAGGACGGACAGCAGCGGATCCAGCAGCGTCCAGCCCGTCAGCAAGATGCCGATGGCGGCGGCGATGGCGCCCAGCGATCCAAGCAGATCGCCCAGGACGTGGAGGAGGGCGCCCTTGAGGTTCGCGTCTCCGCGATTGCCGGACCACAGCACATAGGCCCCCACCACGTTCACGATGAGCCCGATCGTCGCGACGATGAGCATGGGCCCGGCGAGCACCGGCGCTGGCGTGTGCAGCCGTTGAATGGCTTCCCAGACGATCCAGGCCACCAGGAGGAGCAGCGACGCGCCATTGGCGAGCGCGGCCAGCACGCGGACACGATGGAATCCGTAGGTGCGGGTGCCGTCGGCCGGGCGACGCGCAATGCGATAGGCCACGAGCGCAAGCAGCAGCGCGGCGGCATCCGAGACCATGTGGCCGGCGTCGGCGATCAGCGCGAGCGAACCGGACAGCCAGCCACCGACGGCCTGGACCACGGCGTAGCCTGCCGTGATGGTGAACACCACCGCGAGCCGACGTTCGTTGCCGGCGGTGACGACGGGGCTGTGAGTGTGGCTGTGGCTGTGGTCGTGCGCATGCCCGTGACTCATCGACGCGTTCTGCCGGCGCTCGCCGCCCGAGGCGGGAAGGTCATGATCATGATCGTGGCCATGACCATGACCATGATCGTGATCGTGTGGTTGGGGGGCGGGTTCTTGTGCGGGCATGCGGACATCCTGGTGCAAAGACGGGGCAATGACGAATACGGCACTCTACACCGTTGTCGTTCGCGCTCCGGAGGGCTCGGCGTTCGCGAGACCGGAGCGCCACACTGCCCCATCTGCCCCTCGACAGGTGAGCAAAGGGCGGGCTTGGTGTCCATGACGGCATAATGCGGGCAGGCGCGCTGCGCCCTGTCTTCACTCTCTGACCGTCTGCCCATGTCGCGTACCCGCGCTTCCCTCGCTGCCCCCATCCCGTCGTCGCTGTCCGAGCCGATCGAGTCTGCCCCGGCGGGCATCGATCGCCTCACGATGGGCGAGCGGCTGCGGGCCTTGCGCAAAGGGGCCGGGCTCACGCTGCGCGAGCTCTCGGCACGCTCGGGCGTGACGCTGCCCACGCTGTCCAAGATGGAGCTGGGACGGGTGTCGATCAGTTATGAGAAGTTCGCTGCCGTGGCGCGTGCGCTGGACGTGGACATCGCGCGTCTCTTCGATCCTCAGGCGGCCGCGCCGGTGGCGGTGCCCACCTTCGTGCGCTCCTCGCCTGCAGGCGCTCCCCTCTACACCAGCGATCACTACGCTCACCACATGCTCGCGGTGGACTATCCTGGCAAGTGGATGACGCCGGTGCATGGGCGCATTCTCGCCCGCTCGCTCGGGGACTTTCCCGAATTCATGCGGCATCCCGGACAGGAATTCGTGACCGTGCTGACGGGCGCTGTCCGCATCTGCTTCGAGACCGGCGAGCACGTGGATCTGAAGCCCACCGAGTCTGCGTACTTCGACAGCGGCGTGGGGCACGTGTATGTGTCCACGAGCCGCCGCCATGCGGAAGTGCTGATCGTGATGGCGCGACGCTAGCCCGCTCAGGGTTTGCACCGATTATCAGATAAGAGAACAGTTGGCATGCTTTCTGCATGATTCCAAACGGGGTGCCTGCGGCGTCCGATTATCATTTATGATAATTCTGGATGGTGCCGCGGGCGCACCCGAAGTGTGCGTCATGCACGATGTCAGGGCGAACGCGGAGAGCCGCGGCGCCTGCTGACTGCGCTTACTGCCGGTTTGCGGCTCAGGGGTTGATCATGAAGTCCCGCGTCACGTCGATTCTCGCTTCGGCCCTGGCGGCCGCCTCGCTGTCTGGCCTGGCCCACGCCGCCTACCCGGACAAGCCCATCCAGCTCATCCTGCCGTTCCCGCCGGGAGGCGCGGCCGACGTTGGCGGACGACTCGTTGCCGCCCAGCTCGAGAAAGTGCTGGGCACCACGGTCATCGTCAACAATCGCCCGGGCGGCGGCACGATCATCGGCGCGCAGGCGGCGGCCAACGCGGCGCCCGATGGCTACACGCTCTTCATGAGTTCGAACTCCACGTTCACGCTCAACCCGGCCATCCGTTCGGATCTGCCCTACGACGCCGTCAAGGATTTCGAGCCGATCGGCGCCGTGGGCACGTTGCCCATCGTGCTGGCGGTGAATTCCGCGCAACCCTACAAGACGCTGGCCGAGCTGGTCGACGCCGCCCGCGCCAAGCCCGATGCGCTGATGTACGCCTCCTTCGGCACCGGCACCGTGGCTCACTTTGCGGGAGAGATGTTCAAGTCGGCCTCCGGGATCCGCATCTCGCATGTGCCTTATCGGGGCAGTGCGCCCGCCATGACCGATCTCATCGGCAATCAGATCCCCATGGCGTTCGACACCGTGGTGGGTGTCCTGCCGCAACTCAAGTCCGGCAAGGTGCGTCCGCTGGCCGTGACGACGTCCAGCCGGGCCAAGGCATTGCCGGATGTGCCGACGGTGGCAGAGAGCGGGTATCCTGGCTTCGATCTGAGTTCCTGGGTCGTCATGGTCACGCCGGCAGGCCTGCCCGACGATGTCGCCGCCAAGCTCAAGGAGGGTCTCGTCACGGCGATGGCCGATCCGCAGTTGCAGGAGCGCATGGCGGCGGCGGGCTTCGAACCCGTGCCGACCCGCGTCGACGACTGGAAGTCGCGCGTCTCCGAGGAGACCGCGCGCCTGAAGACCATTGCCGAGAAGGCCAACATCAAACCCGAGTGACACGCTTGCCCATGACTGCCGAATCCTTGTTGTCCCTGTCCGCCGTGGAGCTGCGCCGCCAGATCGGTGCGCGCCAGCTCTCGCCTGTCGAACTGCTCGAGGCGTGCATCGCGCGTATCGAGGCCGTCAATCCTGCCGTGAATGCAGTGACGGCAACGGCATTCGATCGGGCGCGGGTCGAGGCGCGGGAAGCCGAGGCGGCGGTCATGCGCGGGGACGCGCTCGGCCTTTTGCGTGGCCTGCCGCTGGGTGTGAAGGATCTGGAGGACACCGAGGGGCTGCTCTCGACCTATGGCTCTGCGCGCTTTCGCAGCTACGTGCCCGCGCGTGACAATGCGCTCGTGGCCCGGCTGCGCGCCGCAGGCGCCATCGTGACGGCCAAGACGAACGTGCCGGACATGGGGGCCGGCGCCAATAGCCGCAATCCGGTCTGGGGCGCGACGGGCAATCCCTTTGATCCGACATTGAACGCGGGCGGTTCTTCGGGCGGTTCGGCGGCCGCCCTGGCCCTGGACATGCTGCCGGTGTGCACGGGCTCGGATACGGGCGGCTCGTTGCGCATCCCCGCCGCCTTGTGTGGCGTCGTGGGGTTCCGGCCCTCGCCCGGGCTGGTGCCCGTGGATCGGCGGCAGCTCGGCTGGACGCCGATCTCGGTGGTCGGCCCCATGGGGCGTACCGTCGAAGATGCCTGCCTGCAGTTGGCCGCGAGCGTGGCACTGGACGACTGCGACCCTTTGTCCTATGAACGTGACGGCAGCGCGTTCCTCTCGCCCGCCATGGCCGATCTCGGCAGCCTGCGGGTGGGGTTCACAGAAGACTTCGGCGTGTGCCCCGTGGATGACGGCATCCGCCAGGTCTTTCGCGAACGTGTCGCGTCCATCCGCCATCTCTTTGCTCAGTGCGCCCCCGTCACGCCCGACATGGGCGAGGCAGACCGCTGCTTCGATATCGTACGCGCAGCGAGCTTCGTGGCGGGGTTCCGCGATGCGTATGCGCGCGAGCCCGAGCTGCTGGGCCCGAACGTGCGGGCGAACTACGAGATGGGCGCGGCCATGACGCTGGACGACGCCACCTGGTCGCATCAGGAGCAGACCGCCATCTTTCGCCGGTTTCAGCGGCTCTTCGATGATGTGGACGTGATCATCGCGCCGACGACGCCGGTCTCGCCGTTCCCCTGGACGCAGCTCTATCTGGAGTCGATCAACGGCCAGCCGCTGCGCAACTACTACCACTGGCTGAGCCTGACCTACGTGGTGACGCTCGCCACCAATCCGGCCATCAGTCTGCCGTGCGGGGTGGATCACCGCGGCATGCCGTTCGGGCTGCAGGTGATCGGCCGCTATCGCGATGACGCGGGCTTGCTCGGCGTGGCCCGTGCCATGGAAGCCGCGTTTGCGGGTATTCGCGAGACGCAGCGCCCGCGCCCTGATCTGTCGCGCCTGGCCGAGCCACGTCCGGAGCTGCGCTCCATCGTGACGCATCCCCCGGTGTTCGACGGCCCCGCGGGCGGGGCGGCCAGCGCACCGGTCTGAATCAGGTTGGGCGGCGACGGCAAGGGCGCCGTCGCACGCCCTTGAGTTATCAAATACGAGAAATAGGAAGTGCAATGTCGGATGCGAAGCGGTATGACGTCGCCGTGATCGGCGCAGGCATGGCGGGGGCATCGCTCGCGTGGCAGATCGCCCCGAGCGCGAGCGTGATCCTGCTCGAGCGCGAGAGCCAGCCCGGCGATCACTCGACCGGCCGTTCGGCGGCCATGTTCATGGAGACGTATGGCACGCCCATGATCCAGGCACTCACGCGGGCGAGTCGTGCGTTTCTCACGCAGCCGCCGGACGGCTTCACGGATCAGGCGCTGCTGCATCCGCGTGGCGTGCTGTACCTGGCCACGCACGAACAGACGGATCTGCTGCAGCAGACCTACCAGCATCTGCGCGCACAGGCCGACAACGTCGAGCTGATCGACGCCCAGGCCTGCGTGGCGCGTGTGCCATGTCTGCGCGCCGAGCGTCTGTCGGGTGGCATCGTCGAGCCTGATGCCATGGACCTGGAGGTGCATGCGCTGCACCAGGGCTATCTGCGCGGTGCGCGTCAGGCCGGGGCCGAGCTGCGTTGCCACGCCACGCTCACCAGCGCGCGGCGCGAAGCCGACCATTGGGTGCTGACGCTCGCCGATGGCAGCCTGGTGCACGCCCGGCAGTTGGTCAATGCCGCTGGCGCGTGGGCCGACGACGTGGCGGCGCTGTGTGGCGCCCAGCCGGTGGGCCTGGAGCCGCGCCGGCGCACGGCCTTCACCTTTGCCGCTCCGGCTGGCGTCAACACTCAGACCTGGCCCGCGGTGGTGGGGGTGGCCGAGAACTTCTACTTCAAGCCCGATGCTGGGCAACTGCTCGGTTCGCCGGCCAATGCGGATCCTGTCGCGCCGCATGACGTGGTGGCCGAAGAACTTGACGTGGCGATCGGTATCCACGAGATCACCGAGGCCACCACGCTCGAGATCCGTCGCCCTTCCCACGTCTGGGCCGGGCTGCGCTCGTTCGTGGCCGATGGTGACTTCGTGATCGGCTGGGACGATGCCTGCCCCGACTTCTTCTGGCTCGCCGGGCAGGGCGGTTACGGCATCCAGACCGCGCCGGGCGCGTCGACGTTGGCAGCGGCGCTGTTGCGCCGCGAACCGCTACCCGCGGCGTTGACCGATCACGGGGTGGACGCGTCGGCCGTGGCCGTGCGCCGCCTGCGACCCTGAACTTTTCCCTAGGAGACTCCATGAGCGTGCAACGCTTTGCCTCGCCCCTTCCGCTGCCTTTCTCCCGTGCGGTGCGCGCGGGTGACTTCCTTTTTCTGTCCGGGCAGGTGCCCATGGACGCAAACGGCCAGGTCGTGCGCGGCGACATCCAGACACAGACCCACGCCGTGATGGCCCGCATCTGCGAGAGCCTGGCGGTGGCTGGAGCGTCGCTCAAGGACGTCGTGCGCGTGACCGTCTGGCTGGCCGATCTGGCCGACTTCGCGGGCTTCAACGAGGCCTATGCGACGCACTTCGCCAAGGAACACCTGCCGACGCGTTCCACCGTCGAGGCACGCCTGGCGCTCGACGTGGGCGTGGAGATCGAGGTGCAGGCGTATCTGCCGGATCGCTGATCACGCCCGGCTGCGTACGCAAAGACACACCTTCGGATACATCTGCACTGCACTCTCATTTACTATTTGCGCTCTACCGTAACTGGAATGACGTAGCGCATGCGTGCATCCGACCATTCGCAGGAACCGGCAGACCGCCGTCCCCTGGCCTCGCGCGGCACGCGCTGGGCCCAGGGCATGGCTGCTGCCTTGCTCAAGACACCGGCCACGCCCAACGGCATCTCTGCCACGGGCATCGGTTTCGCCGCCGCAGGGGGCCTGGCCTTCGCGTTCGCCCCGCAGCATCCCTGGCTGTTCCTTGTGGGCGCCTTGCTCGTGCAGGCCAGACTGTTGTGCAACCTGCTGGATGGCATGGTTGCGGTGGAAGGGGGCAGGGGCTCGCCTACCGGCGCGCTCTACAACGAGATCCCGGATCGCTTTGAGGACAGCTTCCTGCTGATCGGTTTCGGCTATGCGAGTGGCGTGCCGGAGTTCGGTTTCATCGCGGCCTTGCTGGCGGTGCTCACCGCCTACCTGCGGGCCTTCGGTGCCTCGCTGGGGCTGGGTCAGGATTTCCGCGGGCCCATGGCCAAGCCGCAGCGCATGGCCGCGCTCACGATCGGCGCCGTGCTGGCGCTGCTCGAGGTGAGCCTCGTCGGGTCGTTGTACGTGCCCATCGTCGTCATGGTGATCGTCGTGATTGGCACGGCCTGGACGTGCTGGCGGCGCATCGCGCGCATGGCCGGCACGTTGCGGAGGCCGTCATGATCGATACCGCACTTGTCGGTCTGTCGCGGTTCCTGGTAGGCGGTCACCCCGAATGGGTGGGCTGCGAGCCGTCCGCGCGCCAGCGCATCTATTTCGCCAATCACGGCAGTCATCTGGACACCGTGCTCATGTGGGCGGCGATCCCGAAAGTCCATCGTCGCACCACCCACCCGGTCGCGGCCGCCGATTACTGGGGCAAGGACAAGTTCCGGCGCGCCATCGCGATCGGCCTGCTCAATTCCGTGCTGGTCAACCGCAGTGGCGGCGCCACCGGCGAGGATCCGCTTGCGCCGCTCGAGGCCGAACTCGCGCGCGGTCATTCGCTGATCATCTTTCCCGAGGGCACGCGCGGCAGCGAGGCCTTGCCGGGCTCCTTCAAGTCAGGCCTCTACTGGCTCGCCCAGCGGCACCCGAACGCCGAACTCGTGCCCGTGTACCTGGAGAATCTCGCGCGGGCGTTTCCGCGTGGCGCCTTCCTGCCCGTGCCGATCTCGTGCGCGGTGCGTTTTGGCGCGCCGATCCAGCTTGCCCCGGACGAGGACAAGACCACCTTTCTGGCGCGCGCCCGCGGTGCCGTGATCGCCCTGGCGTGAGGACATGATGGATTCGACCTTGCTGACGTTGTTTGGTGGCCTGGTGGTGCTGCTCACCCTGGCTTCCGTCATCGGACGCGTGCTGGGCCAGCGCGCGACCACGGCCGATGGCCGCGCCACGGTGGAGAACTTGAACGCCCGCATCCGCGCCTGGTGGGGCATGGTGGCGATCTTTGCCATCGCGTTCGTGTTCGGCCGGACGGTGACGCTCGTGCTGTTCACCCTCACGTCCTTCTATTGCCTGCGCGAGTTCATCTCGCTCACGCCGACCCGCCCGGCGGACCACACGGCGCTCGCGTTCGCGTTCTATGTGTTCCTGCCGCTGCAGTACATCCTGATCGGGGTGGATTGGCAGACGCTCTTCTCGATTGCCATCCCCGTCTACGCCTTCCTGCTGCTGCCAGTGCTGTCCGTGCTCAAGCACGATACCGACAACTTCCTCACCCGCACCGCCAAGGTGCAGTGGGCGCTGATGCTCACGGTGTACTGCATCAGCCATGCGCCGGCGTTGCTGTTGCTCAAGATCCCGGGCTACGAGGGGCAGGGCGTGCTGCTGCTCTTCTTCCTCGTGGCCGTGGTGCAGCTGAGCGACGTGCTGCAGTACGTCTTCGGCAAGCTGATGGGCAAGCACAAGATCGCGCCGGTGGTGAGCCCGAACAAGACGTGGGAAGGTTTCATCGGCGGCGGCCTGGCAGCCACGCTGATCGGTGCCGCGCTCTATGGCATCACGCCCTTCACACCCTGGCAGGCCGCCGGGATGGCGCTGGCCATCGTGCTCGCGGGCTTCTGCGGCGGGCTGGTGCTGTCGGCCGTCAAGCGTTCGATGGGCGCGAAGGACTGGGGTCGCATGATCCAGGGCCACGGCGGGGCGCTGGATCGCATGGATTCGGTCACGTTCGCCGCGCCCCTCTTCTTTCACCTCACGAACTACTTCTTCGTGCCGTGAGCGGGCAAGCGGCGATCCGGCGCAGGTGCCGGATCGCCGAGGCCGCGGGGCAGCGCCCCCGGCACCCCGAGCCGAGCGCTCAGGGTTTGACGACGTGCCAGACGCTCTTGAAGCCGTCGCCCGTCTTGTCGCCAGGCTTGGCGTCGGATTTGTAGCGATACAGCGGCAGGCCCTTGTGGGCCCACTGCTTGGTACCGTCGTCGCGGGTGACCACGGTGTAGTCGCCTTCCGGCGCTGCCGTGGCGCTGGCAGCCAAAGGCGGCCACAGATCCGCGCAGGGGCCGTTGCAGGTGCTCTTGCCGCTGTTGGCAACGTCCTTGTCGAACGTATAGAGCGTCATGCCATCGGCATCGACAAGCATGCCGCCCGCCGCCTTGGCGGGGACGGCGGCATAGGCCGCGTGGCCCGCGAGAGCGAGGGCAGCGGCCAACAGGGTCAGACGAACGCGCTTCATGACATCCTCCTCGGATGAACGTGGGATCACGCGCGTTCATTGTGCGCTTCGCGCGCCGGTTTGTGCAGACTGCCGCTGCGGCACAGCCGCCGCTCAGAACCGGTGACGCCAGCCGATGGCCGCCTGGGTGGCATGCCAGCCGGCGTCCCACCAGCTGCCGCGCGCATGTGACACCACGCCATATACCCCGGTGCGCGCGGACAGGGGGTAGGCGTAGCCTGCCGAGACGACGTGCTGACGATGCGTGGCATCGCGGCGTGCCAGGCTGCCGGTGCCGCGCGGCAGGCTGGCCTGCCACGACGTCATGATGCGCCCGGGCCCAAGCGCCATGTCTGCACCGAGCATCAGGCCGAGCACCGTGCTGCCGGGAAACTGTGCGTATTGGCCCGGCGAGGGCGCCTCTGGCACCAGTGCGCCGTGTCTCAACCAGGCGGCTGCTGCCGTGATCGTGGCGGTCTTGCCTGTCCATCGGGTGGCCAGCGTCACCGCCGAGGGCGATGCCGCGTCGCCAGCGGCGCGCATGGCGAGCTCATTGGCCGTCCCCGTCTGCCAGGTGGCTCGCTCGCCTGTGAGTGCCGCGGCCCAGGGGCCGGCCGTGGCGGTCAAGGCTGCGCTCCAGACGCGTGCACCCGCCTGCGCTCCGTCGTCGCGCGCCGCACGGCTGTAGCCCACGCTGGCCTGCCATGGGGCGGACGCCGGCGTGCTCAGCACCAGCGCGTTGTCCAGCCGATGGGTGGCGTAGGAGAGCAGTGCGGTCTGGGCGCCGGCCATCAGGTATGACGCTTGGAATGGATCGAAGGCGCTCAGCGCACCGGATGCTGGCGACGCCTGCCGGCCCAGACGGAACTCGCCAGCTGGTGCGGACAACCCCATCCAGGCTGCCCGGCCGAAGGCCCTGCCGCCTTGTGCGGCGCGTCCCGTGCCCGCGACGAATCCGCCTTCCAGCTGGAGATTCGCGCGCACGCCGCTGCCCAGCGCATGCTGTGCGCGCAGGCCCCAGCGCGAGCCCGACTGCGTGCCGCTCGCCAGGCTCACGGTGCGGGGCGTGTCGGTGGCACGCTCGAGCGCTACGCCGACGTCGACGACACCATAGAGCGTGACTGCGTCTTGGGCGGCTGCGCCGGCCGGGAGCAGGACGCACAGGGCGAAAGCCTTGAGCGGCCCGAGGGTGCGGCGCATCACAGGTATTTCAGCCAGGTGATGTCGCGCCGGCGTGCCTTGAGGGCGGCAAACGCGCGCACGGGTGGGTAGAGCGCGACAGCCAGCAACAGGGTGCAAAGCCAGATGCCGGCCATCGACGAGAAGCCGAAGTACGTGCCCTGGTTCAGGCCCCAGATCGCCACCGCGCCGAGATAGAGCAGCTTGAGCACGTAGAGATGGAGCAGGTAGAAGAACATGGGCGCGCCGCCGTAGCCGCGCAAGGCGTGGAGCCAGCGCGCCTGCGCGGGCGCGCGTTCGAGCAGCGCGAGCAGCCACAGCCCCAGGCCGAGCGTGACGAGCAGGAAGAAGAGCGAGGGCGGGTACTTGGTGATGTTCAGAAAGCTCATCACGCTCTGCAGCGCGGTGTCGCCCGGCGTCCAGGGCTGCGCCTGGCCGTAGGCGTTGAACCCGCGCAGCACGCCGAAGGTCAGGAGCGATGCGGCACCCAGGGCCAGCAGGCGGCGTTGCCGCGCGAGGGCGTTCGTGCCGGCGCCGAACCACGGGCCGATCGCGTAGCCGAGTGCGATCACGCCGATCCATGGCAGCCACGGATAGGAGGTGCGCAGCCGGAGCGTGTCGCTCACCTCGATCCAGCCGCGGTCGTGCAGGATCGCCCACGGCACGTGCAGCGCTGAGCCGGGCGCGACGTGTACGGCGTCCAGCAGATTGTGGCCGGCCACCAGCGCGATCCCGATCAACGCGAGCACCGGACGCGGCAGCCAGATCAGGGCGGCAAGCGCGATCATGCTGAGCCCGATGACCCAGATCACCTGCAGATAGACGACAGTCGGGGGAAACTGGAATGTCCAGGCGAAGTTCACCAGCGTGACTTCGAGCACCACGAGGAAGAATCCTCGCGTGAGCAGGAAGCGGCTCGTATCGCTTCGGCTCGTCTTCTGACCATACAGCCAGGCAGACAGACCCGTCAGAAAAATGAAGACTGGCGCGCAGACGTGCGCCGCCAGCCGGCTGAAGAAGAGTTCCGGGGACGTGCTTGCCACGTCCATCGGATCGCCGACTTGGTAGTGCAGGTAGAAGGTTTCGCGCACGTGGTCGAGCAGCATGATGAGCATGACCAGACCGCGCAGCGCGTCAATGCTGACAAGGCGGGACGAGGGGGGTGGGGATGACATGGCCGAGCGCCGGATGAAAACGCAGTATTGTAATGTAATAACATTGCAATTCTGCGACGCAATGCCGCCGCCCGTCGCAGCGCTTCGCGCTCGTCGCTGCGCCGGGCGGGTTCAGTGCAACCAGCGCATGAGCCTGGCCATCTCCGGTGCGGTGAGGAACTGGATCCGGTGCTCGCGCGCGTATGCCGCTGCCTGGTCGGTGATGTCGCCAATCGTGACGAAGATGCCTTCGTGGGCGCCTTCGGCGTCACACGCGGCGGCCAGCTCGCGTAGCGCCGGCACGCCCACCTGCGTCGCCTTCCAACGGCGTGCACTCACCAGGGCAACCCGGCCACTTCGGATCAGGGAGAAGTCCACGGGACCGTTCGGCACACGGGTCACACCGCAACCATCCTCGCGAAACCCGCGGGCCATCTCGTCGCCGAAGGTCTTCCAGCTCATCCCGCGCACGGCGTCCGTGACCGCCTGCACCCGGGCATCCGAGGGATGATGACGCCGCTTCCACCCCGAAATGCCAGCGATGACGACGAAAGGCACGGCAGCAAAGAGCAGAAAGACCGACAGCGCCGGCTGGGGCACGACCTTGGCAAAGAGCAGCAGCACGCCCGCCACCAGAGCGCTCATCCACCACGGCGAGCGCAACAGCACGGCGAACACGGAGTTCTGGGCCATCTTGAACTTCACAGCGATTCTCCCGGGTCGGACAAGGGGCGCCAGTATAGGCGAGGGGCGGGTCAGCCCGGCGCCGGGCCGAAAGCGGCCGCCAGGGCGAGGCCGTGCGTGGCAGGGGCCAACCCGCAGAGCGCGAGGAGCGCGCCGTCCTCGAACGAGGCCACCGGGACGCCGGCCAGCCCCTGGCGGGTGGCTTCCAGCGTGACCGCCGCCAGCGCCGTGCCAGTCTCGATGAGGACGAAGCGCCCGCCGCGCTCGCCGTATTTGGCGAGCGTGCCTTGCGCCTGCACAACGAAGAAGAGCACGAGCGCCGGCGGCCCGGCCCAGTCCACGCCCAGCGACGCGGCGAGCGCCTGCCAGGGCGGCAGCGCGCCAAGCGGCACCAGCCCATGATGCTCCGGATCGTACCAGGCGAGCTTGCCCTGGAGCGCCGGTGCGTCGGCCACGTTCAGCACGGCCGCATAGGTCAGCACCGGATACTTGGCGCCGCCGGAGGGCAGCAGCCGGCCACGCTCGCCGGGCGTGATCGCGGCCCGGCTCGCGAGGGGGGACAGCAGATTGCCCAGCCCGGCGGCGGTGAGCGGTGTTGCGCCGAAGCGGCGTTCGCTATGGCGCTCGCGCCACAGCGCGGTGAGCGGCGAATCCGGTGCTGGCAGCCGTTGGGCGGCAGTCCCGTAGAGAGGGCGAGGCGGTGGCGCGGCCTGCATGGCGTCCATACTGATGGCCTCGGCCAGTCGCAGGGCGCGCGCGGGCGTGAGGCTGCTGTTGTCCCAGAACAGCCGAAAGGCTGGGGCGGGATCTTCCGGTGGCAAGTCAGTCATGCGGTCAGCCCAGCGGATGCGGCAGCGGGTTGGGAAACGGCGTGCGGGCCACAGCACCCGGGTAGCGCCAGCCTGCCTGCGCGCAGCTGCCGCCGAGAAAGGGCGCGCGTTCATCCGCATGCAGACTCGCCAGGCGCGGGGCGATGACGCGCATTACGCGCAGCCCGGTCTCGGCCACGTCAGGCGGGGTGAGTTCGCGATAGTAGAGATCGATGCCGGCGCTCGCCAGGTGCTGGACGAGTGCGTGCAGCTGCGGCGCAGGGCCGTCATGGACCGCGGCAGCGTGCGCGGGCAGGTGAGCCGGCGTGCGATGTCGGATCAGGGGCGTCTCGCCCCAGAGGTCCGGCCGCATCGTGTAGAAGGCTGCATGCTCCTCGAATCGCCGCAGTGCCGCGGGTGTGGTGGGCAACGCGCTGGCCCGCGTGCGGCGCAGGTGGCCGGCAAAGGCGATCGATTGCCGCCACTCCGCCATGGCCTTGTCCAGCGCGTGTGCCGGATCGGCTCGGCAGGCCACACCCAGGCCATGCCGCATCGCGCCTTCCTGCGGGAGGCCGCCCGCCACGGCGATGACCGGGTGTGGGTTCCAGGCCTGGGTGAGGTCGAAGGCATGCAGATGGCCGCCACGCGCGGCGACGGCGTCGGCCCACGCGGCGGGCAGCGGCACTTCGCGTCCGCCCAGGCCGTGCAACCAAGTCACCGTGAGCGCGTCGCGTTCGAGCACCTCTTCGGCCGCCCGCAGCAGCGCAAGCCAGGGGCCGCCCGCGGCGTCCCGATGGGCGGCCAGGCCGCTGGACGTGGACGGCATGCGGGGCTCGCCTTGGCGCGGCCCGAGGCCTACCCATTCCTGCGCCGCCCAGAAGCCGGCGTTGTCCCGCAGACGATAGACCTGGGCGAAGCCATCGGCGGGGTCGGCCGCACTTGGCCAGGGAAAGTCTGGCTGGGCACGTTGCGCGGGCGTGAAGAACGTGTCCAGGCCGTCGGCCACGATGGCGTCTCGCGGGATGGCCGCGCGCGGCGTCACGGCAAAGCGGGCATGGGCGGCGGCGATCCGTTCGAGCGCTTCAGCGAGTGCGCCAGTGCGGGCGTCGGCCTTGGTGATGCCGACAGCGCCGCTCACCGTTTGCCACGGTTGCGCCGGATCCGCCGGCACGGCCGCGTTCGCCAGCCCCGGCAGGTCGCTGGGCGGCATGGGCACGTCGTGCACGGCCGGCACCAGGCCGCTGCGCGGATGTGCCGCGCGATCGAGCAGTGCCGTCGACAGCGCGGGCGCGATCAGAACAGGCCCATCACGCTCAGCCACAGCACCACTTCGATGACGAGCAGGATCGACATGCCGACAGTGAGGATGGCTGCGCGGATCAGCCCGTCGCGCGCCGGCAGACGATGGCTTTCATAGACTTTGGCGAACACGATGAAAGGCACGACCAGCGCGAGCAACGCGCCGATGCCGCCACTCAGCACGCCAAAGGCAATGGCGCACAGAATGGTCAGCGGAAACATGAAGAAGCCGAGCAGGCGTTGCTGCCTGGGTGTCATGCCGGACGCCGGCGCGGAGAGGGGATGCCCGGTGCCGGCGCCGGTGACGGGCGACGAGGCTGCCGACGGGGCGTCAACGCCTATGTCGACGTCCGTGTCCACCTGGGCAGGGACTGCAGCGCCGGCCGGTTCGGTCTTGCCAAGGCGCCCGGCAGCCCCGTCGCTTGCGTCGTCATCCACGGCGTGGAGCCCGCGTACGCCTGCCAGCATCTGCGCAGGGACCACCGTGCCCACGATCGCCGAGACGATGCAGCAGCTGCTGCAGGTCGTGGAGGTGGAGCCGCCGCCGGCGGCCGCCAGCGTTACATCACGGGCTCGTGTATCGAACGCGTCGGGGAGTCGGTACATGGACACTGGGCGCTGGCTGCGAAGCCGCCATGATAGCGCGTGGGCGGTGCGCGTTCAGCGAGGTGCGACCCAAGGTAGCGCCACGCTGCCGTCTCCCGTTCCGCCCGAGGCATCGCCGCATACTGGGCACCACGGCAACCGGAACACCCGGGCGCGATCCGTGACGAGCGTGTCCAGGTTCAGGGTGACGCAGGTCTCGAGCAAGGCGATCCAGCCGGCATGGGGTGGTGCCGCGTCGCTGACACGACCGCGCGACAGCCGCTGACGAACCAGGCCGGCCGCAAGCCCCGCATCGGCACCGGCCAGCGGGCGTGGCGGTACGGGCGGATCCCCCCAGCGATGGCGGATGCGCGCGCCCAGGCAGGCGATGCAGGCTGTCTCGCCCGGCACCACGTACGGCCCGATGCACAGGGTGTGGTGATGGGAAAGATCCAGGAAGAGATGCGGACGGCGCAGCGCGTGCGCGGCGTAGGCGCGCAAGGCCTGTTGCCAGTCGCCCGTGCGGCGCACCACCAGATGGACATCGGCGTCTTCTGCGTCTGGCGTCCATGCGAGTCCAGGGAGGTCCGCCTGCAAGGCCGCGGCGAGGTCGGCGTCCGGCTCGTCCAGCCAGCGCACGCTCCAGGTCTGGGCCGGCGCGGCCGCCGCGTGAGGTATCAGGGCACCGAGCCGGCGCAGCTGGCGCACCGCGGCGGGCGCCATCGATTCCTCGACCTGGCCCTGCGTCCAGGCCTGGAGCAGAGCGGTGCGCTCAGTCGGCAGGACGGCCTCGTCGACCACATAGGTCTCGTCGGCTCCGCCCGTGACGAGCAGGAACTCGTCCTGGGTGAACAAGGCCCAGTGCGGGGAAGGGACGAGGGGGAGGGCAGCTTGGACCATGGCTGCCGCTATGATACCTGCCCACTCCCTGGCATCTCGACGATGACACGTCTCGCGGTCGAACCTGCCCCCTGGCGGCGCGCCCTTGTCTGGGTCGCGCTGATCGGCATCGTCTTCGTGGGCGGCTATCGCGCCACCAACGCGGCCGCTGCGGCGCACGCCGTGCCTGGCCCGCTGCTGCCCCTGGATGCGACCATCCCGTTCTGGGCGTGGACACTGATCCCGTATCTGAGCCTGAACCTGCTGGTGCCGGTGGCGTGTCTGTTGCAGCCCACGCGCGCGCGGCTCGATCGGCTGGCGCTGCGCCTGATGGCAGCCATCGCGCTGTGCCTTCTGGTCTTCTGGTGCTGGCCGACGGCACTCGCATCGCCGCGACCCGAAGTCGGCATGCCATGGGCGCCACTGTACGTCGCCTTGCGTGCCTTCGATGGCCCGCACAATCTCGTGCCGTCCCTGCATGTGGCGGTGGCGATGATCGTGTGGGCAGGCCTGCGCCGCCAAGTGCCAGCGGGCGCCTGGCGGTGGGCCTGGTCGGGTGTGTGCGGGCTCATCGTCGTGTCGACGCTCACGACCGGGCAGCACCACCTCGTGGATGTCTTGGCGGGGCTGGGCGTCGGGCTGGCCATGCTCGCGATCGTGCGCGATCCGCCCGGTTAACGCTCAGCCGGCCTTGCGAAACGTGAGGTTGATGCGGCGCTCGCCGACCAGCGGGTGGGCGTGGCCGCGCACTGGGGCCACCCCGTGAAAGCGCAACCGGTCAGGACCGCCCCAGACGACCACGTCGCCGTGCTCGAGCCGTATGCGCACCGACGGGTCCGTGCGGCGCAGCCCACCAAAGAGAAAGGTCGCGGTCATGCCGAGCGAGACGGACACGATGGGGGCATCGAGATCCTGCTCGTCGCGATCCTGATGCAGGCCCATGCGGGTGCCGGGGGCGTAATGATTGACGAGGCAGGCATCCGGCGCGAAGTGGGGAAAGCCCGCCGCCTCGGCGGCGCTGGCAGCGAGCGCCGTCAGCGCCGGCGGCATCGGCGGCCACGGCAGGCCGCTTTGCGGATCGATGCCGGTGTACCGATAGCCGCGGCGGTCCGACGCCCATCCGAGCGGGCCGCAGTTGGTGAGGGCAGCCGACATGGCGTGACCGCCCGGCGTGATCATGTGACGCGGTGGGGCGCAGCGCACCACGGTGTCGATGGCCGCGAGCACGTCCGCCACGCCCGTCAGGGCGAAGCCGCGCAGCACGACGGCGGCGGGGCCGATGGCCTCGCGCTCACCCGCGTTGTGATTGGCAAAGAGGTCGAAGCTCATGGGTCAGGCCGGCAGCAGAGAGGCCGCCAGCACGCAGCATAGCGCGTTGGCGGGTGATGCCAGGGTGAGGCCGGCCGTCACGTGACGCGGCGTGCCCACGCAAGGCGATCGGCGACGCGCAGGCCGGCACCCGCTTGGCCTCGCCGGCCAGGACATGGGAAGATCTGCTGTGACGTCCCGGCATCGCGGGACCGCTCTTGGGAGATTCACTGTGAAGACCACGCTCGTGCGCGTCGAGGAACTGGCTGCCGCGCCAGGGTGGCGCGTCGTCGACTGCCGCCATGACCTGACCGATCCGAACGCGGGGCGCGCCCAATACGACCAGGGCCACATCCCGGGCGCCGTGCATGCGCACCTCGACTCGGTGATGTCGGGCGCCAAGGATGGTCGCAACGGTCGACACCCCTTGCCGGATCGGCAGGCGCTGGCGGACTGGCTGGGCGCGCAAGGTATCGGGCCGCAGGACCAGGTCGTCGTCTACGACGCGTCAGGCGGGGCGATGGCGGCTCGCCTGTGGTGGCTGCTGCGCTGGCTCGGGCACGAGGCAGTGGCTGTCCTCGATGGGGGCTGGCAGGCGTGGGTGCAGGCGGGACTGCCGGTGAGCACCGATCTGCCCGCACCCGCGCCGACGACGTCCCGTGGGGGAAAGCCGGGTGCGCACGGTGACGACTCAGGATGTCGTGGGCAATCTCGCCACGGGCCGGCAACAGGTCGTCGATGCCCGGGCCGCGGGACGTTACGCCGGCATCGGCGAGACGCTGGATCCCAAAGGTGGGCACATTCCCGGAGCGATCAATCGCCCCTTTGCCGACAACCTCGCGGCCAATGGGCACTTCAAGCCCGCTGACAGCCTGCGCGCGGAGTGGGCGGCCGTCCTGCAGGGCAAGCCACCACGCGAGGTGATCGCGCAGTGCGGCTCCGGCGTGACGGCCTGCCACAACCTGCTGGCGCTGGAAGTGGCCGGCTTGGGTGGCGCTGCGCTGTATCCGGGCTCGTGGAGCGCCTGGTGCAGCGATGACAGCCGACCGGTGGCGACTGGCCCGACGCCGTGAGAGCGATCAGCCGCGCGGCGGGATGTTCAGGCCGCGCGTGACTGCCGGGCGGGCGATGAAGGTCTCCAGCACGCGTTTGACGTTGCCGAAATCGTCGAAGCCCACGAGCTCGCCCGCCTCGTAGAAGCCGATGAGATTGCGCACCCACGGGAAGACCGCGATGTCGGCGATGGTGTAGGTATCGGCCACCAGCCAGGCACGCCCATCCAGCTGCTTGTCGAGCACGCCCAGTAGGCGCCGCGCTTCCGCGACATAGCGGTCACGTGGGCGCTTGTCCTCGTATTCCTTGCCGGCGAACTTGGTGAAGAAGCCCAGCTGGCCGAACATCGGCCCCACGCCCCCCATCTGGAACATGAGCCACTGCAGCGTCTCGTAGCGCTGTGCGACGTCCTCGGGCAGGAACTGGCCGGTCTTGCTGGCCAGGTAGACCAGGATCGCGCCTGACTCGAAGAGGGCAAGCGGCTTGCCCCCGGGGCCGTCCGGATCGAGGATGGCCGGAATCTTGTTGTTCGGGCTCACCGATAGAAAGGCCGGCAGATGCTGCTGGTTGTCGTCGAAGCTCACGCGGTGCACTTCGTACGGCAACCCGGTCTCCTCCAGCAGGATCGACACTTTCACGCCATTGGGCGTGGGTAGTGAGTACAGCTGGAGACGGTCGGGGTGCGTGGGCGGCCATTGCTGGGTAACGGGAAACGAGGCGAGCGCGTTCATGGACTCATCCAGGAGAGGCGGGCAGTGGCTGTCGGGATGGCAGCCCGTCCGCCAGTGTGCCATCGAATCCCGTGTCTGGCAGGCCGTGGAAACGCTCTGTGACGCGCGCCGACCTCGGGTGCAGGATAATCCCCGCGTCCAGCATGGAGGAAGACGGAATGCAGCGGCGCGGCGGATTCAGGTCCATCGGAATGGGAGCGTGGATCGTTGTCGGCACGATCGGCGTGACGTCGGTCTCGGCTGGCGAGGCAGGCACGGTGGCATCGATGGCCTTGCCGCCGGCCCTGGTGGGCGCCGCGCCTGTCTATCGGCAATACCGCGACTGGCTGCTCGTGTGCGACAACGCCCTGCGGTGTGAAGTCAGTGCGATGGTGGAGGACGCCCAGCACGCGGTGCGGATCATGCGCGAGGCGGGGCCGCAGACGCCCGTCACCCTGCGGGTCGAAGCCATGGGGGCGCTCGACGCCGACCTTCTGCGGATCGACGACAGCCCCACGGTGCTGCAGACGCTGCCCTGGGAGGCGGGGGCGGACGACAATCACCACAGCGATCTGACCCTGACGGGCGAGGCAGCGCGCCGCGCGGTGGCGGAGCTGCGCGATGCACGTCAGCTGGACCTGGGCGACACCGCGGACGATCCGATCGTCTCGCTGATGGGCCTCACCGCGGCCTTGCAGGCGATGGACGAGGCGCAGGGGCGCCTGGATACCCCCGGCGCCCTGGTACGCACCGGCCCGCTACGCGAGTCACGCGTGCACGCACCCGCAGCCTTGCCTGTCGTCCCGGCCTATCCGATCGCCGCCGCGCCGGCGCCCGCCATGCTGGCATCGGCGGTACGAAAAACGCACGCCCAGGTGCTGGCTGATCGCTGCGAACAGCCGCTGCAGGGTCCGCGTGATAGCGCCCACGCGCTGGATGCCGACGTGGCCCTGGTGTTGCTGGAATGCCAACAAACGACCACGCAGCGTCGTTTTCTTGGCTTCATCGTGCCGCGCACCCAGCCTGAGCGTGCCCTTGGCCTCGTGTTGCCGGCGCCTGCCGGCAGCGGCGCCGTCACGGATGGTCCGCTCTTGACCTCCGCGTGGTTCGACCCTGACACGGGCACGCTCACCGTCGCTCACAAAGGCAGCGGCCTGGCCGATTGCGGCTACTTCGGGCAATGGCGCTTCGACGGCCAGGGGTTTGCCCTGGCCACCTACCTGGAGCAGCAGACCTGTACCGGGCTGCCGTACGCCTGGCCCGCGTGGTATCGCTCGTTGACTCAACCGCCAGCGTCGGCGTCGTCCGGTGCGAGCAGCGCGGCGAGGGCGGCGATGGGTCCTGCGGCGGCCTCGGCCGCCGCCGCTTCGATCGCCTGGTAGTGCGCAAGCACCTGCTCGCCCAGCGGTGTCAGGCGCGAGCCACCGCCCTGAGCGCCGCCGGTGGCACTCTCCACCGCCGGCCCGCGCAAAGCCTGGTTCATCGCATCCACGAGCTGCCAGGCCCGCCGGTACGACATTCCGAGTTCGCGAGCTGCGGCCGATAGCGAGCCCGTCTCAGCAATGGCTTGGAGCAGCGCGATCTTGCCGGGGCCGATGGCAATGTCGTCGCCACGGTACAGCCGCACGCGAAAGCGCACGCGCGCGCTCATCGCCGCGCCCGCCGAGCGTCGACGGCGCCACGGCGGGATGCGCAGATCCGGGACAGGGGCAGGCGTGGCAGATGCATGATCGTAAGGGTCAGCAAAGCAAGACCTCCACCCTAGCACGCGGATCCGGGGTACCCGTGTGCGGCTCGGGGTTTCCGCGCGAATGTGCCCGCAAAGTCTTCAAGCGCGTGCACCGGGGCCTTCGATGGGCAGCCATGAAAAAGCCCGCGTGAGCGGGCTTTTTCTCATCCGTCGAATGGCGTGAACTCAGGCGCCGGCCCCCGACAGGCGAGGGAGGCTGCCTGCCAGATGCGCTTCAGCATCGACGTTCGTCATGGGCCGGCGAGCAGGCGCCCCGCCGCGATCCTCATCCACGCGGAACACCGCGACAGCCGCTTCCAGCTGGCGCGCTTCGCCATGCAGGGCCGCTGCCGCCGCGTTGGAGGCTTCCACCAGCGCAGCATTCTGTTGCGTCATCTGGTCCAGGTTGGTCACGGCCAGATTCACCTGACCGATGCCGTCACGCTGCTCGCCCGACGCGGCACTGATCTCGCCGATGAGATCGGACACGCGGCGCACGCTCGCCACGATGTCATCCATGCTGCGCCCGGCTTCTTCCACCTGCTCGGAGCCCACCGCCACGCTCTGCGAGGAAGCGCCGATGAGCTGCTTGATCTCCTTGGCAGCCTCGGCGCTGCGCTGTGCGAGCGAACGCACTTCGCTCGCGACGACCGCGAACCCACGCCCCTGTTCGCCGGCGCGGGCGGCTTCGACCGCGGCATTCAAGGCGAGGATGTTAGTCTGGAAGGCGATGCTGTCGATCACGCCGATGATGTCGCTGATCCGCCCGCTGCTCTCGGTGATCTGCCGCATGCTCGTCACGACGCTGCCCACCACCTCGCCGCCGCGCGCCGCGGCCTGCGCAGCCGTGGCGGCGAGTTGGTTGGCCTGGCGGGCCGTCTCGGCAGACTGCGTGACCGTGGCGGTGAGCTCCTCCATGCTCGCGGCGGTCTCCTCCAGATTGGCCGCCGTCTCTTCGGTGCGCGAGGACAAGTGTTGGTTGCCCGCCGAGATCTGCGCGGATGCGGAGGACACCGAGGCGACGCCGTGGCGCACGTCGCGCACGACGTGGCGCAACTGACCCGCCATCTGCGAGAGCGCGCGCAGCAGCACGCCGAGTTCATCCTTGCGGGTGTCCTGGACGTTCACTGTCAGATCGCCCTGGGCGATGGTCTGGGCAACGTCGACAGCCTGGCGCAACGGACGGGTGATGGAGCGCACCATGAGTCCGGCCGCGCCGAAGGCCAGCAAGGCCAGTACGGCGGCCAACGCCGCGCCGGTGGCGAGCGTGCGTGCCTGATCGGCGGCGGCTTCCGCAATGGTCTCGTCGCGGGAGACGCGTTGCAGTTGAACGAAGCCATCGAGCGAGGCGAGGTAGGCGGTGCCGGCCGGGCGCAACGAGCTCTCCACGTGCCGCGCCACGCCGGTGGCGTCCCCCGCTTTGCGCAGGGCTTGCGCACGTCCGATCGATTCCAGCAGCGCCTTGCGACTCTCGACAATCCGATCGAGCTGGGCGCGCTCGCGCTCGCCCACCGGCATGGCCTGGATCACCTTTTGGAGTTCGCTGATCTTGGCGCTGGCCACCTGCCGGTCGGCCTCCAGCCGCTGGCTGAGCGCCTCGTCTGCGACGGCGACGCTCACGATGGCGCGATCCACGCCCAGCTCGGTGAGGCTGCTCCACTGCATGGCCACCATGATGCGTTCCTCGGCCGCACGCAGGCGCGCGGCCGCAGCGTCACCCACCGACACGACGTGCAGGATCAGGCCGATCGCGAGCACGCCCAGGGAGACGAGCAGCGCGATGACGAGCGTCCACAGCTTGGCCGCCATGGATAGGTTGTTCAGTTTCATGATTGGGTAGATAGAGTAGGGAAGGCCGATCAGCAGAGAAGATCTGCTGTCCCCGCTGCAGACGCCGGCGAGGCACGTTTGGCGGCGCGCAACGGCGCGTCGCACGCCTATAACGGCCAGTTTGGCGGCGACTTGAGCAGCGCCGCACATGATGAACGCAAAAAAGCCCGCTTGCGCGGGCTTCTCAGCAATCAGACCGAAGTCTGTCAATTCTTGGTGCCCAGAAGAGGACTCGAACCTCCACGCCTCTCAGCGCTAGTACCTGAAACTAGTGCGTCTACCAATTCCGCCATCTGGGCACTGGCGCAGCAAGCTGCGTCAGAAGCTGCGCATTATACACATAATTTTTAACGTGTGTGGGATTCGCGGCGCGTACGGCGCGGTTCGCCATTCGGCAAGGTGCGAAAAAGACATGGGCATGCGACACACATCTGCAACCCACTCGGCGCAGAATGCAAAAAAGCCCGCTTGCGCGGGCTTTTCAGCAATCAGACCGGAGTCTGTGAATTCGTGGTGCCCAGAAGAGGACTCGAACCTCCACGCCTCTCAGCGCTAGTACCTGAAACTAGTGCGTCTACCAATTCCGCCATCTGGGCCCTACCGGTGTCCAATGCTTTTAAGCGTTGGTCGCCGTAAAGAAACGTACTTTAACAGAAAACTTTCCGATTTGGCAAGTGTGCTGCAAAATACGGCTTTGCTTGTTTGCTCATGCGCTTGGGAACTCACCTTCGCGTCGAGCAGCAAAGCGCGGCATTCTAAAGAGAAATTCAAACTTTGGCAAACCGAAGCGATAAAAAACATCCCGTCCCCTCCACACCGGTGGATTTCGATCCCGACGTCCCGTCGCGCGAGGCGATTCTGCAGGCGTTGCGCGACGCCGATGCGCCCCTGTCCGTGGACGAGCTCGCCGAGCGGCTGAGTGTCTCGCGCGAATCGACGTGGGTTGGCTTCGAGCGGCGCTTGACGGCGATGGAGCGCGACGGGCAGTTGATGCCGAATCGCAAGGGCGTGTTGTTGCTCGCATCCAAGCTGGATTTCATCGCCGGACGGGTACAGGGTCACCGGGATGGCTTCGGGTTCCTGATTCGTGATGACGGCGGCCAGGATCTCTTTCTTTCGCAGCGCGAGATGCTCAAAGTCCTGCACGGGGATCGCGTGCTCGCGCGCCAAGTGGGTGAGCACCGGGGCAAGCCGGACGGGCAGATCGTCGAAGTCATCGAGCGCCGCACGAACCGCCTCGTGGGCCGCTTCCTGCACGAGCGGGGGCTGGATCTCGTCGTTCCGGAAGACCAGCGCATCAAGCACGACGTGCTGGTCGCGCCCGCTGACGTGAACGGTGCGGCGCACGGGCAGGTCGTCACGGTGCAGATCATCGCCCAGCCGACGCGGCATACGCAGCCGCAGGGCAAGGTGATCGAGATCCTGGGCGAGATCGACGATCCCGGCATGGAGATCGAGATCGCCGTGCGCAAGTTCGACGTGCCGCACGAATTTTCCGAGGCCGCCCAGCGCGCAGCCGACAAGCTGCCGGACGCGGTCCGCAAACGCGATCTGACTGGACGCATCGACCTTCGCGACGTGCCGTTCATCACCATCGACGGTGCCGACGCGCGCGACTTCGATGACGCGGTCTATTGCGAGCCGGTCGAACTCGGTACCGCCACGCGCAAGCGTCCCGGCTGGCGCCTTTTGGTGGCGATCGCCGACGTCAGTCATTACGTGCAGCCGGGCGAGCCGCTGGACGTGGACGCCATCGAGCGCAGCACCAGCGTGTATTTCCCGCGTCGGGTGATCCCGATGTTGCCGGAATCCCTGTCCAACGGGCTGTGTTCGCTCAACCCCGCCGTGGACAGGCTGGTGCTGGTGTGCGACATGGTGATCCCGGCCTCGGGCGCCAAGGCGGGCACGATCTCGGCCTACCAGTTCTACAACGCCGTCATCCATTCGCATGCGCGCACCACCTATGATCAGGTGTGGGCTGCGCTCGCGGGCACGGACGACGCCGCCATCCTGGGCCGGCGCGCCACGCCGGGCGCGCCGGCGCCACTCCCCCAGGCGCTGATGCCGCACGTCGAGCATCTGCACCTGCTGTACCAGTTACTGTTCCAAGCGCGGCAGGCGCGTGGTGCCATCGATTTCGACACCGTCGAGACGAAGATTGTCTGCAACGAGTTCGGTCGCATCGAGCGCATCGTGCCGCACACCCGCAACGACGCGCACAAGCTCATCGAGGAGTGCATGCTCGCGGCGAACACGTGCGCCGCGGACTTTCTCGCCCGCAGCAAGCACCCGGGTCTGTACCGCGTGCACGGTGGCCCGACCACGGATCGCCTGCAGAACCTGCGTCAGTTCCTGAAGACGCTCGGGCTGTCGCTGGGCGGCGGTGACAAGCCGGCTGCCGCCGACTATGGTGCCCTCATGCGCGAGATCGCCGGGCGTCCGGATGCGAGCCTCATCCAGACCATGGCGTTGCGTTCCATGCAACAGGCGGTCTACAGCCCCGAGAACGTCGGCCACTTTGGCTTGGCCTACCCGGCATATACCCATTTCACCTCGCCGATTCGTCGCTATCCCGATCTGCTTACGCACCGCGTGATCAAGGCCTTGCTCGATGGCCGTCGCTACGTGCCGGACGGGGTCGAGGGGGGAGGCAAGGGCAAGGAGGCTCGCGAAGCCGAAATCGCCGCCTGGGAGAAGCTCGGCATGGTCTGCTCCGGCAACGAGCGGCGTGCCGACGACGCGTCGCGCGACGTCGAAGCCTGGTTGAAGTGCTGGTTCGTGAAGGAGCGCGTGGGCGAGAGCTTCAGCGGCACCATCACGGGCGTGGCCGCATTCGGCATCTTCGTCACGCTCGAAGATCTGTATGTCGAAGGCATGGTGCACATCTCCGAACTGGGCACGGAGTACTTCCAGTTCAACGAGAGCCTGCATGAGCTGCGCGGTGAGCGCACGGGCATGCGTTACCGCCTGACCGACAAGGTGCAGGTGCAGGTCGCCCGGGTCGACCTGGAATCGCGTCGCATCGAGTTTCGACTCGAAAAGGGCGTGAGCTACGCCAGCCTCAAGCGCTCGGCAGACAAGTCGGCAGGGCCGTCCTCGGACGCACCCGCGGCGCGGCCCAAGCTGGGCGTGTCGACCCCCGCAGCCAAGGGTGCGACGGCCAAGACGCGGCGTGCGGCAGCCAGCAAGGCGACGCGACAGGCGAAGGACGCGCGCCAGGAAAAGCGCGGCTCCAGCCGCAAGCAGCGCAACAGTCGCTAAGCGGGCCCAGGCCGCGCGATTTGCGGCCTCGGTGTGCAAGGTAGGGCAGCGCTGCGCGTGTGTGCTGCCAGCTGCCTACTGCATTGGCGCCTCGGGCGCGCTGGCCGCATCCAGGGCGGCAATGGCATCGGCATCCAGGCGCAACTGCGTCGAACCGATCAATTCGTTCAGTTGTTCGATGGACGTTGCGCTCGCGAGCGGCGCGCAGATGCCTGGGCGCGACATCTGCCATGCCAGCGCCACCTGCGCCGGCGTGGCGTTCAGCGACTCGGCCACGCTGTCCAGTGCGGCCAGGATCGCCCGGCCGCGCGGGTTCAGGTATTTCTGCACGATCATCTTGCCGCGCACACTCTTGCCGGCGTCTTCCTCGCTGCGGTACTTGCCAGTGAGAAAGCCGCTCGCCAGCGGAAAGAAGGTGATGACGCCAAGATGATTGGCGCGCACAAGGGGCTCGAGCTCGGCTTCGTAGCCGGCGCGCGCGACGAGGTTGTATTCCGGTTGCAGAGTCTCATAGCGTGGCAAGCCATGCTGCGCGCTTTCCTGAAGGGCTTGCGCAAGACGTTGCGCCCCGTAGTTCGAGGCGCCGATCACGCGCACCTTGCCCTGTTCGATGAGGCGCGCGTAGGCACCCAGTGTGTCGGCGAGCGGCACGTCGCTGTCGTCGTCATGCGATTGGTAAAGATCAATGTGGTCAGTTTGCAGCCGGCGCAAGGAGGCCTCGACGGCCTGCTGGATATAGGCCGGCGCGAGCCCCTTGCGCCCCTCGCCCATGTCCTTGCCGACCTTGGTGGCGAGCACGATGCGGTCGCGCTTGCCGCTCTGACGCAGCCACTTGCCGATCAGCGTTTCGGATTCGCCACCCTGATTGCCGGGCACCCAGCGCGAATACACGTCGGCGGTATCGATTAGATTCAGGCCCGCGTCGACGAAGGCGTCGAGCAGGCGGAACGTCGTGGGTTCGTCCACCGTCCATCCGAAGACGTTGCCGCCAAATGCGAGAGGCGCAACGTTCAGGCCGGATTGGCCGAGTTCGCGGTGTTGGAGCATGGCGATCTCCTGAAGGATTAGGGTTTTCCGGGGCTCGCAGGGATCATACCGAGCGCGGTGGACCCCGCCAAACCGCGCCTGCCCGGTTAGACTAGCGGGGCTTCGCCGCGCCGCAGGCCGCACGGCGATAACCCATTCGATTCCGGTAGGAGATGTGCCATGTTGAGAACCGCCCGTTTTGGTGCCCTGGCCGCGACGGCCCTCTTCGCTGCGGTGTGTGCCATGCCCGCTGCAGCCCAACAGAAGTCGGTTGCCGTCCTGTCCATCGTCGAGCACCCCGCACTCGATTCCGTGCGCGATGGCGTGAACGAGGCGTTGAAGGAAGCCGGCTTCGAGCAAGGCAAGAACCTGCGCTGGCAATTCCAGAGCGCCCAGGGCAACGTCGCCACCGCGGCGCAGATCGCGCGCAAGTTCGTGGGTGATCGTCCGGACGCCATCGTAGCCATCGCCACGCCGGCCGCGCAATCCGTTGTCGCCGCCACGCGCGACGTGCCGCTCGTCTATTCTGCGGTCACCGACCCGATCGCCGCGCAGCTCGTCAAGGGCTGGGAGCCGTCGGGCACCAACGTCACCGGCGTGTCCGACGAGCTCTCGCTCGACAAGCAGATCGAACTCATCAAGCAGATCCTGCCCAACGCCAAGCGCGTCGGCATGGTCTACAACCCGGGCGAAGCCAACTCGGCCGTCGTCGTCGAACGCATGAAGGAAGCGCTGCCCAAGCACGGCATGACGCTCGTCGAAGCCGCCGCGCCGCGCACCGTCGACGTCGGCGCTGCCGCCGGCCGACTCGTGGGCAAGGTCGATGTGATCTACACCAGCACGGACAACAACGTGGTCTCGGCCTACGAGGCGCTGGTCAAGGTGGGTAACGACACCAAGACGCCGCTCATCGCGGCCGACACGGACAGCGTCAAGCGCGGCGCCATCGCCGCCCTGGGCCTGAACTACCATGACATCGGCCGCCAGACGGGCAAGATCGTCGTGCGTATCCTGAACGGCGAGCAGCCGGGTGCCATCGCCTCCGAGCGCAGCGAGAACCTGGATCTCTTCGTGAACCTGCAGGCTGCCAAGCGCCAGGGCGTGGAAGTGCCTGAAGCCGTCGTTTCCTCTGCCGCGGAAGTGATTCGCTGATGTCGCTCTTCTCCCTGCTCGGAGCCCTCGAGATCGGCCTGATCTTCGGTCTGGTCGCCCTCGGGGTGCTGATTTCGTTTCGGGTGCTGCGCTTTCCGGATCTGACCGTCGACGGCAGTTTCCCGCTGGGCGGCGCCGTGGCGGCCACGCTCATCGCCGCTGACGTCAATCCGTTTGCGGCCACCGCCGCGGCGGTGGGTGCGGGTGCCGTGGCGGGCTTCATCACGGGCTGGCTGAATGTGAAGCTGCGCATCATGGATCTGCTCGCCAGCATCCTGATGATGATCGCGCTGTATTCCGTGAACCTGCGTATCATGGGCCGGCCCAACGTGCCGCTGATCAACGACGACACGGTCTTCACCCTGAGCCTGCCCGGGATGCTGCCCGACTACATGGAGCGCCCGCTGATGGTGCTTCTGGTCGTGATCGTGTGCAAGCTGCTGCTGGACTGGTTCTTCGCCACGCGCCAGGGCCTGGCCATGCGCGCCACCGGCTCCAATCCGCGCATGGCGCGGGCCCAGGGCGTGGCCACCGGCCGCAGCGTGCTGGGCGGCATGGCGCTGTCCAACGGTCTGGTGGCGTTGGCCGGCGCATTGTTCGTGCAGTCCCAGGGCGGCGCGGACATCTCCATCGGCATCGGCACCATCGTGATCGGCCTGGCCGCGGTCATCGTGGGCGAAAGCATCCTGCCGGCACGGCGCTTCTTCTGGATCACGCTCGCCGTGATCCTGGGCGCCTTGCTCTACCGGATCTTCATCGCGCTCGCCCTCAACAGCAACTTCATCGGTCTGCAGGCCCAGGATCTGAACCTGGTCACCGCCGTGCTCGTCACGTTCGCGCTGGTCCTGCCCATGATCAAGAAGAAGTTGTCACGACCCGCCCGCAAACCGGGCTGACCGTGCCCACCGACGGGATGCCGGCAGGGCTCTGCCGGCATCCCTGTCCGAAGGAGACTCACGTGCTGCACGCACACGATCTACACATCACTTTCAACGCCGGCACGCCCATCGAGAACCGGGCGTTGCGCGGGCTTTCGCTGGATATCCCGCAAGGGCAGTTCGTGGCCGTGATCGGCTCGAACGGCGCGGGCAAGTCGACCTTCCTCAATGCCGTCTCGGGCGAGCTGTCGCTGGATTCGGGCGTCATCGAGATCGATGGCGTGCCCGTCACGCGCCAGCCGGTGTGGGAGCGCGCAGGCCGGGTGGCGCGCGTCTTCCAGGATCCGCTCGCAGGCACCTGTGAAGATCTCACCATCGAGGAGAACATGTCGCTCGCGCTCTCGCGCGGCCAGCCGCGCGGTTTCGCGCGGGCACTGGACAAGTCCTCGCGCGAGCTCTTCCAGGAGCGGCTCGCGGTGCTGGGGCTCGGCCTGGAGCGCCGCCTGAGCGATCGCATCGGCCTGCTCTCGGGTGGCCAGCGCCAAGCCGTGAGCCTGGTGATGGCGGCCCTGCAGCCCTCGCGGATCCTGCTGCTCGATGAGCACACGGCGGCGCTGGATCCCAAGACGGCCGCCTTCGTGCTGGACCTGACCACCCGCATCGTGGCCGAGCACGGCCTCACCACGATGATGGTCACGCACAGTATGCGTCAGGCGCTCGACGTGGGCGAGCGCACGGTCATGCTGCACGAGGGCAAGGTGGTTCTCGATGTGAGCGGGCCCGAGCGCAAGGGCATGGACGTCAAGGACCTCTTGCAGCTCTTCGAGAAGGTCCGTGGCGAGGAGTTGTCGGACGACGCCTTGTTGCTCGGCTGATCGACTATCGCCTGTGGGACTCGCCGGCCGGCACCGTGACTTCGGTGCGGCCGGTGTCGTTTGTGGTGATGGTCTCAGCGATGCGTGCCGATGCGGCGGGCGAGGTGGCTCGTGCCGCGTGGGCCTGCGCAGTGCGAGGACGCCAAAAAAAAACGGCGCCCCCGCAGCGCCGGCGCCAACGAGAAGGGAGACGGCTCCTCGTCAGACATGCGCTGGTTGACGCCGCATGGGCGCCATCCGCTCAGAAGTAGCGGCCTTGCGAGGAAGTGCGGCGGCCGGCTTCTTCCACCGTCTCGGCGTACGCGTCAAGGAAGGCACCAAAGGAGCGGCCCACTTCGCGCAGCGCACGGCCCAGACGGCGAACAGGCTGGAGCATGTCACTACGGTCTTCTTCGCGGACCATGCGATTGACGAGCTGGCGCTCCATGTCGTCGGTCAGGCGGATGTCGGCGTTGAGGTTTACGTAGGCCATGGTGTTTCTCCTGTTCAGTGCGTAAGGTGTGTTTGCTAGGGTTAACCCTATTATAGGGAAAACCCTATGCTCTTAGCAAGGAAAAACTAGGGAAAACCCTAGATCGTGTCAACCGAGCAACGGTCCATACGAAAGGCGCTCGGCACGGGAGGTACGGCGCGGGTCACCCAATGACAAAAGCGCCCCTCAGGGCGCTTCGCGTGTTAGCCGAAGAGGGGCGGCCCCGTCGCCCCGGCAGGGTTATTGCAGGCGCTCACCCACAATGCGCAGGCTGGCTTCACGACGCGTTTCTGCGTAGACCTCGACGAAGGCGCCGAAGGCAGCGCGAGCACGACGACCAGCGCCAGCCATCGAAGCCAGTACGCCGTCTTGCTTGCGCGACGTACCGGCGAGCAGGGCGCGCTCGAGCTGGTCGGTGAAGCGGATGTCGGATTGGGCGTTGACGATCGTGGTCATGGCAGTTGCTCCTGAGAGCCCCCGAAGCCGTTGCTTCGCAAGGGTTAACCCTATTTTAGGGAAAACCCTAGGCCTGTGTCCAGGGGAATTATCGGGAAAACCCTAGGTCGTCGGATATGTGGCAGCAATGCAACGATCTGCGGTGCTCCGGCAGGCACCGCAGATCGCAGGTTGGCTAATGACTGATCATCCACGGCCTGGCGCCAGGAAAGGCCTTGGGCTGGCCATTCGCTGTCGTCTTCGGCGTGCAGCAGGTGCAGGACATGCCATGGCGGGCCGTGGAGCGCGGCTCGTGCCGACTGCGCTCGTTGGTGGCATGGGCCGAGCGCGCTGCTGCCGTCAGGGCCGAAAGCGCGGGCGGCGTGGCGATGGTGCGTCCTGCGGAACTGCCGCATGCGGGGCAAGCGGCGGGCTCCTGGCGTCGCGCAAGCGGCACCAAGGCATCGAAGCCGGTGCCGCACGCCGTGCACGCATACTCATAGACGGGCATCACGCACCTCAGCGGTCGTAGGCAATCGGCAGGTCCGCACCGCCTGCGATGGCGATGCTCGGCCCGTCGGCCCCCGGATTGATGTCGAAGTCGAAGATTTCCGTCGGCAGCCAGAGCGTGGCGCACGCGTTGGGAATGTCGACAACGCCGCTGATGTGCCCTTGCACCGGTGCCGTGCCCAGGATCGAATAGGCCTGCGCGCCGGAGTAGCCGAACTTCTTCAGGTACTCGATGGCATTGAGACATGCCTGGCGATACGCCACATGTACGTCCAGGTAATGCTGCTTGCCCTGTTCATCCACGGAGATGCCCTCGAAGATCAGGTAATCATTGTAGTTGGGCGTGAGCGGGCTCGGTTTGAAAATGGGGTTCTTGATGCCGTACTTGGCCATGCCACCTTTGATGAGGGACACGCGCATGTGTACCCAGCCGGCCATCTCGATGGCCCCGCAGAAGGTGATCTCTCCGTCGCCCTGCGAGAAGTGCAGATCGCCCACGGACAGCCCGGCACCCGGCACGTACACCGGGAAGAAGACGCGTGCGCCGCGCGACAGATCCTTGATGTCGCAGTTGCCGCCGTGCTCGCGCGGCGGCACCGTACGTGCGCCGTCGGCGGCTGCCGCCGCCTTGGCGTCGCCCGTGAGCTTGCCCATGTGGGCCGTGGCCGCAAAGGGCGGGTTGGCAAGCGGTGGCACGCGATCCGGCTGGGTGGCGATGAAGTCCACCTCGCGCTGGTTCCAGGTGTCCAGCATGGCCTTGTCGGGCAGGCAGCCGATCAGGCCCGGGTGGATGAGACCGGCGAAGTTCACGCCGGGAATGTGCCGCGAGGAGGTGTAGATGCCGGAGAAGTCCCAGATGGACTTCTGCGCGTGCGGAAAGTGTTCCGTCAGAAAACCACCGCCGTTGTTCTTGGAGAAGAAACCGTTGAAGCCCCAGAGACTGTCAGCCTTCGGTCCAAGATCCAGCAGATCCACCACCAGCAGGTCGCCGGGTTCGGCGCCATGCACGCCCACCGGCCCGGACAGGAAATGCACCGTGGTGAGGTCCACGTCGCGCACATCCTCGGCGCTGTCGTCGTTCTGGATGGCGCCGCCGGTCCAGTCATAAGTCTCGAGGATGAAGTCGTCACCGGGCTTGACCCAGCACGCCATCGGGATGTCCGGATGCCAGCGGTTGTGGACCTTCTCGTTCTCGTACGGGGATTGGGCGAGATCGACCTGGATGAGAGTCTCGGGCATGGTGCGCTCCTTCGGTGGGTGAACGGATCGGAAAGCTCAGACAGACAGATAGCGGCTGATGGTGGCGACGTTGGCGTTCTCGCGGCGGTCCTCGTGCACGAAGCGGCCCTTGTCGATCACAATGAGGCGATCAGCGATCTCCATCGTGAAGCTCAAGACCTGCTCGGAGACGACGATGGCCAGGTTGCGCAGCTTGCGGATCTCCAGCAGGCTGCGCGCGATGTCCTTGATGATCGAGGGCTGGATTCCCTCGGTGGGTTCGTCCAGCAGCAGCACCCGCGGGTTGGTGACGAGGGCGCGGGCGATCGCGAGCTGTTGCTGCTGGCCGCCGGACAGGTCCCCGCCGCGGCGCCGGCGCATGTCGAAGAGCACTGGGAAGACGGCGTAGATTTCTTCGGGGATCGGCGTTGACAGCGCGCGCGTGCGAAAGCCCGTGCGGATGTTTTCCTCCACGGTGAGGGCGGGGAAGATCATGCGGCCTTGCGGCACGTAGGCCACGCCCTCGCGCACCCGGCGAAAGCTTGGCAGGCGGGTGAGCTCGGCGCCTTGCAAGGCGATGCGGCCTTCGTTCGCAGGCAACAGACCGATCAGGGTCTTGAAGAGCGTGGTCTTGCCCATGCCGTTGCGGCCCATCACCGCGACGATCTCGGCCTCGCCTACGGAAAGATCGATGCCCTTCAGGACAGTGCTCTGGCCGTAACCGGCGACAAGCTGGGTGACGTCGAACATGGCGTTCTCCTCAGTGGCCCAGATAGACTTCGATCACGCGCGGATCTGCCTGCACCTGATCCATGCTGCCTTCGGCGAGCACCTTGCCCTGATGCAGCACGGTGACCCGATGGGCGATGTCCTTGACGAACTCCATGTCGTGCTCGATCACGATGAGCGAGCGGCCCTGGCTGATGCGATTGAGGAGCTCGGCCGTCTTGCTGCGTTCCGATACGCTCATGCCTGCCACGGGCTCGTCCAGCATCATGAGCTCGGGCTCCTGCATGAGCAGCATGCCGATCTCGAGCCACTGCTTCTGGCCGTGCGAGAGCTGGTCCGCCGGGTCGTCCAGGCGATCCGCCAGGTAGATCTCGTGCGCCACTTCCTCGACCCGGGCGACGACGTCCGGCGTGCGCCGAAAGGCGATCGCGCCAAATACCGTGCGGCCTCTCGGAAACGATACCTCAAGGTTCTCCCGCACACTCAACGTCTCGTAGATCGAGGGCGTCTGGAACTTGCGTCCCACGCCAGCCCGAACGATGGCGTGCTCAGAGAGCCGCGTGAGCTCGATGTCCTTGAAGCGGATGCTGCCTGCCGTGGCTTGGGTGCGGCCGCAAATGAGATCGAGCAGCGTCGTCTTGCCCGCGCCGTTGGGGCCGATCACCACGCGTAGCTCGTTGCGGTCCACGTAGAGGTTGAGACTGTCGACGGCAGTGAAGCCGTTGAAGCGGACCGTGAGATCTTCGACGTACAGCGCAAATTGCGGGGCGGCGGGGTTGCCGCCCACCGGTGTGTGGGTACTCGGGCTCATGCGGTCTCTCCCGGAAGTGTGGCGTTGGAGGCCGTGTTGGCCGGGCGCGTGGACTCGGCGTGCGGGCGTGTGGAAGGGGGCTCGACACGCGGGCGCGGGGCTCGGCGCACCAGGCGCGGCCGGACATAGCGTTCGTAGACGCCCGCCAGTCCGTTCGGGAAGAGCATCACCACCGCGATGAAGAGCCCGCCCATGAGAAAGAGCCACAATTGCGGGAATGCCTCGGAGAAGTAGCTCTTGGCGAAGTTGACGACGAGCGTGCCGTAGACCGCACCGAGCAGCGAGAGCCGCCCGCCCACCGCCGCGTAGATCACCATCTCGATCGAAGGCACGATGCCCACGAAGGAGGGCGACATGAAGCCCACCTGCAGCGTGAACATCGCCCCGCCAATGGCCGAGAACGCCGCGGCGATGCAGAACGTGAACGTCTTGAAGTTGGCGACGTCGTAGCCGGAGAAGCGCACACGCTCTTCCTTGTCGCGCATGGCCATGAGGAGCTTGCCGAGCTTGGAGGACAACAGCCCTCGCGCCAGCAGGATGCAGCCGATCAGCAGGCCGGCGTTGACGAAATACAGTGTGGTGCGCGCCGAATCCGTGCGGATGTCCCAGCCCAGGAGCGTCTGCAGGTCGGTGATGCCGTTGACGCCACCCGTGAGGCCTTGCTGGCCGATGATGAGCACCGACAGGATGAGCGCGATGGCCTGGGTCACGATGGCGAAGTACACCTCGCCCACGCGGCGCTTGAACATCGCTACGCCGATGAGCAGCGCCAGCAGCACGGGCACCAGCGGGATCGCCACCAGCGTGAAGGCGAAGCTCTTGAAAGGCTCCCAGAACCAGGGCAGGGCGGTGAGCTGGTTCCAGTCCATGAAGTCCGGGATGCCGGGCGTGGACTGGATCTTGGTGGCCTCGGGCGTGGAGGCCTCCAGCTTCAGGAACATTGCCATGCAGTAGCCGCCCAGGCCGAAGAAGATCCCCTGGCCCAGGCTCAGGATGCCGCCATAACCCCAGCACATCACCAGGCCCAGCGCCACGAACGCGTAGGTCAGATACTTGCCGACCAGGTTGAGCCGGAAGGCGTCCAGCAGAAGCGGGAAAACGGCGAAGAGGAGGGCGGCAAGGATGGCGATGCCGATGGCGCCCTCGCGTCCGCCCAGGAGATTGCGATACAGGGTGTGCATGATGGCTCCGGTGGCGGCTATTTGCGCAGCTTCAGGCTGAAGAGGCCTTGGGGCCGCAGCATGAGGATGAGAACGACCGTCGACAGCGTGAGCACCTTGGCCATGGAGCCGGTCATGAAGAACTCGGACACGGACTGCGTCTGTGCGATTACGAACGCCGAGGCAATCGTGCCGAAGAGGCTTGCCGCGCCGCCGAACACCACCGTGAGGAACGTGTCGACGATGTAGAGCGAACCGCTGGTGGGGCCGGTGGCGCTGATCGTGGTGAAGGCCGCGCCCGCGATGCCGGCGATGCCGCACCCCAGCGCGAAGGTGGTGCGGTCCACCCGGCGCGTGTCGATGCCCACGGCACCGCTCATCGCGCGGTTCTGCACCGTGGCGCGCACGCGCAGCCCCCAGCCCGAGCGGAACAGGGCCAGCATGACGCCTGCCGTCAGCAGCAGCGTGACCACCATCACGAAGAGTCCGTTGATGGGGATGTCCACGAAAGGCAGCGGCTGGTACGAGCCCATCAGCCAGTCCGGCAGCACCGGGCTCACCTCGCGCGGCCCGAAGATCGAGCGCAAGGCCTGCTGCAGGATGAGCGACAACCCCCAGGTGGCGAGCAGGGTATCTAGCGGCCGCCGATAGAGGTGGCGCACCATGGCCCACTCCACCAGCCAGCCCAGGGCGAAGGTCACGCCGAAGGCGGCCAGCATGGAGACGAGGTAGTAGTAGGGCATGGCCTGGGGCAGCCAGGCTTGCGTGGCGGACGAGAAGACGTACGTGGTGTACGCGCCGATGGCGAGGAATTCGCCGTGGGCCATGTTGATGACGCCCATCTGGCCGAAGATGATCGCGAGCCCCAACGCCATCAGCAGCAGCACGCTGAAGACGGACAGGCCGTTGAAGCCCTGCATGAGCAGGATGGCGCCAAGCTCGGAGAACGATTCCATGGCGAAGACCTCGCTGCGGGAAGGAAGATGGCCGCCGAGCACGGGCGGCCGGCTGGCTTACTGATAGCCTTCGGGGAAGGGATTGGGCTCGATGAGATCCGGGGTTTCCCAGACCACGTCGAACTGTCCGTCGCCGCGCATGCGGCCTACGCGGGTGCGGCTCCACAGGTGGTGGTTGGGGTGGATCTTCACGTAGCCTTCGGGCGCCTTGTCGAATTCCAGATTGGGCGAGGCGGCCACCACGTCGTTGACCTCGAAGGAGCCCGCCTTCTCCACGGCCATCTTCCAGAGCCAGGGGCCCAGGTAGGCCGCCTGGGTCACGTCGCCGATCACTGAGTTCGGCCCGTACTTGGCCTTGAAGGCATCGACGAAGGCCTTGTTGTTGGGGTTGTCCAGGCTCTGGAAGTACTTCATGCAGGAGTAGTAGCCCTCGACGTTCTCCCCGCCGATGCCCAGCAGCTCGTCCTCGGTGACCGAGATCGTGAGCAGGGTGGTGTTCGCGCTGGAGAAGCCCGCGGCCTTCAACTGCTTGTAGAAGGAGACGTTGCTGCCGCCCACCACGATGGCGTAGATGACGTCGGGCTTGCGCAGCTTGATCTTGTTGAGCAGCGAGCCGAACTGCGTGTGGCCCAGCGGGTAATACTCCTCGCCCACGACCTGACCCTTCAGCACGTTCTCGATGTGCTTGCGGGCGATCTTGTTGGAGGTGCGTGGCCAGATGTAGTCCGAGCCGATCAGGTAGAAGGTCTTGGCCTTCTTCTCGCGGTTGACCCAGTCCAGGCCAGACAGGATCTGCTGAGTGGCTTCCTGGCCGGTGTAGAAGACGTTCTTGGATTGCTCCAGGCCTTCGTAGAAGGTCGGGTAGTAGAGCAGGCCGTTCTCCTTCTCGAAGATCGGCAGCACGGCCTTGCGCGAGGCGGATGTCCAGCAGCCGAACACGGTGGCCACGCGATCGCTCACGAGCAGCTTGCGCGCCTTCTCGGCAAAGGTCGGCCAGTCCGAGGCGCCGTCTTCCTGGATGACGCGGATCTGGCGGCCGAGGATGCCGCCGGCGGCGTTGATCTGGTCGATGGCCAGGCGCTCGGCCTGGATCGAGCCGGTCTCGCTGATTGCCATGGTGCCCGTGGCCGAGTGCAGCTGGCCCACCACCACCTCCTTGTCGGTGACGGCGAGCTTGGCGCCCTGCGCGCGGCCGAAACCGGGGGCGGCCAGCATGGGCAGGGCGGCCAGGGCCATGGCGGCACGGCGGCGGCCAGGGGATTGCAGGTCTTCGGGACGGGGTTTGGCACGAGACATCGATCGCTCCTTGAGGACGGCTTTGCGAGGCCGGAGACGGCGGCTGCCGGGACGGAGTCGATACTAGGCGTAACTGCTGCGGTGCAATATACGTCGATTGACGTAGCCGGATTCCGCAGGTGCTGGTGTACAACAGGGGTGCAGCAATATCCCGCCACGCCTGGGTCTGTGTAAGGAAGCGTCACTGCCATGGAGGCCTCTCCACCCTCGAGTGCACCGCAGCGGATCGCCACCGTCCGGCGCGACTACAACACGTGGGTCGCCAACGAGACCCTGGAGGACTACGCGCTGCGTTTCACGCCGCGCGCCTTTCGCAAATGGTCAGAATGGCGGGTGGCGAACACGGCCGTCGGCGCGGTGTCGTTCCTCGCGCTGGAAGCGATCGGCGGCGCCATCGCGCTGAACTACGGCTTCGTCAATGCCTTCTGGGCCATCCTGGCGGTGTCGGTGCTGATCTTTCTCACCGGCCTGCCGATCGCCTACTACGCGGCGCGCCATGGGTTGGACATGGATCTGCTCACCCGCGGGGCCGGTTTCGGCTATCTCGGCTCGACGCTGACCTCGCTGATCTACGCGTCCTTCACCTTCATCTTCTTCGCCCTCGAAGCGGCCATCATGGCGCTGGCCATCCAGTTACTGACCGGGCTGCCGCTGTCCATCGGGTATCTCGTGTGCGCACTCGTCATCCTGCCGCTGGTGGCCTACGGGGTGACGCTGATCAGCCGCCTGCAGGCCTGGACGCAGCCGATCTGGCTCCTGATGCTCGTCGTGCCCTACGTGGCCATCCTGCATCAGGATCCGCAGGCGCTGAACGGGCTCTTCGCCTTCGCTGGCATCGAGGGCAACGGAGGGCAGTTCAATCTGCTGCTCTTTGGTTCGGCGGCCGCCGTGGCGGCGGCGCTGGTGACGCAGATCGGCGAGCAGGTGGATTTCCTGCGCTTTCTCCCGGAGCAGACGCGCAGGAACCGGGGGCGCTGGTGGGCGGCGCTGCTGTGTGCCGGCCCTGGATGGATCCTGCCGGGGGCGGCCAAGATGCTGGCCGGCGCGTTCCTGGCCTACCTGCTGGTGTCGGCTGGCGCCACGGCGGACAAGGCGGCCGATCCGACGCAGATGTATCTGCTCGCCTACGGCTACGTCTTTGCGGATCCGGCGTGGGCGCTGGCGGCCATGACGCTCTTCGTGGTGATCTCGCAGGTCAAAATCAACGTCACCAATGCGTACGCGGGCTCGCTCGCGTGGTCCAACTTCTTCTCGCGCGTCACGCACAGCCACCCCGGGCGGGTGGTCTGGCTCGTCTTCAACGTGCTCATCGCCATCGTATTGATGGAGCTCGGGGTGTTCCAGGCGCTTGAGCACGTGCTCGCGCTCTTCGGGCACGTTGCGCTCGCGTGGATCGGCGCGCTGGTGGGCGATCTCGTCATCAACAAGCCACTGGGCCTGAGCCCGCACGGGGTGGAGTTCCGCCGCGCCTATCTGTACGACATCAATCCGGTTGGCGTGGGCAGCATGTTCGCCGCCTTCGGGGGGTCGATCCTGGCCTTCGCCGGCGCGTTCGGCGAACTGGCTGGCGCCTTGTCGCCGTTCCTGGCCTTGTTCGTGGCCATGCTGCTCGCCCCGGTGATCGCGCGCGTCACGCGCGGGCGCTACACGTTGGCCCGGCCGCGGGACGGTCTGCCGCCCGGGCCCGCCAGCCTGCACTGCGTGATCTGCCGCAATGCCTTCGAGACGGACGACATGGCGCACTGTCCGGCCTACAGCGGCTTCATCTGCTCGCTGTGCTGCACGCTGGATGCCCGGTGCCACGACCGCTGCAAGCCCGAGGCGCGGTTGGCCGAACAGCTGGGCGGCGTGCTGGCGCAGCTGGTGCCGGCATCCTGGCGGCCCCTGGTGCATCGGCGCCTCGCGCACTATCTGCTGGTGCTGGTGTCGTTCAGCGCCATCCTCGGCGTGGCGCTGGGGCTGCTGTACTACGAGGAATCCGCCAAGCTGCAGGTGGCGGGGATCGATCCGCCCCGCTCTTTGCCACCTTCGCCAAGATCTATACCGTGTTGCTGCTGATCGCGGGCGTGGCCTCCTGGTGGCTGGTGCTGGCGCGCGAGAGCCGCCGCGTGGCCCAGGAAGAATCCGATCGCCAGACCGCGCTGCTGCTGCGCGAGATCGATGCGCACAATGCCACCGACGCGCAATTGCAGCGCGCCAAGGAGGCGGCAGAAGCCGCCAATCTGGCCAAGAGCCGGTTCCTGACCGGGATGAGCCACGAGCTGCGGGCGCCGCTCAACGGGATTCTCGGCTACGCGCAGGTGCTCCAGCGTGACCCGGCCATGCCCCTCGGGCGGCGCGAGGCGGTGGAGGTGATCCTGCGCAGCGGGCGACACCTGCTGGGGCTGATCGATGGCCTGCTCGACATCTCTCGCATCGAAGCCGGCAAGCTGCGCCTGGAGCGCACGGAGTGCGTGTTCCCGGCTTTCCTTGACCAGATCGTGCGCCTGATGCGCCCGCAGGCCGAGGACAAGGGCTTGCGTTTCGAATGCGTCGTGCAGTCCCGGCTGCCGGATATCGTGCACGTGGACGAGAAGCGACTGCGCCAGGTGCTCATCAACCTGCTCAGCAACGCCGTGAAGTACACCGACTCGGGTCGTGTGCGGCTGCGCGTGCGCTACGCGCGCGAGCTGATGCAGTTCGACGTCGAGGACACGGGACCAGGCATTCCGGCGGAGGATCTGGAACGCATCTTCCTGCCGTTCGAGCGTAGCTGGGCGGGCGAGCGCCAGGCCGATACCGGCACGGGACTCGGGCTCACGGTGTGCCGCATGCTGACCCACGTGATGGGCGGCGAGCTGCAGGTCCAGAGCACCGTGGGCGAGGGCAGCCACTTCGGGCTGAAGCTCTTCCTGCCGGAGGTACGCATGCTGAGCGGTGACCCGCACGTGCCGGGTGTGGTGTTGGGCTATCGCGGTGCGCCCCGGCGTCTCCTGGTGGTGGACGATCAGGTCGCGCACCGTCGGCTGCTGCGCGACATGCTCGAGCCGCTCGGCTTTCACGTGGACGAAGCGCTGGACGGCGAAGCGTGTCTGGCGGCGGTGGCCGCACAGGTGCCGGATCTCGTCCTGCTGGACGTCACCATGCCTGGGCTGGACGGCTGGGCCGTACGTGCAGCCTTGTATGCCCGTCAGCCGCAACTGCCGGTCATCATGGTGTCTGCCACGGTGGCCACGCTGGATGCTGCGGCAGTGGCAGGCACCACGCGCTTCGTCGCCAAGCCCGTGATGCTGCCCGAGCTGCTGCTGCGGATCGGCCAGTGCCTGAACGTCGAGTGGATCACCGAGCCTGCCGGTGAGCTTGCGCCGCTGCAGGACACGCCCGCCACGCTCGACATCGTGCTCGAGCGCGACGATGCGGACGCCTTGCTCGAGCTCGGCGCGATGGGCTATGTGAAGGGCGTGCTCGTCAAGCTGGACGAGATCCAGGCGCGCCTGCCGCGCGCCGCACCGCTCACCGCCCACCTGCGCACGCTCGCCGCCGGCTTCCGGCTGAAGGAATACCAACAGGTGCTCAAACGCCATGTCCGCCATGCCCAAGCCCCTGAATGAGGGCAAGCTCGTCCTGCTCGTGGACGACGTGCCCGACAACCTGCGGCTCCTGTCCGATGCACTGGACGCCGCGGGATACACGGTGCTCGTCGCCACGGATGGCATCTCCGCGCTGGAGCGCCTGGATTACGTGACGCCGGACATCGTGCTGCTCGACGCGGTCATGCCGGGCATGGACGGCTTCGAGACGTGCCGCCGATTGAAGGCACATTGGGGGGCAGGGCACGTGCCTGTCGTGTTCATGACAGGCCTGACCGAACCGGAGGACGTGGTTCGCGGTTTCCAGGCAGGCGGCAGCGACTACGTCACCAAGCCCGTCGATCCGGATGCGGTACTGGCGCGCATCGAAGCCCACCTGCGCAGCGCCCGGATGATGTCCAGTGCGATCGACACCCTGGATGCCGTCGCACATGCGGTGGTAGTGCTGGATGCCGAAGGCAGGCCGCTCTGGGAGACGCGGCGCGCGCGGCACTGGTTGCGGACGTACTTCGAGGCGCACGAAGCAAGGGACGGTAGCGGCGAGCGTCCCGCAGGTACCGGTGCTGTCGATGAGCCGGACCGGAACCCATGGTTACCGCAAGCAGATCTGTCGTCAGCCGAGGGGTCGAGCGAGCGGCGACCGGCGCGGTTCGCCACGGCGTTGCCTTCTCCCCTGGTGCGCTGGGTGGCGGAGTGGCTGACTGCCGTCGCGCGCAACGAGCCCTTGACGCCGCGGGTGGTCGAAGGCCCAGGCCGACTCGTCATCCGGCTCGCCCGGGCACAACGGCCTGGCGAATTCATCCTGCTCCTGGAGGAGGAGGCCGATGCGTTGCGCGCCGCGCAGGCCTTGGCAGGCCAGTACCGACTCACGCCGCGCGAGACTGACGTCTTGCTCTGGGTGGCTCGCGGCAAGACGAACCGGGACGTGAGCGACATCCTCGGCATGAGTCCGCGCACGGTGAACAAGCATCTGGAGCACGTCTTCGTGAAGCTGGGTGTCGAGACGCGTGCCGCGGCCACGGCGCTGACCCTGCGGGCGCTCGGGGCTGCCTCGCCATCGGATCTCGCCTCGTCGCCGTGAGGCACATGAAAAAGCCCGGCTTGCGACCGGGCTTCGACAGCGGATCCTATGCGCTGATGTGCGATCAGTCTTCTTTCAACTGCGGCAGCGCCGTGCCGCTGGCCGACAGCAGGCCGGCTTGCGTGTAGGTGACGAGCTTGGCACGGGTGTCGGTGATGTCCAGGTTGCGCATCGTCAGTTGGCCGATGCGATCGGCCGGCGTGAAGGGCGCATTCTCGACCTTCTCCATGGACAGGCGCTCGGGCGCGTAGGTCAGGTTGGGCGAAGTGGTGTCGAGCAGCGAGTAATCGTTGCCGCGGCGCAGTTCGATCGTGACTTCGCCGGTGACGGCGCGCGCCACCAGCGCTGGGCGGCTTCGCGCAGCATGATGGCCTGCGGATCGAACCAGCGGCCCTGGTACAGCAGGCGGCCGAGCTTGCGGCCGTTCTCGCGGTACTGCTCGATCGTGTCTTCGTTGTGGACGCCGGTCACGAGGCGCTCGTAGGCGATGAAGAGCAGGGCCATGCCCGGGGCTTCGTAGATGCCGCGGCTCTTGGCTTCGATGATGCGGTTTTCGATCTGATCGCTCATGCCCAGCCCGTGACGCCCGCCGATGCGGTTGGCTTCGAGCATGAGTTCGACCGGGTCGCTGAACGTGACGCCGTTCAGAGCGACCGGCTGGCCTTCCTCGAAGCGCACGGTGACGGTCTCGCGCTTGACCTCGACGTCATCACGCCAGAACGCCACGCCCATGATGGGCTTGACGATGGTCATGCCGGCGTTCAGGAACTCCAGGTCCTTGGCTTCGTGCGTGGCGCCGAGCAGATTGGAATCCGTCGAATATGCCTTCTCGGACGACATCTTGTAGTCGAAGCCCGCGGCGCGCATGTACTCGGACATCTCCGAGCGGCCACCGAGCTCGTCGATGAAGGTCTGGTCCAGCCAGGGCTTGTAGATCTTCAGGTCCGGATTGGTGAGCAGGCCGTAGCGGTAGAAACGTTCGATGTCGTTGCCCTTGAACGTGCTGCCATCACCCCAGATGTTGACGCCGTCTTCCTTCATGGCGGCAACCAGCATGGTGCCGGTGACTGCACGCCCGATGGGGGTCGTGTTGAAGTACGTGACACCAGCCGTGGTGACGTGAAAGGCACCGGCCTGGAGCGCCGCGATGCCTTCGGCCACGAGCTGTTTGCGGCAGTCGATCAGGCGGGCGAGCTCGGCGCCGTATTCCTGCGCGCGGCGGGGAATGGCGTCGTAATCGGGCTCGTCGGGCTGGCCGAGATTGGCGGTGTAGGCGTAGGGGATGGCGCCCTTCTTGCGCATCCAGAGCAGGGCGGCGCTGGTGTCCAGGCCGCCGGAGAAGGCGATGCCGACTTTCTGACCGGTCGGGAGTTGGGGCAGGATCGTGGTCATGGTGCGATGGATGCGCGAAAAGTGGCAACCGACGCTGCGAGGTCGCGGCACCTCGCAGCGGGCAAGAAATGGCGAAGGGCCGCGACAAGCGGCCTAACCCATGATTGTAGCGCGCAGGCTCAGCCCTGGCGGCCGAGGACGAGGAACTCCATAAGTGCCTTCTGCACGTGCAGTCGGTTCTCGGCCTCGTCCCACACCACGCTCTGGGCGCCGTCGATGACGTCAGCGGTGACTTCCTCGCCACGATGGGCGGGCAGGCAGTGCATGAAAAGCGCTTCCTTGTCGGCGAGCGCCATCATCTTGGCATCGACGCACCAGTCGGCAAAGGCCTTGCGGCGGGCCTCGTTCTCGTCCTCGTAGCCCATGCTTGTCCACACGTCGGTGGTGACGAGATGCGCGCCTCGGCAGGCGTCCTCGGGGCGATCGAACACCTTCAGGTGGCGCGCGTCGATGCCCTGGATGCGATCAGCATCCAGCGTGTAGCCGGCCGGGCACGACACGTGGACGGTGAAATCCAGCATCTCGGCGGCCTGCAGCCACGTGTAGGCCATGTTGTTCGCATCGCCCACCCAGGCCACGGTGCGTCCCTGGATCGGGCCGCGATGCTCGAGGAAGGTGAAGATGTCCGCGAGGATCTGGCAGGGATGGTATTCGTTCGTGAGGCCGTTGATGACAGGCACGCGCGAATGCGAGGCGAAGCGCTCCAGGCGGGTCTGCTCGAAGGTGCGGATCATGACCAGATCCACCATGCGCGAGACGACGCGCGCGGTGTCCTCGATGGGCTCGCTGCGTCCGAGCTGGGAATCGCCCGCCGTCAGGTTGATGACCGAGCCGCCCATCTGGTACATGCCGGCCTCGAAGGACACGCGGGTGCGCGTGCTGGCCTTCTCGAACACCATGGCGAGGGTGCGGTCATGCAGGGTGTGGTGCGGTTCGTAGCGCTTGAAGCGGTCCTTGATGAGACGCGCGCGGCCGAGCACGTAATCGATCTCGTCGCGCGTGAAGTCGCGAAACTGAAGAAAGTGCCGCAGCGGGCCGGTCGGTTGGGCAGTCGTTGTCATAGGTCGCGGGCCCGGCGCCGCAGCGCCGGGCGTCGGTCAGGCGCTGGCGCCCGACAGAAAGGTTTTGATGGTGGGCACGAGGCGGGCGACGATCTCGTCGGCATCGGCTTCGGTCAGGATGAGCGGCGGCAGAAGGCGCACGACGCGGTCACGCGTGACGTTCACCAGCAGGCCGGCTTCCAGCGCCTGGCGGACGATGGCACCGCACGCGCGGTCGAGTTCGATGCCAATCATGAGGCCGCGGCCACGCACTTCCTTCACGCCGGCCACGCCGGCCAGCGCTGAGCGCAGCGCATCCTGAAGATGGGTGCCCACGCGGTGCGCGCTTTCGAGCAGGCCATCGTCCTCCAGCGTCTGCAGCACGGTGAGCGCGGCATGACACACCAGCGGGTTGCCGCCGAACGTGGTGCCGTGGCTGCCCGGCTTGAAGACGCCGGCGGCGCGTCCGCCCATCAGCGTGGCGCCGATCGGCACGCCGCCGCCCAGGCCCTTGGCAAGCGTCATGACGTCCGGACGGATGTCGGCCCACTGATGGGCGAACCACTTGCCCGTGCGGCCGATGCCGGACTGGACTTCGTCGATCATGAAGAGCCAGCCACGCTCGTCGCACAGGCGGCGCACGGCCTGCAGATACTCGATCTCGGCCGGGCGGATGCCGCCTTCGCCCTGCAGCGTCTCGAGCAGCACGGTGTTCACGCGCGGCTCGGCCGCGGCGGCATCCTCGATCGCCTTCAGGCTGTTGTAGGCGACCTGGATGTAGCCGGCGGGCAGGGGCTCGAAGCCCTCGCGCGCCTTGGCGCTGCCCGTGGCCGCCAGCGTGGCGAGCGTGCGGCCATGCCAGGACGAGTCCATCGTGATGACGTGCGCATGCGGGTTGCCATTCTGGTGGCCGTAGTAGCGCGCGAGCTTCAGCGCTGTCTCGTTGGCTTCGGAGCCGGAGGACGTGAAGATGCACTCGGACAGGCCGGAGAGCGCGACCAGACGCTCGGCCAGCGCGGCCTGCTGCGGTACCTCATAGAGGTTGGAGACGTGGATCACGCGCTGCGCCTGCTCCGTGATGGCAGCGACCAGGCGCGGGTGGGCGTGACCCAGGGAGTTCACGCCGATGCCCGACAGCGCGTCCAGGTATCGTCGCCCGTCGGCATCCCACAGCCAGACACCCTGGCCATGCGTGAAGGAAACCGGAAGACGGGAGAAGATATTGGACAATGCCGAGGACATGCGTTGGCTCCGTGTGAACGGGGAAAAGGGTGCGGAAACCCGCGGATCCTGGCCTGTGGCGGCTGCTGCAGGCCAATGGGGATGATACTTGAGATTACCTGTCGATCATGACAGGAACTGACGGCAACGATGTACTAAAATCGCGGCTCATCTGAAAAGACCCCATGACAGATCCGGTTCGGCAAATCATCATCAAGGGTGTCACATCGCGTGGCTCCACTTTCCGTCCCAGCGACTGGGCCGAGCGCCTGGCTGGCGTCATGGCCCAGTTCCGTCCGCCTGGCATGGCGGCGAGCCACCTGACCTACTCGCCGTACACCCGGCCCACGAACATCGATGGCGTCAAGAGCGTCGTGGTCGATGAGCGGTTGCGCGCGCTCGAGCCGCTCGCCTGGAAGTTCTTGCTCGACTTCGCCAAGGACAACGACCTGCAGATCGTCGAGGTCTGCATGCTGCCGGACGGCACGCAGGCCTGACGCTGTACGCGGCCATCACGGCCGCAGCGGATAACGTCACCGCGCCTTGACCCGGTCGCCAGGCTTTGTCTTATCATGGGACAGGCCTTGGCCGCGTCGCCCACCTCGGGCTGCCCCGCCTTGTCGCCGGCATCCTGGAGCCGCCATGTCTGTCGTCATGTCCCCGGAGGAGGCCGCGCTCGCGCCGCCCACCGAGGGCGACGGCCAGCGCTGGCTGCTGCGCAAGAACTGCTCGTTCACCCCGCGTCAGGTGCTGATCTTCTACGGGACGCTCACGGCCTTGTCCTTCGCCTTCGCCAGCGTGTTTGCCTGGCGCGGTGCGTGGATGGTCTGGCCTTTCGCGCTCTTGGAGAACGCCGCGCTCGCCGTTGCCTTGCTCTTCTATGGCCGACACGCACTCGATCGCGAATGCGTGTTCCTGGAGGGGGACACCGTGCATGTCGCCGTGGTCCGCGGTCATCACACCACACACCACCGTTTCAACGCCGATTGGGTACGCCTGGATTGGCGCGGCCGGCGCGCGGACGTGCTGTGGCTCTGCGAGGGGCGGCGCGAGGTGGCGGTGGGCACCTTCCTCACGCCCGGCCGGCGTCGACGTTTCGCCCAGGAGCTGCGAAGCGCGCTGCGCGCGCGCTGAGCGGGGCGCTGGCTCAGCGTGCTCGGCGCAGGTCGCGGGGCCGCATGCCCGCCAGCAGCAGCACCGCGCCGTAGATCGCGCCCCCGGCGGCCACGAGGCCCAGCAGCCAGCCGATGCGCACCATCGGCGTGGCCTGCAGTGCGTACCAATCCAGTCGGGCGTTGGCCAGGATGAGGAATGCGGCCATCGCGAGCACAGCCAAGACCAGGCGCAGCAGGAACTTGCCCCAGCCCGCGGCCGGCCGGTAGATGCCGCGACGCAGCAGGCCGACGAAGAGCGCGAGCGCGTTGGCGCAGGCGCCCAGCCCGATGGACAGGGCGAGGCCTGCATGGCCCAGGAAGGGCACGAAGATCGCGTTCAGGATCTGGGTGACGACGAGCACGGCGATCGCGATGCGCACGGGCGTGCGGATGTCCTGACGGGCGTAGAAGCCGGGGGCCAGGATCTTCACGGCGAGCAGGCCGGTCAGCCCGACCGCATAGGCCACGACCGCGGTGGTGGTCTGCATCGCGTCGCGCTGGTCGAACGCACCATAATGAAAGAGGGTCGCGACGAGGCCGTCGGCCAGCAGGGCAAGGCCAACGGCGGCCGGGATGCCCGCGAGCAGCATGAGACGCAGCCCCCAGTCCAGCAGGGCGCCGTAGGCCTTGGTGTCGCCGGCGCCGTGCGCGCGTGACAGGCTGGGCAGCAGCACTGTACCCAGTGCCACGCCCAGCAGCGCGGTCGGGAATTCCATCAGCCGGTCGGCGAAGGACAGCCAGGTCACGCTGCCCGGCGTGAGCCAGGTGGCGATGTTGGTGTTGATGATGATGGAGATCTGGGCCACGGACACGCCGATCGTGGCCGGCAGCATCTGGCGCAGCACGCGGCGCACGGTCTCGTCGCGCCAGGCGTCGCCCACGCGCGTGCGCAGCCGTGGCGCAAGCCCCAGGCGGGCGAGGGCGATCCACTGCACCGCGAGCTGGGCGACCCCGCCCGCCATGACGCCGATGGCCAGCGCGTGGATGGGCGGATCGAAACGGTCCACGAGCCACAGGCTCGCCGCGATCATGGCCAGGTTGAGCAGCACCGGGGTGAACGCCGGCACGGCAAACCGCCGCCACGTGTTGAGCACGCCCGAGGCAAAGGCCACGAGCGACATGCAGAGGATGTAGGGAAACATCGCCCGCGTCATCCACACCGCCGAGACGAACTCTTCGGCGCGAGCCTCGTGCCGCATGCCGGTGGCCATGGCGGTCACGATCCAGGGGGCGGCGATGACGCCAATCGCGCTGACCACCATCAAGGCCACGGTGAGCAGGACGGCGACCCTGTCCAGGAGCTGGCGCACGGCATCCTCGCTCTGCTGCTCGCGCGCAGCACCGAGGATGGGTACGAAGGCCTGCGAGAACGCGCCCTCGGCAAAGAGCCGGCGCAGCAGATTGGGGATGCGGAATGCCACCCAGAACGCGTCGGTGAGCGGGCCGGCACCGAAGGCGCGCGCGATCAGGACGTCGCGGACCAGGCCGGTGATGCGAGAGAACAGCGTGAGCCCGCTGATGGTGGCGGTCGAGCGCAGCAGACCCATGGGAAGGCTTCTTGAAAAAGACGCGGCCCGCGAACGGCGGGCCACGGCACAGCAATGGCGACGGACGCGACGGGCCGGCGGCCCGCCACGCGCTCGCGCAGTTTACTTCGGCGCCAGACGGATCGCGCCATCCAGACGGATGGTCTCGCCGTTCAGCATCTCATTGGTGATGATGTGCTGGGCGAGCTTGGCGTAATCCTGCGGCGTGCCCAGGCGCGAGGGGAAGGGCACGCTCGCGGCGAGCGAATCCTGCACTTCCTGCGGCATGCCGAACATCATCGGCGTGCCGAAGATGCCGGGGGCGATGGTCACGCAGCGAATGCCCACCTTCGCCAGGTCGCGTGCGATCGGCAGGGTCATGCCCACGATGCCGCCCTTGGAGGCGGAATAGGCCGCCTGGCCGATCTGGCCGTCATAGGCAGCCACGGACGCGGTGTTGATCAGCACGCCGCGCTCGCCGGTGGCTTCGGGCGTGTTCTCGCTCATGGCCTCGGCGGCCAGGCGGATCATGTTGAAGCTGCCGACGAGGTTGACGGCGATGGTCTTCTGAAAGAGGTGCAGCGGGTGCGCACCGCTCTTGTTGACTGTGCGGGCCGCGGGGGCGATGCCGGCGCAGTTGACCAGGCCAAAGAGCGGGCCGAGTTCACGGGCGCGGGCCACCACGGCCTGGCCGTCTTCCTCGGAGGTCACGTCGCAACGCACGAAGGTCTGGCCGAGCTCGTCAGCGAGCTTGGCGCCGGCTTCTTCCTGAAGATCGGCGATGACGACCTTGGCGCCGTTGGCCGCGAGCATGCGGACCGTACCGGCACCCAGGCCGGACGCGCCGCCGGTGACGATGAAGACTTTGTTGGCGATTTCCACGATGGCTTTCCTTGTCGCGGGAGAGATTACTTCAGCGCTTCGAAGAGGCGCTGCTTGATGTCGTCGACCGACCCCACGCCAGCGATGCGGCGGTACTTCGGTGCCTTGGCGGGCTCGGCAGCCGCCCACTCCTGGTAGTAGTCCACGAGGGGGCGCGTCTGGTCGCGATAGACCTCCAGGCGCTTGCGCACGGTCTCTTCCCGATCGTCGTCGCGCTGCACCAGCGGCTCGCCCGTCTCGTCATCCTTGCCTTCCACCTTGGGCGGATTGTGCGTGACGTGATACGTGCGACCGCTCGCCGGGTGCACGCGGCGACCGCTCATGCGCTCGATGATCTCGCTTTCCGGCACGTCGACTTCGATGACGTAGTCGATCGCCACGCCGGCGTCCTTCATGGCGTCGGCCTGCGGGATGGTGCGCGGAAAGCCATCGAAGAGGTAACCCTTCTGGCAATCCGGCTCCTTCAGGCGATCCTTCACGAGGCCGATGATGATGTCGTCGGGCATCAGGCCGCCAGCGTCCATGACCTTTTTGGCTTCCAGGCCAAGCGGCGTGCCGGCCTTGACGGCCGCACGCAGCATGTCGCCGGTGGAGATCTGCGGGATGCCATATTGCTCGCGCAGAAACGCGGCTTGGGTGCCTTTGCCGGCGCCGGGCGCGCCAAGAAGGATAAGACGCATAACGAATGTCCTGATAGCTGTTGCGCGGTTGGATCGGGAACAAAGCTGGGCAGCCGCGCCTGTCCTCTGAATTTGTTCAAACCGTTAAGAATTACATAGGGATATATCCCCGGTCAATGGGGCTTTCCCCAGTCAACCTGGTGGCGCAGCCGCGAGTGCGGCCCGCACGCGCGCCAGATCCTCCGCCGTGTCCACGCCGCCGGGGGGCGCACCGTGCGTGACGTGCACCCGGATGGCATGGCCGTGTTCGAGGGCGCGCAATTGCTCCAGCGCTTCGACTTGCTCCAGCACGCCCTGGGGCAACGTGGGAAAGCGCCGCAGGAACGCGACGCGATACGCATACAGGCCGATGTGGCGCAGCGCGGGCACGCCGGGCGCCAGCACGCGCTGGCCGCCAGCGAGGGCGTCGCGCGCCCACGGCAGGGGGGCGCGGGAGAAGTACAGCGCGCGCCGCGGGCATCGCACACCACCTTCACGGCATTCGGATCGAAGAGCTCGTCCGCGCTGTTCACCGCATGCGCGGCCGTGGCGATCGCCGCGTCGGCGTCGTCGGCCAGCGCATCCGCCACGGTCGCCACGAGCGCCGGGTCGATCAGCGGCTCGTCGCCCTGGACGTTGACCACGATGGCGTCGTCCGGAAGGTCGAGCAGACGACAGGCCTCGGCGAGCCGATCGGTCCCGGTCGGATGCGTGGGCGAGGTCATCACCACCTCGATGCCATGCGCGCGCACGACATCCGCGATTTGCGCGTCGTCCGTGGCCACCACCACTCGCTGGGCGCCGCTGGCCGCGGCCTGGCGTGCGGTGCGCACCACCATCGGCAGGCCGCCCACGTCGAGCAAGGCCTTGCCGGGCAGGCGGGTGGACGCGGCCCGGGCGGGCACCATGGCGATCCAGTCGGCCATGGTCAGGGCAGCGTGACGGGCGCGGGTGAGGCGTCGGTGGCAGGCAGTTCGCGCGCCGCGGACACGAGCATCATCGGCACGCCGTCCTGGATCGGGAATGCCAGCCGGTCGGCCTTGCAGACCAGTTCGTTGCGCGCGGCGTCGCGGCGCAGCGGGCCCTTGCAGATCGGGCAGACCAGGATATCAAGCAGTCGAGTGTCCATGCGGGGGAAGGTCCGGGCTGAGTGACGGGCGGCACGCGGTCAGACGCTGGTGCAGCCAATCGAAAAAGTGCGGATCGGACAACGCGATGCTGGCGCTCACCGCCCACAACCGCCGATCCGGCAGATGCGCGCATTTTACGGCGTCTTTCTCGGTGAGCAGAATGGCCTGCGCCGCAAGGTCGTCGAAGTCGAGGTGGGAGAAGTCTGCGTGGTCGGGAAGGGCGCGGGTCTGGGCAAGCGGAACGCCCGCGGCGCGCAGGGCGGCGAAGAATCGCTCAGGCCGGCCGATGCCGGCGACGGCGGCAACGGGTGCATGGGCCTGCGCCAGCGCCGGCAGTGAAAGCTGCGCTCCACTCGCCAGGTGGCGTGCCCCCGTGGAGGTGACGTGCATGCCGACGAGACGCGTGCGTGCCGCGGGGGCTTTGGCGGGATCGCCATTGCAGACGATGGCGTCGACACTGTCGCGCACGTGGACGGCTTCACGCAAAGGCCCGGCCGGAAGCACGCGGCCATTGCCCACGCCGCGCTCATCCTCCACGAGCAGCTCGACGTCCCGGCCAAGCGCCCGGTGTTGCAGGCCATCGTCCGACACGATGACGTCCACGGCAGGGTGGGCGGCGAGCAGGGCACGAGCGGCAGCGGGCCGATCCGGATGCACAGCCACCGGTACGCCCGTGGCGGCCGCGATGAGCGCAGGTTCGTCGCCGATCTCAGCTGCGGCTGGCGTGCCCAGCCCCACGCGAGGTACGGCCCCCACCGTCACGCCGTACCCACGGCTCACCACCCCGGGGTGCCAGCCGCGGGCCTGCAAGGCCTGGACGGTGGCGACGAGCAACGGGGTCTTGCCGGTACCTCCCACGAGCAGGTTGCCGATCACGAGGACCGGGACGGGTGCGCGCCAGGCGAGCTGCGGCTCGCGCGCATAACGCTCGCGGCGTCGGTCAGACACGCGTTGCGCCATCCAGCCCAGTGGCGCAAGCACGCGCGCGAGGAGGCCGTCGTGCTGCCAGGCGGTCTGCAGGTGGCCGGCGAGGCGCGCGCGCCAGGGTGTCGCCGCATCAGGCCGTGACGCGGGCGTCGTCATGGCCCCGCGGGACGCTGCGCGTCCTGGGCACCGAAGCTCAGGCGGCCGATGCCCGCGGCGCGAGCGGCTTGCATGACGTCCACCACGGACTGATGGCTCGCCTGGGCATCCGCGTAGATCACGAGCAGCGGTGATTCGCGGCCTTGGGCCGCCGCGCGCAGCGCCGCCGCCAGGCTGCCGGGTTCGCTGGCGAGCGTCTGGCCTTCGAGCGCGACGCGCCCGTCCGCAGACACCTCCAGATGCAGAGGCGCGCCTGCCTCCATCTGGGTCTCCCCGGCGGCGGGCAGCGCGACGCCGAGCGTGCCGAAGCGGGCGAACGTGGTGGTGGCCGTCAGAAAGATCAGCAGCACCAGCAGCACGTCGATCAACGGGATGAGGTTGATCTCCGCTTCCTCGGGTGGCTGGGCGCGCCGGAATCTCATCGGCTGGACTCCGGCCGCAGCGTATCGAGCAGGCGCGAGGCGGCCTGCTCCATGGCAACGACGTAGCCAGCGACGCGGGCGCGGAACCAGCGTTGGCAGATGAGAGCAGGGATGGCAACGAAGATGCCGAACGCGGTGTTGTACAGTGCGATCGAGATGCCGCGGGCCAGCTGAGCAGGATCACCGCCCGTGGGTGACCAGCCGCTGAAGATCTCGATCATCCCGATCACCGTGCCGAAGAGGCCCATCAACGGTGCGACGGCTGCGATCGTCCCCAGGGCACTGAGGTAGCGCTCGAGCTCGTGCGTGACCTGGCGCCCTGTATCCTCCATGGCTTCACGAACGCGCTCGCGCGACAGATGCCGTGCCTTGAGGCCACTGGCGAGGATCTGCCCCACGGCGGAGCGGGCGGCGAGATCAGCCAGCGCATCGGCGGGGACGTTCGGACGTGCCGCGAGTGTGGCCGCCTGGGCGAGCTGGCCAGACGGGACGACGCGATCCGCGCGCAGCGCGAGCAGGCGCTCGATGATCAGGGCCAGGGCAACGACAGAAGTCGCCAGCAGGGGCCAGATGGGCCAGCCAGCGTCGCGGATGATGGACAGCATGAGGGATCCCGGCAGCGTAACGCGGGCAGTGTAGCGGGATCCGTGCAGCGGCGAACAGCGCGATGACCGCAGACTATCCACAGGAGTTGTGGATATCTTTGTGGGAAACGCCCTGGAAATGGCGTGAATGCGTGGCCTGCGGGCCGTGCTGGAATCGCGGGCAGCGAGTGCTGACGCGATATTCCCATATAAATCAATACCTTGAACAACCGTGACGCTTTGATGACAGACAAAATCCTTGACAGGCGCATCCCCGTTGGCTGTGGAAAGCTTTTTGCCGGGAGAGGCCGATGAACGCGGGCTCTGCGCTCGGCTCGGCGCCAAACGATGCCCCTCTCACGGTCACGCAACTCAATCGCGCCGTGGCTGGGATGCTGGAGCAGGCGGTGCCACCGGTCTGGGTGCGCGGCGAGGTGTCCAATTTCCTGAGCGCCGCCTCGGGTCACTGGTACTTCACGCTCAAGGATGCCGGCGCCAGTGTGCGTGCCGTGATGTTCCGCATGAAGGCGACCCAGGTGGGCTTCGTGCCGCGCGCGGGCGATCGCGTGGAAGTGCGCGCCAAGGTCTCGTTGTACGAGGCACGCGGCGATTACCAGTTGCAGGTGCAGGCCATGCGCCGAGCGGGGCAGGGCGACCTCTTCGAAGCCTTCCTCCGCTTGAAGGAAAAGCTGGAGGCCGAAGGCCTGCTGAGCCCTGAGCGCAAGCGCGCGCCGGTCGAGTTGCCGCGTGCCCTCGGGGTTGTCACCTCGCTGCACGCTGCGGCGCTGCGTGACGTGCTGACGGCGCTGGCGCGGCGCCTGCCGCACGTGCACGTGCATGTGTACCCAACCCCCGTGCAAGGCGCTGATGCGCCGCCTGCGATCGTGCGGGCCATCGAGACGGCCAACCGGCGGGCCGACGTCGATACGCTGCTGCTCGTGCGCGGTGGCGGCAGCATCGAGGATCTCTGGGCGTTTAACGATGAGCGCGTCGCCCGCGCGGTGGCAGCCAGCGCGTTGCCGGTGATCTGCGGGGTCGGCCACGAGTCGGACTTCACCATTGCGGACTTCGTGGCGGACGTCCGGGCGCCCACGCCCACGGCCGCTGCCGAACTTGCCGGCACGCCGCGCGAGCAGCTGCTGCAGTCTGTGATGCATCTCGCCCAAGGCTTGCGGCGCGCGCAGAGCCGGCGTCTGGAGCAGCTCGCACAGCGGCTGGATCGTTCAGCAGCCAGGCTGGTGTCTCCTGCGCAACGCCTCACACGCCAGCAGGATCGGCTGACCGCCCTGCAGGCCGCGCTGCAGCGCGCGCAGGCGCTTCGGCTCGAGCGCGCACACCAGCGCGTGGCGCGCTTGGCGGACCGGATCGTCTCGCCTGCGCAGACGGTGCAATGGCAGCAGGCGCGCGTGGCAGGGCTGGCGACGGCGCTGGGCCAGGCGCAGGGGCGCCGCCTGGAGCGACTCGCCCAGCGGGTGAAATCGGCGGGCGCGCATCTGCGGGTATTGGGGCCACAGGAGACACTCGCGCGCGGCTACGCCATCGCACGCGACGAAGAGGGTCGCATCATTCGCGATGCCAGTGCGCTGCGTGCGGGGCAGGGGTTGTCCGTCAGCTTCGCGCAGGGCAACGCTGACGTGCGCGTCGAGCGCACGTCAGACGCCGCCGGCAGCGCTCAGTAGCGCGTGGGCATGCCGTGGATGCGCGTGCCGGGCTTGATGCCCCGCTGCGCAAACCACCCTGCGTTCATCTCGAGCGCGGCGGCCACGGGCTCGGACGAGCAATGACTGTCCTCGGTCTTGGGCTGCATCTCGGCGATGTTCACGATCGTGCCGTCATCGCGCAGGAACGCCACAGCCAAGGGAATGAGCGTGTTGCGCATCCACATGCACTGCGTGCCGTGCGAGCCGAAGAGAAACAGCATGCCCTGCTGCTGCCCGAGCTCAGTGCGGAACATGAGCCCGCGCTGAAGCGTCTCCGGCGTATGCGCCACCTCGGCCTGCACACGATACATGCCGACTGACAGATCGAGCGTCGGCAACGGTGCGTCGCCTGCGAGCGACACACCGGAGAACCCACACAGGACAGCGGCGGCGACCCGGGTAATCCAACCCCGGGGCGTCATGCGGCGTTCGTGATGTTCAGTGCCTGCTTGCCTTTCGGTCCCTGGATCACCTCGTAGGAAACCCGCTGACCTTCTTTCAAGGTCTTGAAGCCGGTCATCTGGATCGAGGAGAAGTGTGCAAAGAGATCTTCGCCGCCGTCGTCCGGCGTGATGAAGCCAAATCCTTTTGCATCATTGAACCACTTGACGGTGCCGGTGGCTTTCGGCGCGCCGCCGGGATCGGCGGGCGAAACAGGGGATACATCAGCCATTTAGCGTGCCTTTGGGCTTGGTGAAGCGAGCGCTGCACGTCGGCGTGCTCGCGTGGGGAAATCATCCGAAAGATGCGATCGTGCGTCAAGCCGGGAGAATCCCCTGCGAAAAAGAACGACGAAAAACACTTGCACACCTTCTTCGAATTGCGCTATAGTTACGTTCTTCGCGGCGCATTAGCTCAGTTGGTTAGAGCGACGGAATCATAATCCGCAGGTCCGGGGTTCGAGTCCCTGATGCGCCACCAGTTTTTGCAGTATGCGTGAGCGTTGACGCGGCGGCAAGCCCGCCTCCTCAGAGGATTGTTTCAAGGTTTCAACGCATGCTCGTGCCGCGATCGAACGGCACCCTTTCAGTACCTGTCGAACTGCCACCTCGTGTGGCAGTTTTTTTTTGCCGCTCATGCCTCCTCGCTTCGTCGTCTTCGATTTCGACGGCACACTGGCCGATTCGATGCCGTTCTTTCTCGAGAACCTCGATGCGGTGGCGCGCACCCACGGGTTTCGCAGCTTCGCGCCCGAGGATCTTCCCGCGTTGCGGCGCATGAGCACGCGCGAGCTGATGGCGCATGTCGGCCTGCCCTGGTGGAAACTGCCGCGGGTGTCGCGCGATTTCCGCCAACGCATGAGGGCTTCTGCGCATCGCATCGCGCTCTTTCCGGACGTGCCGCGGATGCTGGCGACGCTGGCGCAGCAGGTGCCGGTCGGTATCGTGACATCCAACAGCCAGGCGAACGTCGAGGCGATCCTCGGGGATGCCATGGCGCACGTGGCGGTGGGGGAATACGCCGCAGCCTTCCTGGGAAAGACGGGGCGCTTGCGCCGGATCTGTCGTCGGGCCGGCGTGGCGCCCGAGGCCAGCATCTACATCGGCGATGAGGAGCGCGACATCGCGGCGGCCCGAGCGAGCGGCATGCGGTCGGGTGCAGTGTCGTGGGGCTATGCCGCCGCGGAGGCGATCCGTGCTGCGCAGCCGGATCATGTCTTCCTCGACCGCGATGATCTCGTCACGCAATTATTGCGTGCAGCCTGACACCGCCCGTGCGAGGGCGGTGTGTTGTGCCGTCAGTGGCTCAGCAGCAGCGGAACGGGGCAGTCCTTGAGCAGGGCGCTCGTGAAGCCACCGAACACCAGCTGGCGCAGGCGCGAGTGGGCATAGGCTCCAATGACGAGCAGGCCAGCGTTGTTGCTCGTGGCGTGGTGCAGGAGCACGTGCGCCGCATCCCCTGAGCTTTCGAGTTCGACTGCGTTGGCCTTCACGCCGTGTCGCAGCAGATGAGGGACCACGTCGGACGCGCGGCCGCCCGTGCCCAGATCCTTGTCGTTGATGATGCTCACGACATCCACCCGGCCCGCCTGACGCAGCAAGGGCAGGGCATCGTTCAGGGCCCGTGTGGCCGGCGATGTGCCGTCCCAGCCGACCACCACGGTGTCCAGCGACAGGCTGGTGACACTTGCCGGCACGACCACCACGGGTCGCGAGGCGCTGAACAGGACGTCCGAGAGCAGTTCGCGCTGCGTGCCCGTCGCATCGGAGGAGGCGTCCGCCACCACGATGTCCGCCAGGCGCGCCTGCGCGGTGACCTGGGCTCGCACGTCAGAGAACGACGCCGACGCCACGGCGACGTTGGCGCTCACGCCGGCCTGGCCCGCCTCGGTACGCAGCGCCTGGGCGATGGCCTCGGCTGCTTCGCCTTGCTGTGCGTTGTCGCCGCCGACGATGTTCTTCACGAGCGATGCGCCGAACACGTTCGGCACGGCGCGGTGCGGGACGGCGACCAGCGCATCGAGCTGGGCGCCCGAGCGGGCGGCGAGGGCGGCTGCCCAGCGGCTGGCCGTGGGCGGGTTGCGATCCTCGACTTCGTCTTCGAAGCGATAGGTGAAAACGCTCTTGGGGTAATCCAGGGCCATGCGAGCTTCTCCTCAAGCGGTGCGGCGCGTTCGGCGGAATGCCGTGGCGGGTGATGCTTTTATAGCGATGTGCCTGCGCCGGCGTTTTGACCTGCATCAGCAAATTGAGCGCCCAGCCTGCTTTCCCGGTTGATGAGATAATCGACGATCCCCTCGTTTTCGGTCCGGTTCACGCCGGTACGTCATCATGTCCGGCAGCTCTCTCGGTACTCTCTTTCGCGTCACCAACTTCGGCGAATCGCACGGCCCGGCCGTGGGCTGCGTCATCGATGGCTGCCCGCCGGGGATGCTGCTGGACACGGCCGACATCCAGGCCGAGCTCGATCGCCGCCGGCCGGGCACCTCGCGCCACGTCACGCAGCGCCAGGAGCCGGACGCCGTCGAGATCCTCTCTGGCGTGTACGAGGGCCGCACCACGGGCACTCCAATCGCGCTCCTCATCCGCAACCAGGACGCGCGCAGCAAGGATTACAGCAACATCGCCGAGACCTTTCGCCCGGGTCATGCGGATTACACCTATCGCCACAAGTTCGGCATCCGTGACCCCCGCGGTGGCGGGCGCTCGTCGGCCCGCCTGACGGCGCCCACCGTGGCGGCCGGAGCCGTGGCCCGCAAGTGGCTCGCCGAACGCTATGGCGTGCGCATCCGAGGCTACATGCGGGCCCTGGGCGAGATCGACATTCCTTTCGAGAGCTGGGACGCCGTGCCCGGCAATCCGTTCTATGCGCCCAACGCCGGCATCGTGCCGCAGCTCGAGGCCTACATGGATCAACTGCGCCGCGATGGCGACTCGGTCGGGGCTCGCGTGGACGTCGTTGCCGAAGGCGTGCCGGTGGGCTGGGGCGAGCCGATCTACGATCGCCTGGACGCCGACATCGCGCACGCCATGATGGGGCTCAACGCCGTCAAGGGGGTGGAGATCGGTGCCGGGATGGCGAGCGTCGCGCAGCGCGGCAGCGAGCACGGCGACGAGATCACGCCCGACGGCTTTCTGACCAATCACGCGGGCGGCATCCTGGGCGGCATCTCCAGCGGCCAGCCGATCACGGTCAGCCTGGCGATCAAGCCCACTTCCAGCATCCGCACGCCGCGCCGCTCGGTGAACCTCGCCGGTGAGCCGGTCCAGGTGGAGACCCATGGCCGCCACGATCCGTGCGTGGGCATCCGCGCCACGCCCATCGCCGAAGCCTTGCTGGCACTGGTCCTCGTCGAGCATGCGCTGCGGTATCGCGCGCAGTGCGGCGACGTGCCCGTCGCCGGGCGCGTGCCCGGCCAGATCTGATCGCTTTTCCGTCTAACGCAACCCCCGGAGAACCTTGATGAAACTGCGCGTCGTATCCCGTGTGGCAATTCCTCTGATGTTGGCTGGTGTTGTCGGCTGCACCTCGGTGCAGACGACCGGCGCTGGCGATGTGGGCGTCGCCCGCAACCAGTACATGAGCGGACTGGTCTCGGAAGCGCAGGTCGAGCAGGCGGCGGCTCAGCAGTACGCGCAGACGCTCAACGAGGCTCGTGCTGGCGGTGCACTCAACACGAACGCAGCCGTCGTGAATCGGGTGCGCAACATCTCGCAGCGCCTCATCGCCCAGGTGCCCGCCTTCCGTCAGGATGCGGCCAAGTGGGATTGGCAGGTCAACGTCATCAGCAGCGATGAAGTGAACGCCTGGTGCATGCCGGGCGGGCGCATCGCCGTCTACACCGGCCTCATCGACCGACTGAAGCCGTCTGACGACGAGCTCGCTGCCGTCATCGGCCATGAGATCGCCCACGCGCTGCGTGAGCACACGCGCGAGCAGATGTCCCAGCAGATGGCGTCCAACGTGGGGCTGTCCATCCTGGGCGCGGTCACCGGTAACGCCGCAGTCGCGGATCTGGGCGGCCAGCTGAGCCAAGTGATGTTCGGCCTGCCCAAGAGCCGCCAGGCCGAGACCGAGGCCGATGCGATCGGTGTCGAACTCGCGGCCCGTGCAGGCTACGATCCTCGTGCAGCCGTCACCCTCTGGCAAAAGATGTCGTCGCTGGGCAGCGGCCAGGTCGAGATCCTCTCCACCCACCCGTCGCCGGCCACGCGCATCAACGATCTGAAGGTCATGTCCGAGAAGGTCGTGCCCGCCTACGAGCAGGCCAAGGGCCGCCGCTGACATCCAGGGCCTGCCGCGTGGCGGGCCCGTTCCTGTTTTTCCCACCTCCCTTTTGAGGAAGCCGTTTCATGAGTATCGAGCGAATCGCCCCCGGCAAGCGCATGTCCGAAGCTGTCGTCTACAACGGCGTGGTCTATCTCGCGGGCCAAGTGGCCGAGGATGGCAAGCTGGACGTCGCCGGCCAGACCCGCCAGGTGCTGGACGCCATCGACGCGCTGCTGGCCAAGGCTGGCACCGACAAGACCAAGCTGCTCACCGCCACGGTGTACCTCGCCAGCATCGGCGACTTCGCCGGCATGAACAGCGTCTGGGATGCCTGGGTCTCGCAAGGCAATCTGCCCACCCGCGCCACCGTCGAAGCGCGCCTGGCCGCGCCGGATCTGAAGGTCGAGATCGTCGTCACCGCGGCGGTCTGATTCTGCGGGGGACGACCGCGGCGTGCCGGCACTCGGCAGCGCGCCGCACACTGTTCTGGCGCCTGTGCGCGCTAGAGCAGGAGGGTGGCGGCCAGGGTGCCGCCACTTTCCCGGCACTGGGCCAGCGTGGCCTCGTCCACCGTCTTGGGTGCCAGGATGGCCTCGGGCGTCTGCGCCCCGTTGCGTGCCACGATGGGCGCGAATGTCTCGCGCAGCCGCCATCCCGTGACAATCCGCTGCAGCTGCCGCAAGGCGCCCTGGCCATCCGTGCCGGCGGCGATGATCGCGGCATAAGGCCGGCCGGCAACCGCGTCGAGCACCGCATAATAGTGGCGGTCGAAGAAGGCCTTCATCTCGCCCGTCAGCGCGGCGAGGTTCTCGGGGGCACAGAACACATAGCCATCGGATTGCAATACGTCTTGCGTCTGGACGTCCTCCGCGCGCACGAGTCGCACGTGCAGGGTCGCATCCTCCATGGCGTGCGCTGCATCGCGTGCGCCCTGCGCGGCGGCTTCGGCCATCTGGCGGGCCGCACCAGTGCGAGAATGCCAGACGATCAGCAAACAGGGTCGGGAGGAGGGCGCGGATGAAGGCATGGCAATCATGGTATCAAAGGGGCCGCGTCCAACGCGCGTTGGCGCGCTGGCATGCCGAGGGTCACATCGATGCCGATGTGCGGGTTCGTGAGTGCGCGGCCGTGCCCACGCCCACGACGCGGGATTGGCTGCGCTTCTGGCGCGACGCGGCCGCCTGGCTCGGCATCGTGCTCCTGTGTTCCGCGCTCGTGTGTTTCGTGGCGGCCAACTGGTCTCGTCTGTCTCCGGGCGTGCGCATGGGCGGCGTGCAGGCGCTGCTGGTGCTCGCCACGGTGTGTGCCGCGGTCGGCCGATGGCCGGCGTGGGTCCGCACGCTGGCGATCGGCGTCGCATGCGTGAGCGTCGGTGCATGGCTCGCTCTCATCGGCCAGACGTATCAGACAGGAGCCGACCCCTGGGGCCTTTTTGCGCTCTGGGCCGTGCTGATGGTGCCCTGGGCGCTGGCCTCGGGCGCGGTGACGGTGTGGCTGCTGGTGCTGGCCGTGGCCAACGTCGGCCTGCGGCTCTGGAGTGACATCTACCTGGGCCGCTGGCAGGTCATGCTGGCGTTTATCGTGGCCAATGGATTGGCTCTGCTCATCTGGGAGCGTCTGCGGCGGTACCGTCCCCGTTGGGATCCTGCCCGGCATGGCGCCCGCGTGCTCGCGGGGTTCCTGGTCATCGGTGCCGCCCTCATCGGCATGGGTGAGCGCTTTGGCGTCACGAGCGCGGCCACGCCGGCCCTGGCGCTGTGGCTGCTGCATTCTGCCGCCGTACTTACCGTGTATCGGTGGTGGCGTCCGGATGTCATCGTGCTGGCGCTGTGGGTGTTGAGCGCGCTGGGCATGTTCACGCTGTACACGGCGTGGTGGTTCGTCAGCGTCCTGACGCTCGACACCTGGATCGTCTGGCCGGTCGTGGCAGCGCTGGTGCTGGGGGCGGCTGCCGCGAGCGCCCGTTGGCTGCGCGGTCTTGCTCACGCGACGGAGGCAGCATGACGAGCTCGCACAGCCCCACAGACACGGTGGCGGCGCTCTCCTCGTCACTGATGGCCGACGGTGTCTGGCGTACGCCCGCCTCGCGTGATGCCGCTGGCACGCCGTGGTTCGTTACGTTGCTCCAGGCGGGCGCGGCCTGGCTCGCGGCCTTGTTGCTGTTGCCCTTTCTCGGCTGGTTCCTGCTGGGAATGGGCGAGGCCCGCATGGCCGTGCCCATCGGCGTCGTGGCCTTCGGGATCGTCGCGGCGCTGCTGGGCAGGCTGGGGCGCGAGCGCATGTTCCTCGGTCAGCTCGGGGCCGCGCTGGGGCTGGCCGCCGGCATCATCGCGCTCGCCTGGGCCTACGATCGCGCGTTCGGGTGGATCCTGCCGGCCGTGCTGGCGGTGAGCCTGTATCTGGCCGGACCGAGTTTCTCCAACCGTCTCCTCAACGGTTTCACGCTGTGTGCGGCGGTGTATGTCAGTACGTTCCGTGGCGACCCGTTCGACGCGCTCCTTGCCGGCAGCCTGACCGCAGCGGCCATGCTCGGCTGGACGTCACTGCTCGCCTGGGCGGTCACTGCCTGGCCGAGGTGTCGGCAGGCGCTAGCCGCAGCGCCCCTCGCCTGGGCGTGCGCGGTATCGGCAGGGCTGCTCGTCCTCATCGGCGCCGAGCCGCTGGGCACCTCGGTCGCGGCCCCCCTGGTGCCGGGCGAGTGGCAGGCGGCCCGCATCGCCTGTGCTGTGCTGCCCCTTGCAGCCTGGACGTTCGCCTGCGCCCAGCCGGGCGCGCCGCGACTCGGCCGCGGTGTGGCGACGGGCGTGGCGGCGGTCTTGCTCCTGCTGGTCCCGCTGGGGCACGCCGCGCCCGGCATCGCCCTGGCCGTCGCCTGGCTCATCGTCGGCTTTGCCCAGTCGCGCCTCGTCCTGCTCGCCGCGGCCGCGCTGGGCGTCCTGGGCTATCTCGGGCGCTATTATTATCAGCTTGACGTCTCGCTGCTGCACAAGGCGGCTTGGCTGGCTGGTGCCGGCCTGGTGCTGGGCCTCGCCGCCGTGGTGTCCGGCATCCTCCTGCAGCGCGAGGGGCGCCGCGCGCCGGTCGAGGCGGGGGCGGAGGTCTCGAGTGACGACAGCACGTCCCTGACGGCCCACGGCGATGCCTTGCCTCAGCGCCCTGCGCTCTGGCCTCGCGTGGGTCTGGTGCTCGGTCTCTTGTTGGCACTGACGATCGGCAACCTCACCGTTGCGCGATACGACCGCGTCGTGATGGAGGGGCAGCCCCTGGTGCTGGCGCTCGCGCCAGTCGACCCTCGCTCGCTCATGCAAGGCGACTACATGACCCTGCGATTCACGGCGGCTGCCGAGATCAACGAGGCGGTGCGTTATGTGGCGGGCGAAGGCCGCGAGAAACGACCGGCGTATGCCGTCTTCCGGAGCACCGAACTGCATGCCCCGGCGCAGTGGATCGGTCTGCTCGATACCCTGGGACCGTTGCAGCCGGGCGAGGTGGCGGTGCGCCTCACCCCAACGCCGCGCGGCGTGCGCTTTGGGACCGACGCGTACTTCTTCGAGGAAGGCCAGGCGTCACGCTACGAGGCCGCACGTTTCGGTGAATTCCGGGTGGATACGAATGGCACGGCAATTCTCGTCGGTTTGCGCGACGGCGAGGGCCGGCCACTATAAAATCGGGGAATGGGCAACCCGACGGCACGTCGCCGGCGGGCGCGGCCACCTCATCGGGAGCACCACCGTGAAGCAGATCACCGCCATCATCAAACCGTTCAAGCTCGACGAAGTCCGCGAGGCGCTCGGCGAGATCGGCGTCAACGGGCTCACCGTCACGGAAGTGAAGGGCTTTGGTCGCCAGAAGGGCCACACGGAGCTCTACCGTGGGGCCGAATACGTCGTGGACTTCCTGCCCAAGATCCGGATCGAACTCGTGATCTCCGACGGTCTGGTCGATCAGGCCTGCGAGGCGATCATCAAGGCCGCCCACACGGGCAAAATCGGAGATGGCAAGATCTTCGTCTCGTCGGTGGAGCAGGTGATCCGCATCCGCACCGGCGAGACGGGCGACGACGCGGTCTGATCCCGCAAAGGCGACACCAGAGCGCGCCTGGCTAGGCGCGCAGCAGCGCGAGCACCACGCCCTCGCCGCCATCGTTCGGGCGTGCTTCGACGAAGGCGAGCACTTCGCTCTTCTGGCTCAGCCAGCGGCGCACCTTCTCTTTCAGCACCGGGGTCCGGTTGACCGACCCCAGCCCCTTGCCGTGGATGATGCGCACGCAACGGCGCTCGCGCACCACGCAGGCCCGCAGAAACTCGGCCACCGCTTCGCGGGCTTCGTCCACCCGCAGGCCGTGCAGATCCAGTTGTGCCGTCACGGTCCAATGACCCCGGCGCAATTTGCGCGTGACGTCTGGACCGAGTCCCGAGCGTCGATACGACAGACTGTCGTCCGATTCGAGCAGCCATTCCGCGCCGTACTCGTCCGAGACGGATTCGCGCAGCACGGCATCGTCGTCTGCCCAGCGCTGCAGCGGCAGGGCGGGGGGCGGCTCGCCGCGCGGGCGCACGCGTCCGCTGGGTTTCAGCGGCGTGACCCTACCGACCAGCCGTCGAAACACGCGCGCATCCTCGACCGACGTTCGACTGGCGCTCGCCGCGGCCGAGGCCGCCAGCGCTGCCGCTTCGGCCGCACGCTCGCGCTCCGCCTGCCCGGCCTTGAGCGCCTGATGCACCTGCTTCAGGCCTGCCAAGGCAGGGTTGAGCGGCGCGGCAGGCACGGCCGGCGCCTCGGGCGCCGCGCGGTGCTGCTTACGCCGGCTTTTCATTCTCCAGCCAGCGTTGGGCGTCCAGGGCGGCCATGCAGCCGGTCCCGGCGCTGGTGATGGCCTGGCGGTAGACGTGGTCCTGCACGTCGCCCGCGGCGAAGACGCCCGGCACGGACGTCATCGTCGCCAGCCCGTTCAGGCCGCTGCGCGTGACGATATAGCCGTCCTTCATCTCGACCTGGCCCTCGAAGATCCCCGTGTTGGGCGAGTGGCCGATGGCGATGAAGACACCCGTGACGGCCAGATCGCGCGTCTCGCCCGTCTCGCGGTGGCGCAGGCGTGCACCGGTCACGCCGCCGTTGTCGCCCAGCACCTCGTCGAGTTCTTCGAAGTAGGCGAACTCCACCTTGCCCTCGGCCGCCTTCTCCATGAGGTGATCGACCAGGATCGGCTCGGCGCGGAACTTGTCGCGGCGGTGCACGACGGTGACCTTGCGGGCGATGTTGGTGAGATACAACGCTTCTTCGACGGCGGTGTTGCCGCCGCCCACGACGGCGACGTCCTGGTTGCGGTAGAAGAAGCCATCGCAGGTGGCGCAGGCCGACACGCCCTTGCCCATGAAGGATTGCTCGGACGGCAGACCCAGGTACTTGGCGGAGGCCCCAGTGGCAATGATGAGGGCGTCGCACGTATAGGTGCCCGAATCGCCGATCAGGGTGAAGGGGCGCTTGGACGTGTCCACCGTATGGATGTGATCGAAGACGATTTCGGTGTTGAAGCGCTCGGCGTGCTGCTGGAAGCGCTGCATGAGGTCCGGTCCCTGGACGCCGGCGAAATCCGCGGGCCAGTTGTCGACGTCGGTCGTGGTCATCAGCTGGCCGCCCTGGGCCACGCCGGTGATCAGCATGGGCTTGAGGTTGGCGCGCGCGGCATAGACGGCGGCCGTATAGCCGGCAGGGCCGGAGCCGAGGATGAGGACGCGGGCGTGTTTGGGCGTGGACATGAAGCGGTGATTCCCTGACGAGAACTGGATCGAACCACCATTATAGAAAAGCGGGCAAGCGCAGCGGCGTCATACCCGGACGCACCATGGGTGTAACCGTCATTTACCGCGGGCGTTTTGCCCTGAACCGCCTTGCAGCGCTCTATATAATCGCGCCATGGCTCGTCCCGCATCCGCGTCTTCACGCACCTCCCGAAACTCCCGCAACACGGCTGCAGCGCAGACGGCGTTGCCATCCCGCCTGTCCGGCCTGCTGCGCGAGGCCCGCTGGCTCGTCTTCGCCACGCTGGCGGCCTGGCTGGCCCTGGTGCTGGCCAGTTACCACCCGGCCGATCCGGGCTGGTCGCACGCCGCTGCGGCCGAACGCATCCACAATCATGGCGGCAGCCTGGGCGCGTGGATGTCCGACATGCTGCTCTATCTGTTCGGCATGTCGGCCTGGTGGTGGGTGGTCCTGTTGCTGCACCGCGTACGCGCGGGCTATCAGCGTCTCGCAGAGCTGCTGCGCCACCCAGGGCAGCCGGAAGTGCTCCCCCGCGTGCGCTGGGAGCAGGCCGTCGGGTTTTTCCTGCTCCTGCTGGGGTCCGTGGGGCTCGAGGCCCTGCGCCTGAACTCCTGGGGCGAATCCCTGCCGGCTGGCAGCGGCGGCGTGATCGGCGGCGTGCTCGCGGATTATGGTCGACTCACGCTGGGCTTCACGGGCGGCACGCTCGCACTCATCGTGCTCGTCACGGTCGGCTCGAGTCTCTTCTTCGGCTTCTCCTGGCTTGCCATGGCCGAACGCATCGGTCGACGTGTCGAAGCCTTGCTGCAGCACGGCATGCTGAGCCTGGATGCCTGGCGGGATCGTCGTGCCGGGGCGCTGGCCCAGGCCGAGCGTTCCGAGCAGGTGGTGGTCAAGCAGGAGAAGCTCACCCACGAGCAACCCGTGCGCATCGAGCCCGCCATCGTCGACGTGCCGCAGTCCAAGCGCCAGGTCAAGGAAAAGCAGCGTGAGCGTCAGGCGACGCTCTTCATCGACCACAACGGCGAGGATGGCGTGCTGCCCTCGCTGGGCCTGCTCGATCCGCCGCCCGCGGCCGTGGAGACGGTGGCTGCCGAAACGCTGGAATTCACCTCGCGCCTGATCGAGAAGAAACTCGCGGATTTCGGGGTGGAGGTCACCGTCATCAGCGCGCAGCCGGGCCCGGTCATCACGCGCTACGAGATCGAACCCGCCGTGGGCGTCAAGGGCAGCCAGGTCGTCAACCTCGCCAAGGATCTTGCGCGTGCCTTGAGCCTGGTCAGTGTGCGGGTCGTCGAGACGATCCCCGGCAAGAACCTGATGGGGCTCGAGTTGCCCAATCCGCGACGCCAGACGGTCCGGCTCTCCGAGATCCTGGGTTCGCAGGTCTACCACGCCAGCGCGTCGATGGTCACGCTCGCGCTGGGCAAGGACATCGCCGGCAACCCGTCCGTGGCGGATCTGGCCAAGATGCCCCACCTGCTGGTGGCAGGTACCACGGGCTCGGGCAAGTCCGTCGGGATCAACGCGATGATCCTGTCGCTGCTCTACAAGGCCGATGCAAGCCAGGTTCGTCTGATCCTCATCGATCCCAAGATGCTCGAAATGAGCGTCTACGAAGGCATTCCGCACCTGCTCGCGCCGGTGGTGACGGACATGCGCCAGGCCGCCAACGCGCTGAACTGGTGCGTGGCCGAGATGGAGAAGCGCTACAAGCTCATGAGCAAGCTCGGCGTGCGCAACCTGGCCGGCTACAACGCCAAGATCCAGGAAGCCGCCAAGCGCGAGGAGCCGATCCCCAATCCGTTCTCGCTCACGCCGGACGATCCCGAGCCCCTGGGCACGCTGCCCATGATCGTCGTGGTGATCGACGAGCTCGCCGACCTGATGATGGTGGTGGGCAAGAAGATCGAAGAGCTGATTGCTCGCCTGGCCCAGAAGGCCCGTGCCGCTGGCATTCACCTCATCCTGGCCACCCAGCGCCCGAGCGTGGACGTCATCACCGGGCTCATCAAGGCCAACATCCCGACGCGGATCGCCTTCCAGGTCTCCTCCAAGATCGACTCGCGCACCATCCTTGACCAGATGGGCGCCGAGACCCTGCTGGGGCAGGGCGACATGCTCTACATGCCGCCGGGCACCGGTCTGCCGCTGCGCGTGCACGGTGCCTTCGTCTCCGACGAGGAGGTGCACCGCGTCGTCGAGCGCCTGAAGGAAAGCGGTGAGGCCAATTACATCGAAGGCATCCTCGATGCCGGCGAAGCCGACGGCGGCGACCTGTCGGGCGGTGCCTCCGGTCCGGCCGATGCCGAAGCCGATCCGCTCTATGACCAGGCGGTCGAGGTGGTGGTCAAGACCCGTCGGGCATCGATTTCGCTGGTGCAACGGCATCTGCGCATCGGGTACAACCGCGCTGCCCGTCTGCTCGAGCAGATGGAGCAGTCCGGCCTGGTGTCGCCGATGCAGTCCAATGGCAACCGCGAGATCATCGTCCCCAAGCGTGACGAGTGATCTGGCTCTCCGCAAGAAAGGTTCGTGATGCTTGATCGCTGGAATTCCCTGGCCCGCCGCACTGGCGTTGCCGTCGCCCTTGCCGCCGCCGCGCTCGTCTCGGCACCCGCCGTGGCGGCCGATGCCGCTGGTCAGTTGCGGGCTTTTGCCAAGGACGTGAAGTCCGCCACCGGCACCTTCACGCAGGTGACGCGCTCCTCGCAGGGCGAAAACGCCACGCCGCAGAGTGGGCGCTTCGCCTTTCAGCGGCCCGGCAAGTTCCGCTGGGACGTGCAGAAGCCCTACGAGCAGCTCACCGTGTCCGACGGCAAGGAGCTCTATCAATACGATCCCGATCTCGCCCAGGTGAGCGTGCGCGGTGCCGCTGCAGCGGTGGGCAACGCGCCGGCGCAGGTGCTCTTTGGCGAGGGTTCGCTCGATTCGGCGTTCACCTTCCAGGCGCTGCCTGCGCGCGACGGCCTGGATTGGCTGCGCGCCACGCCGCGCGGTTCGGACGCCGGTTTCACGCATATGGATCTGGGCTTCTCCGGCAACTTGCCGGCGCAGATCGTGATCCTCGACGCGTTCGGCCAGACGACCCAGGTCGAGTTCAGCACGCTCGTGCCCAATCCTGCCGTCGCCGCCTCTGAATTCACCTTCGTCGCGCCCAAGGGCGTGGACGTCGTCAAGATGCAGTAAGGGCCGGGCACCGTGGCCGACCTCTTTCGCGACAATCCGGCCTTCAGCGCACATGCGCCGCTGGCCGAGCGGCTGCGCCCGCGTGCGCTCGCGGACGTGGTGGGCCAGGCACATCTGCTGGGGCCGGGCAAGCCGCTGCGCGTGGCCTTCGAGTCGGGTCGGCCACACTCCATGATCTTCTGGGGGCCGCCGGGCGTGGGCAAGACGACGCTCGCTCGCCTCATGGCCGACGGGTTCGATGCCCAGTTCCTCGCCATTTCCGCGGTCCTGGGCGGTGTGAAGGACATTCGGGACGCGGTGGTGGCGGCCGAGGCGGCTCGGGCCCGTGGCCGGCGCACGATTCTGTTCGTCGACGAGGTCCATCGCTTCAACAAGGCCCAGCAGGATGCGTTTCTCCCTTACGTGGAGAACGGTCTTTTCACGTTCATCGGCGCGACGACCGAGAACCCTTCGTTCGAAGTGAATTCGGCCCTGTTGTCGCGTGCCCGCGTCTACGTCCTGCAACCGCTGACGCCGGAAGAGCTTGGCGAACTGGTCGAACGGGCGATCGCGGCTGACAGCGTGCCGCCCCCCAGCGATGACGGCGAAGCTTCGGCGGCCACCGAGCCTGTCGAGCCCGCGCTGACGTTCACAGACGACGCCAAGGTGCAGCTGGCCGCCTGGGCGGACGGCGATGCGCGTCGCGTGATCAATGCGGTGGAAGTCGTTGCCGAGGCGGCGCGCGGGGCAGGGCGCCACTATGTCGACCCGGAATGGCTCGAGACGGCGCTCTCGCAGAATCTGCGCCGATTCGACAAGGGCGGCGATGCGTTCTATGACCAGATCAGCGCCCTGCACAAATCCGTGCGCGGCTCTGATCCCGACGCTGCCCTGTACTGGCTCGCGCGCATGATGGATGGTGGGGCGGACCTGCGGTATCTCGCCCGGCGCATCGTGCGCATGGCCTGGGAGGACATCGGGCTTGCCGACCCGCGCGCCATGCAGATCGCCAATGACGCGGCGGCGACCAGCGAGCGCCTGGGTCCGCCCGAGGGGGAGCTCGCGCTGGCACAAGCCGTGATCTATCTGGCAGTGGCGGCCAAGAGCAACGCCGGCTACATGGCCTTCAACCGGGCGCGCGCCTTCGTGCGTCAGGACACGTCGCGCCAGGTGCCCGCTCACCTGAGAAACGCGCCCACCAAGCTCATGAAGGCGCTCGGTCACGGCAAGGCCTACCGTTACGCGCACGACGAGCCAAACGCCTACGCCGCTGGCGAAAGCTACCTGCCCGATGGCATGGCACGCCCGAACTGGTATCAGCCGGTCCGCGCGGACTCGAAGCCAAGATTCAGGAAAAACTCGCATTTCTTCGTGGATTGGACGCTGCTGCGGACAAGTCTTCCTGACGTCTGGGCGTGCGCACTGCCGCGATTTGCGCAGCACGCAGTCATTGAGTGGATTATTCGTATGCAAGTGTTACTGCGCTGACAGGTTTCCGCGTCTAAAATATTGCGGCCCTGTTTCAGCCGGAACCTTTGTGTCGAGTGTCGTCAATTCCCGCCAATCCCTGCCGCTCATGCCGGACGCCCCGCAGGACGTGAGTGCGGTGCGCAGCCGCGCGCGCCCGTTTGCGGGTGGCGATGCGTACGTCGACCGGGCGCCGTCAGCGGCACACGCGCGCGTGGGCATCCTGCTGTGCACCTACCAGGGCAGCGAACACCTGGCGAGCCAACTGGACTCCTTCACGCGACAAACACATACCGATTGGCAGGTCTGGGCGTCGGACGACGGCTCGGTTGATGGTACGCTTGCCATCCTCGAAAATTACGGCAGGCAGTGGAGGCCTGGTCAGTTGACCATCCTGGCAGGGCCACGTGCCGGTGCGACCAAGAATTTCCTGCAGTTGACGTGTCTGGATGCGCTCGATGCGCACGTCGACTATCTCGCGTATTCCGACCAAGACGACGTGTGGGAGAGCGACAAGCTCGAGCGCGCACTGGCTGCGTTGCGCGAGGTGCCCGCCGATGTGCCTGCGCTGTACTGCTCGCGCACGCGGCTGGTGGACGAGCACGATGCCGATCTGGGCCTGTCGCCGTTGTTTCGCAAGGGGCCCAGCTTTGCCAACGCCTTGGTGCAGAGCATCGGTGGCGGCAACACCATGGTGCTCAACGCGGCGGCGCGCGCTTTGATTCGTGCGGCCGGTCCGGGCGTGCCGGCTGCCTATCATGATTGGTGGGCCTATCTCGTGGTGACAGGCTGCGGCGGCCGGGTGATCTACGACACCGAACCGTCCCTGCGCTATCGCCAGCACAGCGCCAATCTCCTGGGCACCAATGTCACGTGGCGCTCCAAGTGGACGCGAATCCGCGGCTTGTGGGAAGGGCGCTTTCGCCGATGGAACGACGACAACATCGCGGCCTTGCGCACGCTGTCGAACCGACTCACGCCGGAAAATCGGGCGCTGCTGGAGCAGTTCGCCAAGGCGCGCGAGAAGTCGCTCGTGCCGCGCGTGGTCTCGCTCTGTCGTTGCGGCATCCATCGTCAAACGCTCCTGGGCAATCTTGGCCTCCTCGCAGCCGCCGTTTTGAAGAAGATCTGAATTCATGACTTTGCTCGTTACCGGCGGTGCCGGCTTCATTGGCAGTAACTTCGTCCTCGACTGGCTGGCTCGGCACGATGAGCCGATCGTCAACCTGGATCGACTCACCTATGCGGGCAATCTCGAGAATCTCGCCGCATTGCGTGACGATGCCCGGCACGTCTTCGTGCAGGGCGATATCGGTGATCGCGCCTTGCTCGACAGCCTGCTCGCCGAGCACCAGCCGCGCGCCATCGTGAACTTCGCCGCGGAAAGCCATGTGGATCGCTCCATCCATGGCCCCGAGGATTTCATCCAGACCAACGTGGTCGGCACCTTCCGGCTGTTGGAGGCGACGCGGTCCTATTGGGCCGCCCTCGCGCCCAATGCGCGCGAGGCCTTCCGTTTTCTGCATGTCAGCACGGATGAAGTCTATGGAACGCTGGCGCCGGATGCCGCTCCCTTCACCGAGCAGCACGCCACCGAGCCCAACAGCCCTTACAGCGCCAGTAAGGCAGCCAGCGATCACCTCGTGCGCGCGTGGCACCACACGTACGGGCTGCCGGTGATCACCACCAATTGCAGCAACAATTACGGCCCGTACCACTTCCCCGAGAAGCTGATTCCGCTCGTCATCGTCAACGCGCTGGCCGGCCGTGCGCTGCCGGTGTATGGCGACGGCATGCAGGTGCGCGACTGGCTGTACGTTAAGGATCACTGCAGCGCCATTCGCCGCGTGCTCGAGGCCGGCAGACTGGGCGAGGTCTACAACGTGGGCGGCTGGAACGAGAAGCCGAACATCGAGATCGTGCGCACCATCTGCGGTCTGCTCGATGAATTGCGCCCGCGCGCCGATGGCGGACGCTACGACGAACTCATCACCTACGTCACGGACCGCCCCGGCCACGATCGCCGCTATGCCATCGACGCCCGCAAGATCGAGCGCGACCTCGGCTGGCGTCCGGCGGAATCTTTTGAGACCGGCATCCGCAAGACGGTGGCGTGGTATCTCGACAATGCCGACTGGGTCACCCGCGTGCAGGACGGCTCCTATCGTGAATGGGTGGGCAAGCACTACGGAGCCAGCGCATGAGGATCTGGCTCACGGGGGGCAATGGCCAGGTCGGCTACGAGTTGCGGCGCTCGCTCGCGCTGCTGGGCGAGGTGCAGGCACCGGGGCGCGACGCCTGCGATCTGCAGGATCCGGATGCGATCCGCCGCGCCGTGCGCGAGTGGCAGCCTGACGTCATCGTCAACCCCGCCGCCTACACCGCGGTGGACAAGGCCGAGTCCGACAGCGCCGGTGCCGAGGCCGTGAACGTGCGCGCGCCTGCCGTGCTGGCCGAGGAAGCCGAGCGTCTGGGCGCCATGCTCGTGCACTTTTCCACGGATTATGTGTTCGACGGCACCCAGACGCAGCCCTACACGGAAGACGACACCACGAACCCGCAGGGCGTGTATGGCGCCACCAAGCTCGCCGGCGAAGTCGCCGTGCAGGCGGCCTGCTCGCGACATCTCATCCTGCGCACGAGCTGGGTGGTGGGCGCGCACGGCGGCAATTTCCTGAAGACCATGCTGCGCCTGGCCGGCCAGCGCGCATCGCTGAACGTCGTCGCCGACCAGACGGGCGCGCCGACCTCGGCCGATCTGCTCGCGGACCTCACCGCGCTGCTCGTGCGTGAGGCCTCGCGTGCGCCGACGGCCTTTCCCTACGGGCTCTATCACGCCACGGCCGCAGGCGCCACCACCTGGCACGCCTACGCACAGCACGTCGTGGCCCGAGCGGCCAAGGCCGGCCGGGCGCTGGCGGCAGGCCCGCAGGACATCCATCCGATCTCCACGGATCAATATCCGACGCCCGCGCGGCGTCCGGCCAATTCGCAACTCGACACCGGAAAGCTCAGCCGCACGTTCGGCCTGCGGCTGCCGTCCTGGCAGGACGGCGTGGACCGCGTTCTCGATCACGTCCTTCGGAATCCCTCATGACTCTTCAGCGCAAAGGTATCGTCCTCGCCGGCGGGGCGGGCACGCGCCTGCACCCGGCCACCCTGGCCATCAGCAAGCAACTGCTGCCGGTCTTCGACAAGCCGATGATCTACTACCCGCTCAGCACGCTCATGCTGGCGGGCATCCGTGACATCCTCATCATCAGCACGCCGCAGGACACGCCGCGCTTCGAGCATCTGCTGGGCGATGGCAGCCAGTGGGGCCTGAACCTGCAGTACGTGGTGCAGCCTTCGCCGGACGGCCTGGCGCAGGCCTTCGTGCTGGGTGAAGAATTCCTGGCGGGCAGCCCCTCGGCGCTGGTGCTGGGCGACAACATCTTCTACGGCCATGACTTCCCGCACCTGCTCGCCAACGCGATGGCGCGCGAGGAGGGCGCGAGCGTGTTCGCCTACCACGTGAACGATCCGGAGCGCTACGGCGTGGCCGAGTTCGACGCGAGCGGCCGCGTGCTGTCGCTGGAAGAAAAGCCCAAGCAGCCGAAGTCGAGCTACGCCGTGACCGGCCTGTATTTCTACGATGCCGATGTCGTGCATCACGCCAAGTCGCTCGCGCCGTCGCCGCGCGGGGAACTCGAGATCACGGACCTCAATCGCCGTTACCTGGAAGCGGGCAAACTCAGCGTCGAAATCATGGGTCGCGGCTACGCCTGGCTCGACACGGGCACGCACGAGTCGCTTCTCGAAGCCGGTCAGTTCATCGCCACAATCGAAAGCCGCCAGGGTCTGAAAGTGTGCTGCCCCGAGGAGATCGCGTATCGCCAGGGCTGGATCGATGCGGGCGCACTCGAGACGCTGGCCATGGCGTCGGCCAAGAACGGCTACGGGCAGTATCTCCTGCGCGTGCTGAAGGAGACGCAACGATGAAAGCCACGCCGCTTGCCATTCCGGACGTCGTGCTGATCGAGCCGCGCGTCTTTGCCGATGATCGGGGCTTCTTCTTCGAGAGCTTCAATCAGGCAGCCTTCGAAGCGGCCATCGGCCGGCCCGTCAATTTCGTGCAGGATAACCACAGCCGCAGCGGCAAGGACGTACTGCGCGGTCTGCACTATCAGATCCAGCAGCCGCAGGGCAAGCTGGTGCGCGTCGTGCAGGGCGAAGTCTTCGACGTCGCCGTGGACCTGCGCCGGCGCTCGCCCACGTTCGGGCAGTGGGTGGGGGCCGTCCTGTCGGCCGAGAACAAGCACCAGCTCTGGGTGCCCGAGGGCTTCGGTCACGGCTTCATCGTGTTGAGCGCGAGTGCCGAGTTCCTCTACAAGACCACGGATTACTACGCGCCCGCCCATGAGCGCTGCATCCGCTGGGACGATCCCGCCCTGAAGATCGATTGGCCCGCTGGCGTGCAGCCGGTCGTCTCGGCCAAGGACGCGCAGGGGCGCTTGCTGGTCGAGGCTGAGGTCTTTGCTTGATGCAAGCGTTTTCTGCCAGCCCGCGCGAGTTGGTTGCCAGTCTGTGGCGCAACCGCGCGCTCATCGGGGCGTCGGCGAAGCGTGAGGTGCTGGGCCGCTACCGCGGCTCGGCGCTGGGATTGCTGTGGTCTTTCTTCAATCCGCTACTCATGCTCTCCGTGTACACCTTCGTCTTCAGCGAGGTGTTCAACGCTCGGTGGGGTGCGGCGAGCCAGTCCAAGACCGAGTTCGCGCTGATCCTGTTTGCCGGGTTGCTCATTTTCAACGTGTTCTCCGAGTGCGCCAACCGCGCGCCGTCGCTGATCCTGTCGAACCCGAACTACGTGAAGAAAGTGGTCTTTCCGTTGGAGGTTCTCCCCGTGATCGCGCTGATGTCCGCGCTGTATCACTTCGTGGTGACCGTGGCGGTCTGGCTGGCAGCGTACGTCGTGATGTTCGGCGTGCCGCACGCCACGATTTTCTATCTGCCTTTGATCATCGGGCCGTTCTGTCTCTTCATCCTTGGGGTCTGCTGGGCGCTCGCTTCACTCGGCGTGTTCTTGCGCGACGTCGCGCAGATCATCGGGGTGCTGACGATGGCACTGATGTTCCTTAGCCCCATTTTTTACCCTGCCACGGCGGTTCCCGAGGCGTACCGACACATTCTCTCGCTCAATCCGTTGACCCAGGTCATCGAGAATTCGCGCGCGGTGATGTTCTGGGGGCGTGCCCCGGACTGGAGCTACGTCGGGTTCGCCTGGATCACAGCGGCGGTGATCGCATGGGTCGGGTTCGCATGGTTCCAGAAGACGCGCAAGGGGTTTGCCGATGTCCTCTGACGACTGGGTGATGCGGGTCGGGGGGCTCGCGAAGTGCTATCACATCTACGAACAGCCGAGGGATCGCCTGAAGCAGTTCGTGATGCCGCGCCTGCGCCGTAGTGTCGGGCTGTCTGCCAAGTCCTACTTCCGCGAGTTCTGGGCGTTGCGCGATGTCGGGTTCGAAGTGCGCCGTGGCGAAGCCGTGGGCATCGTCGGCCGCAACGGCAGTGGCAAGTCGACGCTGCTGCAACTCGTGTGCGGCACGCTCAATCCGACAGCCGGCGACGTCGAGGTGCGCGGGCGCGTGGCGGCGCTGCTGGAGCTTGGCTCAGGCTTCAATCCGGAGTTCTCGGGCCGCGAGAACGTCTATCTGAACGCCACGTTGCTCGGGTTGACGACCGAAGAGATCGACGCGCGATTCGATGAGATTGCCGCATTCGCCAACATCGGTCGCTTCATCGAGCAGCCGGTGAAGACGTATTCCAGCGGCATGTTCGTGCGCTTGGCGTTCGCCGTGATCGCGCACGTTGATGCCGACATCCTCGTCATCGACGAAGCCCTTGCGGTGGGCGATGTGTTCTTCCAGCAGAAGTGCATGCGCTTTCTCAAGCGCTTTCGCGAGAATGGCGGCAGTCTGCTGCTCGTGTCACACGACACCGCTGCCGTGCTCAGCATGTGCGAAAAGGCATTGCTGCTCTCGCCGATGGACCAGCGCAAACCCTATTTCGGCGGGGCCGAAGAGGTCTGCAAGGTCTATCTGGAAGATCTCTACGCCGATCCTTCGCGCGGCAATCCGGGGGCTGATGCTGACGACGTGGGCGCAGGCGCGCCGCTGCAGACCGTGTTCAGGGGCGAGCCTGAGGCCCCCGCCATGTACTCGGTGTCGCCGTTCAACCAGGAGGCGCGAGCCTTCGGTGAAGGCAAGGCCACCATCGTCGACGCGGGCTTCTTCGACGCCGACGGACGCCGGCTGAACGCGCTCAAGGCCGAGGACCGCGTGTCGTTGCGAATCGAGGTCAATGTCCATCAGCGGGTGGTGTTTCCCGCCTTTGGTTTCATGCTCAAGAATCGGCATGGCGAATTCCTCTTCACTGAAGGCACGGACAGTACATTCCGTTCGCATGGATTGTGTTTCGAGGCAGGCCAGAAGGCGGTGGCGAACTTTGAGTTCGACATGCCGCAGCTGATTCAAGGCGTCTACACCGTCAACGTGGCATTCGCCGAAGGCCTCGGGCACGAGCACCAGCAACAGCACTGGTTACACGACGCGCTGGTGCTGGAAGTGTTGCGCAGCCGCCAGGTACACGGATACTGCGGTGTCCACGGATTGGTTTCCAGAATCGAATTGGGCGGTGAGCATGGATGAGCCGACGCAGGCATGGGTCGAGGCACGGTACGGGCGCTTTGCCGTGCCTGATGGCAATGACCTGATTGGCGACTCGCTGCGCGAGTACGGCGAATGGGCGCAGGTCGAACTGGATTTGTTGGCGCATTTCATCCGACCGGGTCAGACCGTGTTGGATATCGGCGCGTTCATCGGTACGCATGCGCGCGCTTTCTCGGTCATGGTGGGCGAGACCGGCAAAGTGTGCGCCTTCGAGCCGAACGAGGCCGCGTATCGGTTGCTCGCGCTCAATGCGCAGCAGGCGCCCCTGCGCAATATCGACACGCGCAAGTTCGGGTTGGGGCGAGAGAAAGCGTTGTTGAGCGTGCGCCCGATGCAGGGCAATGGCGGTGGCTCCTCGCTCGAGGCCGCGGGCGGCGATGCTGGCATCGACGTCTGGCCGCTGGATGACGTGCCGCTCGACGGACCGGTGCATTTCCTCAAGCTCGACGTCGAGGGGATGGAGCTGGACGTGCTGGCCGGTGCCGAGCGTGTGATTCGCCGCCATTCGCCCATCCTCTTTCTGGAAGTCAATTCGCTCGAGAAATCCGGCGCCGCCCTGGCCTGGGCCAGGGTGCACGGCTATGCGAGCTTTGGCGTGATGACGCCGGCCTTCAATCCGGCCAATCTGCGTCAATCTGAGAACAACCATTTCGGCAACGGCCAGGAATGTGGGCTGTTGCTGTTACCACAGGCACAGCTGCCAACGTACCAGTCGGTGCTCGATGCCTGTGGCCTGCCGCGCATCGACACCCTCGATGCCCTGGCGCTACTGCTGTTGCACAAGCCGCAGTACCCCACTGAGATCCTGCCCCAGGGGCTCGGTGATCTTGCGAGTCTGGATTACCCATCGCCGCGCGCAGAGCGACTCGCGCAGGCGCTGGAGGGGCAGGCGCGCAAGATCCATGACCTCGAAGCCTTGCTCGCCGAGGAGCGGAGCCGTGCCGAAGCCGAGCACGCTGCCAAAGCCTATGCCGAGACGCTGGCGCTGGAGCGTCTGGCGCAGCTCGAGGCCATGGACACGCAACTGTCTGCTGTGCTCGCGGCAAAGGGGTTGGCAGAAAGCTTCGTGACGGCCCACGAGGCCAGTATTCAACAGCTGAACGACGAGATGGCGTTAGCGCGGACCGCTGCCGGTGCGGCGCAGGCGAGCATCACGGGCCTTGACGCGCACGTGGCCAGCCTGACCGCGCGCGTGGCCAGCCTTGAGGCGTTGCTGCGCGTGCAGGAGTCCGCCCTCGCGGCATTGCGCGAAGAGCTCGCCAGCATCCGTGCGCGCCGCAGCTACAAGCTGCTCGCCGCGGCGGGTCTCCTGCCCAAGGCGGGAGACGCGACATGAGCGGTCTGGTCTGGTCAGTCGATTCTCTGATCATCAAGGACAACGTGGTCTTCGGCTTCGGCTGGGCCTTCCACGAGCAGCAGGAGATTGTCAGCGCACGCATCCGCCTGGTTTGCCAGGATACGGAAGCCACGCAGGCGATCGGGGCCGACGTCGGCAAGTTGCGTGAAGACGTCGGACACGCCTTTCCAGGGCAGGCCCGGGCGTCCAACAGCGGCTTCGTCGTGTTCGGTGCCTATCAGGGCGCGGCGCTCACGGATGTCTTCCTCGATGTCACGCTGGCCGATGGTGCCGTCGTCGAGGCGCAGATCCCGGCGTCCAAGTTCGTCATGGCCAGCGACGCGAGAACAGCTTCGCACCGGGGCGCCGCGCTCCAGCAATTCCGGACACTCGCTCGCCGCGCATTCGGGCTCGTCAAGGCTATGAAATTCCGCAGCCTTGTCGAGAAGACCCGGCGCTACCTGAAAGGGCGGCCGCGTGCTGCGCTGACGCACCCCTCACAGTTGGGTGGCTACTTCCGTCAGTCCGAGCTCGATACGCTGTGTCTGATCGTCGATCACGACCTGGGCGGCGGGGCCAATCACTATCGCGCACGTCTGGTCGACGAGATGATCGCGCACGGCGCATCGGTCATCATCCTGAGCTTTCACGTGGCCACGCTCACGCACGTGCTCATCCTGCGCAATAGGCGCCTGGACGTGCGCTTGGCGGTCCCGAGCAAGAGCTTCCTGGTGGAGGCGGTCAGTAGCATGCCTGTCAAGGAAGTGATCTACAACACGGCAGTGTCGTTCGCCCGTCCGGAAGAGATTCCGGAGCTGCTGTTGAGTGTGAAATACCGCACTGGCGCACGGCTGAAAGTGCTAGCGCATGACTTCTACGTGGCTTGTCCGTCACACTTTCTGATCGATGCCAGTGGCAAGTACTGCGGGGCACCGGACCTGAGCGTGTGCAGGACCTGTCTGCCCGCTAACCCCCACGGGTTCGCAACTCTCTTTGCCGCACGCGATATCGGGACGTGGCGGGATCTCTGGGGCGCCATGCTGGCAGGGGCTGACGAGATCGTCGCCTTCTCGCAGAGCACCGCCGACATTCTCTGCCAAATCTACCCCCAGATCTCCCAGGCGCAGGTGGCGGTGGTGCCGCACGACACCACCTACCTGCGCAAAGGGGAGTTGCACGTGTCCAATACCCAGCAACTGCGCATCGGGGTGGTCGGGCAGATCGGCTTTCACAAGGGTTCGGCCTTCGTGAAAGCGCTCGCCGCCGAGATCAAGCGTCGTCAGTCGGATATCAAGATCGTCGTCATCGGTACGATCGAGTCAAACTGCGATACCGATGTCGTGCAGCAGACTGGACCTTATGCCCACGACGAGCTGCCGGATTTGATCGTGCGCTCGGGTGCGAATACGATGTTGTTCCCCTCCATCTGGCCGGAGACGTTCTCGTTCGTCGTCCAGGAGCTGATGGATCTGCATCTGCCCGTGGCCGCTTTCGATTTCGGGGCGCCGGCTGAACGCTTGGCCATCTATGACAAAGGCTGTGTTCTGGATTCCATGAATCCGGCGGCCGTCCTGGATCAGCTCATTTCATTCCATCGCAAGACCTATCTTGCTTCCTGAGTTCCTATGTCCGACATTCACGTCTTCACCAGCGCCGCTTTCAACTACATCCCGAAGGTCCGGATGCTGTTCCAGTCCATCCGCAAGCACCATCCGGAATGGAAACTGCACCTGGCCCTGGCCGACGAGCTTCGTCCGCACATCGACCTTTCCCAAGAGCCGTTCGACCAGGTTTGGGCGGTGGCCGATCTTGAGATCCCCGACTGGAAGGGTTGGGCGTACTGCCACACCATCGTCGAGCTCGCCACGGCCATCAAGCCTTTCGTGCTGGGCCGTCTTCTGGATTTGCCGGATGCAAAGAAGGTGATCTATCTCGATCCGGACACGGTCGCGTTCTCGCCGCTGGACGACATCATCGAGGCACTGGACAGCGCGAACATCGTGCTCACACCGCATCAGACGAAGCCGGAGACGTCGCTTCCGGCTGTCATCGACAACGAGATCTGCAGCCTCAAGCACGGTATCTACAACCTGGGCTTCGTGGCCGTCGCAGCCACGGATGTCGGTCGCGCCTTTGCCGCGTGGTGGGGCGAGCGCATCTATCACTTCTGCCGCGCAGACATCCCGAACGGTCTGTTCACGGACCAACGCTGGATCGATCTCGTGCCCGCTTTCTTCACGGACGTGGCGATCATGCGATCGAGCCGTCACAACGTGGCGACATGGAATCTGACCACGCGCGAGTTCAGCATCAGCGAGGACGGACAGTATCTGGTCGATGGTGAACCGCTCGGTTTCTACCACTTCACCGGTTTTGACAGTGGCGCCCACCGCATCATGGCGGCCAAGAATTCGCGCGACAACGCTTCGGTCAAGAAGCTCGTGGACTGGTACGACCACGAGACCGCAGCGCTGGCCCATGACCCGCTTGCGAAAGAGCGCTGGGCCTACGGCAGCTACTCCGATGGCACGCCGATCGGCAAGGCTGAGCGCCTGGTGTACCGCGAGCGGGTCGATCTGCAGCGCGCCTATCCCGACCCCTTTGACGCGACAGGCTACCTGGTCTGGTGGCGTCAGCAGGGCAAGGTCGAGTACCCCGGCCTCTTCGATGAGGCCACGCGCGAGCAGGCTATGGGCAAGCTGTCCTCGGTGCTCACCCCGGGTTATCGCGGTGGCAACGCCGAGGTCGATTGGCAGCGCATGCGCAGCCTGATGCGCCAGTCGCTCACGCAACCGCGCACGGCGTTGGCCCTGGGCAAGCGCAGCTGGGAGATTCTGCGTAACGAGGGCGTGGCCGGTATCAAGCGTCGCCTTGGTGGCTGACACCGCTTGCACGGAAGCGGGAGGGTAGAATGACGGCTTTCTCGCCGCGCTTGTCCGGGCGCGGCGGCACTGCCATCTTCCGTTGGTTACTTCATGCTTGATCCTTTCCTGCTGCGCAAAGACATCTCCGCCGTCGTCGAACGCCTCCAGTCCCGGGGCTTTTCCTTCGATGCCGAGCAGTTCGAGTCCCTCGAGGCCGAGCGCAAGGCGTCCAGGTCCAGACCGAGAATCTGCAGGCCCGACGCAATGCGCTTGCGAAGCAGATCGGCAAGGCCAAGTCGCAAGGCGAGGACGCCAGCGCCCTGATGGCCGAATCGCAGGCCATCCCGGGGGAGCTGAAGAACCTCGAAGAGGTACTGGCGGGCGTGCAGTACAAGCTCAACGCGCTGCTCCTGGATGTCCCCAATCTGCCGCATGCTAGCGTGCCGCAGGGCGAGGATGCCGAGGGCAACGTCGAAGTGCGCCGCTGGTTGCCGGGCGCCGCAGGCGACGAAGGCAATCCGGCCCCGCTGGGCTTCGCGCCGCGTGATCACGTCGATCTGGGCGAGCCGCTCGGCCTGGATTTCGCCACTGCCGCCAAGCTCTCCGGTGCACGCTTCAGCTTCATGCGCGGCCAGCTCGCCCGTCTGCATCGCGCGCTCGCGCAGTTCATGCTCGACGTGCAGACGCAGGATCACGGCTATACCGAGTGCTACACGCCCTACATCGTCAACGCCTCGACGCTCGTCGGCACCGGCCAGCTGCCCAAGTTCAAGGACGACATGTTCGCCGTGAGCAAGGGCGGCGAAACCGGTGAGGAAGGCGAGGGCGAGGACGCCTACCTCATCTCCACCTCCGAGATCACGCTGACCAGCACGGTGCGTGACAGCATCGTGGCGGGCGATGCGCTGCCGATCCGCATGACGGCGCACACGCCGTGCTTCCGGTCCGAGGCCGGCTCGGGCGGTCGCGACATGCGCGGCATGATTCGTCAACATCAGTTCGACAAGGTCGAGATGGTGCAGATCACGCATCCGGAGGCGTCGTACGATGCACTGGAGTCGATGGTGGGCCATGCCGAGGAAGTCTTGAAGCGCCTGGAGCTGCCGTACCGCGTCATGCTGCTGTGCACGGGCGACATGGGCTTTGGCGCGGCCAAGACGTACGACCTGGAGGTCTGGCTCCCGGCGCAGGATGCGTGGCGCGAGATCTCGTCCGTCTCCAACTGCGAAGCCTTCCAGGCCCGCCGCATGCAGGCGCGCTTTCGCAACGCGCAGGGCAAGCCCGAGCTCGTGCATACGCTCAATGGTTCCGGTCTGGCCGTGGGCCGTGCGCTCGTTGCGGTGCTCGAGAACCATCAGCAGGAAGACGGCAGCATCCGCATCCCGGCGGCGTTGCAGCCCTATCTGGGCGGTCAAGAATTTTTGAAGTCCACTTGATCACCTTTGGAAAACTCTGCTATAGTTATTGTCTTACCTCGCTAGCGCTGATTCATTGATTCAGCGTCACCGGAAGGGTGGCAGAGAGGTCGAATGCGCCGGACTCGAAATCCGGTATACGTTTAGGCGTATCGTGGGTTCGAATCCCACCCCTTCCGCCAGAAGTATCAAGCACTTAGCAGTAAATGAAAGGGCTCCGCGAGGGGCCTTTTTCTATTGGTGGTGGGGGAAATATTGACGAAGCGCTCCCCATCACGCCGCTTTCCCTCCAATCTTCCCAATCGCCGCCGCTAGTGTGTCCACCGCGAGGTGGGAGTATCGCTGCGTCGATCTCGGGTCTTTGTGGCCCAACACGCGGCCGACTGTGTACAGATCCACGCCTGCGTTGATCAGTTCGCTGGCCGCGCTATGGCGCAGATCGTGAAAGTGGACATGGGGCAGGCCGGCTCGAGTGCGAGCGCGCTCGAACGCTCGCTGAATGGTGATGTTGGGCCCTGTCGGCATCCTGCGCGCGCAGAAAGCGATCCTCGGGTGGATCGGCACGATGCGTGGTGCGCCGTTCTTGGTGTCCTGCAGGTGAAATCCGTTGGCCCGCGGCACCGCCCGCAGGATCTCCGACAGCCGCATCCCAGAGTAGAACGCAACGCGGATCGCCTTGCGCGCCTTGAGGTTGGTGCAGTGGCGAACCAGCATCAGCATTTCCTGCCGTGAGACGTAGTGCTGGCGCTCGTTGGACACATGCGGCACCGGCACCCCTGCAGCTGGGTCGTGCTCGCACATCGAGTGGTGCCGCCACGCGTACCGGCACGCGCTTGTGAGGTAGCGGATCCGGTTGCGCAGCGTGGCCGGCGACAGAGGCGCGCCGTCGTCCTTAACGGCTTTGGCTGAGTAGAACCGGCACGCTTCGGTCAGGGCGGACAGCGGTCGGCCCTTGTACGCCCAGTACATCTGGGCGAGCTCGCGTGCGATGTTGTCGCCCGACTTCAATCGGGGCGCGCGCTCCTTCAGGTACACCGCTACGGCATCCTCGATGAGATGTTCCGGACGTTGGACACTTGTCCCGATCGCATAGAGCCGGGCGGATTCCTGGCGGTCGAAGGTGTCAGCCTGGGCTTGAGTCCACGTTTTTGGAAGTAGCTTTCGAGCCCGGACTCGCTGGCCCCCAATCTGACGGTCGAATTCAAAGATGAAACGACCGCGCGTTTTTTCTCGGTAAATCGGCATGTGCTCAGGTACTCGGTGAGGTCGGTCAGATCGAAAGAAATCCGGCGGCCGATTCGATAGCAGGGGATCGGACCATCCGGGGCGGCCAGAGCATAGACCTTGCGGGGCGACACGCCCAAGACGGTCGCGGCTTGCTGTGGGCTCAGTTTTTCCACTCTATCCCCCATTCCCGCCGCGTCACCGCCAGCAGGCGGGCGAGGGCGGGCAAAGAAATGTCGTTCATTCAACATACCCTTCGTGCAGCCTTCGCTTGGCGTTTTGGTAGGCAAGGCCAGCTTCGGCTGCTGTGAGAAATGACCCGAGCCTATGAACCTTCCCTCTGACTAGAATGGATGCGTAGTAGCGCCGCTTTGATTTGCTGTAGTGGGCACCGAGCACCCCGGAGTAGGAGTTTTCTGTAGGTCGCTTTCGGTTTTGCAGGTTGGTCGACTGGTCCACATCGCGGAGGTTGGCAATGCGGTTGTCAGTCCTCACACCATTTATGTGATCGATGAGACGCTTGGGCCACTCTCCGTATACGTAGGCCCATGCTAGGCGATGGGCTGGCCGCTTGGTGCGATCAATAGAGATGATGACGTACCCATCTTTTCTGCATAACGACCCGGCAATTCTTCCAGTCCGGTGCACCCCCGCCCTGGCTTTCCAGTGGAACGCGCCGCTGTTTTGATCATAGGTCAGAAGCTCGCGTATCCTTTGTGGCGTTGGGTCTGGCTTGCGATTCATGCGGACACCTTTGCTATTGATTTGACGTCGCCAACAATCCCCGCACGAGGCCGGGCGGTTTCGGTGCTGTGCGGGTGGTCAGGCATCGGGCGATCCAGGCGGGCGCTTCATCCCCTTCACGTTGCCGTGCAAACTCTTCGCGCGCTCAAGCTGGTGGCGCGCCCTGTCAACCTTGTCTTGGTGCCATTTGAGCAGCCACTGATGCGCCTCATCCCAGGTTGGGAAGATTGCCTCTGTGCTACCCATCCTGGATCGCCGATCGCCCCCGATCCACACAGAGCAGCCAGTCTGCCGCTCAACGCTGACCGGCTCGATCTTGCGCGGGTGGTAGGCGCTGGCCAGGTACCACGTCGTCGCTCCTTCAGCCATTGGCACTCCCTTCGCCCTGACGGGCAGCCTTCAGGGCGGCGCGCTCATCATCCGCGACGCAGTAAAGCTGTAGGAACTCATCGACCACGGACACGTCGCCCGCGTACCAGCGTCGGCCGAGCTCTTCCAGGTGCTTGCCCATGCCTTCGAGCATCGTGGCCACGCTAGGATTGCGCATGCCATACTCCAGCGATTCCTTCGCCTGCCGGATGACCCCGCTGTGGTCGACCATCATGCCGGTGTGGTCGGCGGTCAACAGGGTGGGCTGCGCCTGCCCGCCATCATTGGCGGCCGCATCGGCAAGCATGTTGCGGATCGCGATCTTGAACGTGTCGCGGCACTTCTCGGCCAGGGTCTTCGGGATCATGCGGGCCTCGTTGCCGTCAGGGCAGCAGTCGCGGTACTTCGCCTCCACGGGGCCGACCGATCCGCAGCCGGGGCAGTAGCGCGCGAGAGGTTCGGTCTGCGCCTGCCCGCTGGGCTGGGCGGCCAGTGCACGGGCATAGTGGTGCAGCAACCCGTCCGCAGCGTCCTTCGCCCACTGGTCAGCGAAGTAGCCGCCGATCAGTGCATGTCGCTCAGCGTCGGGAATGTCGCGCAGCACGGCGGCAGGTTGAGGGGCGGCGTAGACCGGCGAGCCTTCAGGCAGGTTGACATTCATGTGCGCCATAGACGCATCGCGCCCGACGTGTCCGGCCGGTTGCGCATCCGCAGCACCTGTCAGCGCCGCAATAGCCGCATCCAGAGCCTCCAGTTGCTCGCTCGCCGGGCTCTGCGCCGTGTCTGCCTGGATGCAGGCGCGCAGGTCGCGTAGGGTGGTGATGTGGGTCATGCGGAACTCCGTGTGTCATTGCCGCTCATCTGCTGCGCAGCGGCCCGCAGGCCACGCGCGATTGCGACGTCGTGTTGGTATTCCGCTCGTGCGGCTGGGCTCACCCACGCATCACGGTCGGCCGAGGTGGTCTGCGCGCGGCGCTGGCGAGCGGCGTTGCGGTCGAGGGCCGCGGCGGCAGAGAGCATCAGGGCGTGAGGGGTGGTCATGCTGCCTCCAGCGCGGCCTCGATAGCCGACAAGTCCTGTTCGATCTCGCGAACCTCCTGCCCGTCCGGCCGGCTGGCGCATTTGCCCCAGGACGGCGGAGGCATAGCAGCGCCCGATGTCCAGCGCGTTGCGCACTCGAGCACCGCCCCGCAACGGCGCCACGCCCCCAGCGCCAATCGCCGCCAGCTCTGCATCCCTCTGCCGCAGGAGGGCGACCAGCTCGTCGTGGTGCAGGGTGTCGTAGTGGTCGGTCATGGAAACCCCTTGGCGATCTCGGCCGCAGCGCGAACCACGGCCCGACGGGCGGCTGACAATCGATCGCACTCATCGAATTCGTCTTCGACGCACGAAACCGGCGAATAGCACCCCTCGCAGCCGTTTCGATCCGCTGATACCCAGCGCTGCTGGTCTGCCGCATGGTTGTGGTCAATGCCCAGCCGAAGTCGAGCCGCCAGATCAAAAGCATCCCCGCTAATCTCCAGGGGGTTCCAGAACTCATAGCCGTCATCCGGCGCATGAACCGTTACGGGGATCAGCATGCCTCCCCATTTCTCGTCGTAAGCGGCGTCGAGGCCGATGGCTTTGGCGGCCAGTTCCAGCAGTTCACGGTCGTTCTGGTCGGTCATGTCTCGTCCTCGCGCATCCATTCGGCACGACCAATCAGGGTCATGTCTTCATGCTTCGCGCGGTAGTAGGCGTCGCCACCGCCAGGCACCCGCACGTATCCCATCGCACCCCACGGCATCACATCGGTGATGACCATGAAGCAGGCGGCGAATGCGGGGTTGCCGGTTGTCGGCGATAGCTGAACGACGGAGCCAGGCAGGATCGACGCGCGCGCGGCGTCCTCCGCGGCGGCGGGTTGGTGTTGCATTGGGGTGTCCTCGGAGGGTTACTTGATGGCGAGCCGCACGCCCTGAGTGAGCCGGGCGCCGGGCACTTCAAAGCCGTCTTCGATGGCTTTCTTGATGAGCGTCTTGCTCGGCACGGGAGGCGGCGGCTCGGCGAAGTAATCGCGCGGCAGCTTGTCCGCATCAAAGATCTCAACTGCAGGCGGCGACTTGGCCACGCTGATGACGAACCAGGAGCAGGGGATTTTCTTGATCCCGTTCTTCACCATGGTGTCCAGCACATAGGCCCGGATGCGGGCGACGCGCGATTCGATGGCCTTACGTCGCGCAGCCATCTCGGCCTCCGCCTTCTTGATCTTCTCGGCGTCGCCCTCCAGGTCTCGCACGTAGGCAACGATGTGCTGCGCCTTCTCTTCCAGATCGCCCTCGATGCTCTCGAGCGTGTCAGCCAGAACATCGTCCGCAAGGTCCAGATCAGCGATGGCGTCCAGTTGCTGGCGGCGCTCGGCCGCCAGGACGTATAGGGGGATAGTCATGGCTGGCTCCTGATCAGAAAGGTATGTCTTGTTCGGTCTCGTAGCCGGCCTCCTGCGCAGCGCGGTTTCCTGCCGCCACGCTCTGCCCGCCGCCTTGCTTCGGCTTGTCCCGCAGCGCTTGCACCATCTTGGGCAGCTGCGAGGGGACTGTCTTCCGGTCAAGGATCTCGCTCGCCACAAGCTCGGTCTCAGCTTGGAATGCGCCGGCCAGGCCGGGTCGCCACTTCCCGTTGTCCCCGTACTCTTCCATGCGGATCAGCAGGCCGACCTTCTTTCCGAGCAAATCCGGAAACTGAGGGACAACCACGTCGACCTCCTGGCCTGCATCGAAATCGTAGACACGAGCGCGCTGGTTGATGGGGTTGGTCAGCTCTCGCACTTGCATGCAGGTCATCATCGCCATCAGCTGCTTGAAGCCGTAGATCTGGGTGCCGTCGGCCTTCTGGGTATAGATGGCGAATCGCGCGCGCGTTCCGTCGTCCGTCACGAAGTCGAAGTCAATGCCAATCGTTCCGGTGTCGGCGACGACATGCTGGGCGCGGGTGAAGGTGCCGACGTATTTGCCTTTCTCGGTGATGCGGCCGCCGACGCGATCCGCTTGCTTAGCAGCTTGAGTGTCGAGTTTGTACATGAGTGCTCCTGGGTCTTCAGTTGGAAATTGGGCCGGCAGCCCTGGAATTGCGGTGTTTGGCTCTCACCGGTTTGGTAAGCGCCTCATGGATCGGCCAAGATCTCTGATAGATCCGGGACTTGACCGTGGCGAAAGGCATTCCGTGGTCTTGGCAGTGCTCCATCAGGGTTGCCACCTTTCCCTGAAACTCAAACTGGACGTTGTTCCTCTTGTTTCTCCCCTGAGTTGTGGCGTCCTGCCATTCGCAGTTCGTGGGCTCATAGCCGCCATCGTTGTTTATTCGACCAAGCGTCGTTCCCTCTGGACGCTCCCCCATGTCAGCGAAGAATCTGGTGAAGTCGTGCCATTCCTTGCACACCCTTATCCCGCGACCCCCGTAGTCCGGGAACTTGCGATTTGCAGGGTTTTCGCACCGGGTCAGCATTGACGACCACGACTTGTAGGTTGGGGTGCCGAACATGCCGTGGCGCGTCTTGCATGCTCTGGTCGTGGTGGCGCGTTTGCACCCGCAGCTCGTTGTTCGCCCAGACCGTAGGTTGCCGACCTGGACGGTGGACTCGTTGCCGCAGTCGCAGCGGCAGAGCCACCTGCTTTGACTGCCTGACGGGCTGGCTTGACGAACCACAACGAGGCCGGAGAACCTCTGCCCTGTGAGATCAAGCCGCTTCACTGTTCACCCCATAGAAGTCGACGATCTGAGCGTCAACCTCGGCTAGGTCATTCGGGATGTGCTCATCCTCGAACATATCGACTGGGCTCTTGCAGCAGTCCATCCCGTTCGTCTGGGTCCGGAACACGTACTGGCCGTTGACCACCTCGGTGCGAAGAACAACGGTGAAGTAGCCTTCCGGCACGAGGGTCTGGTCGACGAGCTTGCCGACCGTCTTCATTCGGATGTTTCCCACATCATCTGTCTGGGTGTGGGACAGGATGTAGACGCGACGGCCTGGCGCCAGCGCGCCTGCGCAGTTGAAGAGGTTCCACGCGCTCTTGCCGATATCAGTGAAGCGGTCGTAACCCTTCTCGCTGGCGCGGGCCATCAGCTGATTGACCAGCATCGCCTGGAAGTCATCGATCACCACGACCTCATGCGGCGATCCCTTCATGATCTTCTCGATCAGCGCGGCGTCGTCCGTCTGGAAGACGTTGCCCTCATCCTTCATCGAGGCCCGGACCTTCCAGCCCTTAGACCGAAACGGCAGGGGCTTCTTGATGCACTGAATCAGAACTGTTTTCGAAGGGTCGAGGTTCCGCAGGCTGGTGCTCTTGCCGGTCCCGCTGGAACCAAGCACGAGGGTGGCTATGCTCATCGAGTGCTCCTGAGTGTTTTACGAGTGCAACTGCAGCGCCACGCTGGGCGCGAAGGAAGGGATCGGGTAGGCCGGGCAGGTAGTGGTATTCGGGTTTCACCACCCCTCCCGTCGTCGCAGCCAGCGGTTGCATGCGTCGCCCACCTGGGCAATAGCGACCATGGCGACGACGTAGCCGATCACGGCGTACAGGTCAGCGGACATACATCACCCCGGCGCTGATAGCCCAGACGGTGAAGCCGATCAGCCCGAGAGCGATGGCAGCGCCTGCCTCGGCCCAGGTGCGCCGAGTGTCGCGGCGCTCCTCGCGCTCGTCTTCCCGCTCGCGGGCGTGCTGCGACATGAGGGCGTAGCGGATGGATTTGTCGTCGGTGGTCATAGCTCCTCCAGAACCTTGACGGCTTGCTCGCGCACGGCTTCCTGAGCCATGGCGAACGATTTGCGATAGAAGAGGGGATCCAGCACTCCAGCGAGCAGCGCATCGATGATCTCGAGCGGGGCTTCGCAGGTGAGCCACGTGCGCATGGCTTCGCGCACCGGCTCGCTGCCTCTGTGAATCGCCCAGGCCGCGGCAGTGCCGGCAGCGATAGGGCTCATCGGCTGCGGCTCCGGGATCTCCGGCGGGGCGTAAGCTGCGGGCGCGAGGTAGGGGCGCGCGCGGTCATCCAGGCACGTCAGCATGGCTGGTCTCCGATATGGAATAGGGGCCCGATGCGCTCGGGTGGGCGCCATCGCAGCAAAGCGTCCAGGCGTCACGCTGCCTCCGGGGGCAGCGGTGTATCCCGTGGCTGGTGCTGGTCAGGGTTTGGGGTAATTCCCCGAATTCGGGGGATTTGGAATGAGTCCGGCCGCGCCAACGGTGCCGGCACCGTGAACACACTGAGCCCTGGCGCTGGGCAAAAGAGGCCGGGGCGCGGCGGTGAGCGTTGCCCCGGGTTGATGGCGGCCAGGTGCGAATCTGGCATTGGTAGAGCGTTGGCCGCTACCACCGGCAGGCCAGTCTCGAACTGGCAAACGGATCAGCTACCTGCGCATCGCCTGCGCGTACTGCTCGCCACCAAGGCCAGCGCCTGCATCCGATAAAGCACGGTTTGACCCGGACGTGTTGGATGGGGTTGGTTGTCAGGTCGCTAACACCTGACTGCAAGCGCTGGTCTTGGCGCCCCTCATCTGGCAGAGGGGAGGCCGATCAATATCGGTGTCCGGCCTGGATCCGCGATCCCGCCCAGGTGCGGGGAGATACCCCAGCCGGCGCCAGCGGCCGGCCCGTCGCGGCGGGTGAGTATTGGTCATGCCGGGAACCAGCCGGCGAAGAGGGCTGCGAATGGGTCGCGCGTCGCCTCCGGCTTGCCCCACAGCGGCGACGGTGAGCCGTCCGGGTTGCGGCGCTCGCCGACCCTGGCAACGCTGCCATCCGAACGCAGCGTGGCAAACAGCACGTCTGCCTGCTTGGGGTGCAGGCCAAGAGCGACGGCCAGATCAACGCGAGAGTGTGGCCGGGAGTACATCAGACCGCGCGCCAGGATGAGGCGGTTGGCCATCTCCTGTCTGGTGGGCTGTTGGCTCATGTCGGCTCCTTCACACGGGCAAGGGCGGCATGACCGGCCTCGCATGCGGCACACGCCTCATCAATCGCGAGGTCGTCGTACCCAGCCTCCTTCATGTCGCCGTCGGTAGGGAAGCTCTTGAGAAGCCGGGCCAGCGCCTCGGCCAGCGCATCCCGATCCGCGAGCAGGGCTTTGATATTGGCGGGGTTGGCGGCGGCGATGTAGGCCGCGTTGGCGCACGCCTGGCGGTATGACTCGCCGATGCCTAGTGATACGCCAGCATGCACAGTAGCGATGTTCCGGCGCCCCAGCTTCACGGTGTCGCGCTGCTGTGCCCACAGGCCTTGGGTCGCAGCCTCAGCCAGCCGCGCCAGGTCGTCGTACTTGGTCGTCATGTCAGTCCTTCTGGGTGGGTTGGCGGTAGCCGTACAGAGCGGATAGTGCATCCCTGGCGCTCCAGTCGTCTGTGTTGAACTCCAGCAGCAACGTCGGCGAGTGACTTCCTCCATCCACCTCAAAGCCCCGGTCGCGCACGGAGCAGCCCGGAGGAATGAACTCCGCCCGCGCAGCCTCATACCCCTCATTGCGCCCCTGCTGGCGGGCCTGGGCGAGGGCGGTAGCATCGTAGAGTTTGGTGCCCGGCTCATAGTCAAAACCCCGGACATCCTTGTTCCAATGCAACACGCGTTGCGACTCATCACCCTCGACAGTGGCGACATGAGTGGGCGAGTGGTCTGCCTCGGTGCCCGCGTCAGGCGCAGGGCCCCACTCGCCCGACTGCACACGTCGTTCGTAGTCTTCACGCTCGCGTTTGGCTTTCTCGCGCAGCACCTGGGCCATCTTTGCCATCGGGCTCACCGGTACCGCAGCGCTCGTCCCCAGCTTCTCGATGACGGCGCGTTCAGGATCTTTGTCGTTGAGCATCTTCCCACTCCCTAGCGTCGCGCCGTAATTGATCTTTGGTTCTCTGGTTTCGTCTTTGCTCGGAGGCTGTCGCCCACCGACAATTGGAAGGTTCGTAGTTGCCGTTGACATCGATCCGGTCGATTGAGGTTCCCGCGGGACGTTCGCCCATGTCATCGAAAAACTGTTCGAAATTCGCCCATCGCTCGCAAACAGCGATGCCCCTTCCTCCATAGTGTCGATACGATGGAGCCGTCGGGTTGCTGCACCTGGCGTGCATGGATGACCAGCTGTAGTAGGTTCTCGACCAGCACCGGCCATGCTTCGTTGCTTTGGCGGCGCGGTTCTGCTGGTTGAAGCAGCCGCAGCTGACCGTCACCTTCTTGCTGAGGTTCGACTTCGGCACTTCGACCATGGAGCCGCAGTCACAGCGGCAAAGCCAGTAGGGCCTTATGCCGCGATTGCCCGCGCGAGAAAGGGCAACGAGCCGCCCAAATCGCACTCCCGTCAGGTCGAACCCTCTAGGCAGGCTGATGAATCCTTTGTTGGTCAGTGGCAAAAGTCGAGAGTCGATGATTCCGGCTCTATCCATCATTCATCCTCTGCGCCTTAGCGCGTCATGGCTCCACCGAGAAGATGAACTCGGGGAACGGGAATCCTTCGTCGTCGGTGGCGGGGCGAAGGTGCATGCCAGACAGCCGCGCGGCCTTCTTGAAATCAACCGGGCAGAGGCAGTGATCGCCGTACTTGGCATACGTGCCGTCGTCATCAATCAGCGCAGCGTCGATCCCGAGCGCGCCGGCTAGTTGCTCGATGCTGCTGCACATGACGGACTCAGCGCCGCGCAGCACTTCGACCTCGGTGCACATATCTGCTCCTTGTTGGTGGTGGGCTACGGGGTCAGCAGCGCCAGTCTTTCAAGACGGACGGAAGGCTGCACACCTCGTATTCCCCGTTCGTCCAGCCTTCTTGGTAGTCCACGGGCTTGGCCCCATCGATCCGAACGGCGTGGTCGGCGGCGACGTCTGACCAGTTCATGTTGTTTGCCGCCCAGTCGTGAACCTCGTATTCGTCCGACGCGAAGAGCGGGCCGGTGTCTTCGGCCAGGCTCTTCTCGACGTCGCCGTCGAACTCGTGGGCATAGTGGGACGCGCGATGGCGAGCGATTACCTCCACGGGGATGCCCCAGGTGCTGCCATCAGGCATCTCGATCACCAGGAATGGCTCCTTGGCAACTGCCTCAGCGCGGTCGCTCATATCTCTCTCCAGTTGATCCAGCGGAACGCCCGCTGCGGCTATCTACGAATGAGGTGTGGCGGCTCCCCGAGCAGTCCCGAGCCCTGCAGGTAGGCCCTAATATCGGCGGGCCACTCGGCTTGCTTTATCGGCGCTGAACCGCCACACGTCATGCCCCTCGTGAGAAGGGCGGGGCGTCAGGCAGTCAGCCTGCGCACCAGTTCGATTGCCTGGGCGACCGTTTCGAGCTTGGCGATCTCGTCGTCAGGTATATCGATTCCGAACTCGAGCTCCAAGCCCATCACCGCCTCGATCAACTCAAGCGAGTCGGCGTCCAGATCGCCCCCGAACGTCTTGTCCGGGGTCAGGTAGCCTTCGTCCACGCCAAGCTGCTCGGCGATGATCTTGGTGACGCGCTCTTCCACTTTCTCGGCCATCAGGCCCTCCGCATGAAAATCCCTGCGCTCACGATTGAACGGGGATTCAGATGCCCCTGCGCCGGCCGCTCTCGCATGCCTGGCGCAGGATGGGGCTGTCACCATGTCCCCCATGGGCCTGTGCGCGTGGGCTGTCTACCCCAGGCTCGCGTCCTGCCTCTTTTCGCTTGGCGGCGTCTTCCGGTTATCAGGGGTGGGTGCTCCCCAACCGTCGGCCAACTGTGTGCCCATGCCGATATCGCCCGGCTTTCTGCGCCCGTGTGCTCAGGGTTGCCCACGTTTGGTGTCTGCTACGTGGCGTCGCCGCCCATGGCTGTCTCCTTGGTTCGTTGCCCCACATTCGCTGGCGGCAGGGTGGCGCCGATGCTCCCCAGGAAACCGAAACGCCCTTGTTGAAAGGCGCTTTGGTTGCCTGGCCGACCCGCGGCCACTCCCGCACAAGGCGGCTCCGCGTAGTCGGCCAAATCTTCAATCTCCGCTCGGTTCTATAGCCCCCACTTGAGGCCAGGCCGCGCTTCGATAGCCCCCGGTCTATTCATCAGGCGTGGGGGATTGCCACCTGCACCTAGCCACGGCTTGCGCCGTCATCGGTGTGTTCTATGGCTTGACTGGTTGTTGAAGAGCGGTCCTGCTGTCCTTCCGACCCACCCCGCTGTACTTGCTGGCTTCCGCCTAGGCGTTCCGTGCGTTGCTGATCGTGTGATTGAATTCTACAACTGTAGATTTATCGTTGTCAACAACTGTAGAAAACAAGTGTAGAATTCGGCCATGGCATCGACCGAAGCCATCGCACTCCACGCGACAGAAGTGAGCCCACGCGGGGCTGCCTGGAAGAGAACCGCTACACGGCGAGGGCCCGAGAGGGCACCCGGTGCAAATCCGTAACGATCCGTGGGGCTGGCCGAACATCGACGCCCGGGACTGCGCAGACGCGCAGCATCGATGACCGCTCAAGGGCGGGGTGACACCTCTTCTCTACCTCTTGTTGGGGTAGGGGGAGGCCTTTGGGTGACAGGAGTGTCCTAACACCCCAGTAAGGAAAATGCGGCGCGGCCGCAAAGGAGATCGAAATGCGGAGATGGCTCGCCCGCCTGCTGTGCGGCGCTGAACTCGACGAGCTGACGCGCTGGCGTACGTGGAGCCGTGCGGCACGCGCAGAGCTCGGAGAGTTCCCGGACGCCGTTGAAGTGCTGGCCTACTTGGAGGCCGCCCGCAACGACGCAATCGGACCGTATTGGAACCCTTCAGCGATGCGTGGCCGCATGCTCAGGCGTCAAGCCACCAGCCGGCTCAAGGGCTCGCCTGACTCGCTGAATGTTGGCGTCGAACTTCCGGAGATGGGAGGCCCGCAGGAGCGAGAACTCCGTCGCAAGCTGATTCTGAAGGGCGTAGTCCGGACCGAGTCCATCCCTCCGGGCTGGCGCGCGACGCCAGAGGGCGCGCGGCACCTGCACGGCGACCCGCTGTCTCCGAAGCCGGTCGTGCGCACGACGTCGCGTGCTCGGCCGGGCCTCGCACGCGTGCCTGACGCGTGAAAGCGGCGTGCGGCGGTGGTGCCCAAACAGGGCTCCAATGCGCTGAGGGCCGCGCCAGTGCTGTATGTGGGGTGGTGCCCAAAAAGCAGAAAGCCCGCCGAAGCGGGCTGTTTGTCATCTGTCCTCTTCTTCGAGTCCGAGAGACTGAGTGTCCCCAAACCTAGGGTGAAGGCGATTCAGCTTCGAGATGAAGTCGGGATAGTCATCCGACAGCTTCATCGCGGTGACAACAGATGCCAAGTGCTCACGCAGCTTCGGGTGCCCTATCTCCTGCGTGAGTCTGCGATGAAGGTGCGCTTTTTTCTCGTCCTTGGAAGCTTGCCGCTTCAACTCCTCAAGTAGGCCAGGCGCGAGTCGCTCATAGACGATGTCGTTGGTCAACATGCCAAAGTACTGCGGCCTGAACCTTGGGTTGCTCGCGGGGTAATCCAGCCGCCGGAGTCGGAAGAGTTCCTCGTAGTACTCAGGAGGGAAGGTCTTCACGTAGGGCTGAAGCTCTTTGGCGACGAAGGACTCGAGTATCTTTGCAAGAGCGTCACGCTCGCGGTCTCGCTGGAAGCCTGTCGCCTCATCAACCAGCGCGATGATGCCCACATGAGCGAGTCCGCGCATAAGAATCTCAGCCCTGGCCGCGACAGCCAACTGTGGCTTAGACAGGGCGCCGGCCTCGCGAGCCTTCAGCCACACGTCGCAGATCATTGGCAAGGATGACGCTTCGAAGCCGATCCGAAGCGGCCCCCCTCGGGGATCTCTGTACATTTTCGGAGTAGTCACCATGGTGCGCAACTCCTCGGAAATAAAGGGATTTAGCGAAGCAGCGACCAAAAAAGGCGGCAAACCACCAGAGTCCTCATTCTCCATTTTGCGCCTGAGTTGCCAGCCGCCAGTGACAGGCCCGAATGCCCCTGTAACACCGCCCTGTGAGATGAGTCGCGTCCCATCAGGTAGGACCGCACAAGGGATGTCAATGCTGCCGAGCGTCAAGTTCCCAACGTAATCGGCCATCGGTGTGGCCGCGATTAGCTTCCTGGCGGCAGCCGCATTTTTGGCGATTTCGCTGCGTCGCTCAGGCGTGAGCTTCTGAGCCCTCGCCGCACCTCCTGCTGCCCTGCCATCGCTTTTTTTGGACGTGACCATCTCGCAACTCCAAAGTGAGGAGGTGCCATTATTGCTTGCTTGCAGTCCTGAAGCAAGCACATGCTTGCAAAGAGCGCTTTAGCAGGCAAACAGAGGATCTATCTACAACCCAAACCCACACCAGAACACCCGGCCTATCACCTGGTCGCCATCCTTCACGAGCGGGAAGGGCGGGTATGTCTCCTTGTCCTCGTTGTCCGAGTGCGCAGTCGTAATGCCAGCCTTCGACCAGAGACGCTTCACGTAGAACTCTTTGTCGTGGAAGATCGCGTAGACCTTGCCGTTGACCGTCTCCGTCTGGGATAGGTCAATCAGTATCGTGGCGCCGTGCGGGATGTGGCCGGCCATCGAGTCGCCGTCGACCTCTGCCAGCACCGCCCTGTCCGGGTTGTTGACACCCTGGGAGCGCAGCCAGTCGCGGCGGAACGACAGCCGCCCGCGCTGCTCGGCGTCGTAGATGATCGTGCCGCGGCCAGCGGACAGCTTGGCGTCGATGCGGTTGATGTAAGCATACTCGGCGTCATTCGACGCAGGCCCATCGTCAATCTGCGAAGGGCCGGCGCTGCTGGCCGTCACGCCGAGCTGCGAGAGGACGGCCAGCAGCGCCCCCTCGGCTCTTGCTCGGTCTTCCTTTTTCAAGCTGCGCAGCACATCTTCGCTTACTGCAGGGAGGGGCCAAGCGTCCGCTTTCTTTACCTCTCCCACAGGCTTTACTGGCGCTTGGTCGACGCGCGGGCGCCCTTTCTCATCCAGCCAGTCGCGGCCTTCGTCCAGCAGTTGTTCTACCGTGAGTCCAAAAGCGGACGCCATCTCGAGCGTCTTCTTAGACGTCTTGCTGTCTCGAAGCTCCAGGGCGCTGATAGTGCCCGCCCCGAGGCCGACGCGCGAACCCAGGTCTTGGAGCGTCCAGCCCAGCTTCGTGCGGTAGTAGTGGATTTGCTTGCCGAGTGCCATGTCGCGGAATTTAAACAGTTGTAGAAGGGCAGGCAAACACAGTTGTTGAAGTCTTTGTTCTACAAATGTAGAATCGAGGCATGAACAAGCCCATTGCATCCGCCATTGACGTCCTCGGCAGCGCATCGTCGCTGGCGCGAGTGTTGGGCGTCACACCTCAGGCCGTCTGCTTCTGGCGTGACGAAAAGCGCTCGGTCCCTGCGGACAAGTGCCTAGCCATCGAGATCGCCACCGCCGGCGCCGTCACCCGCCGCGACCTGCGCCCCGATGACTACTGGCTCATCTGGCCCGACCTTCCGGCACCCGCTGCCGCCGAGGTCGCCCAATGACCACGCCCGCTCTCAACGACATCATCCTGCGTCCTGGCGAGTCGGTCCTGCTCGCCAACGGCGTGCGGGTGACTGCGCTGGCTCACGGGCAGCAGCCGATCCTGACCGGCCGCGAGCTCGACGCTGATCGGCTGCGCCTGGCTGCCCAGGTGCGCGAGAGCAGGGCGGAGTCGTGATGGCCGCATCAATGCACCGTCGCCCGCGGCCCTTGCGCGCACTCGTCCGCTTCCTCGGCTTCGGCCGCGGCGTAGCGATGGCGACTCTCGGCCTCCAGCAACGATCGGAACACGACCATCACATGCTCGTCGCTGGGCCGATCCAGCGCGTCCCAAGCGATTTCTCGCGCGGTGTTCAGCTTCACGCGCACTTCGTTGGCGGCCTGCTCGAGCGATTCGTTCACATCCATTCCTTGTTCGTTGACCTGGCCGAATCGTGCCGGGCCTCGCGTCGCGCCGCCATTGTGGGCAGCACGTACGCGATGACTGAACTGTAGAGATCCACCGGAGACACGTCATGAACACGATTTCTCAGATCCCGCGCAAGCCTGTCACCGAGCTGGTCAAGGACATGCTCGATGGATGGCGTCGCAGCCTGCAACTGAGCCAGTCCAAGATCGTCCAGAAGGTGGTTGACGCCCACAAGGCTATTGATGCTGAGCGGACGACGGAGATCGTCTTCGAAGAAGAGCGTCGCGGGCGCGACACGATTCACTGCCAGCGCATCAACATGCAGAAGGTGTACCGCTGGCTGGGCGGTTGCGAATCTGAGGACGACGGCCCCGGCAACATGCCAGCCAACTTCCTGCCCTCCGTGCTTGCGTCGATGCCGGTTGAGCTGCGCGTGAAGCTTGCCAACGACATCCTGGCGCCGGCCGGGCTCGTCACCCGTGCCGTGCGTGTCAGCGCCGAGGGCGAAGAGTTCGACCCGAGCGCCCACGTGCTCGCGTTGCTGAAGGAATTCCCTGAGGCGAAGAAGGCGGCGTTTGAACTGACGCGCTGCACGAGCACTGAGACCCTGCAGCGCGCGCTGGTCGAGGCCACGGAAGCGAAGGCCGCAGCCGCAGACCTCGCCAGCGCCATCGAAGGCGAGCTCGCCAAGCGCGGCGCTGTCCGGTTGGTGGCGTGATGGCTTACTACAAGAACCTCCCCATCCCCACGCGCCTCGTGCGCGACGCCCACGAGCGCCACCTGCGCCGCATCCGCCAGGAAGAGCGCCGAGTGGATGCAGAGCGCGCCGAGCGCATCCAGCACGCCCAAGCATTCCACCCCGCCTATCGCGCCCGTGACGGCTACGTGCGCATTGCCGAGGACGTCTGACATGGCCATCGCCTACCTGATCGACATTTGGAAGCGGCTGTTCGCGGCCTCGCCCGTGTGCGTGGACCTGCGCCACCGGTTGCTCGAGCAAACCAGCCAAGAGCGCCGTGGGGCGCGGGGAGGGCGGTGATGTCGGCCCCCATTCAGCCCCTCGACTTCATCGCCGGCGTGAAGGTGGTGGATATCGGCGACCTGCGTGTCGCCCGCGGCATGACCCGGCGGCCGTACTCGGCATGCAAGCACCTGTCATTGACCTATGACCAGACGGAACGCCGCATCTGGTGCAGGGACTGCGAGACCGAGGTGGAGTCGTTCGACGCCTTCATGCAACTGGTCAATCGTCACAGTCAGTTCGACGCGAAGATCGAGCGCCTGCAGGCCGCCGAGAAACACACTCTGTTCAGCCGTGCCGGCAAAACGATGGACGAAGCGTTCCGCAGCCGCAAGATGGCTCCGCTGTGCCCGCACTGCAAGGAGATGATCTTCCCTGAGGACGTCGCCAACGGCGTGGGGATGGGCAACAAGGAGATGGAAATCAGCCGCCGCGCCGCTCGCCAGGCGCAGGGAGCGAAGCCATGAGCACTCACGTCATCAACAGCGACGAGTCGTTCCAGCGCTTCATGGGCGAGGTACGGCAGCAGTACGCCGCCCACCGCTTCCTGCGCGCCTCGCTCAAGACCGGCAAGGACCGTAGCGGCCCGCAGAACAACCTTACGCACGCCTGGTACGAACAGATCGCCCGCGAGCTGCGTGAGGACGACGCGCTGGGCTGGAAGTGCTACTGCAAGCTGCACCACGGCGTTCCGATCCTGCGTGCTGAGGACGCCGAGTTTCGGCAGACCTACGACAGCACGATCAAGGGCATGGGTTACGAGCAAAAGCTCACCGTCATGCGCCTGTTCCCTGTCACCTCGCTCATGACGCGCGAGCAACTGAGCAAGTATGCCGAGGCCGTTCGTGACGACTTCCAGTGTCGCGGCGTGTTCCTCGAATTCCCGGAGGGGCACTGATGCTGAACCGAACCGTAGGCCTGAAGCGCAGCACAGAGCTGCGGACGCGCGCGCCCTGGGTCCGTGCGCCGCGCGAGCAGAAGCCCCGCCAGGTGACGGCGCGCCCGAAGCCGGCCGGTATGAAGGGCAGGGCGCCCACGGCCGAACAGAAGCGGTTCTGGGATGCGTTAGCCAGCATCGGCTGCATCGCGAGCATGAAGGACGGCATCGCAGATCCCATCGTCAGCATCCACCACATCGACGGTCGGACCAAGCCCGACGCGCACTGGCTAGTGCTGCCCCTGAGCGCCGGCAACCACCAGGACGGCACCGGAGCACCTGGCCGCATCGCCGTGCACCCCTTCAAGGCCCGATTTGAGGCCCGCTACGGCACTCAGCGCGAACTGCTGCGCGAGTGCATCGAGATCCTGCTGTGTCGCGGCGTGGAAGTGCCTGATGGCGCTCTGCTCGCGGCAGGCATGAAAAAGCCCAGCGACTGCGCCAACAGTCCCGGGCCGGTTCAACCTGATGAGGAGGTCGAATGACCAACATCATACCTAATTCGGGCGCAACGATGACCAGCCGTGAGATCGCGGACCTGGTCGAGGTGCGTCACGACAGCGTCAAGCGCAGCATTGATCGGCTGGTCGAGCGCGGCGTTATTGCTTCTCCACCAATGGAGGAAAAGCCTACCGACGGCCGCCCGGTGTCGGAGTATGTGTTTTCCGGCGAGCAGGGCAAGCGCGACAGCATCGTCGTCGTGGCCCAGCTGTCGCCGGAGTTCACGGCCCGGCTGGTGGACCGCTGGCAGGAACTGGAGGCCGGCGCCGCTGCCATCGTGGTGCCACAGTCGCTGCCAGAGGCCCTGCGCCTGGCCGCCGACCTGGCCGAGAAGGCCGAAGCGCTGAAGCTCGAGCGAGACGAGGCTGTGCGCACCAAGGCGCAGATCGGCAGTAAGCGTGAAGCGAGCGCCATGGCTGCGGCATCCAAGGCTTCGCGCGAGGCCGAGCGCCTGCGCGACGAACTCGGGCACAACGCCCGGCACGCAACGATCATCGCCGTGGAGCGAGCCACGGGTAAGACGTTCGCCAAGAACGCCTACGTGGAGCTGCGCCGCTGGTGCAAGCATCGCGGCATCAAGGCGACTGAAGTCACGGATCCGCGCTATGGCACGGTCAAGGCTTGGCCGGCTGGCGCATGGGACGCCGTGTTCGGCGTGGACCTGTCCGCGCTGTTCGGGAGGGCCGCATGAGCGCCGCCAAGCCCCTGCCGTGGTTCCGTATGTACAACGAGGCCATCGACGACGAAAAGCTGCGCCTGGTGGCCTTTGAGGACCGCTGGCACTTCGTCGCAATCCTGTGCTGCAAGGCGCAAGGCATCCTCGACAGCGGCAGCCCCATCGTTCACCGACTCGTCGCCGTGAAACTCGGCATCGACCAGCGCACGCTGGATGACGTCGCCCGTCGCCTTGCAGAAGTCGGCCTGATCGATGAGCAGACCTTGCAGCCGCTGGCTTGGGACAACCGCCAGATGCGTTCGGACAGCAGTTCTGAGCGCGTGCGCGCCTTCCGCGAGAAGGTGAAACGGGAAGGAAACGTTTCAGTAACGGCCCAAGAGGTAGATACAGAGACAGAGAAAGAGACAGAAGGAGAAAAACAAACCCCCTCGTCGGGCAAGCCCGCCGCGCCTGCAGGATTCGCTGCCTTCTGGGAGGCGTATCCCAACACTGCCCGGCGAGTTGCCAAGTCGAAGTGCTTGGCCCTCTGGAAGTCCCGAAAGCTGGAGGCCGTCGCGGACGACATCGTGAGTCACGTGAAAGCCATGGCGACCACCCGCCAGTGGCAGGACGGCTACGAGCCGGCGCCGATGACCTACCTCAACCAGAGCCGCTGGCAGGACGAGATCCCGACTGGCAAAACCGCAGGAGCGACGAAGCATGGAAACTTTGGCAGCCAGAACTATCGGGCAGGAGTTGGCGCAGATGGCTCCTTCTGACCGCCGCACCGAGAATCGCAACTGCGAAGAGCATGGCGGCTATGTGTCGCGTCACTTCAGCTTCGGCAAGGGATTCTGGAGCCCGTGCCCGGTGTGTGAAGGCGCGCGCCTGGAAGCGCAGGCCAAGGCCGACAGCGAGAAGGCCGCTCAAGAACGCCGCGACATCGGCATGCGCAACGCCATGCGCCGCGCCGCCATTCCACCACGGTTCGCCGACCGCCGCTTCAGCAACTTCGACGTGACGTGCGAGGGTGCAGGCAAGGCGCTGGCGACGGTGCAGCAGTACGCGGACGACTTCAAGGCCACGCTGGATGCCGGCCGCAGCCTGATCCTCGTGGGGAACGTTGGCGCCGGCAAGACGCACCTGGCCACGTCCGCAGCGCACCGCGTGATCGAGCTCGGCTACTCGGCCGTGTTCTCGTCGGTCATGGAGGCCGTGCGCAGCGTGAAGGAGACCTACCGGCGCGGCAGCGAGCGCACCGAGCGCGACGCCATCGACGCCCTAATCGACCCTGATCTGCTGATCCTCGACGAGGTGGGCGTGCAGTTCGGCAGCGACGCCGAGAAGCTGATCCTGTTCGAGATCATCAACGGCCGGTACGAGAACGTGCGCCCCACGATCATCATCAGCAACCTCGACATGGAAGGCCTGAAGTCCCACCTGGGTGATCGGGTTGTCGACCGGCTGCGGGAGGGCGGCGGCAAGCTCGTTGTCTTCGACTGGCCCAGTCATCGGAGGGCAGCGTGATGCCCGCCCGCGGAGACGTGAAGTCCATCCCGGCCATCCTCGAAGCGCTCGAGAGCATCGGCCCCATGTCGGTCGAGGAGCTTTGCAGCCACACGGGCTACTCGCGCGCGACGGTGGGCCCGGCCGTCGCCAAGCTGCACGGCGAGCGCCGTGTGTACATCAACCGCTGGATCCAGCCGATGGCAGGCGCAAAGCGGCCCACGCGAGTGTTTGGCATTGGCCCGTACTCGAACCGCAAATACACGCCAGTCGGTCAGAGCGAGAGCCACCGCCGCTACAAGGCCCGTCACGGTGCCAAGCTCGCCCTGCGCGCTGCGCCCGGCCTGGGCGTCTTTGGGCACATGGCCCGCCAACTCACGAGGAGCGCCGCATGACGCCCGCCAGCCAACAAGACGCCGCGGTCCTCGCCGCGCTCGCGCACCACCCGCAGACGCGCCAAGCCATCGCGCAGGCGTGCGGCATGTCGGACGCGCTGACAAAGCAATTGATCCGCCGTCTGACTGCCCGAGGCCAAGTCTACGCCAGCGGCCGCACGGTCTGCGACGACGGCATCCGCCGGCCGGTTTACGCGCTGCTGGGCGTCCCGGTGACTCCGGCCGTGGCACAGACCGAGCCGGTGCGGGTTGCCGTGTCAGCGCCTGTCGTCGCCGCAGGATTCGGGGCATTCCGCGCAATGGCGCAGCAACTCGGGAGGGCGGTATGAGCACGCTGGCGCTCGACCTTGGCACGGCTACCGGCTACGCGCTGGGCGTCGGCAACGCAGCCGGAAGCGGCACCATGCACTTCCCGCGCCGCCCGAAGGCCCACCCAGGCGCGCGCTGGTCGGCCTACCGGGAGTGGCTGCACAACCTTGTGAGCGTGCAGCGCGTTTCGCTCATCGCCTACGAGGACGTCAAGAGCCACAAGGGAGCACTCGCGGCGCACTGCTACGGAGCGTTCTTGGGCATGACGGAGATGGTCGCCCAGCAGCACAGCGTGCCGCTCCTGCCGCTGGGCGTTGGGCAGATCAAGCGGGCATGGACGGGCCGCGGCGACGCCAACAAGGCGCTGATGATCCAGGAGGCGATCAAGCGCGGCCACGAGACCGACGACCACAACGAAGCTGATGCTTTGGCCATCCTCAACCTTGCAATCCAACTGCGCGCCAAGGAGGCGGCATGAGCCAAGAGATCTACGGATGGCACGTCATCCACGCTGAGACAGGAATCCCAGTCGCGTTTTGCATGCGCGGGGCAACGAGCGGCTGCTGGACGGAAAGCGATGTTCTTCAGGATGGACTGGACCCGAACGATTACAAGCTGGTGCCACTCGTTCGCGCCGGGAGGCTGCAATGACCATCGACCGCGAATCCCTGCGCCCGGCGTTCGAGCGGGCATGTCCGGTGCCGCGCGACGTGTACTGGCACCAAGGAGTATCCCGCTACTGCACAGACCAAGCCCTGATCGAGTGTGTGCAGCAGCAAAGCCGCTGGGAGGGCTTCTGCGCCGCCTTCGAGAGCCTGGGCGAGCCGGTGGGGAAAGTCGGCATCAGGGAGCCAGTGGAGGTGCCGGGGAGGCCAAGCGCTACTCGCATCAAGACCCGTTCCGTGAACGTCTACCGCATTCCGGAGGTGAAGGCATGAGGCCGCTGAGTCTTTTTACGGCACTGGGCTTCTTCATCGCCGCTCACTTCCTGGCGGTAGACGTGGCGACCATGATCTTCGCGTATGCGCTCGGCGTCCTTTGGATTGCTGATGGGATCTGCCATGCGATCAGAGACAGGTGAGCCCATGACCAACGACCAACGCCAGAAGATCGCAGAGCACCTGCGCGCCATCGGCGACGTGCTGACTGAAGTTGGCAAGGGCGACTATGCGGTGGAAGTGCGCAGCTTCAACAAAGCCACCCTTGCGAATCCAAGCGAGGGCAGAGCCTACAGCCTCGAGATGACCGTGCACAGCCAGGAGGTGATTCAGTGACCAAGCACAGCCACTACCACAAGCCCGTCGCGCACCTGCAGACGATCGACGTCTACCGCGTGCTGGACCTGTTTGGCGTCACGAACCCGGCCGTACAGCACTCAATCAAGAAGCTCTTGTGCGCCGGCCAGCGAGGCGGGAAGGACTACGAGCAGGATCTGCGCGAGGCGGCGGACTCGCTCCATCGAGCGCTGCAGATGATCGCGGAGGATTGCAACAAGGTGCCGCAGGCGAGCGAAGGAGAGCGCGCATGAGCAGCAAGAAGAAGCAAGAGTCCGCCGAGCACGACGACACCACCGACGGCTTCGCCCGCATGGTCAAAGACGCCCAGGGCGACATGCGCGGCTACCAGATGGACCCAGCCATGCGCGCGGTGGCAGAGCGGTGCAGCGGCGGGCGGATCGTGACGATGACGAGCAAGATCCCGGGCGAGGACGAGGCGCGGAGGGTGCGGCGATGAGCAGATTTGAAGAAATCCGAAATAGCTTGATTGGGCAAAAGTTCGGTCGCCTCTTGGTGACCAGTTTTGCTGGTACAGACAAACGGAAATCACTTTTCTGCTGTACGTGCGATTGCGGTGCGGTCATACAAGCATCAATCACGCATCTCAAATCAGGGAACACGAAGTCTTGCGGTTGCGCCAGGAGGAATCATGGGCAGACAGGGTCGAGAACTTACTGGATATGGTCCGGGATGAAAGGTCGCTGCGATCGCGCTTCTGATGACGCTTTCGATAACTACGGAGGAAGAGGTATTTCCTACGACAAATCCTGGAGTTCGTTCGAGGCTTTTCTGGCGGACATGGGTGACGCGCCTGATGGAATGAGCCTAGATCGCATAGATGTAAACGGAAACTACGAGAAAGCCAACTGCCGATGGGCCACCAGAATTCAGCAGCAGAACAACATGCGCACCAACAGGCACGTAGAGCACGATGGCAGGCGGCTGACTATTGCGGAGTGGGCTAGAGAAACTGGGCTGGCGCCCCATGTCATTCGAAAACGGCTCAACAAGGGCTGGTCAGTCGAGGCCGCACTGCTGACGCCCAAGAGCGAGAGGCACGCCCATGCAAGTGTATGACTGGATCCAATACCGCGATCCGGTCTTGGTTCTGGAGCGCAAGCAGGAAAGAGAGGCGCGCCAGGTTCGCATGAGCCCGGAGCGCAAGAAGCTGGAAAGGCTGTTCGAAGGAGAGACCGACATGGGCCGCAAGCTGGAAATCCCGATGCACATCACCGCCGTCATGCACCAGTGGGGCGAGTGGGCCGCGCGCCCGAACTTCTGGGCGGACCTGCGCATCACGCCGTTCTGCAAGCTAATGGGCATGGCAAGCGCTGGCAGCCGGGAGCCGAAGGTGCGATTGGACCCGCAGTCGCAGGCCATCCACCGCGCCTACCTGGGCCTCGCCTGCGAGAAGACGAGGGCGGTGCTGTTCGCCTATTACGTCATGGGTGCATCGTGGGATGATCGCCCCGAGTTGTTCGGCCGGATCGGCATTTCGCGTGACCGCTTCTACAAGCTGTTGCGCACGGGCAGCACGATGGTAACCAACAGGGCGCAAGTCAGTTACACAAAACCCCAAACTATTCCGCATGTGATACCATCAAAAGCAGATAGTGTGTGCAAATTGCGCCACGATGAATCGGAGGCTTCATGTCAGGTCGCGGCGGTCGCTTAATTCCTGTGGAAATGGAGTACGCCGAGAAGACAGAAGCCAAGCGCCAGTTCGACGATTTGCTCAAGACGTCCTCGTATTTTCAGGACGTGATCAACACAGTCCGCACTGGTGCGGGTGCAGCGGTTGGCGCTGTTCTCGCGGAAGTTCTTCGCGACAAGCCAGAAGAGGCCTTGAGGGTTCTCGAGGCTTTGCGGGCTGGGGACCGCGGCAGGACTATCCGATTCAACGAGGGCCCGAGCGGGCGCGGGGCGATGGAGTTGGTGCTCCGGGCCGCTGCTGACCGGCTTCAGGTCGAGATGACCGGCAAAAAGAGTGAGGATTGAGCGTGGGGAGCCTGATGGGCTCCCTTGTCATGCCCGGAGAAAATGAGGCCAAGCATGAGCGAAGTCATCAAGTGTAGCGGCGGCAGTGTCCTCGATTCGTTGCGTCGCGTACTTCACGACGCTAAGTTCAGCGGGAATCCGTTCAAGGAAATCAGGCTGAGCGAAGACGACTATATGCGCCTGCGCTATGAAGACATCCACGGATTTGTGAGCGGCGATCCCCCGCATGGCCTCAGGCTGTTCGGCCTGCCTCTCGTTGTGGACCGAGGCCGCCAGGCCAGCTAAACAAGACCGAATTCCAGAAGCCCGCCAGCGGAAACGCGAGGCGGGCTTTGTGCTTTCAGCCGCATGCGTTCTTCCCGAGCGCATCCGAGTGGGAGCAGCCGCAGCAACCAACCAGACATTGCCCCGCGGGCACGCCGCAGAGTTGCGGATCACGCTGGCTCTGGCCTGCGCCTGCGACCCACACCCGTTTGCGCGGTGCCCGAGAGGTTGAAGGGTGACGCCGCTACAAGGATCGGTGTGGCGCGGTAGTCGATACGCTGGTCTTCCTGGGGTCGAGTCCCAGCCGTGCAATAAGCGAATTACAGCGACTGCTGGATCAAGACCCATTGTTCGCCGATTGAGAGGGCATCGCTGGTCAGGTGGATTCGACCACTCAGCCCCACGGTAGCCAGTCCTAGCGCTTCAAGCCTCGGCCCCGCGCCGGCGTATGTGCCGCCGCACCACGCGGCATTGCCACCCGGGTCGGCTGGGTAGAAGTCCCGCTTGCCGGACTCATCCATACAAAGCACCGCCCGCCCGAGGTAGGCGGCAACATCAGGGTCGATATCTTTCATGGTCGGCTCTTCTCCAGATTGAGGATGGATTATGGCGCAGACCGGCAAGGCCGCGCCGGATTGGGAACGAATCGAAGCGGATTACCGCGCCGGTGTCTTGTCGATCCGGGAGATCGCGGCATCGCAGGGCATCACTGAAGGGGCGATCCGCAAACGCGCCAAGCGCGACGAGTGGTCGCGTGATCTGCAGCCGAAGATCAAAGCTAAGGCTGATGATCTGGTACGCAAGGCAGAGGTACGCACCCCGGTACGCAATGAACGTGAAGTTGTCGACGCCAATGCCCAGGTCATCGCTGATGTGCGCGTATCGCATCGCAAGGACATCGCGCGGGCCCGTGGCCTGGCTATGAAGCTGCTGGACGAGCTTGAGATCCAGACAGACAACATCGACCTGCTGGAGCAGCTGGAAGCTGCGCTGTCCGGCGATGGGGAGCCAGACGGACTAGCCAAGGCATTCCAGCGCGTGACTTCGACATCAGGCCGCATCGACAGCGCGAAGAAGCTGGCCGAAGCCATGAAGGTGCTCGTGACGATGGAGCGCGAGGCATACGGTATTGCCGAGGCCGCCAAGCTCGAGATCACCAGCCCTGACGGCAGCATGCGCGGCCGAACACTGGACGACTTCTACGCCGCCGATGTACCAGCTCAATCCGAACCTTCGTGAGTTCTGGCGTACTCGCAAACCGTACAAGCTGCTGAAGGGCGGGCGCTTCTCGTCGAAGACCCAGGACGCAGGCGGCATGGCGGCCTTTCTGGCGCGTAACTACTCGGTCAAGTTCCTCTGCCTGCGCCAGTTCCAGAACCGGATCGCGGACTCGGTCTACACGGTCGTCAAGGAGAAGATCGAGTCCGCAGGCTGGCGCGACGAGTTCGATATCGGCGTGTCCACCATCCGCCACAAGGTGACGGGTTCGGAGTTCCTGTTCTACGGCCTGGCTCGGAACATCGAGGAAATCAAGGGTACGGAAGGCGTTGACGTCTGCTGGATCGAGGAGGGTGAAGGCCTGACCGAGCTGCAGTGGTCGATCATTGACCCGACCATCCGCAAGGAGGGGTCTGAGGTCTGGATCCTCTGGAACCCGGACCTGATCACCGACTTTGTGCAGGCCAAGCTGCCGACGCTGTTGGGCGACGACTGCGTCATTCGGCACATCAACTACCTCGACAACCCGTTCCTGTCGGATACGGCGAGGAGGAAGGCTGAACGGCTGAAGGATGCCGACCCGGAAGGATATCGGCACATCTACCTCGGCCAGCCCCGCACGAGCGACGACGCCGCGGTCATCAAGTTCGCTTGGATCGAGGCCGCAATCGATGCTCACAAGAAGCTGGGCATCGACATGTCGGGCGCGCGCGCGGTGGGATACGACGTAGCCGACTCCGGGGCCGACAAGAACGCCTGCGTGGACTTCGACGGCGCGGTCTGCGTGGCGGTGGATGAGTGGGCGGCCCCCGAGGACGAGCTCAACCAGTCAACGAAGCGCGCCTGGTCCCGGGTCGAGGGTGGAATCCTGATCTACGACTCGATTGGCGTGGGGGCGCACGTGGGGTCGACGCTGGCCGACATGAAGATCCGACGCGGCTACTACAAGTTCAACGCCGCGGGTGCGGTGATGAATCCGGACCGCGAGTACGCCCCGAAGATCCGCAACAAGGACAAGTTCGAGAACCTGAAGGCGCAGGCCTGGCAGGACGTGGCCGACCGGCTGCGCAACACGTTCAACGCGGTCACGAAGGGCGAGCAGTTCGGCGCCAGCGATCTCATCAGCATCAGCAGCGATATCGCCAAGCTGGAGCAGCTGAAGGTCGAGCTCTCCACGCCGCGCAAGAGGTACAGCAAGCGAGGCCTGGACATCGTGGAGCCAAAGGAAGCACTCGCCAAGCGCGGCGTCTCATCTCCCAACCTGGCCGACGCTTTCATCATGGGCGCATGCCCGCATCTGATTGACCGCTCGTCGGTAGACATGAAGAGGTTCCTGTAATGGCTCACCAGTTCAGCGACGGGCTGCAGAACTACGTGGCCAACCTGGGCACGGATCGCGACAAGGCGGCGCACACGGTCTACGTGCATCGGCACATGGACACGCAAGAGCTGCTGACGGCCTACCGCAATTCCTGGCTCGCCCGCGCGATCGTGGACTATCCCGCCGAGGACGCCACCCGCAAGTGGCGCTCGTGGCGCGCTGAGTCCGACCAGATCACCGCGATCGAGGCCGTCGAGAAGCGCCTTGGTCTGAGCCGAAAGGTTCAGCAGGCGCTGATTGCCGCGCGTCTGTACGGTGGCGCGGCGCTGTACCTGAACACCGACGAGGCCGACCAGGACCTGCCGCTGGTGCCGGGCGCTGGCGTCGAGATCAAGTCGCTCATCGTACTGACGCCTAACAGCCTGGCTGCCGACGACATCGTGCGCGATATCAACAGCCCGTACTACGGTCGGCCCGAGCGATACCTCGTTGCCTCTGGTGCCCGTCAGGTCTTCGTCCACGCCAGCCGCTTCGTGATCTTCCAGGGCTCGCCAATCCCCGAGGACGCGGCTGCCGTGTCCTCGCTGGGACAGGGCTGGGCTGATAGCGTGCTTCAGTCCACGTTCGACGCCATCAAGCAGGTGGACGCGACGATGGCCAACATGGCCAGCCTCGTTTTCGAGGCCAAGGTTGATGTTTTCCAGTTCGACGGCTTCGCGCAGGGCATGGAGGACGGCGAGGACTCGCTGTGGATCCGCCGCGCGGGCGTGCAGGCGTCGATGAAATCGATCAACGGCGCCTTGGCGATGGACGCGAAGGACGCCTACTCGCAGAAGTCGGCATCGTTCGCCGGGCTGCCCGAGGTCGTCAGCAAGTTCATGGACGCCGTCTCAGGCGCATCGCGGATCCCGGTAACGCGCCTGTATGGCCGCGCCGCCGTGGGCCTTTCAGGATCCGGCGACGGTGACGAGCGCGTGTATTTCGACCGCATCGGACACATGCAGTCCACCGAGATCGCACCGGCCATGTCGCTGCTGGACGACTGCATTCTGTGGCAGGCGCTGGGCAATCGGCCGGAAGAGATCTTCTACGAGTGGAAGCCGCTGCGACAGCTCACCGAGAGCGAGCGGGCCGACATTTTCGTCAAGACGGCCAACGCCGCGAGGAGCATCGCTGGCGCGAACGCCGGCGACATCATCCCTGTCGACGCCCTGTCGGACGCCCTCGTCAACGAGCTGACCGAGCAGGGCGTTCTGCCAGGCCTCGAGCAAGCCATCAAGGACCACGGAACGCTCGCCGAGCAGAGCCTGCCCGCGGGCGGTGGAGAGATTGAATGACCAAGATCACAGACGCCGTGCAGATTGGCGACGCAGCGGTTGACGCCGCTGGCTACCTGCAGGCGAACGCACGCACCGCGCGCACCGGCGTACAGCAATACCTAGGGCGCGAGCTCGGCCGTCCGGATCTCGACGTGGTGAACGTCTATCGCGACGAGGCTGACGTCTTCTCCAAGCGTTCCCTCGATACGTTCTCCCGTCTGCCGATCACCAACGATCACCCGGGCGTGGATGTCGACGCGACAAACTGGAAAGACCTTGCCGTGGGGACTACCGGCGACGACGTCTTGCGCGACGGCGAGTACCTGAAGATCGGGCTGAAGATCACCGACGCCAGCGCCGTGAAGGCCGTGAAAGACGGAAAGCGCGAGCTGTCCGTCGGCTACTCGGCAGAGATCGAGTGGCAGGACGGCGTCGCCCCTGACGGCACGCCGTATCAGGCCCGCCAGAAGAACATCGTCGCAAACCACGTGGCCATCGTCCAGAAAGGGCGAGCAGGCGCCAAGGCCCGCATCGGCGACGCCTGGGGCGCATCGCCCATCCAAGATTTTCAACCGGGCGCATCGCCCAAAACCGTGGAGGAAGGTCGCATGACCGACTCGCTGAAGACGGTTGTCCTGGGCGACAAGGCCGTCCAGGTTGCCGTGACCGACGTGGCTGCCATCGAGCAGTACAAGGCCACCATGAACCAGGCCCTCGCCGACGCCGACGCCGCCAAGAAGAAGGTGGAAGAGGAGAAGGACGAGGAAATCGGCAAGCTCAAGGCCGACCTCAAGAAAGCCGAGGACGCCGCCAAGATCGATGTGGATGCGCTGGTCGCCTCCCGCGCTGATCTGCTGGGCAAGGTCAAGGCGCTCGACGCCGCGATCGATCCCAAGGGCAAGACGGACGCCGAGTTGCGCAAGGCCGCCGTGGCCGCGCGCATGGGCGACGAGGCCGTCAAGGACGCGTCCGATGCCGAGATCGCCGGCATGTTCAAAGCGCTCACGCGCGACGCCAAGCCGGTCAACCCTGTGGCTGGCGTCATCGCTGACGGCGCGCGCGTCACCACCAACGATGCCTGGGCCGATGCTGTGGCCTCGTCCGGCGTCAAGATGAAGAAGGAGGGCTGATCATGCCGATTCTGTACCAAGGCCGCGACACGGCCCACTTCATGGTCTCCGAAACGCCCCCGGGCCACCTGTCCCGCGAGCAGATCGAGATCACCGGCCCGGCCTATGCCGGCCAGGTGCTCGAAGACCAGACCACGACCAGCGGTCTCGAGCTGCCGGTGTGCATCCTCTGGGAGAACATCGCCGACGGCGAGACTGCCAAGCGCACCGTGATCGCCCGCAACGCCGAAGTCGTGGGCGCCGCGCTGATCTACGGCGCCAGCCCCGACGTCGCCCCGACCCAAGCCGCTGTGGCTGCCGCTCACACGGCGCTGGCGGCGGTCGGCATCATCGTCCGCGAACCCTCGGTTCCGGCGAACGCCACTGCCTGAAGGAGAAACCATGGCAACGATGGATATTTTCAACGGCAGCGCGTTCAACACGACCTCGCTGACCGGCCAGATCAACCGCGTGGACTACGCGCCCGGCTTTCTCGGTGCGCTGAACCTGTTCCGACCGGAGCCGGTGCGCAGCCGCACGATCTTCGTCGACGTGCGCGATGGCGGCCTGCAGCTCATCCCGACGTCTGCGATCGGCGCCCCGCCCAAGGAACTGTCTCCGGACAACCGCTCGGCTGTGCCGCTCAAGACCGTGCGTCTGGCCGAGGGCTTCACCATGTACGCCGAGGAGCTGCAGGGCATCCGTGCTTTCGGCTCGGAGAGCGAGACGGTCCAGGTGCAGGCCGAGTACCTGCGCCGCATGGCGCGTGTGCGCCAGGACATGGAGCTGACCCACGAGCACCACCGCATGGGCGCGCTCATGGGCACGCTGCTGGACGCCGACGGCACGACGGTGATCTACGACTTCTACACCGAGTTCGGGCTGACCCGCCCGGCACCCGTGGTCTGGAACCTGTCGAGCCCGACGTTCAACATCCGTGGCGCTGCAGCCGCGCTCGTGCGCAGCATGGTCACCGGCTCGCGCGGGGCGATGACGACCGGCTCGACGGTGCACGCGATCGTGGGTGATGAGTTCTACGACAAGCTCGTGTCGCACCCCATGGTCGAGCGCACATACCTGAACTGGCAGGCCGCCGCCGATCTGCGCAACAACGGCAACCCTTTCGGCGACTTCACCTTCGCTGGCATCACGTTCCACAACTACCGCGGCACGGACGACGGCACCACCATCGCTGTGGCGGCAGACGAAGCCCGTTTCTTCCCGGTGGGCGCGCAGGACGTGTTCGTGCATGCGATGGCGCCGGCCGAGTTCATGCCGTACGTGAACACGCCGGGGCTGGACACCTACGCGATCAACATCGTGGACCGTGACCGCCAGGCCTGGACGCGCGGCGAGCTCTACAGCTACCCGCTGTACCTGTGCCAGCGCCCGGACCTGCTGCGCACGGCAACCGCGACCTGATGGATAGGGCGGCGCTTCGGTGCCGCCCGATCCTCGTGAGGAGTGAACGTGGAATACACCATCAAGAACACGACGAAGCTGGGCCGGGCCTTCCCTGTAAAGGGCGGCGGCCTGCAGATCGTCAAGCCGGGCGAGACTGCCACACTGACGATGCGCGGGCCGATGCCGGATGCTCGCCTGGCCGCGCTCAAGGGCGACGGCATCGAGGTCACGGCGAACAAGCAGCCCGAGCCTGCACAGGGCTCGACACCTGTCGACACCCCTGCCGCGCCCGCACCCGTCACCCCGGCCGTGCCCGCCGATGATGATGTCGACGTCGACATCGACGCCCTGCGTGCCGAGTACCGCGAGCTGGCCGGCGAGGACGCCGACAAGCGCTGGAAGGCCGGCACGCTGCGCACCAAGATCGAAGAGCTGATGAAGGCTTGACCATGGCATACGGCTCGGACGAGGGATTTGCGGCGTGGCTGGCCGGGCAGGGGCTCGAGTTGCCGGACGGGGCGAATGCTGCTTCGCTGCGCACGATCGGCAGCGTCTACGTGGACGCTGCCTACGAGCCCAAGCTGTCGGCGTGCAGCCGTCGCGCTGGTGGCTTCATGCAGGATCTGGCCTGGCCGCGCGCTGGCCTGCGCCTGAATGGTCAACCCGTGCCGTCCGACCTCATCCCGCCCGCCTGGATCAGCGCCAGCTACCGGGCCGCCTACCTGGAGGCGCTCACGCCGGGCTGGGCTACTGGCTCGGCTGACCCCAACCGCATCACGCGCCGCGAGCAGGTCGACACGATCAGCCGGGAGTTCTTCGCGCCGGGCGACACCGGCGGTGGCGCTGCTGCTCCCGGCATAGCCTCTGACGCGATCATCAACGGCATGGTGCTGCCGTGGCTCTGCTCTGGCGTGCGCACCAACCCTCGCTTTCTGGTGATCTGATGGCCTTCTACGACCAGATGCAGGCCATGGCCCGCGACCTGCTCAAGCCCGACAGCCAAGGCGGATTGGGGCAAGGCTCGATCACGCTCACGCACGAGACGGCCGGAACGCCCGGCGCCAATCCCTGGGATCCGGTCACGCCGACGCGGCAAACGGTCCCGGTTCGCGGCGCGGTTCGCGGCGTGAGCAAGGAGCTCGTTGGCACGGAGGTTGGCGGCACGGTGATCGTCGCGTCCGACCGCATGGCCACGTGCGAGGTGCCGAGCATCGAATACGCGCCCGGCGACGTACTCACGGTCGATGGCGTCCCGGTGACGATCATCGGCTTCACGAAGATTCCCGCAGCGGGCACGCCGGCGGCGGTGCGGTTCATCATCAGGGGCTGACATGCAACAAATCCGGATCGTGTGTGACGGGACGACTTACGGCACCCGGGTGTTCGATGGCGACGGAAACGAGATCCGCGGCATTACGAAGATCGAGATCGAACCGCTCGTCGGTGGTGATGACAATCCTGTGCGTGCCCGGCTGACGTTCGACCTGGTGGAGCTGGACATTACCGCCGAGATGCGGCCGGAATAAATGGCGACCCGTCCCAATCGCCCGACGATGTCGCAGGCGCGACTGTTCGCGCAGCTCATCGCCGAGTTCGAGCCGAACGTCCACCGCGCATTCATGGCATCGGTGACTGACTTGCAGGCCAACGTGGATTGGCGCGCGCTGCTGACGGCGCTTGAGCAAGGGGACTTTGAGGGTGCGGTTGCCGCGCTCAATATCGACGCTGCTGCTTGGGCTGAATACTCGTCGATCATGACCGAGGTGTACGCAAAAGCGGGCGCATCCACTGCTGCGTTGATCGTAGCCACCGGTGCCGGCGACATTGGCATGCGGTTCCGGATGACCAACCCGCGCGCCGAGCGATGGATCCGCGAGAACGTGGCCGAGCGCGTCGTCGGCTTCACGCAAGAGCAGATCGAAGTCGCCCGCACTGTGATCGCCAACGGCTACGCCCGGGGGCAGGGGCCACGCAACATCGCTGTCGACCTGGCCGGCCGCACGTCGGGCCGTGGCACTGCCCGCACAGGCGGCGTGCTGGGCCTGGATGGCCCCCGGGCGGCGCGCCTGCAGGCCGTGACCGAGGGCATGCGCAGCGCAGAGGGTGTGCGCGGGCTGGTGATCGAAGGCCAGGACGGGCGCGTCTCGATGCGCTACCGGGTCAACGCCGCCACGGCGCAGCGCATCCTGCGGGCGCACAAAGCTGGCACTGAGGTGCCGGCCGACGAGCGCGCGATCAGCGAGCGCCAGTACAGCAACGCACTTCTGAAGGATCGGGCTGACACCATCGCTGAGACCGAGACGGGGAACGCTGTGATGTCCGCTCGAGACGACGAGTGGCACCAGCTGGCTGAGTCGCAGGGCTTGGACCGGACTGCGGTCATCAAGACGTGGCAGCACCGGCGCGGCGCGGCCAAGGAGCATCGCCCGGATCACCTGGCGATGAGCGGGCAGTCTGTGCGCGGCCTGGACACGCCATTCGTTTTCCCTGACGGCGTCGCGATGCAGCACGCACATGACCCGGCCGGCGGGCCGCGGCACATCATCAGATGCGGATGCGACACCACCTACCGCCTGGATATTTCAGGGGAGCTGCGATGAGCCTGTCGTTCGGCGATCAGGTGAGCGCGTGGGCGAGGGAGTCCGTGGAGCGGCTTACGGCGGTGCGTCGTCGCTCTATTGAGATGCTGGGCGATGAGATGGCGACGACCAAGCCCCAGGGCGGGCGGGTGCCGTTTCAGAGCGGGAACCTTGCGCGATCGCTCTTGGCCTCGACCGAGGGCATGCCCAAGACAAGCGAGAACCCAACCGCCGGCAGCAATGTGGGCGTTGTGACCGCAACCCTGGATCTGAGTCAGCCAATCTGGATTGGCTACCAGGCGATCTACGCGCGGCGTATGAATTATGGCTATGTCGGCGCGGATGCTCTTGGTCGAGTGTTCAACCAGAGCGGACACTACTTCGTTGAGGGGGCTATCGAAAGCTGGCTGCAGATCGTCGCTCAGGCGGCGCAGGAGGTGCAGTCGGCGTCAATGAAGTGACGCCATCAACTGATCATTCATCCAGCCACCGGGTTTAAAATGAACGAGCCCGCAAAGGACTGGCATCCGATGCGGGCTCTAACCACACCATCATTCACTTGGAGAATGACAGCATGGCTGCGCGCATTGTAAACCTCCCGACGCCCGAGCAACTCCGGCAGCTTCTCCGCTACGAACCCGAGACAGGAAAGCTGTTCTGGAGGCCCAGGTGCTTAAGCATGTTTCCAAACGCAAGAATGGCGAAAACCTGGAACACCAGATTCGCCGGGAATGAGGCGCTGGTGAGCGTTGGTCCAGTTGGGTACCGGTACGGTGCGATTCTTGGCCAAAAGCTCTATGCCCATCGGGTTATCTGGGCAATGCAGTCCGGATGCTGGCCCGTCGCTGACATCGATCACGCCAACACGATCCGAACCGATAACAGGTTTGAAAATCTGAGAGAGGCGAGCCGAGCGCAGAACCTCATGAATACCGGGAAAGCTCGAGGCAAAACCGGGATCAAGGGCGTTACCCAGCGCGCCGACGGAGTGTTCGTAGTGGAGATAAGGGCCAACCGGGAAAGGCATTACATCGGACGATTTCGCAGTCTGAGTGATGCAGCTGCAGCCTATGCCGATGCAGCAACAAGGCTGCACGGAGAGTTCGCGAGGACACGGCAATGAGCGCGAAGGTTGAGACGTCTATCTGGCTGGCCCTGAAGGCGCGCGTTGAGTCGCTGCCGCTGGGCCTGCCGATTGCCTGGCCCGGGCAGACGTTCGAGGTGCCGCACAGTAATGGCGTGCCTTCGCCTTACCTGCGCTGCGGCCGCGTGTCGGTCGCGCCGGTGCGCATGATGGTGGCAGACGGCATGCCGCACACCCGCACTGGTTCGCTCATCGTGACGCTCGTGCATCCACTCGGCCAGGACGTGTCGGTCTATGACCAGATGGCCGCCAGCATTGCCGAGCATTTCAAGGACGGCACGCCCATGGGCTTCGGCGCCGTGTGCGTGACCGTGACCTCGTATCCCCACGTCCAGGAAGGCTATGAGCAGGACGGATGGTGGACGGTCCCTGTCCGCATCCCCTGGCGCACCTTCGCGTAAGGAACCCCATGCCCTGTAAACCCTGTCAGGCCCGCCGCCAACTGGCGCGCGAGGCTGCTGCTGACTCACGCCCGCTCGAAGCGGCCAAACACATTGCCAAGGGCGCCGCTGAGGCGCTCGGGCTCAAGACTAAGACTGGCGAGGCCGAGCTGCTGCGAAAGCGGCAATCGGATCGCGGTGGTGGCGCCGCATAGGCGCGGCGGTAACTGGCTCGCGTCGGCGGGCCTTTTTTTATGGAGTGGTGATGAAAGAACTGATGTTCCAAAACCAAACCATCCGGATGGTCGAAAAGGACGGCAAGCACTGGGCAAGCGCGGCAGACATTGCGCGCGCACTCGGTTACGCACGAGCGGATGCCGTCACCCGGATCTACGACAAGCACAAGGCCGAATTTTCGGCATCGATGACAACGATGGTGATGGTCGAGACGGCAGACCCCCAAAACGACGGCCTGCTCCTGAACAAGACCAATGCTCGAGTTTTCAGCCTTCGCGGCGCCCACCTGATTGCCATGTTCGCTCGCACGGCCAAGGCGCAGGAGTTCCGCCGCTGGGTGCTGGACATCATTGAACGTCACCAAGCCGCGCCATCGCTGATCCAGGAGTGGTTTGCCGCAAAGGCGGCAGTCGACGCCCAGGACCGCTTCGCAAGCCTGTGCGGACGCGGCCTGAGCGAACACAAGCGGCAGAAGCCGCCCCTCATGAGCCGATTGCTCACGATAACCGAACGAATGCAGCCGTCGCTGCAACTCACCTGACCCGGCCCAGCGCCGGGTTTTTCATTTGTGCCGCCAGCTTGGCGCACGCCCCAATCCCGGCGCTGCCGGCAACAACGCCCGATAGGGCAATACGCGCAGGAGCAAAACCATGTCGCTACCCACCCTCGCCGATGCCAAGATCTTCATCGGCCGGCAAGTCGAGAACCAATCCGACGACCTCGTCGCCGCCGACTTCACCGGCGCCACGTGGATCGAGATCGGCTACATGACCAACATCGGCCAGTACGGCGACACGCAGAATGTGATCGAGCAGGAGATTCTCGGGCGTGGCCGTGTGCTCAAGGGCAAGGGCATCAGCAACGCCGGGACCCTCGAGAACACGATGATTCCGGTTCCCACCGATCCGGGCCAGATCGCCCTGAAGGCCGCCCAGGCTTCCCGCTGCAACTACGAGTGGAAGATCGAGTACCCCGGCGAGGAGTGCGGTGAGGGCGAGGACACCACGCAAACCGACATGTTTCACGGCTTGGCCCTGCCCGGCGCCCGTCAGGGCGGTGGCGCGTCGGCGGTGAGCTTGCGCAACTGGTCGGTGGGGATCAACAGCAACATCGTCGAGACCTGATCGCCCCAGCAGTCGAGCAAGACAGAAGCCCCGCGCGCGAGCCTGGGGCTTTTTGCTGTACCCGCGAGAGCGGTTAGGGCCGCCGGGCCTGGTTCACCCGGTGGCCCGCCTTACGAACCAGAACCGACAAGGAAATCACGATGGACATCAACGAACTGATCCTCACCGACGAAGCCATGAAGGTCATCGATGAGGGGGTCTGGGTGGGCGATCTCGACGGCGCGCCCGGCGTGGAGTTGCTGGTCACCGGCCTGCGTGCAGAAGCGGCGCAGAAGTGCCTGAACCAGAAGCAGGCCTACTATCGTCAACGCAACCGCGGCAAGCCGCTCACGGCCGACCAGATGACGCGCAGCATGGGCGAGACGCTCGCCGAAGCCGTCCTGAAGGACTGGAAGGGGCTCAAGAGCGGCGGCAAGGATATTCCCTACAGCCGCGAGCAGGCCGAGAAGTGGCTGCTGTCGCGCAACGGCGACAAGTTTGCGGGCCTCGTGATCCAGGCCGCCAGCCGCGTCGACGATGAGGCCAACTCCTTCGTGAGCGGCGTCGAAAAAAACTGATCACCCGGCTCCGCTGGAGCCTGGAGAATGCCGACGCTCAGAAGGTGATCGCCGCCTATGAGCACTACGGCCTGGAGGTTCCTGGCAACCTGATCCCGCCCGAGCTTCACGACGTGGAGCTCTGGTTCTGGGAGGCTTTCTGGGAACTCTCCACCGAGCGCCAGCGGGGCATGAGCGAGGGCCAGATCCCCTGGTCGGCGATCAAGCGGTATGTGGATGCCCGCCCGGTGTTCGACTTCGACGTGGTGTCGCAGATCGTGCGCACCCTGGACGGGATTTACCTGTCGCGTGACGATGACGCAACAAAGCAACGGAACAAAGGTCGCCGAGGCGGTCGCTGAGCGGCTCTACGACTTCTTGCCCGAATTGTTCTGTTACAGTGCCCCATTGCCTTGTAGGGGGACGCGATGAAAGAGGGCTTTCGGAAAGTGGTTAGAGTCTTCGGCTGGATTGCGGCAGCGATCTTCGCTTTGTTCGGCATCGCGCTTCTTGCTCAAGACGTTTTGGCCGGTGGGTTTCTCCTTTTCGTGGCCGGCGCTCTCTTGGCGCCGCCCGTCTATGGCCGAGTGAATACCTTGGCTGGGGGCAGGTCTTGGGCCGCACCCGTCGCGGCATTGCTGATCATCTTGATACTGGTTCCAATCGTTGCGGTCGTGACCCAGCCGAGCCCGGAAGAGGCGAAGTTGCTGGCAGAGGCGCGTGCGGTGAAGGATGCTGAGAAGGCAGAAGCTCAAGCGCGCGACAAGGCGGAACGTGAATCCAAAGCTGAAAAAGCACGTCAGGATAAATTGGCGGCCGAGCAGCGAGCAGCGGCCGAGAAGAGGAGGCGAGATTGCTCGGACACCACAATGGCGTTCATCATGAGCCGCCGTTTCGTGGAGCGGCAATTGGTGGCGCCAAGCACGGCAAAGTTTCCATCTTCGATGGCAGACGGTGTTTCTTCCCGGGTGGCTGGTGACTGCAAGTTCCAGGTGAACGCATATGTAGATTCACAGAACAGATTCGGCGCGATGCTCCGCGCCAATTACTCGATTGACATGGAGTACGACCCCGTCACTGAGTTGTGGCGAGGAACCAACCTTCGCATGTAGCGAAACCTCCCAGAGCCGCCTTCGGGCGGCTTTGTTGTTTCTCGGCCCGCCATGTGCGGGCTTTTTCATGGGCGCAAGATATGGAAGTCGCTGCACTCGGTCTGCGCGTTGACGGCACTGCCAACATCGACCAGGCCTCCGCCTCCTTGGATCGACTGTCTGCCGCCAGCGGCAAGGCAGAGAAGTCTGCGCAGGGGCTGGGGTCGGAGTCTGGCCGCGCCAAGGGCAGGATCGACAGCGTTGCTACGTCCAGCGCTGGCGCCGAATCTCGAATTTCCGCGATGGCAGCCGCGGCTACGCGCGCAGGCGCTTTGCTGGCCGCGGCGTTTAGCGTGTCCGCGCTTAGGAGCTACGCCGATGGCTGGTCCGACATGCAGAGCCGGGTTGGCGCCGCCATAGGAGATATGGATGCGGCAGCGGATGCGATGGGGCGCGTGGTTGACATTGCCAACGCGTCATACTCGCCCTTGCAGCAGACAGTTGCCGTGTATGCGAGAAACGTCGCCACGTTCGCAGACTTGGGGCGCAGCGCGGCCCAGGCGGCCGACTTCACGGAGGCAATGAACAACGCCCTCGTGACGACGGCAACGCGAGGGCAGGACGCAGACGTTGTCGTGAACTCCTTGTCTCGAGCCCTGGCGACGGGCGGGTTGAACGCGATGGACTTCGACACGATCGTGTCGCGAAGCCCGCGTGTGCTCAAGGCGATGGCGGATCAAATGGGCGTGAACACGAGCGAGCTGCGGGCCATGGCAGCCGCAGGTCTTGTCACGAGCGATGTGATCGCAGACGGCTTGGTGGGCTCGCTGGAGCGCCTGCGCGCGGAAGCCGCGTTGATGCCTGCGACGATGGCGGATGCGTTCACGCGGGTCAACACAAACCTGAATGAGTTTATTGGACGGATCGACAAGGCCACCGGGGCTTCAAGCGCCGTGGCTGGCGTAATCCTTGGGTTTGCCGATGGCATTCGCATCGCCGGCGACTACCTGATCCGCTTTGGACAGCTTGCCGCCCCCGCTTTCCAGGCTGTCGGCGCGGGGCTCTCCATGGTCATGGAGTACGCCGACATTGCGGTCGCAGCGGTAGCCGGCTTTGCCGCCCCCGCCCTGATTGGCGGCGTGGGCCTTCTTTCGGCGGCACTCGCTACCGGGCTTGTCGGGGCGATCAAAGCCGTCACGGCGGCGATGCTGGCCAACCCGATCGGAGCTCTGGTGGGCATCCTCGCGGCTGCTGGGTACGCCGCGTACAAGTTCCGCGACACCATCCAGGAAGCGATTGGCGTCGACGTTGTGGACATCGCCAAGCGCGCAGCCAACTACGTCATCGGCTCCTTCGTGGCGGCCTACGAAGACATCAAGTTCGTCTGGAACAACTTCGGCGACATGATGGGTGCCGCGGTGGTCGGCGGCGTCAACTTGGCGATCCGCGCCATCAATGGCCTGCTCGATGCAGCCTTCAGCGGCGTGAATAGCCTTGTCGCTGCGATCCGTAACATCCCGGGCCTTGGTGACATCGGCGACATCGGCCAGGGGCTACGGCTGAGTGAACTCGCAAACCCGGCCAATGACCGACTGGCTGGCGCCGTCCGTGAACGCAACAAAGCGATTGAGCAGGCCCTGTCCCAGGATTATCTGGGCAAACTCTCTACGGCGATGAGCGGCGCTGCTCGCTCCGCTGATGCAGCAGCGGCCGGACTGAGCAAGATGGGCAAGGCGGGCGCAACAACGCCGGCCGCACTTTCCGGATCGACCAAGGCGGTCACCGCGCAGGCGGATGCTCTTGGCGAGTTCATTGCACAGGTGGAGGCTGCAGACTCGGCGTGGCGCCACCACATCAGGACCATCGAAGACCAAGTCACCGCCACAAACGCCCAAAGGATGGCGCTTGAGGAGCAGGCCCAGGCCTACGGCATGACCGAGTCGCAGCTGATGCGCCTGCGTGCGGCTCAGACGATGGATGCCATCACGAGGCTTGAGTCGGCCCGCGCCTCCGCGCTGCTGACCGACGCATCCGGCAATCTGGCAGCGCGGTATGACGTCGAGATCGACCGCCTGCGCGAGCTGTACGAGTCGCGGCAGATGCTGGCCGGCGTCATGGAGAAAGGTGAGGCTCGTCAGGCGTACCAGGCGTTCTCGGATGAGGCCCAGCGCTACAACGAGCAGATCGGCCAGTCCCTGACCGACGCCCTGCTGCGCGGATTCGAGAGTGGCGAGGGTTTCGGCAAGAACTTCATCAACACGATGGAGAACCTGTTCAACACGCTCGTCCTGCGCCCGATCATCCAGCCGGTCGCGCAGGGTGCGGCGAATATCGTGACCAACGCGCTCGGCATGGGCGGGCAGGGCGGCTCTGGCGGGGTTTCTGCTGGGGGCCTGCTGAATGCCGGCTCGTCGCTGTGGTCGGCTTTCTCCGGTGGGCTGACCTCGACGATGGCATCAGGCGTGGCCGCGATTGGCAACGCTATCGGCTCGTCCGCGGTCACGACTTTCGCGTCTGGGATGGCTGGCGTCATGGGCCCAGCGGCGCCTGGCATGGCCGGCATCATGTCGGCCGGCAGCATGGTCGGCGCAGCCCTGCCGTGGATCGGCGCCGGGCTGGCTGCAATCTCGCTGCTGTCCGGTCAGTTCAAGGGCGAAACCCGCTCCGGCGCCCAATACGGCCTGGCTCTCGACGGCGAGCTCTACAACCCGCGTCGCGGCACGACGGTGGCGAGCGCGAACGGCGTGCAGTTCCTGGAGGGGCCGTCAGGCGGGGGCGCATCCAGCGCTGTGCAGTCCGCGATACAGCAGACGGTTGACGCGATCAACGGGGTATTCAGCACTGTAGGTGCGGATGTCGCGTTGTCCGCGTTCTGGGCGGGCTACGAGGGCAGCGAAAAGGGCAGGGGCGGCGTCGGCGCAGGCGGATCGCTCTCGTCCGGCGCGAGCTTCGGCGAGACCGGGGTAGGCGACAACTACCGGGGCACGCTGTTCGATCCTCTGCGCGCTACGTCGCTGACGGCTGAGGAGGCGCTGAACCTGCTGCCCGCGCAGCTCGCGCAGGCGTCCCTGCAGGCGTGGCAGTCGGCGGCAGATCAGATGCCCGAGGCGCTCGCCCGCATGCTGCGCGGCGTGGATCTCGCGGGACTGGGCGACGAGGCGCTGCTTGGCCTGCGCGATCAGTTCGTGGCTGTCGTGGCCCAGGCGGACATGCTGCGCGCGGCGATGGGCGAGCTGCCGTTCACGCCGGTCGTGGCGCAGACGTTCGCCTTTGCTGCTGCCTTGGCCGATGCCGCCGGTGGTGCCGAGAACGCAGCCAACCTCCTTGCCGGCTACTACTCCAACTACTACACCGAGGCCGAGCGCACGGCGCACCTGACCGAGCAGCTGACGGGACGGTTTGCGGAGTTGGGGCTGGCGCTGCCGCAGACGCGGGATGAGATGCGCGGGCTGGTCGAGGCCAACCTGGCTCTCGGCGAAGCGGGCGCGAAGACCGCAGCTGAACTGCTGGCGATGCAGGAGCCTCTGGCGCAGATCCTGGCAGCCCAGGAGCAGGCCGCGCAGGCGATGCAGGCCATCATGCAGGAGCGGCTGGGCCTTGAGGGCCAGTTGCTGCAGCTGATGGGCGACACGGCCGAGCTGCGCCGCCGCGAGCTTGAGCGCCTGGACCCCAGCAACCGGGCGCTTCAAGAGCGCATCTGGGCGCTGCAGGCCGAGCAGGAGGCCGCGACCGCTGTCGCCACGGCCATCGAAGCCGCCACCCGCGCCGCCGAGGAGATGGTGGAGGCGACGTGGCAGCTCGCCGTGTCCGCGGTGCAGGATGCCATGTCGGCCGTCACCAAGGCGGTGCAAGCCGAGCGCGACGCCGCGCAGACGACGCACAACACCGCCATGTCGCGCATGCAGGAGCAGCTGCAGACGGCCCAGCGCGCGGCGTCGGAACTGTCCTCGGTCTACAACTCGCTCAGCGGCGCTCTGCGCTCGATGCGGCTGGAGTCGGATGCGTTCGAGCAGATGCGCCGTGCCGAGGCTCAGGCGCAGATCTCCGCGGCCCTAGCCATCGCCCGCGCCGGCGGGTCGCTGCGCAATCTGGATCTCGGCGACGCGCTGTCGGCTGTGCAGCAGAACAGCACCAGCATGTTTGCCTCGTACGAAGAGTACGCGCTGGACTGGGCCCGCACGGCCAACGAAGTCGGCGCGCTGCAGGAGATCGCGGGCAAGCAACTTAGCAGCGAGGAACGCGCTGTCACCGCTCTGGAACGTCAGATCGAGCTTGCCGGCCGCCAGCACGAAGCCGAGATGGCGCGGCTGCAGGCCATCGTCGACCAGGCGCAAGCCCAGGTGGACGCGGCGCTCGGCATCGACACCAGCGTGATGACCGTCCAGCAGGCCGTGATGGCCCTCGCGCAGTCCATCGGCAAGCTTGCATCGACGCCCCAGCCGCCGGCCCCCACGCCGCAGACCTCCGGGTCCGTCGTGGACGGCTGGTATCGCAACATCCTGGGCCGGCCTGCCGACTCGGGTGGCGCCGCCTACTGGGAATCTGAGATCAAGCGCATCGGCGCTGCCAAGGCGCTCGAGGACTTCCTGTACAGCGCGCGCGGCATCGGCGAACTCGCCAGCTTTGCGGTCGGCACCAACTACGTGCCGAACGACATGGTCGCCCAGATCCACCAGGGCGAGCGGATCATCCCGGCCGCAGACAACGCGCGCCTCATGGAGATGGTGCAGCAGGGCTCCAACCGCGAGGAGATGCGCGCGCTGCGGGCGGAGATCGTGGAGCTGCGCCGCACCGTTGCAGCAGGCAACGCGGACAACCGCCGTCTGGTGGACATGTTCGATCAAGTCTCGGCTGGCGGCAACGCGATCGTCACCGAGTCCGCGCGCGACATCAACGAGATGGCATAGAGGATCACATGGACGTTTTGGTACCCATCAACATGATGATGCCGGGCCGGCTCATCGATTCCTCCGTGCCGCTGCCTGACGTAAACGCCGATCTTGGCGTGGACGACGGTACGCCTTGGAACTCCACAACGACGTACACGGCAGGGCAGGTCGTCTACATCCCCGAGACGCTGGCCAGGTATCGTGCAGCCGACGTCGCCGGCAACCTCAACAAACCTCCGCGCACGAGCCCGACGTTCTGGGTGCAGATTGGCCTCGTCAATCGCTGGACGATGTTCGACGGTCGACTGTCTACGCAGACCGTCGCCAACGACGAGATCTGGGTGGAGATCCGTCCCCAGCAGGCGGTTTCTGGCCTGGCGCTGATGGAGCTCGACGGAACGTCCGTCACGGTGCAGATGCGCGATCCGGTCGCCGATGTTGTGGTCTACGAGCGCACTGAGTCGCTCGACATGACCATCATCAACGACTGGTGGGAGTGGTATTTCAAGCCATTCGAGCGCCGGCGGGACTTGTATTTCAGCGACTTCCCGTCCTACACGAACGGTGAGTTTCGAGTGACGCTGAACGGCACCGGAAGGATCGGACTGGGGATGATGTCGATTGGCACGGCCCGCAACCTCGGGTGTGCGCAGTGGGGTGCCCGAGCGGATTTCAAAGACTACTCGTTCGTGCGCACCGACGACTTCGGCAACACGACGATCGTGCGCCGTCCAAGCGCCAAGAACGCATCGCTGCGCGTCTCGGTCGAGCCCTGGAGCGCGGACTTTGTGACGAGGACGCTGGCCGACGTGCTCTCTGTCCCGTGCATGTGGATCGCCAAGAACGACCCGGGTTTCGAGGCCTTGCGCATCTTCGGCCTGGGCAGCGGCGAGCTTGAATACAACGCCGGAATCTACAACCTCAATCTGTCCATCAAGGGGCTGATCTAGCATGGCAATTGAACCCCCATACAGCGTATCCCCGGCACCGCCCGCGCCTCAGCGGACGCAGCCGCCGGCGGTCTTCGCCGAGCGCGCCGATCCCTTCGTGACGTACATCGCGGGGATGAGCTTTCAGCTCAACGCCCTGGCCGCCAACGTCAACAACAATGCCACTGAGGCTTTCCAGTACTCCGTGCTGGCCGCCTCGATCCGGGACGCGACTCAGACGATTGCCAACCAGGCGATCGCTCAGATGCAGCAGATCGCAGCGCAGGCGAGCACGGACACGCAGGCCATCGCGGATGAGGCCCAGCGAGCCACACGCCGCGAGTCGCAGCGTGCCAGTCGGTACGCGAGCTACGCGCAGGATTATGCGGGGCAGTCGTATGCGCACTCACAGACGGCAGCTGGGCATGCGTCGAGCGCGCAGGCAGCAGCGGCAGCTGCGCAGTCGGCGGCCGGCCTCCCGGCGATTGCGGGCAAGGCATTGCAGGTGCTTCGCGTCAACGCGGCGGGCACTGGCGTTGAGTTCGGCGTGGGCGTGGCCACGGGCTTCGCTCAGTTCACGTCCTCGGCTTCGTGGACACGCCCGTCAGAGGCAACGTGGGTCTGGGTTGAACTGATCGGAGGCGGCGGCTCCGGCGGTGCGCACACGAGCCCTGGGGCCTCAGTGGGCGGTGGCGGCGGAGGGCTGTTCGTCTCTGGCCTGTACAGGGCCTCCGATTTGCCTGCAACCATCTCGATCGTCGTCGGCGCAGGCGGTGCAGCTGTGTCGTCAGCGAACTCCGGCAATGATGGCGGCTCAACGTCGTTTGACGCGCCACGCCTAGTCGCAGCCGGCGGCGGCCGCGGCGCGTCAGGCACCTCGGCAACTAGCGGTGTTGGTGGTTCAGGCGGCGGGATTTACGCCCAGGGCACGTCTGGGAGCCTCGCCGGCGGTGGAGGCTATTCGGACGGTGTGCGCAATGGCGGCGGTAGCGTCTATGGGGGCGGCGGCGGCGGGGGCACCTCTCAGACGGGCGGTTCGCTGGGCCAGGGAGGCGTTTCAGCCCGAGCAGGATCCGGCGGGGCTGCAGCCCGGTCAAGCCTCTCTGGCTCGGCTGCGACCGCCACAAGCGGCTCGTTCCCTGGCGGCGGTGGCGGCGGCGCTGCCTCCAATGGTGGCACCGCGACCTCAGGCGCTGGCGCCGGCGGCGTCGCCAGGGTGTATTGGTGGTGATGGAGATGAAGATGAACGAGAGCGACAACGACAACGACACTGCGATCCTCGACGAGGACGTGACGCAGCAAGACGGCGGCGCGCCGGCCACGCCGCTGGAGCCTGCGCAGCCGGGCGATGGTGGGGCAGGGGATGGCGACCCGCCTGACGTGATCGAGGAGCCCGAGCAGCCAGATCCCGAGCCGCCCGACATCCGTCGCTTCGCCATCGTGGCCGACGGCACCGTGGTCAACGTGACCGAGGCCGATCTGCCGTACGGTGAGGCCCAGGGCTGGATCGAGAGCGACACCGCCGGCATCGGTTGGCTGTACGCGGATGGCGAGTTCACGCCGCCCGAGCCACAGCCCGAGCCCGTGCCGCAGGCCTGCACGCGCCGCCAGGGTCGTCTGGCGCTGCTGCAGGCCGGCCACCTCGATGCCGTCGAGGACGCCATTGCCGCGATCACCGACCCGACCGAGCGCCGCGCCGCGCAGATCGAGTACGAGGCGGACACCTGGCAGCGGTCCAACCAGTTCCTGATCTCGATGTGGGCGCACCTCGGCGGGACCGAGGCCGAGCTCGATGATTTGTTTCGCACGGCGGTGACGCTGTGATCCGCGCCCGCAACCCCATCCCCCGACCCGGCCACGCGCCGGGTTTTGCACATCTGGAGCCCTGATATGGCAACGTCCCCGAAATCCAATCCGATCCGCACGACGGGCAACACGTGGGTGGCGCTCGCCACCGGCAAGCAGGCGATCACCTCCGTGGGCGTCACGCCCGCCGGCGGCACCGCGACCGTCTCCCTCATGCTGCGCCGTGGTGGCGTGGACTACATGATCCAGGGCCCGCGCAGCGTCACCGAGTCGTCCCGCATCTGGACCGACGAGATCGCGCTTGAGACGGGCGACACGCTGATGGCACGCAGCGATGCGCAGGCCGACTGGATCACGTCGGGCTACGTCGAGGTGTGAGCATGATCCTGCCCAACACCCCACGGCCAACGCTGGAGCCGCGAGCGATCACGGCGTTGCTGCGGGCCACGCCGCCAGTGTCGCCCCCGCCCGGGCCGTGGGCGCTCGACCTCGACTTCCGCCGCGACGAGCTGGACCCGCGCCTGCAGATCACCGCGCCCGGCCCGAAATCCTACTGGGACGCCGACGGCATCCTGCGCGTCGCACCGCCGGGCACGTGGCCTATCGAGTGGGATCCGGTGACGCGTGAGCGGCGAGGGAGGAGCGTGTGGGAGGCGCAGACGAACAGCTATATCCGGTCGTCGACCATTTTCACCGGGAATGCGGGCTTCCTTGGAGTCGCTGGAGAGTCTGGCTGGGACGACCCCATGGGTGGTGCGCAGGCGCAGCTGATCACTGAAACCCTGGCGAACTCCGAGCACTTCGCGAACGACAGGTACATCAACCTGACCCAGGGCGCAACGTACACGTTCAGCTGCTACGCGCGGCTGCCCGAGGGGGTCCCGGCCTCACGACTGATGCTGCGCATCGCCGCCGGCAGCAATCAAGGCTGGGGCGCGTTGGACTTGGCGGACGGCCGCACCTGGACGACAGGAGGTGTCAGTTCAGCGACTTACAAGGCGCTCGGCGGCGGCCTCGTGCGCTTCTGGGTGACGTTCACCGCAGCAGCGTCGGCCCTTACCAACATCCGCGTCCAACTGACAGACGAGGCCAACCGCACCTCATACCCCGGGCGCGGCGCGGGTCTGATCTTGTTCGGCGGGCAGTTCGTCACTGGCTCCGTTCCCGGCCCCTACATCCCCACCGAGGGCGCGGCAGTGACGCGTCCGGCTGAGTCGGTGGTTCTGACTCGGGGTGACTGGTTTGATCTCCGGCAGGGAACGTGGATTGTGGAGTACCGAGGGAGCTCACTGGGCACATCTCAGAGGTCATTCGCACTCGGAACATCTCAATCCGGAGAGTTTCTTGAGGTGGTTGCGAAACGAGCCACGTCTGCTATCGGCCGCCATCTGACCGTTGTGTCGGGAGGCACAACCATTGATGTTGGTGTCGGCCTGCCGGTAGCCAGCAATGATCTAGTGCGGATGTCCTTCGCTTACTCAGAGGTGTCCGGCGGTCTAGCAGACTACGCCGTATCCGTAAACGGGGCCGTGGCGCAGGAAAGGAGCGCGGCAGCGGTGGCTCGGGACGCGCAGCAGTTTTGTTTCGGGACAGGTCGATCCGGAGGCGTGCACCTGAACAACGTTATTCAGCGTGTCCGCTACGCCCCCCGCCGCCTGAGCAACGCCGAGCTGCAATCCCTCAGCTCAGCCTAACCAAGCATCTGGGGCAACAGCGGCATCAGCGGAGTGAGCAGCGGCGCGATCACGGTGATGTGGCTTGAAGCCAGGTGCATGAAATCTTCGTAGTGCTGACGAAAGGAAGGCGTGCATGCCGTCGCTCGCATCGCGCTCGCGTGTTGCAGAAGCGTCGGCTTTACGTCTGCAGGGACGTCGGCGGCTCGGACGCTTTCGTGAAGGCGGTTCAGGGCTTCGGCGACCTCGCGGCTCACGATATGATTGCCGGAGGCGTGCGCGTCCCTCACGCCGTTCAGTTCGATCCCGACGTCCAATCCTTCAATTCGGTTGTTTTCGAGGCGGATGTTGCTGCCGCCTTCTACGACGATGCCTTTGGCCATGACCGGCTCCATTGCGTGGTGGGAGGTCGATCATATAGCCAATCCCTCAGCGCCCTGTAGCGCTAGAAGAACATCGATGCGAGAGGACTCACGTATCATGGCCGTACTGCAACTATTGAGGCATCAATCGTGAGCGGCTGGAACGATGCAAAGCGGGAAGTGAGATTGGCGATCAAAGCCGGCGCGTTGCTGTTGATCGCCGCTCTATGCTTGGCCGCTTATCATGGCTCTACTGGCGCCTTCAACTTCGCCATTGTGGTTTTTGTGGTCCTTGCCGCAGTCGTTGCATTTGCCATCCTCGACATCCAGTTTTCCTCGCCCCACCTGTCGCTGCAAAAGCGAGTGGACATGCTGGAGAGAGAGAATAAGGAGATCCGTGAGCTTGCCGAGGCGCTGCTGCGGACCCAATACGTCTTTGCGGACATCGGGCGGTACCCGCTTATGGACGGGCCATCTTTGATGCACACCCAACTGATAGAGCGGTATCTCGATCCTATCCGCAGGCACCTCAACCCGACGCTGGAAGAGGACACCTTTCGAGATATAGCAGCGCTGAACTTGGAGGATGAGGATCTTGATGCGACCTCGCAGATGGCTCTGATCGACCGATTCAGGGCTGTGCGTGGTCTGAAGCCCTAAACACTCGTTTCCGCATTACCCAGCCCGCCACCGCGCGGGCTTTTTTGTACCCGCTACCAGCCCGCCGAGTGCGGGCTTTTTCTTTGCACGCCTGGAGGAGGGCGACCCATGCAGTTGATCCCGCACTGGAGGCAGTTCCATCGCTTCTGGTCCATACGCCTCAGCGCCCTCGGCGCCATCCTCATCGCAATCACCACGGAGTTTCCCCATGCTGCAACGGCTCTTTGGATGGCTCTCCCAGCTGATCTCAAATCTCTCCTCCCGCCCGACTTCGGCCGATATCTCGGGTACGCCATCGTCGCCTGTGGGCTCTTCGCCCGGGTCGTCCACCAGCCCCGGGTTGCCGAGCGTGCCGCCGCCGCGAGTGGTGACGATGGCGTGGGGGCAGAAGGTGAGCCAGACCTTTCGGGACCGAATTACCTGGACCGCTGATGCACTTGGCGTGGAGCTCGACTACCTGATGGCTGTCATGGCCTTCGAGACGGGCGAAACGTTCTCGGCTTCGGTTCGCAATGGCGCGGGAAGCGGAGCGACGGGCCTGATCCAGTTCATGCCGGCCACCGCGAGAGGCATGGGGACAACGACGGACGCACTCGCCGCCATGAGCGCCGAGGACCAGATCGCGTACGTCTACCGTTACCTGCTGCCGTACAAGGGCCGGATGCGGACACTGTCCGACGTCTACATGGCGGTGCTATGGCCGGCCGCCATCGGCAAGCCTGAGAGCGCACCGCTTTGGACGCAGGCAGAGCGGCCCACGACGTACCGTCAGAACGCCGGGCTGGATGGCAACCGAGACGGCACGATCACCAAGGCAGAGGCGGCAGGAAAGGTGCGGGAGAAGCTGGAGCGCGGCCTCATGCCGCTCTATGCATGGACGGGGGCGGTGCACCCCAGCGTCACCAAATGACGCATGAGGCATGGCAGATAGCGCCGGCCAGAAGGAGGGATTGGATGGACGAGGCTATGGCGCTCATGAAAAGCACGCCGTGGTACGTAGGCGTAGGTGCCGGCATGTGGATGCTTGTGTACGCCATCAGCCATGTGCGACGCCTGTTCTCGCGCGATGCCGCTGAGCGTGCCGGAGACGGTGCGCACGTCGGCGCGATCGCGATGCTCCAGAAGCTGCTCGAAGACGAGCGCAAGGAATGCGCCAGCGAGCGCACATTGAGGATCGCCGCCGAGAAACGCTCCGAGGAAGACCGTCAATCACGAATTGAGCTGAAGGAACAGATGATGATCATGGCAGCCAACATGGCGAACCTTGAGCGCACGGTAGCTGCGCAAGAGGTGACCATCCGGCAGTGCAACGACAAAATTGACCACCTGGAGGGCCTGCTCTATGGGTCGAGCACTAAGGGCGCTTAACCACCTGCGCGCAATGCATTTTTTCCGCATCCAGTCGATAGGGCGGTGGCTGGTTGTCGCCATGCTCGTCGCCGCTGCTGGCGTCACTGGCTACTCAATATCCCGGGTGCAGACGGCCGAGACCGTGGCGGCTCTGAAAATGTCGCAGCAGGAAGAACTGGCGACGTATCAGCGGACGTTCGAACTGCAGCAGGAATGGTCCCAATGGGCAATGGCCCGCATGGACGCCCTGATGGATAGAGCCGATCGGACAACGGCTAGGCAGGACGAGGCGACGGAGAAGTTGGAGCGTGTCGAGCAGCAGTCACGTGCGACCACCCTGGCCGCCAGGGCCGCTGCCCGCGCGGCAGCATCTGATCCCGCTATCAGCGACCAGCGTCGGGCCGCACTCAACCGGGTTATCGAGGACGCCAACAAGGCGTTGGTCCAATGAGGGCCGCGTTGCTGTGCCTACTGCTGGCTGGGTGCGCAACCGTGACTCCATGCGCGCCGCTGCCCACGCTAGGGGATGGCGTGGACCCTGTTGAGCACATGGCGGTGATGGCGCAGATGTATGCCGACTGCTCGGCAGGGAGGCGGTGATGGTGGAAATCCTATCTGGTATCAGCGGCTGGCTTGGCGCTGCCCTCGCAGTCCTCGTGGCTCTCGTCGGCACGTGGATCGCCGGCAGGCGGTCGGGTAGCAAGGTGGCGAGCGACGCCGCCGCCGCCCGCCAGGCCGAGCGCGACCGTGCTCAGGCCGAATCCATCCAACGCAATGTTGAGGAGAGACGCAATGCTGAGATTGACGCTGCCCGGCTGCCTGACGGCGGTGCTGCTGACAGGCTGCGGGATCACTGGGCACGCGACTGATAGTGGCTGCCTATGGACCGCGCCGATCTACGTCAGCCGGGCGGACGTGCTGACGGACGGCACAGCCCGGCAGGTCCTGGCGCACAACGAGACGAGGGCGGCGGTGTGCGGGACTCGGTAGTCACCGCACGCGCCGGCGCGACCACGATGCCTCGATCGCGGCCATCTCTGCATCTCGCTTGGCCTTGTCTTCGATCCAGCAAGGCTCGGCGCGCACCTGGTCGCGAAACCGCGCCGCGCCCTGGCGGCCCGCATCGACCATCCCAGGCGCCACCATCTCGCGCATCTCTGACACACGCCACGCCTCGACGACAAGATCCTGCAGCCGGCGGATCTCCCATAGTGCTCTGCGCATCTCTGGCGATGGTGCCGCGGCATACAGGGCGCGCGCCTCGTCCGCAGTCAGGGCAGGGTAGGGGCTAGAACGGCGCGTCATTGTGCAGCTGATCGGCGCGGATGCAGGCCCAGAAGCGGTGGCGGTGTTTCCCGCTACGAGCCGTCATCCGTTTGAACGTCAACAGCACGCGGCCGAGGTCTGGCCCGCCGTCTGCCTCGACGGACACGCGGTCTTTCTCGCACGCAGCGGGATCTGGCAGCAGCTTAATGGCGTCTGCAGCGTAGCCGCCAGGGAGGCGGCGGAGCACGCCGTTGTCAGTTACGAATGGCTCGGTCATGGTTACGATACCTGGTTTTATATCCAGCAATCGTATCGCATTCCCGAGCCCCCGCCCGTCAGCTTGGTAACGCCGCTGTCAGGCCGGCGCGTCCTCTAGCTGCTCGGTAGTGGCTACACATGGCGGTTCCTCCTGCCCCATTGTGCCCTGAAGTGGTGGGGGGAATCTTGCCAAAATGCCTGCGAATTGGGGAACTCAGGGCACTGGATGCAAAGCCAGTCAGCTAGTATTCATGCGGCTCTCCGGGGAGTGCATGCTTTGCACTTGGGACTCGAAATCCGGTATACGTTTAGGCGTATCGTGGGTTCGAATCCCACCCCTTCCGCCAGAAGTTGAGCAAGACACTGAAAAGGCCCTTCGGGGCCTTTTTTGTTTTGGGCTGTCGTTGCCCAACGATCATGGCCTAAAAAATTCCCGCCAACCGGGCCATGTCCTGCAAGGTAAGATACGCCGCCTGCTGGCCGCACCGATGCCGGCGTCTTTCGACCGTTTCCTCTCAAGGATGCCCCGCCCATGGCGATCGACACGCTTCGCAGAATCGTTGCCGCGCTCATGTTGACCTCATCCGGCGGGCTGGCAGGTAGTGCGATGGCCTCGCCGGCGGATGCCGAGCCCCCGATGGTCTGCGTTCAGGATACCAACGTCGACAGCTGCTGGCGTGCGGGTGTGCAGGCTCAGCAGCAGGGCGACATCGCTCAGGCCTTGCAACTGCACGAGCGTTCGTGCGATGCGAGGCTGCAGGAGGCCGGCTGCTATGAGGCGGGCAAGATCCTGCTGCTCAACGCACGCCTGCGCGACGTGCCGGCAGCCGAGGCCAGGTTCAAGCGGGTCTGCGATTCGGACGACATCGGACTTGGCCCGTATGCGTGCAAGTATCTTGGCGTGATCTATCGCGATGGGTTCATCGATGACCGCGAACCCGCGCTGATGTTCGAGCGGCTCGCCAGTGCGTGCTTCCTGCACAACGCACACCCGTTCATCGACGGTGACGGCTGCGGCGTCCTGGCCCGCAACGTTCCCAAAGCGCAAGCGATGGGGCTCCCCCCGGACGGCGATTGGGACCAGGACTACACCGGGTACCTCGCTGAGGCCATGGGGTGCACGGATGACATGCCAGATCTGTGTGTGCGTGCGCTGTCCCGCCTGGATCGGGCCACCTCGCAAGGTGCTGCCTGGGTGGCTCGCTGCGACGACGATGTCCGGGACGAGGTTGCCGCTGACCAGGATTGCCGCTCGCTCGCGATGCGCCCGCAGGATCCGTCGTTCGAGGACCGGCAAGCCCGCCGGCTGCATCTGGTCAGTCTTTTTCGAACGGCGGCGTTGGCATGGGACGCCCGATAGCGCGACGAGCGGGCCATCGGCGATACGCGCGTGCTGTGCCTGGCGCGTCAGGCGCGATTGCCGCAGAATGTGCCTCTGACCTCCACGCCAAGGTGTTGCGATGATTTTTCGTACGTCTCTGCGCGCTGTTCCTTTCTGCCTGGCCCAGTGTGGCGCTGCCGTGCTGGCGGTCCTCATGCTCACGGCTTCACCTGCCTCGCATGCCGCGCAGCCGAGGGGCGATGCGTGTCGCTTCGAGTCGTTGTCGGCAGAACAGCAGCAGCGTTACCAGTCCCGCTACAAACGCCGTCTGCGCAACGACGGCGCCGCCGTGGCTGACCGCTGGCTTTACGAGCAGGTGTGCATGACGGCCGCAGAGCGCCGCGCTGCCCGGGAAAAGCCTGTGCTCGATCGGTAGGGGCGGCCCTGCGCGACAACCCGCACGGAGATGCGCGTGACCCCGGGCTGGGACGGCGCCATGACGATGACGCCCGTTCGGGTCTGCGCTCGGTGAGCGCCGGACGACGCGGGCCCGGCGCACGCTGGCGGCGTGCGCTTGATCACGGGCCCTGTCCGACTGTCGGGCCTGATGGAGTCAACCCATGATGTTTGCACGATGCCGGCGCGTTGCCGGCCTGTCCGCGGTTGTCGCGTTGACGGCGCTCGCGCCTGCCCACGGCGCGCAGGCGCCGTCTTCACCCCCCTCGTATCCTGCGCTGGCCGGTTCAGGGCAGCCGGTCGCCCTGGCGCGCACCCACGAATTCACGATGCGCTCCCGGGCAGGGCGCGATTACCGCCTCTTCGTCGCCGTGCCGCCCGGCGAGCCGCCTGCGCAAGGCTATGGGGTCATGACCGTGCTCGACGCCAATGCCTACTTCGGCGTCGCGGCGCAGGCCATGGGCTTGATCCAGCAGTTCCCGCGGATTCCCGAGAAGGGCGCGCTCGTCGATGCGTATCCCACGCTGGTGGTGGGTGTGGCCTATCCCGGCGACGAGCCCATCCAGGGCGAGCGCCGCACCTGGGATTTTGTGCCGGCGGCCCGCAACCCGGCTTCGCTCGAGCGGCTGCGCGGCCCGCAACCGGGCGGGGCCGACGCGTTCTCGGATTTCCTGGTGCGTGAACTGCGTCCCGCATTGGCCGCCCAATACGCGATCCATCCGGAACGGCAGACGCTGGTGGGTCACTCTCTGGGCGGCTACTTCGTCCTGCATCAGCTCGCGCGCGATCCGGCGGCGTTCCAGCGCTACGTCTCGATCAGCCCTGCCGTGTGGTGGGACGACAGCCGCATCCTGCAGGACCTCGCCACGCTCGCACCGGGCAGGGCGCTGTTGCTGCTTGCCATGGCGCAGCAGGAGTGGCCGGGCTTCGCTGACGGCTCAGCCGAAATGCTCAATGGCGCCCGCGCCTTGCACGACGTGCTGCGCAAGCAGGGGCTGGCGGGCGACGCCTTGCGTTATGTGGAAGTGCCGCTGGAAGACCACATGACCACGCCGTTCTCGGTGATGCCAAGCGCCGCCCGATTCGCCACATTGCCCTGATCGCGTGACCGTCAAGTCTCCTGTATCCCTCGCTGAGCCCCAGGGCCTCAAGGCCATCCCGCGTGGCGTCTGGGCCCTGGGTTTCGTGTCTATGCTCATGGACATCTCCTCTGAGATGATCCACGCGCTGCTTCCCATCTACATGGTGGCCGTGCTGGGCACCTCGGTGCTTGCCGTCGGCATTATCGAGGGCATAGCCGAGGCCACGGCCTCGATCGTCAAGGTGTTCTCGGGCGCGCTGAGCGACAAGCTCGGCAAGCGCAAGCTGCTCGCCGTGGTGGGCTATGGCCTGGGTGCGATCACCAAGCCGGTGTTTCCCCTGGCCGGAACCCTGGGCTGGCTGGTGGGTGCCCGCTTCATCGACCGTGTCGGCAAGGGCATTCGCGGCGCGCCCCGGGATGCACTGGTTGCGGATCTGACGCCGGCGCATCTGCGCGGCGCGGGCTTCGGGCTGCGCCAGACGCTGGACACGTTCGGGGCGTTCCTCGGCCCGGTACTGGCGATCGTCCTCATGGGCGTGACAGCGGGCAACTTCCAGCTCGTGTTCTGGGTGGCCGTGATCCCGGCCTTCCTGGCCGTGCTGGTGCTGAGCGTGGCCGTGAAGGAACCTGCCCGCGCAGCGGTGCGGGCGGTGCGGGCGCCGCTCAGCCGCGGCGAGCTCGCCCGGTTGCCGGCGGCTTACTGGTCGGTCGTGGTCGTCTCGGTGGTGTTCACGCTGGCTCGCTTCAGCGAGGCCTTCCTGCTGCTGCGGGCCGAATCGCTGGGGCTGCCCCTGATGTGGACGCCGGCCGTCCTGGTGGTGATGGCGCTCGCGTTCTCGGCGTCCGCCTATCCCGCGGGCGTGCTGTCGGATCGTGTCGGGCGCATCGGTGTGCTCGCGATCGGTCTCGTCCTGCTCGCGGTGGCGGATATCGTGTTGGCGTATGCCTCAGGGCTCGCAGGCTTGCTGGTGGGAGTTGCCCTGTGGGGTCTGCACATGGGCTTCACGCAAGGTGTATTCGCCGCCATGGTGGCCGACACCGCGCCTGCCGAACTGCGCGGCACCGCATTCGGCATGTACAACCTGCTCACGGGTGTCGCGTTGCTGGTGGCGAGCGTGCTTGCGGGGGCGTTGTGGGATTGGGCCGGGCCGCAGGCCACCTTCGTGGGCGGTGCCGGATTTGCCGCCGCCACGCTCGCCGGGCTGGGTGTTCTGGTCAGCATGCGACGCCGCGTCGAACGCTGAGCACAGTCATCCGAAGGGGGCGTGCGAGACATCGCCACCGCCTGTCAGCCCTTGCGCCGGCGCCAGAGTTCCTTTCCGATGGCGTAGATCACGCCAATGGCCAATCCGAGGCCAATCCATTGCCATATGGTCATGGGCGAGACCATACCATGGCGAGCCCCGCCATGCGCTGCCAGGTGACAGGGCCCTCAGGGCCTTCGGACTGCGTTACCTCGGCGTGTCGGCGGGTTGCTGCGGATGCGAGCTGTCGCCTTCGCCCAGGGTGCGCTGCATCATCACGGTATCGATCCACTGGCCCAGCTTGTAACCGACGGACGTATGGGTGCCGATGGCCCGGAACCCATGACGAGCGTGGAGCGCGACCGAGCCAGCATTGTCGCTGCCACCGACCACCGCAATCATCTGCCGCCAGGGGCCTCGCTCACAGCGGGCGATGAGTTCGCCGAGCAAGGCCGAGCCGACGCCGCGACCGTGGCAGCCCGGGTCGATGTAGACGGAATCCTCGACCGTGTAGCGATAGGCCGGACGCGGCCGGTGGGTGGCGGCGTAGCAGTAGCCCACGACCTTCCCGGCCAGCTCGGCCACGAGGTAGGGCAGGCCGCTGTCGAGTACAGCGGCACGGCGAAGGCCCATCTCTGCGACCGAAGGCGGTTCGACCTCGAAGGTTGCCGTGGCCGTCAGCACGTAGTGCTGGTAGATCTGCTGGATCGGGGCGATGTCGTCGATGGTCGAATCCCGCACGAGCAAGGCGGGCTGGGGCTCAGCAACTGGGGCAGACATGGTGCAGGCGATGACGGCGAACGAGGAGCGCCAGTATATTCGCGCGCTTGGCATCGTCAGCCTGTCAGCTGTTGCCCTCGCGTGGGCAATCGAAGCGGTACACGCGCTCGGCGGCTTGGTCTGAATGCAGCCGCAGTTCGACGTCGCAGGTGTCGTTCGCGCCTGCGTTGATGCTCACCCGGGTAAGCGGCGTAGCCGTGCCGGCGGAGGTGCGCACCGTGCCTTGCTGCTGCGTCTCGGAGCGGCCGTTGCGGCCCTCGCGCAGCACGCGCAAGTGATATTCGAAGGTGGTCGCCTGGGTAGTGCGCACATAAGGCGCGATCACCATGTCCAGCGCGGCGGCCTGGTCCAGCCAGACCTGGATGTTGGCATCGATGGGCATGACGGGATCCCTTCGCGGCAGATAGAGACGGCCCGGGCATGCGCCCGGGCCGAGAAGGCATCGTCAGATGACGATGGCTGATCAGCGCTGCGTGACCATGGCGTAGTTGTGGTTGCCCGACTGCGTCACGTTGGCGTTGAAGTTCTGACCCATCTGCTCGACGCCGGCGTGGTTGTAGTTGCCGGGTTGGGAGATGAACGAACGCAGGTTGGACCCGGATTGCTCGGTGTAGGCGTAGTTCAGGTCGCCGCCTTGCAGGATCTTCGCTTCGTTCGTGGCACCGTAGCCAGCCTGCGTGATGTAGGCTTCGTTGCGGTAGCCGTCCTGGCCGATGTAGGCGACGTTGTTCACGTTGCTTTGCTTGATGTCGGCCGTGCTGTAGCGCGAGTTGTGCTGTTTGATCTGCGCGCTCTGGTTCTGGCCAGATTGCGTGATCCACGCGCCGTTGTAGTCGCCGCTTTCCCAGAAGCCCTGGTTGGCGTTGATGCTGGCCTGCAGGTTGTTGCCGAAGGTCTGCTTGATGCCGGCCGAGTTGTAGTCGCCATTCTGGGCGATGGTGCCGCGGCTGTTGCCGACGTCTTGCTGCTGCACCCACGAATCGTTGTAGCCGCCACGATGGCTGATCGCCGCGTTCACGCCGTTGGTCGTGACTTGCGTGATCGTCGACGTGTTGAAGTCAGCACGCGAGCCTTCGTAGATCGAAGCCGTGGCGTTGCCGGTCACGCCGCGTTGCTCGACGTAGCCTTCGTTGCGATCGCCCAGTTGGGTGACGCTGGCGTTGGCGTTGCCGTTGTTGGTGAAGGATTGCGAGACCGTGGCGCTGTTGGCGTCACCGTCCTGCAGCACCGTGGCGGTGCCGGCGGCCATGACGGGCAGGGCGCCGAAAGCGAGGGACAGACCGAGAGTCAGCGTGGAAAGCTTGCGTTGCATGGTGATATCTCCTGGGGGGGGTAAAGACCTGGAACGACCTCGTAGACCCAGCGGTCTTCAGTGCTGGACTACCTTTGCGTAGCCCGCATCGCCGTACTGCGTCACGACGGCTCTTGCGGACTCCGACATCTGGATGACCTCGGCGGTATTGCCGCGGCCGTACTGCCCGACGAGGGCCGCGTTGTCGCGACCCACTTGCGTGGCATGGAGCCGGTTGTCGCTGCCCGTCTGCGTGGCGGCGATCCGGTTGTCCTGCCCGATCTGTGTGATGTCCATCTGGTTGTCGTAGCCCGCCTGGCGCAGATTCGCGGCATTGCCCGCGCTGGCGCCGGACCGCTGGGTGAGCCGGATGGCGCCGCGCTCTCCGCTCTGCGTCGCGTCCACGCGCTGGCCAGCGCCGTACTGCTGGATCCGGGCGGCGTTCGCGTCCCCGCTTTGCAGCAGGTTCACGCGACCCTGCGAGCCGAGTTCGGCGGCCGGCAGGTGTTCGGCCGGGCCCAGGTCGCTGGCCTGGGCCGAGGGCAGGGTGAGCCAGAACGTGGCGGCGGTGAGGGCGGCGAGGCAAACCCGCTGTCGGCGCGTGAGCGTGGTGGGGCGAATGGCGGTCATGGCGGTCTCGGTGCGGGGCCGGGGCGTGGGTGCCCCGGCCGGGTTCATCGGCGTCACTGCTGCGCGGGAGCTGCGGCCACGGCCTGTCCGGCCGGGGTTTGCGCGGCGGCACTCTGCTCGGCGGGGTCGACGCCGTAGTTCTGCGCCTCACGCAGGTAAGCCTGGACGATCGGGGCATTCCAGTCCTTCTCGTCGCGCAGCACCCAGCTGCGATCGCGCAGGCCTTGCACGGTCAGATGCATCACTGCGGTCTCGATGGCCTCCTTCACGCAGAGCTGGGCAGGCTCGTTGTTCGTGACGCCAGCTTCCACCTCGAGCAGCTCCTTGAAGTTCACGAACCGGAAGACGCTCGGCCGGATCTCGTAGGAGTAGATGGTCTTGGTCGTGGACACGCTGTGCAGGATCTGGCCGTTGCGCACATCGATGCTGCGCAGCGCGACGGTGACCTGGTCGACGCGATACTGGGTGGACAGGCCGATGCCGAGGAAGCGGGCGCCCGCGCCACCGGTGCGGACGTTGCTCTCGTAGGCGATCACGCCGCCGTCGATCATGATGGCCGCGGGCATCAGCGCGGGCACGTTGGCCGTCGCACCCACCGCGTCATCGGTGCCGCCATCCAGGGCGCGCACGATCCGGCGTTCCGTGAGCAACTCCTGCAGGCTCTCGCGCTCGACCGGGGTGAACCAGCCAGAGTCCTTCAGCGCCTTGACCAGCATCGATGCTGCGCCCTGCGTCACCGAGGTCGAGAACGAGCTGTCCGGCGCCGGCTTGTACTGCCCGGTCTGATCCCGAAAGCCGTAGACGGCGACGACGATCTTGCCCTTGGGCGGCGGCAGCTTGAGCAGGTCCCGGGTGGCGGGCGAGGCGGGCGTGAGCGCCGCGGGCTCGGTGACTTCCACCGGTTGGCGCGTCGGGCCGGGACCGGCGCAGGCCGTGAGCACGGCGCAGGCGAGTACGGCCAGGGCGAGGTGCGTGCGTTTGCCGATCGAGGGCAGGCGCGGCGTGGCGCGGGGCAGGGCGAGGCTGGTCATTTGCCCACCTGGAAGGAAGTGGAAGTACCCAACAGCTTGTCGGTGGTCGTGATCTGCAGGGCGCCGGAGCCCAGATCGACGATGTCGATCACGAAGTTGCCGGTCTGCACCGTGCCGGGGCGAAGCCCGCCGTCCGTTCCTGTGATCTGCGAGGAGGCCGAGGCCGCGAGCCGGCTCAGGATGGCGCGTTCGAGCGAGTCGTTGAACGACTGCAGGGGGCTTTGCGAATTGAAGCCTGCACCGCCGATGTCGGCTTCCGGATCCTTGTGCTTGTTCTGCGCTTGCGCGGAGTTGAGCAGCACCGCGCCATTGAGGGGGCTACCCCCGAAGGACGGATTCACCGGGTAATAGATCATCTCGGTGGCGTGCCCCACGATTGGGGCGGCGGCCAGGAGGAGCGCGGTGGCCGAAGCCTGCGCGATCGCTCGCAAGGACAGCGTGTTCATTACAGTTCCTCCGCACCGAGATCGGTGTCTCGAAAGAGAAGACGGGCTACGTCGATGTCGATGACGTTCTTCAAGGCGATGGCGGCGGCGCGTCGGCTGACCGGTCGGGCGGCCGAGCGCTGCGGTGACAGATAGGCATGGAACACGCGGCGCTGGCCGTATTGCACCCACATTTCGCTGCCGCGCTGGGCGGTCGGCCGCTCGTGCACCGATACCGTGTAGCGGGTGCCATCGGGCTGGTCGCGCCAGGCAGCGGCGAAGAACTGATAGAAGTCGCGGCCAAGCACGGTCACCGTGCGATTGATGACGATGCCCGAGAGCGGGTCGCGCGAGACGGGCAGGGTGAGCGCAGGTTTGCTGGCGTCGATCGGCGCGGTGCTGGGTGGGGGCGGCGCGGCGTGGCCGGCAGCGCACAGCAGCAGTCCCATCGCACCCAGCATTGGCAGCGTCTTGCCCATCGCAGTCTCCGCATCGTTGTCAGCATTCCGGATCGCGCCGTTCTGGCGTGTCCGGGTCAGATCGGGGGCTGGTGGCAAACCGTGTCCCGATGTGAAAAATGATAGGTGTGACAACCTGTCATCGGTATCTGGTAAACGGACTAGACCGGGGTGCGTTTTCGGCTTAGTCGCTAGACCTGTGGAGGCTTAGGTCGTATGTCGGAGGTGTGCGGATGAGTCGGCGACTGGCATTGCAGGTTGGTGGCAGTGCGACGGTCGGGCATGCAACAGGCCAAAAGTCTGCTTCTTCATCAGATTGTCAAATGAGGATGCTGTTAGCATGGACGCCCATCCGTCGTTCGCTCCCACGCCTCCCTACAGCGACATGTTTCGCATCGACCTACGTCGTCTCATCCTGACGCTGTGCCTTCTGTCGGTCGCGGCGGCCATGCTCAATGGCCTTTACTCGAGCCTCGTCGTACAACGCGACGTGCTGGTGCAGACCACTCTCGAGACAAATCGAGCGTATGCCGCCAAGCTGGCCAACACGACTCGCCAGATGGTCGACAACGCCCGCGCCAGCCTGCGCTATGGGGCCGATGTCTTTGGCGGGAGCCGGGGTGATAGCCTCACCGCCCGTCGCGAAGTCGAGCGGCTGCTGAACCAGTCGTCGTTCTTCAACTCGGTGATCGTCATCGACAGCACGGGTGTCGTGCGTGCGTCCACGCCCGGCACCACGCTCGCCGTCGGCCAGCGACTGGCCACGACGGAAGGTGTGGGTGCTTTGCAGCGGCGCGAGTCCTATGTGTCCGAACCGTATCTCGCCAGCACGGGCCGCTGGCTGCTCACGCTCTGGGAGCCTGCGTTCTCGCCGGACGGCGTCTATCAGGGGATGATGGTGGGGTCCTTCTACCTGCACGAGGACAACATCCTGAGCGCCCTGCTGGGCGAGCAGAGCAGCCATGACGGGTCGTACGTGTACGTCGTGGACGATTCCGGCAAGCTCATCTACCACCCCGTGCGGGCGCGCATCGGCGAGCTGATCTACGATCGCAACCCGGCCGTGCGGCGCGTCCTCCATGGCGAGGCGGGCTCCATGGACCTCGTCAACTCGCAAGGGATTCGCATGCTGGCCGGATTCGCCCCCGTTCCCGGCGTGAATTGGGGTGTGATTTCCCAGCAGGCTTACGACACCGCGGTGATGCCGTTGACCGACCTCATGTGGCGCACCGTGCGCAATTCGCTGCCGCTCCTGATCTTCGTACTCGTGGTCATCTGGTGGACCTCCGAGCGCATCGCGTTGCCGCTGCGGCGTATGGCGCGTGTGGTGCGCCAGCTCGAGGGCAAGCGTGCCGCCGAGATGATCACGTCCGTCAACGCCTGGTACTTCGAAGCCGAGCAACTGCGCCGCGCGTTGCTCACGGGCCTGTCGTCGCTGCAGCGCGTGCTGGCCGGCTTGCGCCAGGACAGCATGACGGACGCACTGACGGGCGTGCTGAATCGCCGCGGCATGGATCTGGTGCTGGACGAGCTCTTCGCATCGCGCACGCCGTTTGCCGTGGTGTGTTTCGACGTCGATCACTTCAAGCGCGTGAACGACACATACGGGCATGCGCTGGGCGACAGCATCCTGCGGCGCGTGGGTGAGATCGCGCGCGACAGTTCGCGCGACGACGACGTCGTGTGCAGGGCGGGCGGGGAGGAATTCCTGATGCTGCTGCCCAACAGTACCCAGCGCGACGCCGAGATGGTGGCCGAGCGTCTTCGTCAGGCAGTGGCGGACACGGCCATGCCGGGGGGCGTGCCGATCACGATTTCGCTCGGGGTCGCGCACTGGCCGGCCTCCGCGGAGACGCCTGCCGCGGCCGTCCACGCGGCGGACGCCGCCATGTACCAGGCCAAGCACGCCGGGCGTAACTGTATGCGCGCGGCTGCGCTACGACGCGGTTAGGGCGTAGGTTGCATCTGCTACACTCTGAAGCCTGTCCGACCTGACGTGTCGCCATGTCCTGCCGCCTGCCCCGAACTACGACCGAAACCATCCCCGCCTGAGGCGCGTTGGTGGTTTCGTCCTGGTCGTGTGGCCGCCCGCCGGCGTCCGATGCAACACCTTCAGGTCAACCCTTGAACGCGGCCCCCGGGCCGCTTTCTTTTTTGGAATTTTTCGCATGGTCCAGATCCGCCTGCCCGATGGCTCCCAGCGTTCGTACCCGCAGCCCGTGACGGTCGCCGAAGTGGCGCAGTCCATCGGCACCGGGCTCGCGCGCGCCGCGCTGGGTGGCCGCGTCCGTCTCGACGAGGGCGAGCCTCGTCTGGTCGATACCAGCTATCGCATCGAACGCGACGCCGAGCTCGCGATCGTCACCGCCAAGGACGCCGACGGCCTGGACCTGATCCGCCACTCCACGGCGCACCTGCTAGCCTACGCCGTGAAGTCGCTGTTTCCCGAGGCTCAGGTCACCATCGGCCCGGTGATCGACAACGGCTTCTACTACGACTTCTCCTACTCTCGTCCTTTCACGCCGGAAGATCTCGCTGCCATCGAGAAGAAGATGGCCGAGATCGTGAAGGCCGACATCCCCGTGAGCCGGGAAGAATGGATGCGCGACGATGCCGTGGCGTTCTTCTCGTCGATCGGTGAGAAATACAAGGCCGAGATCATCGCCTCGATTCCGTCCAACGAGGCCATCAGCCTGTATCGCGAGGGTGATTTCGTCGACCTGTGCCGCGGCCCGCACGTGCCCTCCACGGGCAAGCTGAAGGTCTTCAAGCTCATGAAGGTGGCCGGTGCCTATTGGCGCGGCGACAGCAACAACGAGATGCTGCAGCGCATCTACGGTACGGCCTGGGCCACGAAAGAAGAGCAGGACGCCTACCTGCACATGCTGGAGGAAGCCGAGAAGCGCGATCACCGCCGGCTCGGCCGCGAGCTCGATCTCTTCCATTTCCAGGAAGAGGCGCCTGGCCTCATCTTCTGGCACCCCAAGGGCTGGACCCTCTGGCAGCAGGTCGAACAATACATGCGCCGCGTGTATCGCCAGAACGGCTACCAGGAAGTGAAGGCGCCACAGATCCTCGATCGTTCCCTGTGGGAAAAGACCGGGCACTGGGAGAACTACCGCGAGAACATGTTCACGACGGAGTCCGAGAACCGGTACTACGCCTTGAAGCCGATGAACTGCCCGGGTCACGTGCAGATCTTCAATTCGGCCCTGCGCTCGTATCGGGATCTGCCGCTGCGCTATGGCGAGTTCGGCCAGTGCCATCGCAATGAGCCCTCCGGCGCACTGCACGGCATGATGCGCGTGCGCGGCTTCACTCAGGACGACGGCCACGTCTTCTGTACGGAAGACCAGATCCTGGACGAGTGCGTCGCCTTCACCGAGCAGTTGCAACAGGTGTATGCCGACTTCGGCTTTGCCAACGTGCTCTACAAGGTCGCCACGCGCCCGGCCAAGCGGATCGGCTCGGACGAGATCTGGGACAAGGCCGAGCATGCACTCATGGAGAGCCTGCGCCGCTCGGGCGTGGAATTCGAGATTGCCCCGGGCGACGGCGCCTTCTACGGCCCGAAGATCGAATACACCCTGAAGGATGCCATCGGTCGCCACTGGCAGTGCGGCACGATCCAGGTCGATTTTTCCATGCCGGGGCGGCTGAATGCCGAATTCGTCGACGCCTCGGACCAGCGCCGCGCGCCGGTCATGCTCCACCGCGCCATCCTGGGCTCGCTCGAACGCTTCATCGGCATGCTGATCGAAAACCACGCGGGCGCCATGCCGGCGTGGCTCGCGCCGGTGCAGGCGGTGGTGTGCAGCATCTCGGAAGGCACGGCCGATTACGCCCGCGAAGTGGCCGAATCGTTGCGCGCACGCGATCTTCGTGCAGAAAGCGATTTGCGCGGAGAAAAGATCACTTATAAAATCAGAGAGCACAGCCTGCAAAAAGTGCCGTACATCCTTGTGGTCGGCGAGAAGGAAAAACAGGCCGGCGCGGTGGCCGTTCGGGCCCGCGGCGGCGTGGATCTGGGTACCATGCCCGTGTCCGATTTCATCGCCCGCATCGAAGCTGAGGTACAGCGTCGTCGTGACGACACCGTCGTCGCCGCCGCCAAGCAGGCATCCTGATGACCCTGGCCGCTCAGGCGGCCAGCGGCATTGACACTTTAGGAGTCGTCAACATCGCAACCGAGAAGTCCAATCGCATCAATGGCGAGATTCATGCCCCTGAGGTCCGCCTCGTAGGTCTGGAAGGCGAAGCCCTCGGCATCGTCAAGCTGGCCGAAGCCTTCAGGCTGTCCGAGCAGCACGACGTCGATCTGGTCGAGATCGCACCGACGGCGCAGCCGCCGGTCTGCCGCCTGATGGATTATGGCAAGTTCAAGTACCAGGAGCAGAAGCGCCAGCACGAAGCCCGCGCCAAGCAGAAGGTCATCCAGGTCAAGGAGGTGAAGTTCCGCCCCGCGACCGACGACGGCGACTACCAGGTCAAGCTGCGCAATCTCAAGCGCTTCCTGGAAGACGGCGACAAGGCCAAGGTCACCCTGCGGTTCCGTGGGCGCGAGATGGCGCACCAGGAACTCGGCATGCGGGTGCTCGAGCGCGTGCGCGACGATCTGGTGGACTTGTGCCAGGTCGAAGCCATGCCCAAGCTCGAAGGCCGGCAGATGGTCATGGTGTTGGCGCCCAAGAAGAAGGCGCCTGCCAAGACGGACAAGGTTGCATGACCCCTCTCGGGGCGGGCTGTATCAGTCCGCCCCGTCCACCGCGCGCAACCTCAGTTGCGCTGCGGTCTGAAAAGACACTATAATCAACGGTTTGTGACGATTCCTGTCGGGCTTTGGCTGCCCGGGTCGGGATCGGTGCGAATCCGCTTGCGCGATGTTCGCGTGAGCACAACCTCAAGCAAAGATCGGGCTGGCCGCCATCGGTGGCCTCAAGTCGGTTGTCTTGGGCATTGCCCAGCACGCCGCGCCTGTCATTGCCTCAAAGCCACTGGAAGTCATCATGCCGAAAATGAAGACCAAGAAGAGCGCTGCAAAGCGCTTCAAGGTCCGCGGTAGCGGGTCGATCAAGCGGGGCCAGGCCTTCAAGCGCCACATCCTCACCAAGAAAACCACGAAGAGCAAGCGCCAGCTGCGTGGCAGCACCGCCGTTCATGAGTCCGACGTCAAGTCCGTCCGGGCCATGATGCCCTTTGCCTGATTGATCCCGGAGTACCGATATGCCTAGAGTCAAACGTGGCGTAACCGCCCGCGCCCGCCACAAGAAAGTCATCGCCGCCGCCAAGGGTTACCGTGGCCGCCGCGGTAATGTGTTCCGTATCGCCAAGCAGGCGGTCATGCGTGCAGGCCAGTACGCCTACCGCGATCGTCGCAACAAGAAGCGCACGTTCCGCGCGCTGTGGATCACGCGTATCAACGCCGCCACGCGCGAGCACGGCCTGTCCTACAGCGTGTTCATCGCCGGTCTGAAGAAGGCCAACATCGACCTCGACCGCAAGGTCCTGTCCGATCTGGCCGTGCGCGACAAGGCGGGCTTCGCCGCCATCGTGCAGCAAGCGAAGAGCGCCTTGGCCTGATCGCAGGTCACGCACCATCCCGGTCGCCGCGTCACGGCGTGGCGACCGTCTCAAACGGGGCTCTTCGATGCCCCGTTTGTTTTTTCCGTCGGCCGAATGTGTTGCCGCACGCGAAGGAGCTTGAATGTCATCGAACCTGGAGGCGCTGGTCCAAGACGCCGCGCAACAGTTCGCCGAGGCGGCCGATCCGGCTTCGCTCGAGAATGCCAAGGCCCGATTCCTGGGCAAGTCGGGTGCGCTGACCGCGCTGTTGAAGGGGCTGGCCTCGCTGTCTGCCGACGACAAGCGTGCCGAGGGTGCCCGGATCAACCAGGCCAAGGTCCAGATCGAGAACCTGCTCACCGAGCGTCGCCAGGCCATGGCCGACGAGCGCCTGCAGGCGCGTCTCGCGCAGGAAACCATCGACGTCACCTTGCCCGGTCGCGGTCGCGGCGTGGGCGGTGTGCATCCGGTGATCCGGACGTGGCAGCGCGTCGAGGAGATCTTCCGATCCATCGGTTTCGACGTGGCCGACGGCCCCGAGATCGAAACGGACTGGTTCAATTTCTCCGCGCTGAACAATCCCGAGAACCATCCCGCGCGTTCGATGCAGGATACGTTCTATGTGGACATGAAGGATAGCGGCGGCCTGCCGCTCGTGCTGCGCACGCACACGAGCCCGATGCAGGTGCGTCATGCACGCACGCACCAGCCGCCGATCAAGGTGATCGCCCCCGGGCGCACCTATCGCGTGGACAGTGACGCCACGCACTCGCCGATGTTCCACCAGGTCGAAGGCCTGTGGATCGACGAGCACATCTCGTTTGCGCACCTGAAGGGCGTCTACACGAACTTTCTGCGCTGCTTCTTCGAGACCGACGATCTCGTCGTGCGGTTTCGTCCTTCGTTCTTCCCGTTCACGGAGCCCTCGGCCGAAATCGACATGATGTTCACCTCCGGCCCGAACCGCGGCCGCTGGCTGGAGATCTCTGGTTCTGGTCAGGTGCATCCCACCGTCGTGGCCAATTTCGGGCTCGATCCCGAGCGCTACATCGGTTTCGCGTTCGGCTCCGGCCTCGAGCGCCTCACCATGCTGCGCTATGGCGTGGATGACCTGCGCCAGTTCTACGAAGGCGACCTGCGCTTTCTGCGCCAGTTCAATCAGCGTCTGTAAGGACCCGCGATGCAATTCCCCGAATCCTGGCTGCGCGCCTTCGTCGATCCCGCGCTCGATACCGAGGCGCTGGCCCATCAACTCACCATGGCGGGGCTGGAGGTCGAGGATCTCGCCCCCGCGGCGCCGCCCTTCAGTGGCGTCGTCGTGGCGCATGTGCTGGAGGTCACGCCGCACCCGGACGCCGACAAGCTGCGCGTGTGCAGCGTCGATGACGGCTCCGGTGCGCCCGTGCAGATCGTGTGCGGCGCGCCCAACGTCGCCGTCGGCCTGAACGTACCGCTCGCGCGCATCGGTGCGGAGCTGCCGGGCGGCATGCGCATCGGCAAGGCGCGCATGCGTGGCGTCGAATCCTTCGGCATGCTGTGCTCGGCCCGAGAGCTGGGCCTGTCGCAGGAGCATGCAGGCCTGCTCGTGCTCGATCCCGCGCTGCCGGCCGGCGCTGCGCTGCGCGAAGCGCTCGATCTGGACGACACCGTCTTCGAGATCAAGCTCACGCCCAACAAGGCAGACTGCCTGTCGGTGCTGGGCGTAGCCCGTGAAGTCTCCGCGTTGACCGGTGCGCCACTGACGACGCCAGCGATGCCGGCGGTCGCGCCCACCCTCACGGATCGTCTGCCGGTGACGGTGCAGGCGCCCGATCTGTGCGGACGTTTCGCAGGGCGCGTCATCCGTGGCGTGAACGCCCGCGCCGCCACGCCCGACTACATCCGTACGCGTCTGGAGCGCGCGGGTCAGCGTTCCATCTCGGCGCTGGTCGACATCTCCAACTATGTGATGCTTGAACTCGGCCGTCCGTCGCACGTGTTCGATCTGGCCAAGCTGCACGCCGACGGCCTCGTGGTGCGCTGGGCGCGTCCGGGCGAGTCCCTGGCGTTGCTCAATGGTCAGACGGTCGAGCTCGATGCGAGCGTGGGTGTGGTCGCGGCGGGCGAGGGCGTGGAAAGCCTCGCCGGCATCATGGGTGGCGACGCCACCGCGGTGTCGCTCGATACGCAGGACATCTACGTCGAGGCGGCCTTCTGGTGGCCGGAATCGATCGCTGGCCGCGCGCGCCGCTTCAATTTCGCGACGGACGCCGGGCACCGCTTCGAGCGCGGTGTCGACTACGCCAGCATTCCCGAGCACCTGGAATACCTGACCGCGTTGATCCTGGACGTGTGCGGTGGGCAGGCGGGCCCCCTGGATGATCAGGTCGTGGCGCTGCCCGAGCGCAAGCCCGTGCGCCTGCGCACGGCACGCTGCCGCCGCGTGCTTGGCATCGACGTGAGCGACGATGAGATCGCGTCGATCTTCACGCGCCTGAACCTGCCGTTCACGCGTGAAGCCGATGCGTTTGTCGTGTCCCCGCCGTCCTATCGCTTCGATCTGGAGATCGAGGAGGACCTCATCGAAGAGGTTGCCCGCGTCTATGGTTTCGAGCGCATTCCCGATCTGCCGCCAATGGCGCGCGCCACCATGCGCTGCGTGCCCGAGCGCGTGCGTCCGGCGCATGCGTTGCGCGAGGCCGTGGCGGCGCAGGATTATCAGGAGGTCGTGAACTTCAGCTTCGTCGAAGAGGCCTGGGAGCGTGATCTGGCCGGCAACGCCGATCCGATCCGCCTGCTCAATCCGATCGCGAGCCAGCTCTCGGTCATGCGCAGCAGCCTCCTGGGTGGGCTCATCGAGAACATCCGCTACAACGCCAACCGCAAGCAGCCACGCGTGCGCGTGTTCGAACTCGGTCGCGTGTTCCGCCGTGACGCCACCGTCGCAGACGGCGATCTGGCCGTGGCCGGCATCGATCAACCGCTGCACCTGGCGGGTGCGGCCTGGGGGCCGGCGGTCCCGGAACAATGGGGCGTGGCGACGCGCGCGGTGGACTTCTTCGATGTCAAGGCCGATATCGAGGCGTTGGCGGGCGAGGGCGTGCTCCGCTTCGAGGCGGCGAGCCATCCTGCGCTGCACCCGGGCCGCAGTGCCCGCGTGTTGGTGGACGGCGCGCCCGTGGGCTGGCTGGGCGAGCTGCATCCGCGCTGGCTCGAGGCCACCGGCCTTGCGCAGGCGCCGGTCCTCTTCGAGGTGCAGGCCAACGCCTTCATGCGCCAGGCCTTGCCAGTGCCCGCGGCGCTCTCGCGTCAGCCGTCGGTGTCGCGCGATCTCGCCTTGTGGGTGGCCGAGGACGTGCCGCTGCAGAGCATGCTCGACACCGTGGCAAAGGTCACTGCCGAAGCCGGCATGGACATCGTCCAACACGTCTCGCTGTTCGATGTCTACCGCGATAAGTCTTTGTCTACAAAGGATAAAAGCCTTGCGTTCCGCTTCCGCCTGCAGGATACTGAGGTGACGTTGGACGATGCCCGTGTGGATGCCTGCATGGACCGTGTGCGCGATGCCTTGATCGCGGCCCACGGCGCCCGCCAGCGCGTATGACCGGAACCCCCATGGCCGACTCGTCCCTTCCTGCTCCCGACTCCACCGCGGCCAACGAGCCGCGTGAGGCCGAGCTGCGCACGCTCACCAAGGCCGAACTGGCCGAGTTGCTGTTCGAGAGCGTGGGCCTGAACAAGCGGGAGGCCAAGGATCTCGTTGAATCATTCTTTGACGAAATCCGGGTCGCGCTGGAGGAGGGCGATGCGGTAAAGTTGTCCGGCTTCGGCAATTTCCAGGTGCGCGACAAGCCGCAACGGCCCGGTCGCAATCCGAAGACGGGTGAAGTCATCCCCATCGCCGCACGCCGCGTCGTCACCTTCCATGCCAGCCAGAAGTTGAAGGGCATGGTCGAGCGCGTGCCGGGCACGGCAGAGCCGGGCGATGATGACGACGCTCAGGTGTAAATTCGAAAAAGGTAGGTCATGACACGATCGGAAACCGGCACGGTGCTGCCTCCCATTCCGGCCAAGCGCTATTTCACGATTGGCGAAGTGGCCGAGCTCTGCGGCGTCAAGCCGCACGTGCTGCGCTACTGGGAGCAGGAGTTCACGCAACTGAAGCCGGTCAAGCGTCGCGGCAACCGTCGCTATTACCAGCATCATGAAGTGCTGCTGATCCGGCGCATCCGCGAGCTCCTGTACGAGCAAGGTTTCACGATCAGCGGTGCGCGCAATCGCCTGAGCGATCCGCGTGAAACCCCGGTCGAGGAATCCGTCTCGCTGTCCCGCAGTCATGTCCTTGCGCTGCGCAAGGATCTGGCCGAGCTCTCGCAATGGCTGACGGACGAAACTACCCGACTGGGCATCGAGCCGCAACGCGCGGCGTGATCGGGTCGGTCGTGGTGAAATGAAGAGGGGCGCGATTCGCGCCCCTTTTTCATGCTTGCGAGATTTGTTGGTATTTTTCGCTGTGCGCAGTCTGCGTCGCCTGGCCATTGCTGTGTCTGGTCATGGCGCCACAGTCTTGACGTGCGATCGCCCAAAGAAAAACCGGTCAATCGCCAGGCGATTGACCGGTTATCTCTGCCAGGTCAGGCTTTCGGAAATGTCCGACCAAAATATGGTCGGGGCGGCGGGATTCGAACTCGCGACCCCTTGCACCCCATGCAAGTGCGCTACCAGGCTGCGCTACGCCCCGAAGAACGAAACTATAGCAGAGTTTCAGAAGATTGCGCAACTCTGCTCAAGGTTTCGGTCACTTTTTCTTGGGGTGGTACTGATAGGCCCACGTTTCGGACAAGGTAGTGTCCTTGTTGCGCAGGAAGAGACGCATCTCGACCGGCTCATCGCCGTCGACGGTGAAGTCGAACTGCGCGCGCCAGTGGCCCGAGACGTCGTTCGGCACGGCTTCGGTGAACACGTACGAGAACTCGCCGCGCGAGGCCCAGAGCACGGCTTCGGGCTTGGTGCCGAAGGGCAGCTTGGCGAGCGGGCCGCCGAGGAACTCCACCATGAACTTGCGCACGTTCTCGGGCCGCGGCTGGCCGGGCTGGCCACCGTTGCCGGTGCGCGTGGCGACCACGCGCGAGAGCGGCGTGGGATTGGGTTCGTCCGCCTGCCAGTACAGCCGATAGGCGAGGGCGATCTCGTCGCCCGCCTTGGCTGGCGTTTCGCGCACCCACATGGCCACGACGTTGTCATGGATCTCGTCGTCGGTCGGGATCTCGATCAGCTGGATCGCACCTTTGCCCCAGTCGCCCTTGGGTTCGACCCACAGGCTCGGGCGGCGCTCGTAGTGCACGCCATCCTGATAATGGTCGAAGTTGCGGTCGCGCTGCAGCAGGCCAAAGCCACGCGGGTTCTCGTCGCCGAATGAGGAGACATGGTGTGCGGCGGGTTGTTCAGCGGTCGCCAGACGTGTTCGCCATCGCGCGTCCAGAGCGCCAGGCCGTCCGAGTCGTGGACTTCCGGCCGCCAGTCGATGGCACCCGGCTTGTTGTTCTCGGAGAACCAGTACATGGAGGTGAGTGGGGCGAGGCCCAGGCGCTCGATGTCGCGGCGCGGAAAGATCGCCGCTTCGATATCCATCGTGACCGAGGCCGTGCGGCGCATCACGAACTTGAAGGCACCGCTCACGCTCTGGCCATCGAGCAGCGCATAGACCGTGACGGTGTCACTGTTCGGCTTGGGCGTCTCGAAGTAGAAGCGGGTGAAGGTGGGGAAGTCCTCGGGCTTGCCACCGACGGCCGGATCCACCGCCACGCCGCGCGCCGACAGGCCATATTGGTACAGGTCGCCAATCGCCCGGAAGTACGATGCGCCGAGAAAGGCGACCCAGTCGTTGCTGCGCCAATCTGGATCGGACTTGTCGCCGAGCCGGCTTTCCTGGAACCGGAACCCCGCGAAGCCGCTGCCGCGCGGCAGCTTGCGTGCCGGGCTGTCGGACGGCATCGTGAAGTATTCCTCGTCGTACACGATCTCGCGCGCCTGGCTTTGCTGGCCGTCGATGACGAACATGCGCACCGGCACCTGGAAGAAGCGGCCCAGGTGAAAGAACGTCACCGGGAACTGCCCCGGGCCTTCGGCAAATAGCGCGAGTTCCGGCTTGAAGCGGATCTTGCCGTGGGCGTCGTAATCGATGCGTTCCAGAATGTCACGCGGCAGGTTGGCCGGCGCTTGATAAGGCTTGGTGGCCAACTCGCGGGCCTCGTCGCGCAAGGCGGAAAACGAGAACGCCTTGGGTTCGCCGAACGCGAGATGTTCGGCGGCGATGGCAGGGCGCGCGCCCGTCGCGGCAAGAGCGGCAACGGCGGCGGAAGTGGTCAAAAAGCGTCGGCGATCAGTCATGGATTCCGGGTTGGCGTTGGGCGTGCGGGTGCTGCAAGTGTTTACAGCCAAGTTCGGCACTATTGTGCAACAATCGTCGGCGCATATGAAATGCACCCTTCCCACTGTCGCATCCGAGGTATTGTGATCGTCAATTCTGCTCGTACCCGACCGATGTCGCGGGTATTTGCTGCTGTCTTTGCCTGTGTCGCCACGCTGGCCGCCGCTCAGGCCGCCAACGCCTTCACTTTCTTCGATGTCGTCAAGCGCGCGCGGGGCCTGTCGGCCGAACGCTACGTCGCGCCCGCGAATGCCGGGCCCGAAGCGCTGCGCGCCTTGAACTTTGGTCGCTACCAACAGATCCAGCATCATCACGAGCGCTATCTGTGGTCCGAGGACAAGGGCAACTTCCAGCTCAAGTACAACCACCCGGGCATGCAGTTCAGTGTGCCTGTGCGCGTGAACATCGTCGAGGAAGACGGCGTCAAGGAAGCGGCGTTCGATCCCGCGCTCTTCGACTACGGCAATCTCGAGATCGATCGCGAGGCCATGAAAGGCCTGGGATTCGCGGGCTTTCGCATCCTGAACGCCATCAACAGCCCAGACAAGCCCGATGACGAGATTGCCTCGTTCCTCGGCGCCACGTATTTCCGGATGATCGGGCGTGGCCAGTGGTATGGCGCCTCGGCCCGCGGGCTGGCGATCGACACGGCCCTGCCCAGTGGCGAGCAGTTCCCGCGCTTCACCGAGTTCTGGATCGTGCATCCGGCGCCGGACGCCGAGGCCGTGGTCCTTTACGCCCTGATGGATTCGCCGAGTGTGACGGGCGCGTTCCGCTTCGAGATCCGTCCGGGTGAGGACACGGTCGCCGATGTGCAGTCCCAACTCTTCTTCCGCTCGCAGGTCGGCAAGCTCGGCATCGCTCCGCTCACGAGCATGTTCCTCTACGGTTCGAACCAGCCGTCGCCCACGCCGAACTTCCGGCCCGAGTTGCACGATTCGGACGGCCTGGCCATTCGCTCGGGCAATGGCGAGCTGCTGTGGCGTCCGCTGAACAACCCGCGTCGCTTGTCCGTAAGCAGCTTCCAGATCACCAATCCGAAGGGTTTCGGGCTCATGCAGCGCGGCCGTGGCTTCGCACGCTACGAGGATCTCGAGGACCGCTACGAACTGCGCCCCAGCGTGTGGATCGAGCCGTTGGGGGATTGGGGCAAGGGTCGCGTCGAGCTGGTCGAGATTCCCACGGCGGACGAGACCAACGACAACATCGTGTCCTTCTGGGTGCCCGAGCAGATGCCGGCCGCTGGTACGCCGCTGCGGCTGAACTATCGCATCTACTGGACGCGTAACGACATCGCCTTCCATGATCCGAACCTGTCGTGGGTGTCGCAGACGCGCCGCTCGCCGGGCGAGGTGCGCGGTGACGACCTGATTCGTCGTCCGGACGGCACGGTCGCGCTTCGGGTGGACTTCCGCGGCACCGTGCTGGAAGATCTCGACCCGGCATCTGCCGTCGTGGCGGAGGTCTCCTCCAACGGCAATGCCGAGATCGTCGAGAATCGCGTCGTGCGCAATCCGGCCACGCGCGGCTTTCGCCTGATCCTCAAGGTCAAGCCCACGGATGCCACCAAGCCGACCGAGCTGCGTGCCTTCCTGCGCGTGGGTGAGATGACGCTGTCCGAAGTCTGGAGCTATCAGCTTCCCGCCAATGAATAACGTCAACCCGACCGGCAGCGACGCGCTGCCGGCGTATTTGTCCCGGCTGCCGGCCAGCGAGGCCGAGCGTGAAGCGCTGGCACAGGCTTGGGTGTCGCGTGGTGCCGATGCCGGCGGGGCGTGGACGGCCGCCCTCGCACCCCGTGCGGACGGGCGAGGTGCCGGCGCCAGCCAGCGCGAACGCCTGACCAGCGCCTTTGGCCAGGAACTCCAGGAGCAGGGCGTGCTGCGTGAAGACGCCGATACCGGCGCCTGCATGCTTGCCGCACCGGAACTGGCACGTGCCTCGATGGTGCCCGAGCCCTGGACGACCAATCCCCTGGTGCGGGCCTGGAGCCGCGCGCGCGGCAAGGCTGAACGTCGCCGCTCCGAACCGCGACAGTCCGACGACGCACGTGGTTGGCGAGCGGCGGGGCACTTTCGCCGATCCGTGCTCCTTGTGCTGGTCTTTGCCCAGACCGCGGTAGCCACGTGGTACATGCGCGGCGTGCTGCCGTATCAAGGCGGGCAGTGGCTCGAGATCGCCATCCTGCTGCTCTTCGCCCTGCTGTTCTGCTGGGTGTCGTCCGGGTTCTGGACGGCACTGATGGGCTTCGTGCAACTCATGAAGGGGCGCGACCGCTACAGTATCTCGGCCAGCACCGTGGGCGACGAGCCCATCGCGCCCGAGGCGCGGACCGCCATCGTCATGCCGATCTGCAATGAGGATGTCGCCCGGGTCTTCGCCGGCTTGCGCGCCACCTTCGAATCCGTCGCACGCCACGGCAATCTCGACCGCTTCGACTTTTTCATCCTGAGCGACAGCTACCACGCCGATAACTGCGTGGCCGAGCAGCGCGCCTGGGTCGACCTGTGCCGCGAGGTAGGTGGCTTCGGCAAGATCTTCTATCGCCGACGGCGCCGGCGCGTCAAGCGCAAGAGTGGCAACATCGACGACTTTTGCCGTCGCTGGGGCAACGATTACCGCTACATGGTGGTGCTCGATGCCGACAGCGTGATGAGCGGGGAGTGTCTTACCCGACTCGTGCAGCTGATGGAAGCGCACCCGGATGCCGGCATCATCCAGACGGCGCCCCGTGCGGCGGGCATGGATAGCCTCTATGCGCGCATCCAGCAGTTCGCCACCCGTGTGTACGGACCGCTCTTCACGGCGGGCCTGCACTACTGGCAGTTGGGCGAATCCCATTACTGGGGGCACAACGCGATCATCCGGCTCAAGCCCTTCATCGAGCACTGCGCCTTGGCGCCGCTGCCGGGCAAGGGCTCATTCGCCGGCGCCATCCTGTCGCACGACTTCGTCGAGGCCGCGCTCATGCGCCGGGCCGGCTGGGGCGTGTGGATCGCCTACGATCTGCCGGGCAGCTACGAGGAATTGCCGCCCAATCTGCTGGACGAGTTGAAACGCGACCAGCGCTGGTGCCACGGCAACCTGATGAATTTCCGCCTCTTCCTGATCGAAGGCGTGCACCCCGTGCACCGCGCGGTGTTCCTGACGGGCGTGATGTCGTATCTGTCCGCGCCGCTGTGGTTCCTTTTTCTCGTGCTGTCCACGGCGCTGCTGGCGGTGCATACGCTGATGGAGCCGACGTACTTCGTCGAGCCGCGCCAGCTTTTCCCGATCTGGCCGCAGTGGCATCCGGGCAAGGCCATCGCCCTGTTCACGACCACGGCCATCCTGCTCTTTCTGCCCAAGATCCTGAGCGTGGTCCTGGTCTGGGCCAAGGGCGCGAAGCTCTACGGCGGCTCGGCCAAGCTCTTTGGCAGCATGCTGCTCGAGGTCTTGTTCTCGATGCTGCTGGCGCCCGTGCGCATGCTGTTTCATACCAAGTTCATCGCGGCGGCCTTCCTCGGCTGGAAGGTGCAGTGGAATTCGCCCGCCCGCGGCAATGACGAGACCGGCTGGCCGGAAGCCATTCGCACCCATGGCTTCCAGACCTTGCTCGGCATCGTGTGGGGTGCAGGTGTGGCTTGGCTCAATCCCAACTTTCTCTGGTGGATGGCGCCGATCCTGCTCGCGCTCTTCCTGATCATTCCTGTGTCGGTGTTCTCCAGCCGCGTGAGTCTGGGCCAGGGCGCGTTCCGCTCACGTTTGTTCCGGATCCCGGAGGAAACCGAGCCGCCGCGCGAGCTGCGCGCGACGAGCCGCTACGTGCGCTTCAACCATTCGCAGCCCCAGCCGGGCTTCCACGATGCCATCGTCGATCCGGTCAGCAATGCCTTGGCATGCGCCATGGCCACGGCGCGGCATCGTCCGGTGCCGTTGATCGAGACCGCACGTGAGCACGCGGTGCGCCAAGCGCTCGATGGGGGCCCTGACAGCCTGTCCCAGGCTGCCCGGATCAAGTTGCTGGACGATCCTGTCGTCCTGGCGCGTTTGCACCGTGACGTGTGGTCAGATCCTGCCAGGCGTGCGTCCTGGGCGCCGAGCGACGCGACGTCTTAACGGAATCGACGCTGAAAATCACTCGGTATTGGTGACAAACGTAAATTTGTGTCACAATTCGGCTACGTAAGCACCATTTCGCGCATGCCGCGCGTGTCGTGACTCACGTCAACCGCATGAAGGTTCCGGATTTCCCGCATCTGAACGCCTTGCGGCCCTCCCCGGATGGGGAGATGCCGCAGGCGGTTCCGTTCCGGCCGATGGAGTTGCCTCCGCTGGCCGGCGCCCCCCTGCATCGCCGCTCGCTGCTCATCGGTATTGCGGCAGGGATGCTGGCGGCCGGCGCTGCGGTCATCCTGCTGACGGATGCCTGGCGTCACGAGGATCCCCGCCAGTTCATCGCACAGACCGAACCCGTGCCCGCCCGGCCAGTACCGGAGCGCGCCTGGCCCGGTGCGCGTCTCAATACCGGCGCGGCCGCCACATGGCCCGGTAGCGGCGCCGTTGCGCCGGAGGTACTGGCGCTTGCCATGCCGCCATTGGATCTCGCCGAGGTGGGCCCGACGCTCTCGCCGGAGTGGCAGTTGGTGCTCGCGCCGCCGCCCGTGGCGCCCCCCGTGCCGGCGACGTTGCCGCCGCTGGCCTCGGCGCCTGCCACCGTCGCGCCTGCGGGTGTGCCGACCGCATCGTCGTCGGCAGCCGGCCATCCGAATATTTCCATGCGCGTCTATCGTGTGGCGGGCGCGGGGCCGACCTTGCAGGAGCAGTTGGCGGCCTGCGATGCCAAGAGCTTCTTTTCCCGGCATTCGTGCCGGGTACAAGTGTGCGAGCCCCATCTGGGCAAGGCGGCGGAGTGCCCGGTGCCGCGCCAGGAAGTGCTGCCTTGACAGGCGGTGCTACAATCAGTGGCTGTACTTTCGTGTGCTTGGCTCGGTTAGACGCTAGCGCACGGCCCTTCATTCTGGAGCGCCTGGCACTGTCCGGGCTGCGCCCCACCTTCATCGACTCGATTTGAGCGAATCCATCACTCCCGACGGCACCCCGGTTGCCGGCAGCGAAGGCGCGAGCGCCGACGTTGCACCCCCGACGTTCGATCAGTTCGGATTCCATGCGGATATCCGGCGTGCGATCGCGGACACTGGCTACACCACGCCCACGCCTATCCAGGCGCAGGCCGTGCCGGTCGTCATCGCTGGCCGCGACGTCATGGGGGCGGCGCAGACAGGCACGGGCAAGACCGCAGCATTCACGCTGCCGATCCTGCAGCGGCTGATGCCGCTCGCCAGTCACAGCACATCGCCCGCGCGCCATCCGGTGCGTGCGCTCATCCTCACGCCCACTCGTGAGCTCGCCGACCAGGTCGCCGAGAGCGTCAAGCGCTACGGCAAGTACACGCCCTTGCGTTCGGCCGTGGTGTTCGGCGGTGTGGACATCAAGCCCCAGAAGGAAGCGTTGCGCCAGGGCTGTGAGGTGTTGATCGCCACGCCGGGGCGCCTGCTCGATCACGTCGAGCAGCGCAATGTGGATCTGGGGCAGGTGGGACTCTTCGTTCTGGACGAAGCCGATCGCATGCTGGACATGGGCTTCATGCCGGATCTGGAGCGCATCATCCAGCTCCTGCCGCGCCAGCGTCAGAATCTGCTCTTCTCGGCCACCTTCAGCAACGAGATCCGCAAGCTAGCCCGCTCGTACCTCAGTCATCCGGTGGAGATCGAAGTCGCCGGGCGCAATGCCACAGCGGATACCGTTACGCAGATCGCCTACCCGCTGTCTTCCGACGCGAAGCGGGCGGCCGTGGCGCACCTCGTGCAGTCGCGCGGGCTGAAGCAGGTCATCGTCTTCTCGAATACCAAGATCGGGACGTCCCGGCTTGCCCGCCAGCTGGTGCTCGACGGGGTGAAGGCCGAGTCGATCCATGGCGACAAGTCACAGCTCGATCGCATGAAGGCGCTCGAAGCCTTCAAGGCTGGCGAGCTGGAAGTGCTCGTGGCCACCGATGTCGCTGCGCGCGGCCTGGACGTGGCTGGCGTGCCGTGCGTCATCAATTACGACCTGCCGTACAACGCGGAAGATTACGTGCACCGCATCGGTCGCACGGGTCGGGCGGGGGCCTCGGGCGAGGCTATCTCGCTCTTCACGCCGGAAGAGGAGAAGTTCCTCCTCGACGTGGAGAAGCTCATCGGCCGTCCCGTTCCGCGCGGCAAGCTCGAGTTGCCGGGTGGGGCCCGGAGTGGTCGGGATCGCGAGAGCGGCGAACGCAGCCGCGGTGATCGCCCCGAGCGTGGTGCTCGGCGCGATGAGCGCTCGCGACCGGCCCACGGCCGCTCGCCGTCGCGTCAGCCGGTGGACGAGTTCTTCCTCAAGCCCTACGTGCCGGCGCCGGCGAGCGACACGACGTCGCGGCCGACCGGGAACACCGCGTCCCAGAGCCATGGCAACGGCAGCGGCAAGCGTCAGGTGGGGCTGCTGTTGGGCGGCGGTCGCAAGCCGAGCTGAACGGTCGGCGCGCCTGGCGTGTCAGGGATGAACGGCGGCTGAGGCCGCCGTTTTGCATGGCGGCACAACGGTGAGGTGCTGCATTCGACGACGCCCCGAGCGCATACGCCGCGGCTAGTGGCCCGAGCGGTCGGACGGTGGGGGCACGGCCGGCTTGTCAGGCGCTGCAAGGGTGGATGTGCCAGCGCAGTCGCCACGCGTCGGTGGCCTGCGTCAGAAACGCCGCTGCCGTGGACGCATCCGGCAGGGGGGCAAAGCCGAGCGCCGTCCAGGCTGCCTGCAGCGCGACCAGCGGAGCCTGCGTGTCCACCGCAGGCGCACCATTCTGCTTGGATAGCTTGCGCCCATCGGTATCCACGATCAAGGGCACGTGCATGACGCGCGGCAAGGGCAGGCCCAGGGTCTGTCCCAGGACCTGCTGGCGTGCCGTCGAGCTCAGCAGGTCGGCGCCACGCACGATGTCGGTCACGCCCTGATCGGCGTCGTCGATCACCACGGCAAGCTGATAGGCCCATTGACCGTCCGCGCGGCGCAGGACGATGTCGCCGACTTCGCGGGCGACGTCCTGGCATTGCCGGCCCAGCCAGCGATCCTCGAAGCAGTGCACCCCCGCCGGCATGCGTACGCGCCACGCGCGGGGTCCGCGTCCGGGCTGCAGGCCCGTGCGGCAAGTGCCGGGATAGGGGCGTTCTCCGCTGACCGCGTGGATCGGTGCGGAATCGGCGATCTCGCGGCGGGTGCAGCCGCAGGGGTAGATGAGCCCCATCGCCGTGAGGCGAGCAAGGGCGGCCTCGTAGACCGCGTGTCGCGACGATTGGTAGATGACGTCGTCGTCGCTCGTCATCCCGAGTGCGGCGAGCTGGGCCAGGATCACCTGGTCGGCGCCGGGCACCGTTCGCGGCCCGTCCACGTCTTCCATGCGCACCAGCCAGCGTCCGCCATGCGCGCGGGCATCGAGCCAGCTGGCGAGCGCAGCCACCACGGAGCCCAGGTGCAGCGGCCCGGACGGGCTGGGGGCGAAGCGGCCGACGTAGGGGGAGGCGGGCGATGTCATGGCGCTGGCTGACAGGGGAGGGGCAGTGTAGCCCAGTTGCCCGATGCCGCCGCCCGGGCCCCGGGCTACAATCCTGGCCATGTCCGAGTCCCCCGTTCCCGTTCCCTTCGTCCACCTGCGCGTGCACACCGAAATGTCGGTGTCCGATGGCATCGTGCGCATCCCGGATCTGGTCGCCCGCGTGGCCGAGCTGGGCCAGCCTGCCGTGGCCATTTCCGATCTGTCCAACCTCTTTGGCCTGATCCGCTTCTACACGAAGGCCCGGAGCAAGGGGGTCAAGCCCATCGCCGGCTGTGACGTCTGGATCACCAACGAGGCTGACCGCGATCAGCCCCATCGCATGCTGCTGCTGGTGCGCTCGCACGCGGGCTACCTGAACCTGTGCGAACTGCTCACCCAGGCCTACCTCACCAATCAGCATCGCGGCCGTGCCGAGCTGCGGCGCGAGTGGCTGCAAGAGCGTGCCGAGGGCCTGATCGCGCTCTCGGGTGGACGCCATGGCGACGTGGGCGCCTGCCTGGCCGCGGGCAACCGTGCCGCCGCCGAGGCCAGCGCCCGCCACTGGGCGCAGGTGTTTCCGGGCGCCTACTACGTCGAACTGCAGCGCGGCGGCATGGAAGGCGACGAGGCCTACGTGCGGGGCGCCGTGGCCGTCGCGCAGGCGACTGGGTTGCCGGTGGTCGCCACCCACCCGGTGCAGTTCCTGGACCGTAGCGAATTCCGGGCGCACGAGGCGCGGGTGTGTATCGCCGAAGGCGAACTGCTCGCCAATCCGCGCCGGGTGCGCCGCTTCTCGGAAGAGCAGTACCTCATGTCCTCGGACGAGATGGCCGAGCGCTTCGCGGATATCCCCTCGGCGCTGGCCAACACCGTGGAGATCGCCCGCCGCTGCAATCTCACGCTGGAGCTCGGCAAACCCCGGCTGCCGGATTTCCCGACGCCGGACGGCATGCCGCTGTCGGACTACCTCATCCAGCTGTCGGAGGAGGGCCTGGCCACGCGCATGGAGCAGCTCTTCAAGGATCCGGCCGAGCGCGAGGCCAACCGCGAGGCGTACTACGCCCGCCTGCACCTGGAGTGCAACACCATCATCAACATGGGGTTCCCGGGCTACTTCCTGATCGTGGCGGACTTCATCAATTGGGCCAAGAACAACGGCGTGCCGGTGGGACCGGCCGGGGTTCGGGCGCAGGCTCGCTGGTGGCGTTCAGCCTGGGCATCACGGATCTGGATCCGATCCGCTATGACTTGCTGTTCGAGCGCTTCCTGAATCCGGAGCGGGTGTCCATGCCCGACTTCGATATCGACTTTTGTCAGGACAATCGCGACCGCGTCATCGAGTACGTGAAAGAGAAGTACGGGCGGGCGGCCGTGAGCCAGATCGCCACTTTCGGTACGCTGGGCGCGAAGGCCGTGGTGCGTGATGCCGGCCGCGTGCTGGACATGCCCTATCTCTTCTGCGATGGGCTCTCCAAGCTCATCCCGCACAATCCGGCCGATCCGTGGTCGCTCGATCGCGCGTTGGCCGAAGAGCCTGCCTTCAAGGAGCGCTACGAGAACGAGGAAGAGGCGCGCGCCCTGATCGATCTCGCCAAGCCGCTCGAAGGCCTGACGCGCAACGTGGGCATGCACGCCGGGGGCGTGCTGATCGCGCCGGGCAAGCTCACGGATTTCTGCCCGCTGTATTGCCAGCCGGGCCAGCAATCGAGCGCGGTGTCGCAGTACGACAAGGACGACGTCGAGGCCGTGGGCTTGGTGAAGTTCGACTTCCTGGGCCTGCGCAACCTCACGATTCTTGAACTGGCCGTGCGCTATGTGCGCGAGTTCAATCCGGGGCGGGCCGATCTGGACCTGATGACCCTGCCGCTGGACGATGGCGGCTCGTACAAGCTTCTTTCCGACGGCAACACCACCGCCGTGTTCCAGCTGGAATCGCGCGGCATGAAGGAGCTTCTGAAGAAGCTCAAGCCCAGCAACTTCGAAGATATCATCGCCGTGCTGGCACTCTACCGTCCGGGCCCGCTGGGCTCGGGCATGGTGGACGACTTCGTCAACCGCAAGCACGGCCGCGCGCGCGCCGAGTACTTTGACGATGCTTTGGAACCTGTCCTGAAGAGCACGTATGGCGTGATCGTGTATCAGGAGCAGGTGATGCTGATCTCGCAGATCATCGGCGGCTATACGCTCGGTGGCGCGGACATGCTGCGCCGGGCCATGGGCAAGAAAAAGCCCGAGGAGATGGCCAAGCACCGTGAGCTCTTCCAGGACGGTGCGGCCGCGAAGGGCTACGACAAGCAGCTTGCCGTCACGCTCTTCGACCTGATGGAGAAGTTCGCGGAGTACGGCTTCAACAAGAGCCACACCGCCGCGTACGCGTTGATCGCCTATCACACGGCTTGGCTGAAGTACCACCATCCGGCCGAGTTCATGGCCGCGACCCTGTCCTCGGACATGGACGACACGGACAAGGTCCAGATCTTCTGGGCCGACACGCTGGCCAACGGCGTGAAAGTGTTGCCGCCGGACGTGAACGAATCGCAGTATCGCTTCTCGCCCGTGCACGACGAGCACATGGTCGCTGGCCGCCCGCCCCGTACCATCCGCTACGGCCTGGGCGCGGTCAAGGGCACGGGGCAGGGTGCCGTCGAGGAGATCCTGCGCGAGCGCGGCAATGGCCGCTTCACCGATCTCTTCGACTTCTGCCGCCGTGTCGATCGCCATCAGGTCAACCGCCGCACGATCGAAGCGCTGATCCGTGCGGGCGCCTTCGACGCGCTGCAGCCGAACCGCGCTGCCCTGTTGGCCACGCTCGGCAGCGCCATCGAAGCGGCGGAGCAGACGGCGCGCGCGGCCAGCCAGGTCTCGCTCTTCGGCGACAACGACGTCGCCGAGTCGCTCAACCAGGAGCTGGCCACCGTGCCCCCCTGGGACATGCGCGAACAGCTCATGCAGGAGAAGACGGCGCTTGGCTACTACTTCGGCGGGCACCTCTTCGACTTCTACAAGGAAGAGGCGCGGCGCATCGCGCCCACGCCGCTCGCGCGGCTGCAGCCCTCGCGCGATCCCCAATGGCTCACCGGCATCCTGGCCGACGTGCGCGTGCAGATGACCCGGCGCGGCAAGATGGTGTTTGCCGTTCTGGACGACGGCTCCTCGCAGCTGGAGATCTCGGTCTTCAACGAGCTCTACGAGATGCACCGGGCACGCCTGCGCGTGGATCAGCTCATCATCCTGCAGGGCAAGGTCTCGAACGACGAATATTCGGGTGGCATGCGCATCGTCGCCGATTCGATCTACGACCTGCAGCTGGCACGCGAGAGTCGCCTGCGCGCGCTGCGCATCACGCTCAACGGCAATGCCGACGCGAAGCGCCTGCGCGAGCTCCTCAATCCGTATCGCGCCGAGCCAGAGAACGGTATTCCCGGCACGCCGGTGGAGGTGGCCTACACGAGCGATTCGGCGCGCTGCGTCGTGCGCCTGAGCGACGATTGGCGCGTACGCGTGCCGGATGTGCTCATTGATCAACTCACGCAGTGGGCAGGGGCGCCGGGTGTCCAACTCGAGTATTGAGGCGGTGCCGCGCCTGTCGGTCATCGTCATCACGCGCAACGAGTCCGCATCGATCGCGCGCTGCCTCGCGTCGGTCAGCTTCGCCGACGAGATCGTGGTGGTGGATTCGGGCAGCGAGGACGACACGGTGGCCCGTGCGCAGGCCTGCGGCGCGCGGGTGGTGTCGCACCCGGATTGGCCGGGCTTTGGCCCGCAGAAGAATCGCGCGCTGGATCTCGCCCGGGGTGAGTGGGTCTTGTCGATCGACGCCGACGAGTGCGTCACGCCCGAGCTCGCGGCCGAGATCCAGGCGGTGCTCGCGGCACCTACCCATGCGGGCTACGAGATTCCGCGGCTGTCCAATTTCTGTGGTCGCTACATGCGCCACGGCGGCTGGTGGCCGGATCGCGTGCTTCGGCTCTTCCGCCGCGACGCCGGGCGTTTCACCGATGCGCGGGTGCACGAGAAGGTGCTCGTGCAGGGCAGCGTGGGGCGACTGCGTGCCCACTTCCTGCACGACACGCACCCCACGCTCGACAGCGCGCTCGCCAAGATGAACCGCTACGCCATCGACGGGGCGCTGGCCGCGCACGCGCGCGGCAAGCGGGCATCGCTCGGCACGGCCATTGGGCACGGCGCCTGGACGTTCATCCGCATGTACGTGATCCGACGCGGGTTCCTGGACGGCCGGCACGGCTTCGTCCTCGCCACGGTGTCCGCCATGGGCACCTTCTCGCGCTACGCCAAATTGATGTTCCTCACGTCCTCGCCCAAAGCGGGCTCCGAAGGCAAGCCTGATGATGGTCACTGAAAAGCCCGTACTCACTGGCAGCGTCGCGGGCAATCATGCCGCGAGGAACGCGCTGTCTGCACCGGCGCCGACAACCGTGCGCGTGGTGTGGTACGTCACGCTCGTCGCGGCGATCTGCTTGCCCATGCTGTCGCTCGGTGTGCGCGGCGGCACGAACGCGAGTTACTTCCTGCTCGTGCTGACGAGCCTGGTGGGCCTGCTGCTGCTCACCCGCACGCCGCACGACCGCGGGCTGTCCCGCGCCGAGTTCCGCGCCGTCTATGGGCTCGCCAGCGTGGCCATGATGCTGCCCTTTCTCGCGGTGCTGTCCAGCCAGGTGTTCACGGGCGACTATGCCGATCGGCCGTTCGATTCGCCCGCACGCATGGCGGCCGTCGGCCTGGTCGTCTGGTGGCTCACCCGGTGCCCGCGGCCGTTGCTGCGGCACGTGCAGTGGGGCATGTGCCTCGGCGCCGTGGCCGGTGCCGCCGCGCTTGGCGTCTTCACACATGCCTGGGTGGGTGACGTGCGCCCCACGCCGGGGTTCGCCACGGCCATCACCTTCGGCAATCTGGCGCTGCTGCTTGGGGTGTTCGCGTGGCTGTCGCTCGGCTGGCGGCTGACGCGTTCGGCCATCGAGGCGCCGCTCAAGCTGCTCGCCGGTGCCGCGGGCCTGGTCGCTTCCTTCGTATCGCAGTCACGCGGCGGCTGGGTCGCCGTGCCCGTGCTGGTCCTTGCGCTGTTGTTCGTCTGGCGCGGTCACTGGCGCCTGAAGCTCGCCGTGCTCGGCAGTGCCGTCGTATTGCTCGGTGCGGTCTATGGCGGCAGCGACATGGTCCAGGAACGCGTCGAGCAGGCGGGCACAGAACTCGCAAATTACGCGCACGGGCAGCGCGACGATTCCTCCATCGGCTTGCGCATGCAGTTCTGGCAGGCATCCGTGGACATGTTCTCGGCCCACCCGTGGACGGGCGTAGGCCCTCAGAACATCCGCAGCGAATTCCAGGCGCGAGCCGCCCGCGGTGAGGTCAACGAAGCCGTGGCCGAGTTCACGCACTCGCACAGCGACGTGTTGTGGGCGATGGCGTCGCTGGGTGTGCCGGGACTGCTCGCGCTGCTCGCCATCTACCTGGCACCGCTGGCCGTCTTCGTGCGCGCGGCCCGCTCACCGCGACGCGAGGTCTGCGTGGCGGGATGCATGGGCGTGTGCCTCGTCACCGGTTTTGCCGTGTTCGGCCTGACGGAAGCCATGTTCGCCATCACCATGAACGCGGCGTTCTATGCGGGCATGACCGCCATCCTGCTGGCTCTGTGCCGGCCCGAGCCCTCTCGCGCTATCTGACGCCATGCCGTTTCGAACCGTCCCTGTTCTGATGTACCACCATGTCTCGCCGACACCGGGCATGATCACCATCACGCCCGAGCGTTTTGCCGATCACGTCGCATGGCTGGCGGGTGCGGGCTACACCACGCTGGATGCAGCGGGTTTTGCCCGTTTCCTGGCAGGCGAACCCGTGCCGGAGAAATCCGTGCTGCTCACGTTCGACGACGGCTATCTGGACAACTGGGTCTACGCCCACCCGATCCTGGCCAAGCACGGCCTGTGCGCCACGCTGTTCATCATCACCGGCCAGCTCGGTGACGGACCGGTGCGCGCCCATGCGGGCGAGCAGGGCGTGCTGCCGGCCACGCCCAGCCATCACGAGTGCGAGGCCGCCGTGACCGCCGGGCGTGCAGACGACGTCATGCTGCGCTGGAGCGAAGTCGAGGCGATGCAGGCCGCCGGCACCTTCGACTTCCACAGTCACACCCACACCCGCTGGGATCTGCAAGGCACGCCGGCCGAGGTCAAGCGCGAGCGGATCCGCGAGGACATCGCGGCCTCGCGCGCCGCGCTGCAGGCGCGCCTGGGCGGCGTCTCCGAGCACCTGTGCTGGCCCCAGGGCTACTTCGATGCCGACTACGTGGCCGAGGCGCAGGCGCAGGGCTTCTCGCACCTCTACACCACGGATCCGGTCGGCCAGAACGTGCCCGGCACGTCACCGGCCCACATTCATCGCATCACGGCCAAGGACAAGCCGGCCGCGTGGCTGCGTCGGCGTCTTTTTCTCGCGCGTCACCGGGTGCTCGGGCCACTGTATGACAAGGTGCGGTATTGAGCACGCCGCCTGCGCCGCCCCGGCGTTACCGGGTGCTGTTCCACATCCGGCAGATCGGCGTGGGCGGCATCGAGAATGCCCTGCTGGGTTGGCTGCGCGCGCTGGATCGCAACCAGTTCGACGTTGACGTCTCGGTGGCCCTGCCGACACGCGAACTCGACGTCTATCAGCAGCGCCTGCCGCAGGACGTGACACTGCACACGCTGCTCGCGCCCGGCGCGCTCGTCTCGTTGCATCAGCGCCGGCGCGACCACGCGCTGTCTGCGGGTGGGCGCATGCTGCTCGGCATGGGCATGGCCTTGCGGGGGCGACGCGAGATCCATGCTCGCTTGCGCACCTTGGCGGCGCAGTACGACATCCTCGTGGATTTCGACCTCACCTTGCGCAAGGCCGTGGCCAGCATGCCGGTGCCTGTCGTCGGGGTGCGGCACTTCGCGTTCTGGCCGCGACGTACCGCCAAGGCACGCCGGGTGGGGGCGGATCTCGCCCGCTACGACGGCGTCGCCATGCTCAACCCGACCATGCAGGCTCAGGCGCGCGGGCTGTATGGCGACGCCTTGCGTGCGGTGTTCGAATTGCCCAACGCATTCGATCTCGAGTCGATGCGCCGCCAGGCGGTGCGCGATGGGCCGCCGGACATCGCGGGCGAGTACGTCGTCTGCGTGGCGCGCCTGGACATGCGCACCAAGGGCCTGGATCTGCTGTTGTCTGCCTGGGCACGCCTGAAGCGCGAGCGGCCGGATCTGCCGTATCGCCTGGTGCTCGTGGGAGAGGGCCCAGACCGTGCGGCGCTGGAAGCGCGATGTGCGCAGCTCGGGATCGGGGACGCGGTGCTCTTCACGGGCGTGCAGCGCAATCCGTTTCGCTGGATGCGGTGGGCGAGGGCGCTGGTGCTCGCCAGCCGACACGAAGGCTCTCCCAATGTGCTCATCGAGGCCATGGCCATGGGCTGTGTGCCCGTGAGCACGGACTGCCCTGTCGGGCCGCGCGATCTGTTGGAGGGCGGGCGCATCGGCTTGCTCGTGCCGGTGGACGATGAGACGGCCCTCACGCAGGCGCTCGTACGGGCCGTCACGGATGAGACGCTGCGGCGCGAGAGCGTGGCGGCGGGGCTGGCGCGCGCCGCCGGGTTCGGCGTGGCGGCGAGCAACCAGCGATTTCTTGCCATGACCCGACAGTTGGTCGAAGCGCGGCATTCTCGTTAGAAGGGGCGTGGGCTTGGCTTCGTGGTGGGCGGATGTGCCGGTGGTGGCGATGCTTGTGCGCATGGCCGCCACCGCGGCGGTGGTGGTGGCGATCTCCTGGGCTGTGGGCGCCTTGGGGCCGAGGATCGGTGGTGCCCTGGCGGGCCTGCCCATCGTGCTGGGACCCGGGTTCTTTTTTCTCGCCCATCAGGCGCCGGCTGATTTCGCCGCGCACGCAGCCGCGTACGCGCTGCTCTCGCTGTGCGCGACGCAGTGCTTTTTGCTCGCCTACATCGTGGCCGCGAGCCGGCGCGGTCCGGCGGTGTCGCTGCTGGCCGCGCTCTCCGCCTGGGCTTGTGGGGCGCTGGTCTTTCGCGAGGCGCCTGCGTGGCCGCTCGCGGGTGGGGCGCTGTTCGCCTTGGCGACCTGGCTTGCCTGGCGCATCGGGGGGCCGTTCGTGCCTGCGGCACCCCGTGCCAAGGGCAAGGCCGGTGTCGTGCTCTTGCTGGTGCGTGGCGGCCTCGCGGGCCTGCTGGTCGCAGCCGTGACCACCGCGGCATCCTGGCTCGGTCCCGCTGACGCCGGGCTGCTGATGGCGTTCCCGATCGGCTTCACGGTCATGGCGCTCACGATCCACCAGCAAATGGGCGGGCCGGTCGTGGCGGCCACATTGCATTCGGCGTTGCTGGGCACGCTGGCCCTGGGCAGCTTCTGCTTGTGTCTTGCCCTGACGCTGCGCACCTGGCCGCCTCTGGCTGCCTTGGGGGCCGGTCTCGCGGTGTCGATGGGCGTGACGCTGCTGCTGCTCACGCGCCACCGATGGTGGCCGCGTCGCGCCTGACCCGCGGGCAAGCAAAAGGCCCCGACGCTTGCGCGCCGGGGCCTGTTGACGAAGCGTCGGCCGGGGTCAGAGGACGGCGGCGATCGCCTTGGCGACGTTGTCGATGTTGCGGCTGTTCAGCGCGGCCACGCAGATGCGGCCGGTGGCCACGGCATAGATGCCGTGCTCTTCACGCAGGCGCTCGACTTGGTCGGCCGTGAGGCCGGAGTACGAGAACATGCCGCGTTGCTGCAGCACGAAGCTGAAGTCCTGCTTGGCGCCGTGGGCGGCGAGCTTCTCGACCAGCTCCTTGCGCATGAGGCGGATGCGGTCACGCATCTCGGCGAGTTCCGTCTCCCATTCCTGGCGCAGCGCGGCTTCGTTCAGCACCGAGGCCACCACCGTGCCGCCGTGCGTCGGCGGGTTGGAGTAGTTGGTGCGGATCACGCGCTTGACCTGGCTCAGCACGCGCTTGGCCTCGTCGCCAGAGCCCGCCACGATGGTGAGGGCGCCGACGCGCTCGCCGTACAGCGAGAACGACTTGGAGAACGACGAGCTGATGAACATCGTGACGCCGGCATCGGCGAACAGACGCACGGCGGCGGCGTCAGAGTCGATGCCGTCACCGAAGCCCTGGTAAGCGATGTCGAGGAAGGGGGTCAGCTGACCAGCCTTGACCACGTCGACGACCTGGGCCCACTGGGCATCGGTCAGGTCCACGCCCGTCGGGTTGTGGCAGCACGCGTGCAGCACGACGATGGATTGCGCGGGCAGGGCACGCAGGGCCTCGAGCATGGCGTCGAACTTCACGCCGTGCGTGGCTGCGTCGTAGTAGGGGTAGCTCACCACCGGGAAGCCGGCGCCTTCAAACAGGGCACGGTGGTTTTCCCAGCTGGGGTCGCTGATCGCGACGCTGGCGTTCGGGCTGATGCGCTTCAGGAAATCGGCACCGATCTTGAGGGCACCCGTGCCGCCCAGGGCCTGGACGGTGACCAGACGACCTTCGGCGATTGCCTTGGCGTCATTGCCCAGCAGCAGCTTCTGCACGGCCTGGTTGTAGGCAGCAATGCCTTCGATCGGCAGGTAGCCACGGGCAGCGGCGGCCTCGAGACGCGCGGCCTCGGCTTGGCGCACGGCGCGCAGCAGCGGAATTCGGCCCTGGTCGTCGTAGTACACGCCCACGCCCAGATTCACCTTGGTGGAACGAGTATCAGCATTGAATTGCTCGTTCAGACCCAGGATGGGATCACGGGGGGCCATTTCGATGGCGGAAAGAAGGGAGCTCGACATAGGCGGGTACGGGACGCGAGGGCAGGAAACGGGATGTAAGACGCAAAGAACTGGCTTGATATACAGCAGTTTCGGCGCGAAAATGGCCGGTTGCGTCTCAATCGAAGAGTCTAGCATGTCCGATTCCGGCTTCGTTCGTTACCCGGACAGCCCGTTCCAGCTCTACCAGCCTTACCCGCCCGCAGGCGACCAGCCGCGGGCCATTGAGGGCCTCGTGCAGGGTGTGCGCGATGGTCTCATGTACCAGACCCTCCTGGGCGTGACGGGCTCCGGCAAGACCTACACCATGGCTAACACCATCGCCCAGCTCGGGCGCCCGGCCCTGGTCATTGCGCCCAACAAGACACTCGCCGCGCAGCTCTATTCGGAGATGCGCGAGTTCTTCCCGCGCAATGCGGTCGAGTATTTCGTCTCCTATTACGACTACTACCAGCCCGAGGCCTACGTGCCCTCGCGCGATCTCTTCATCGAGAAGGATTCCTCGGTCAACGAGCACATCGAACAGATGCGCCTCTCGGCCACCAAGAGTCTGCTCGAGCGCCGCGACACGGTCATCGTGGCCACGGTGTCGTGCATCTACGGTATCGGTAATCCGAACGATTACCACGCCATGGTGATGACGCTGCGCACAGGGGACAACCTCGGCCAGCGCGATATCTTGAAGCGGCTCGTGGCCATGCAGTACACCCGCAACGACGTGGATTTCACGCGCGGCAGTTTCCGCGTGCGCGGCGAGACCATCGACATCTTCCCGGCCGAGCACGCCGAGCTCGCGGTGCGCGTGAGTCTCTTCGACGACGAGATCGAGACCCTCGAGCTCTTCGACCCGCTCACGGGGCGCGTGCGTCAGAAGATCCCACGATTCACGGTCTATCCTGGCTCGCACTACGTGACGCCACGCGAGACGGTGATGCGCGCCATCGAGAACATCAAGGACGAGCTGCGTGACCGGCTCAAGGTGTTCTACGACGAAGGCAAGCTCGTGGAGGCCCAGCGCCTGGAGCAGCGCACGCGCTTCGACCTGGAGATGCTCCAGGAGCTCGGCTTCTGCAAGGGAATCGAGAACTACAGCCGGCATCTTTCAGGCGCCCGCCCGGGGGATCCGCCGCCCACGCTCGTCGATTACCTGCCGCAGGATGCGTTGATGTTCATCGACGAGAGCCACGTCACCATCGGCCAGCTGGGCGGCATGTACAAGGGCGATCACGCGCGCAAGTTCAACCTGGTCAACTACGGTTTCCGGTTGCCCTCTGCGCTCGACAATCGTCCGTTGCGGCTGGATGAATTCGAGACCCGCATGCGGCAATGCGTGTTCGTGTCTGCCACGCCGGCCGCGTACGAGAAGGAGCATGCGGACCAGGTCGTCGAACAGGTGGTGCGGCCTACGGGGCTCGTGGACCCGATCGTGGAAGTGCGGCCGGCGAGCACGCAGATCGACGACGTGCTGGGCGAGATCCACACGCGCGTGCAGTTGCAGGAGCGCGTGCTCATCACGACGCTCACCAAGCGCATGGCCGAGGACCTGACCGAATACCTGACCGAGAATGGCGTGAAGGTGCGCTATCTGCACTCGGACATCGATACCGTGGAGCGGGTCGAGATCATTCGCGACTTGCGCATGGGCGTGTTCGACGTGCTAGTGGGCATCAACCTGCTGCGGGAAGGCCTGGATATCCCGGAAGTGTCGCTGGTCGCCATTCTGGATGCGGACAAGGAAGGTTTCCTGCGGTCCGAGCGCAGTCTCATCCAGACCATCGGCCGGGCCGCGCGCAATCTGAATGGGCGGGCCATCCTGTACGCCGACCAGATGACCGATTCAATGCATCGCGCGCTGGACGAAACCGGGCGCCGCCGCGAAAAGCAGATGGCGTTCAACACCGAGAACGGCATCGTGCCGGCCGGGGTGCGCAAGGAAATCCGCGATCTCATCGACGGTGTGGTGGCAGGCGACGACATGGTCACTGCGGTGGCAGAGCCGCAGGCGGGCACGATGAGCGAGAAGCAGTTGGCTCGCGAGATCAAGCGCCTGGAGAAAGCCATGCTCGAGCATGCACGCAATCTGGAGTTCGAACAGGCTGCCCGCTTGCGCGATCAGCTTGGCCAGCTCAAGCAGCAGGCGTTTGGCGCGGCGGGTGGTGCGGCCATCGAAGGGGTCACGTCGAATGCACCATGATGGTGCGATCCGGGAGCCGCAAGTTCTTGGTTTTGGGGTGATTCGGAGTGCATTACTGCCACTCGCCGCGGGTTGGCAACAGTGTGTTGTCGCTCGCGGTCGAACCGTTCTGGATGGGCCTTTTGGACAGGTTCTGTTGCATGCTCGAAACCGGTCTGGCCTATAAAAAAGGCTTGAAATATATCGGGTTTTCCCTCACACTTTGCACCATGATGACCAAGGTTCTTTTCGTAAGTATGGGCAATGTCTGCCGCTCCCCGAGCGCGCAGATGGCGTTCCAGCATATGGCTGACGAGGCCGGGTTGACCGATTTGGTGCGTGTCGAGTCCGCCGGCACTCACGCGTTCCATATTGGTGAAAGCGCCGATGCTCGCGCACTGGCCGCTGCACGAAAACGGGGCCTGGATATTTCCGCGCACACTGCTCGTCAGGTGCGGCCGGAAGATTTCCACGACTTCGACCTCATCCTCGCCATGGACTGGGACAACCTCGCTGCACTCCAGCAGCAGTGCCCGAAAGCCTATCAGCACAAGCTGATGCTGCTCATGCGCTTTGCCAATGAATACGAAGAGGCCACGGTGCCGGATCCGTATTATGGCGGGCCGGAGGGCTTCAATAAGGCGCTCGACTATGTCGGCGACGCCTGCCAGGGCGTGCTGGAGCTGGTGCGCAAGCGTGCCACGCAGTATCAGGCTGCCTGATCGCTCCTGCCACTGAGTATCGATATCGCGCCCAAGGGCGCGATGTTTTTGCCCGTATTCCCTAGTGATTTGGTCGGGTTCCTGGTATACTTGACTAAATTGTTGGGGATTTCTCACCATGCGGCTAACGACAAAAGGCAGGTTCGCGGTCACCGCCATGATCGATCTGGCGCTGCGTCAGCACAGCGGCCCGGTGACGTTGTCAGCGATCAGCGAACGGCAGAACATTTCCCTCTCGTATCTCGAGCAGCTCTTCGGCAAGTTGCGCCGTCACGAACTCGTGGACAGCGTGCGCGGGCCGGGCGGGGGTTATTCGCTCGCCCGGCTGGCCCGTGAAGTCACGGTGGCAGACATCATCTTCGCCGTGGACGAGCCCCTGGATGCCACGGATTGTGGTGGCAAGAAGGACTGCACTCGCGGTACGGATGGCTTGCGTGGCAAGTGCATGACGCACGAGTTGTGGTCCACGCTCAATCGCAAGATGCTGGAATACCTGGATTCCGTGTCCCTGCAGGATCTGGCCGATCAGCAGCGCATGCGCGAGCTCGAGGAGGCCACCAAGGCCCGCTCGGTCCGCATGACGCAGCGCACCGGCCCTGCTGCCACGCCGGCGTCGCCTCTACCGTGTTGAGCGGTCAAGGGCGTTTCACAGAATTGCATTCGTTGAGGACGGTATGAGCACCAAACCGATTTATTTCGATTACTCCGCGACCACGCCCGTCGATCCGCGCGTGGCGGAGAAGATGATTCCCTGGCTCGTCGAGCGTTACGGTAATCCGGCCTCGCGCAGCCACGCGATCGGCTGGGAAGCCGAAGAGGCCGTCGAGGCTGCGCGCGCCGAGGTGGCCGCGCTGGTCAATGCCGATCCTCGCGAAATCATCTGGACGTCCGGCGCCACGGAATCGGACAACCTCGCCATCAAGGGCGCGGCGCACTTCTATGCCGAGCGCGGCAAGCACATCATCACGGTCAAGACCGAGCACAAGGCCGTGCTCGACACCTGTCGCGAACTCGAGCGCCAGGGCTTCGAGGTCACCTACCTGGATGTGCAGGAGAACGGCCTCATCGACATCGAGGTGTTCAAGAAGGCACTGCGCCCGGACACCATCCTCGTGTCGGTGATGTCGGTGAACAACGAGATTGGCGTCATTCAGGACATCGACCAGATTGGCGAGATCTGCCGCGACAAGGGCATCATCTTCCACGTGGATGCTGCGCAGGCCACGGGCAAGATCGCCATCGACCTGCAAACGCAGAAGGTCGATCTCATGTCCTTCTCGGCCCACAAGACGTACGGCCCGAAGGGGATCGGTGCCTTGTACGTGCGCCGCAAGCCGCGCGTGCGCATCGAGGCGCAGATGCACGGTGGCGGCCACGAGCGTGGTTTCCGTTCGGGCACGCTGGCGCCGCATCAGATCGTCGGCATGGGTGAGGCCTTCCGTCTGGCCCGTGTGGAGATGACCACCGAGAACGAGCGCGTGCGCATGCTGCGCGATCGTCTCTGGAACGGCGTGTCGGACATGCAAGAGGTCTACCTCAATGGCGACATCGAGCGCCGCGTCCCGCACAACCTGAACGTCAGCTTCAACTACGTCGAAGGTGAATCGCTCATCATGGGCATCAAGGAGCTCGCGGTGTCCAGCGGCTCGGCCTGCACCTCGGCGAGTCTGGAGCCGTCCTACGTGTTGCGCGCCCTGGGCCGCAACGACGAACTCGCCCATAGCTCGATCCGCTTCAGCATGGGCCGTTTCACCACCGAAGCGCACATCGACTTCGCGATCGACCTCATCAAGCAGCGCATCGCCAAGCTGCGGGACATGTCCCCGCTCTGGGAAATGGCGCAAGAGGGCATCGATCTGAACACGGTGCAGTGGGCTGCACACTAAGGAGAACACCATGGCATACAGCGACAAGGTCATCGATCACTACGAAAATCCGCGCAATGTCGGCGGCTTCGCCAAGGACGAATCCGGCGTTGGCACCGGCATGGTCGGCGCGCGGCCTGCGGCGACGTCATGAAGCTGCAGATCAAGGTCGGCGCTGGCGGCGTCATCGAGGATGCCCGCTTCAAGACGTATGGCTGTGGCTCGGCCATTGCCTCGAGCTCGCTCATCACCGAGTGGGTCAAGGGCAAGACGCTCGACGAGGCGCTGCACATCCGCAACACGGACATCGCGCAGGAGCTCGCGCTGCCGCCTGTGAAGATCCACTGCTCGATCCTGGCCGAGGACGCCATCAAGGCTGCGGTCGAGGATTACCGCAACAAGAACGCCGAGTAAGGCAGGGGGAGCCATGTCCATTGCTTTGACCGAGAACGCCGCGCGCCACGTCGAGCGCTACCTGCAGAAGCGGGGCAAAGGCATCGGGCTGCGCCTGGGCGTGCGGACCACCGGCTGCTCGGGCCTGGCCTACAAGCTGGAGTTCGTCGACGATGCCGACGCGACGGACAGCATGTTCGAGAGCCACGGCGTGAAGGTGTATATCGATCCGAAAAGCTTGCCGTATCTGGCGGGCATGGAGCTCGATTACACGCGGGAAGGGTTGAATGAGGGCTTTCGCTTTCACAATCCCAACGAGAAGGCGCAGTGCGGCTGCGGCGAGTCCTTCACCGTTTGATCGTGCGCCAGGATTCCGCTTCGGGGCGAGACCTCGATCATTTCGCGCTGCTGGGGTTGCCCCGGCGGTTTCAGGTGGATGCCGCGCGGCTCGACGCCGCCTGGCGCGAGCTGCAGGCGAAAGTCCATCCGGATCGCTTCGCCACGGCGTCGGACGCCGAGCGGCGCGTGGCCATGCAGTGGGCGTCTCGGGTGAACGAGGCCTACCGCACGCTGAAGTCGCCGCTCGCGCGGGCGCGCTATCTGTGCGAGTTGCATGGGTCGCCCATCCAGGCCGAGAGCAACACCGCGATGGCGCCGGCTTTCCTCATGCAGCAGATGCAGTGGCACGAGGCGCTGGATGACGCGCGCAGCGCAGGCACGGCGGACGCGTTCGACAGCTTGCACCGCGACATCCAGGCTGCGCGCGCCGAGGTCCTGTCCGCGGTGGCGGGCCTTCTGGACGCGGATCCGCCTGATGCGGCCGCGGCCGTGGGGCGCATCCGGGAATGGATGTTCCTCGAACGACTCGCGGATCAGGTAGACGACGCCGCTTCCGACTAGAACTCACGACCGGGTGGGCGCCGCCGGCCACGCGCAACGACGGGGCAGGGCCCCACCCGAGGACTGTTATGGCTTTACTGCAGATTTCCGAGCCCGGCATGGCGCCGGCACCCCACCAGCGGCGTCTGGCGGTGGGGATCGACCTGGGTACAACCCACTCGCTCGTGGCTGCCGTGCGCAGCGGCGCGGCCGAGGTGCTGGCTGACGAGAGCGGGGCGGTGTTGCTGCCCTCGGCCGTGCGTTATCGCGCCGGTGGCGCGGTGGACATCGGTGCGCCGGCGCTCGCTGCACAGCGCGAAGATCCGCTCAATACCATCGTGTCGGTGAAGCGCTTCATGGGTCGCAGCGCGGCCGATGCCCGCACCGAGGGCACGCCGTATCGTTTCGTGCAGGCGCCCGGCATGCTGCGCATTGCCACGGATCACGGCGAGATCAGCCCCGTGGAAGTCTCCGCGCAGATCCTGGCCAAGCTGCGCCAGCGTGCGGAGGATGTGCTGGGTGACGATCTCGTCGGTGCCGTGATCACGGTGCCCGCGTACTTCGACGACACGCAACGCCAGGCCACCAAGGACGCCGCGCGTCTGGCAGGCCTGAACGTGCTGCGCCTGCTCAACGAGCCGACGGCCGCGGCGATCGCCTATGGCCTGGACCATGGTGTGGAAGGCGTCTACGCCGTCTACGACCTGGGCGGCGGCACCTTCGACATTTCGATCCTGCGTCTGTCCAAGGGCGTGTTCGAAGTCATCGCCACCGGTGGGGACACGGCATTGGGCGGGGATGATCTGGATGACGTCCTGACCAATGACCTCATCGCAAGGCATGCGCTGGGCACGCTCTCGCCGCGCGCGCTGCGCTCGCTGCAGGTGGCGGTGCGCGCGGCGCGTGAGCAGCTGTCCAGCGTCGAATCGGCGGCGCTGCACGCCACGCTCGACGATGGCCGCGAGCTGAATGACACGCTCACCCGCGCTGCCTTCGAGGCACTTGCCGAGCCGCTGATCCGTCGTACGCTGCAGACGGTGCGCCGCACGCTGCGCGACGCGGATCTGGCGGCGGATGCCGTGGCAGGCGTGGTGATGGTGGGCGGAGCCACGCGCACGCCGGCCGTGCGCCGTGCCGTGGGCGAACTCTTCGGCCGCGAACCGCTGATCGACCTCGATCCGGACCAGGTCGTGGCGCTGGGCGCGGCGATGCAGGCCAATCTGCTCGCTGGCAATGGCGCACCAGGCGAAGACTGGCTGCTGCTCGACGTAATCCCGCTGTCCCTGGGTCTGGAAACCATGGGCGGGCTGGTCGAGCGCGTCATCGATCGCAACACGACGATTCCCGTGGCGCGTGCCCAGGAGTTCACCACCTTCAAGGATGGCCAGACGGCCATGGCGATTCACGTGGTGCAGGGCGAGCGCGAGTTGGTTGACGACTGCCGCTCGCTCGCGCGCTTCGAGCTGCGCGGTATTCCGCCCATGGTGGCGGGCGCTGCGCGCATTCGCGTCACGTTCCAGGTGGATGCCGATGGCGTGCTGGCGGTGACGGCCACCGAAGAGAGCACGGGCGTGCAGGCCAACATCAGCGTCAAGCCTTCCTACGGTCTGACCGACGATGAGGTGGCCACCATGCTGCAAGACGGCATGAACCGCGCGGACGACGACATGCGGGCGCGCGCGCTGCGCGAGCAGCAGGTCGAGGCCCGCCGTCTCGATGAAGCCGTGGCAGCTGCGCTGGCGGCCGACGGCGATCTGCTGGACGAGGCCGAGCGTGCTGCACTGGACGCCGAACGCGAATCCTTGCGGGCCAAGGCCGCGGGCGACGACACGCAGGCCATCCGCGAGGCCATCGCGGCCTTGTCCCAGGCCACTGACACCTTTGCTGCGCGCCGCATGGACCGCAGCATCCGGGCCGCATTGACCGGCCGCAAACTCGACGAACTGGCCTGATGCCTAAGATCACGATTCTCCCGCACCCCGACGTCTGTCCCGAGGGCAAGACCATTGATGACGCGCCCCAGGGCGTGTCTATCTGCCGTGTCATGCTGGATCACGGTGTGAACATCGAGCACGCCTGCGAGCTCTCGTGCGCGTGCACCACCTGCCACGTCGTCGTGCGCCAGGGCTTCTCCTCGCTGGACGAGGCCACTGACGACGAGGAAGACCTCCTGGATCGTGCCTGGGGCCTCACGTCCACCTCGCGCCTGTCATGCCAGGCCAAGATCGCCGGCACCGATCTCACCATCGAGATCCCGCGCTACACGATCAACCACGCGAAAGAAAACCACTGAGGCGGGGCAAGCCCCCCGGGCGCAACGCGCGGGGGCATACGGTGCGCGGCCGCGACGCGGTTTGCGCACGGCGTGCGGGCATCAGGCGAGCGGCAGACGCGCCTGTTTCAGCCGCCGCAGCACGAATGACGACTTGCTGTGCCGGATGCCGGGAATGCGATAGAGCTTCTCGCGCAGCAGTCGCTCGTAATCGCGCGTGTCGCGCACGGCGATCCGGATGTAGTAGTCATAGTCGCCCGACACCAACAAGGCCTCCAGCACCTCCGGGATCTCCGCGAGGGCGCGGCCGAACTCGTACAGCGTTTCCTCGCTGTGGCTCTCCAGCGTGACGTGGACGATGACGGTGTCCTGATAGCCCAGCGCCTCGGGATCCACATCGATGGTGTAGCCCCGGATCACACCGGCGGCCTCCATGCGCTTGATGCGATTCCAGCACGGGGTGGACGACAGCCCGACGGCTGCGCCGATGTCCGCCAGACTGGCGCGCCCATCCTTTTGCAACGCGGCCAGAATGGCGAGGTCGAACTTGTCTAGGGTCATTTTTCTTCACTTGTGGAAGTTCGAGGAATGATATTCCTCTAAAGCGTCGTTTGCCCAGGAAATAAGACAGAAATTCTCCATGCCTGTGCGTAGAATTTTCGTCATGAATCCCTCTTTCTCCGGCGCGCTCTCCAATCGTCTGGCCGGCGACGATGCCCTGACCTGTGCCACAGCGACTGATGACGCGTCCCTGCAATCGGCGCCCGTCTTCTGCTGGATGCGCTGATCGCGCGCGGCGTGGATACCGTGTTCGGCTATCCCGGCGGCGCGGTGTTGCCGCTCTACGATGCCTTGTTCGACGAGCCTCGCCTGCGCCACGTCCTCGTGCGTCACGAGCAGGCGGCCGTGCACGCCGCGCAGGGGTATGCACGCTCCACGGGCCGGACGGGGGTCGTCTTCGTGACCTCGGGGCCGGGCATGGCGAACACGACCTCCGGGTTGCTCGACGCCTTGTGCGACTCCATTCCGGTGCTGTGCGTGAGCGGGCAGGTGGCCACCACGGCCATCGGGACGGATGCCTTCCAGGAGTGTGATGCCCTGGGGATCTCGCGGCCCGTGACCAAGGGGAATGTGCAGCTGCGTCGCGCAGAGGACGTGTTGGCGGTCGTTACCGCGGCCTTTGACCTGACGCAGCAAGGGCGTCCGGGCCCCGTGCTCGTCGATGTCCCGAAGGACGTGCAGGCCGCCGTGGTCTCCACCTCGGCCCCACAGAGCGCGATGCCCGACGCTGCGACGGCCGGCGGGCCGAACGCTGGGGCTCGCGCTGACATTGACGGTGATCGTCGGCCTGCAGACGGCGCGGCGAGTGATGCCATGCGCAGTCTCCTGGCCTCCTTGACCAAGCCTGCCTCACGGCCGACCGGCATGCTGCGGGCGGCGAGTACGGATGTCTTTGCTGCTGCCGATCTGATTGCCGCTGCCCGGCGACCTGTGTTCTACGGTGGTGGCGGGCTCATCAATGCCGGCGACGCCGCGTGCGCCGCGTTCACGGCGCTGGTGCGCGCCACCAGCGCGCCGTGCACGTTGACCCTGATGGGGCTGGGCGCGTTCCCGGCATCGGATCCGCTGTTCCTGGGGATGCTGGGCATGCATGGCACCCTGCAAGCCAACCTCGCGATGCATCGGGCGGACTTGGTCGTGTGCGTGGGGGCTCGGTTCGACGATCGCATCACGGGCCGAGTGGATGGCTTCTGTCCGGATGCCCGCATCGTGCACCTGGACGTGGACCCTGGTTCGATCGGCAAGGTGGTGTCCACGGATGTGGGCCTCGTCGGCGATTGCGCAGAGACGGTCGTGGCGTTGCACGCTGCGCTGGCGCATCGTCATGGTCGCCTGGCGTCGGGCCGGCTGGACGCCTGGTGGACGCAGATCGCGCGCTGGCGCGCCGAGCGCTGCCTGGACTTCACCGCGGCGACCGACGCCATCCTGCCGCAGCACCTGATGCAGACGCTGGATGCGCACTTGGCGGGGCGGGACGCGGTGGTCTCTACCGACGTCGGGCAGCACCAGATGTGGGCCGCGCAGTATCTTGGCTTTGATGTGCCGCGCCGATGGTTGACCTCGGGCGGCGCGGGCACCATGGGCTACGGCCTGCCTGCGGCCATCGGGGCACAGGTCGCCCATCCGGACAAGACCGTGGTGTGCGTGAGTGGCGATGCCTCCGTGCTCATGAACATCCAGGAGCTCGCCACGGCGCGCCAGCACGACACCCCGGTCAAGGTGGTGTTGTGCAACAACGGCCACATGGGCATGGTGCGGCAGTGGCAGGACCTGAATCACGGCGGGCGCCGCAGCCATAGCTACAACGAGGCCCTGCCGGATTTCGTGGCGCTGGCCAAGGCTTTCGGCTGGGGCGCGGCCCGCGTCGAGGATCCGTCGGCGCTGGATGCCGCGCTCGCGGCCTGTCTAGCCTGGGAGGGACCGTTCTTCCTGGACGTGAGGGTGACCGCCCAGGAGAACTGCTTTCCGATGATGCCGGCGGGCGGCACGCACGACCGCATCCTGCTGGCGCAGGACAGGTGGTACGCGCAAGACTAGGCACAGGCCGCGTCAGCGCTGACGCGGCCCGAAGGGCCTCAGGCGTCGGACGAGGTACCGCCTTGCTGCGACGCCATCAAGGCCTGGATGCGCGCGTCATCCCAGCCCAGCACGCGCGAGAGCACGTCCTGGGTGTCTGCGCCCAACAGGGGCGGGGCCTTGCGGTATTGCACCGGGGTCTCGGAGAACCGGATCGGGTTGGCCGTGGTGGGCGCGGTACCCGCGGTGGGGTGGGGCACCGTGCGCCAGATCTCGCGGGCCTTGACCTGCGGGTCGGCAAACACCTGGTCCAGCGTATTGATCGGACCGCATGGCACGCCGACGCTCTCGAGCCTGGCGAGCCAGTCGTCACGCTTGCCTTCGCGCATGATGCCGGTGAGGATTTCGATCAGCGCGACGCGGTTGGTGATCCGGGCGCGATTGGTGGCGTAATCCGGATCGGTGCCCAGCTCGGGGCGGCCGATGGCCGCGGCGTACGCGCGGAACTGGCTGTCGTTGCCCACGGCAACGATGAGGTGCCCGTCGGCCGCCTGGAACACCTGGTAGGGCACGACGTTCTGGTGGGCGTTGCCCGCGCGTTGTGGGGCCACGCCGGACGTCATGTAGTTCAGGTTCTGGTTGGCCAGCATGGCCACGTGGGTATCGAGCAGGGCCAGGTCGATGTGTTGGCCCAGTCCGCTGCGCTGGCGTTCCTGCAGCGCGGCCAGGATGCCCACGGTGGCATACATGCCGGTGAAGAGATCCGTCACGGCCACGCCGGCCTTCTGGGGGCCGGCACCGGGCAGGCCGTCACGTTCGCCCGTGATGCTCATCAGGCCGCCCATGCCCTGGATCATGAAGTCGTAGCCCGGACGCTTGGCGTAGGGGCCGGTCTGGCCGAAGCCGGTGATCGAGCAGTAGATCAGGCGCGGATTGAGTTCGCGCACCGAGGCGTAATCCAGGCCGTAGCGGGCAAGCCCGCCGACCTTGAAGTTCTCGACGAGAACGTCGCACTGCTTGACGAGCTCACGCACGGCCGCAGCGCCTTCCGGCGTGGCGATGTCCAGCGTGACCGAGCTCTTGTTGCGATTGGTGCTGAGGTAATACGCCGCCTCGGACGTCTCGCGGCCTTCGGCATCGCGCAGGTAGGGCGGGCCCCAACCGCGCGTGTCGTCGCCCGCGCCAGGCCGCTCGATCTTGATCACCTCGGCGCCGAGATCGGCCAAGGTCTGGGTGCACCAGGGGCCCGCGAGGACGCGGGTGAGGTCCAGGATGCGGGTACCGGTGAGCGGGCTGGAGCGTTCGGTCATAGGATGGCAGTGGTCAGATGGGATCCCAGGCGATCACGTCGCCCGAGCGTTCAAGGGGGAAGAAGCTGTTGCGCATCGCGGGGATGGCAATTTCGGCCACGGATTCCGGCGTCCAGCCTTCGCTCTGGTGCACGGAGCGCACCGGGCGCGGCTGCGAGAACAGCATGATCTCGTTGGCCCGCACGGCGAAGATCTGGGCATTGACTTCCTTGGCCTGGTCGCTTGCCAGGTAGACCGCCAGCGGAGCGATCTTGCCGGCTTCCATCTTCTGCAGGCGCAGCACGCGGGCCTTCTCCTCCGGCGTCTCTGCGGGGATCGAGCTCGTCATGCGGCTCCAGGCGAAGGGCGCGATGCAGTTCGAGCGCACATTGTAGCGGGCCATGTCCAGGGCGATGGACTTGGACAGCCCGACGATGCCCAGCTTGGCCGCCGAGTAGTTGGCCTGGCCAAAGTTGCCGATGAGGCCGGAGGTGGAGGTCATGTGCACGAAGGCGCCGGCTTCCTGGTCACGGAAGTGGTTGGCGGCAGCGCGGCTCACGTGAAAGCTGCCGAAGAGGTGGACTTCGAGCACCTGGCTCCATTCCTCTTCGCTCATCTTGTGGAACATGCGGTCGCGCAGATTGCCCGCGTTGTTCACGACGGCGTCGATGCGGCCGAACGTGTCCAGGGCGCATTGCACGATCTGGTTGGCGCTCGCGGCACCGGCCACGCTGTCGGTATTGGCCACGGCTTCGCCGCCCGCGGCGCGGATCTCGTCGACCACGCGCTGGGCGGGGCCTTGATCGCCACCCTTGCCGTCCAGGCCCACGCCCAGGTCATTGACGATGACCTTGGCGCCCGCGGCCGCCATGCCCAGGGCCACGCCGCGGCCAATGCCGCCGCCTGCGCCCGTCACGATCACTACCTTGCCTTGCACCATGCCACTCATTGCTATCTCCTGTGTCCTCAGTGGGTCGGGAAGGCCGCCTCGACACGTGCCGGGGCGGCCGAATTGTTCTGTCAGTCCGTCTTGCGCGCGATCAGTTTGAACGTGGCACGGGCCACGGCGAGCACGCGAGTATCGTCCGCGCGGCGGATGGTGCCCTCGCAGAAGGCGATGGAGCGACCACGGCGCAGGCACCGCGCCTCGATCACGACGTCGCCGGTGACGGCGTCCATGAAGTGCGTGGACATCTCGATCGTCATCACACCCGTGGTGTGGGGGGCGTGCGAGCGCGCGGCCGCGCTCAGCGTGAAATCGAAGACCGACATCACCGTGCCGCCGTGCATGTCGCCACGACTGTTCGTGAGCTCGGGGCGCAGGGTGAGCCGCGTGCGGCTGTAGTCCTCGTCGATCACCTCGGGCTGCAGGCCGAGATACTGCATGAACGGCACGGAAATGCCAAAGTAGTCAATCGGGTCGGCAATGTGGGCGTTCTGGGGAGCCATCGAGAATCCTGGGGGAGCGACCGCGGCGCGGCGCGAAGCGCCGCCATTGTAGGAGGGGCCGCAGGCCGGCCAAGCGAAACATGATAGATTTCCTCGGCAGGCCCGGGAAGTCCGGTTTGGTGAAGGGATGCTTTGGCGCGGTGAAACATGCGGTATGACCTGACGGATCTCCGTCTCTTTCTGAACGTGGGCGACACGTTGAATCTCACGCGGGCCGCGGAGAAGAGCTTTCTGTCGCTGCCGGCGGCGAGCACGCGCATCAAGCAGATGGAGGACGCCTTCCAGACCCCGCTGCTCATTCGCCAGGTCAAGGGGGTGAGTCTCACCCCGGCAGGCGAATCCCTGCTCACGCATGCGCGCGAGGTGTTCCATCGCCTGGAGTGCATGCATGCCGATCTCTCGCCGTATGCAAGCGGCGTCAAGGGGCGTTTGCGGGTGCTGGCCAACACCACGTCGACGAATTCCTTCCTGCCCGAGGCACTGTCGAGCTTTCTGGCTGAGCACGCCAAGGTGGACGTGGAGCTCGAGGAGCGCCTGTCGCGCGACATCGTGTCCATGCTGAGCTCGGGCAGCGCGGATCTGGGGATCGTGGCCGGCAACGTCGCCACCGAAGGCCTGGAGGTGATGCCACTCTATACCGACGAGCTCGTCGTGATCGCCTCGGTGAATCACCCCATGCACGAGTTCAAGCGCATCCGTTTCGCGGACCTGCTGGACAACTACCGTTTCGTGGGCATCAGCCAGGCGAGCGCGATTCAGTCCTTCCTGGATCACATCGCCCACGGCATCGGCAAACGCATCAGCCTGCGCATCCAGGTCGGCAGTTTCGATGCGGTGTGCCGCATGGTCGAGGCCAACGCCGGCATCGCCATCGTGCCCGTCACGTGCGCGCAGCGCTACTCCAACCAGAAGGCCTTGCGCATCATCCGGCTGGAAGACGACTGGGCCTTGCGCGAGATCCGGCTGTGCCGGCGCCCCGGCGGCGACCTGCCACGCTTCGCGCAGGACTTCATCCAGCATCTGGTGCAGGCGGCCACGCGTCAGCGCGCACAACGGCGCGTGAAGTAGGGCGCCGGCTTTCCAAATCGGCTAATCCTCTCTTCGGCAAAAGTGAACAGGGCAGGGCAGGTGCGCGGGCCATAATGGCCACGTCTCATTCACCCGCCTGCATTGCGCTGCCATGACGCCTACCCAAGATCATCTGTATCCCGATATCCGCGCCGCCCTGCGCGACCTCTGCGGGGGCTTCGACTCGGCCTACTGGCAGGAGATCGAGGAGCAGAACGCCTTCCCCGAGGCCTTCGTCAATGCGCTGACCTCGGCGGGGTGGCTCTCGGCCCTGATTCCGGAAACCTACGGCGGCGCGGGCCTGCCCCTGGTGGCGGCCTCGGTGATCATGGAAGAGATCAATCGCAACGGCGGCAATTCCGGTGCGTGCCATGGCCAGATGTACATCATGGGCTGCCTGCTGCGCCACGGCTCGGATGAGCAGAAGCAGCGCTACCTGCCCGGCATCGCCTCGGGTGAACTGCGCATGCAGTCCATGGCCGTGACCGAGCCCACGACCGGCACCGACACCACCAAGTTGAAGACCACGGCTGAGCGTCGCGGCGACAAGTACGTCGTCAACGGCCAGAAGGTGTGGATCTCGCGCGTGCAGCACTCCGATCTCATGCTGCTGCTGGCTCGCACCACGCCGCTGTCGGAGGTCAAGCGCAAGTCTGAGGGCCTGTCGGTCTTCATCGTGGACCTGCGCGAAGCCATCGGCCACGGCCTGACGGTGCGCCCGATCCGCAACATGGTCAATCACGAGACCAACGAGCTCTTCTTCGACAACCTCGAGATCCCCGCCGCCAACCTGATCGGCGAGGAAGGCAAAGGCTTGAAGTACATCCTGGACGGGCTCAACGCTGAGCGCATCCTGATCGCCGCCGAGTGCGTCGGCGACGGCTACTGGTTCACCGAGCGCGCGCGCCAGTATGCGAGCGAACGCCGTGTGTTCGATCGCCCCATCGGCCAGAACCAGGGCGTGCAGTTCCCGATCGCCAAGGCATTCATCAACGTCGAGGCGGCGAGCCTCATGCGCATGAAAGCCGCGGAGCTCTTCGACGCCGGAGAGGCGTGCGGCGCGCAGGCGAACATGGCCAAGCTGCTCGCGGCCGACGCGTCCTGGGAAGCCGCCAACGCATGTCTGCAGACGCACGGTGGCTTTGGCTTTGCTGCCGAATACGACATCGAGCGCAAGTTCCGCGAGACCCGTCTCTACCAAGTGGCGCCGATCTCCACCAACCTCATCCTGTCGTACGTGTCCGAGCACGTGCTCGGCATGCCCCGTTCGTTCTGATCCGGCTGGAGACCCCGTGAGCGATTCCCCCACCCAGGCCCTGTGCCGATTTCTCGCCGAGTTCCAGCTGTCTGACGTGCCCGCGCCCGTCGTGGAGCGCACCAAGGACTTGTTCGTCGACTGGTTCGGCTCGGCTTTGGCCGGCAAGGGAACCAAGCCGGTGGCCAGCATCGAGCGCTTCGCGCTGGCCCAGGGGCCCGAGCACGGGCCATCGCAGATCCTCGGCAGCCGCCGCTACACGACGCCGTACTTCGCGGCCATGGTGAACGCTGCGGCGTCCCACGTCGTCGAGCAGGACGACGTGCACAACGGTTCGGTGTTTCACCCTGCGGCCGTGATCTTCCCGGCGGTGCTGGCCGTGGCGCAGGCCGAGGGCCATGACGGGGCGGCTGTGCTCACGGCCTCGATCGCCGGCTACGAGGCCGGGATCCGGATCGGCGAATTCCTGGGTCGTTCCCACTACAAGATCTTCCACACGACAGCGACCGTGGGCACGCTTGCCGTGGCCGTGGCGATCGGCAAGCTCTGGAAGTTCGATGCCGAGCGCATGGCCCAGGCGCTGGGCTCGGCGGGGACGCAGGCCGCCGGTCTGTGGGAATTCCTGCGCGACGCCGCCGATTCCAAGCAGCTGCACACGGCCAAGGCTGCGTCCGACGGCATGATGGCGGCCTGGCTCGCACGCGACGGCTTCACGGGTGCGCGCGACATCCTGTGCGGCCCGCAAGGCCTGGCGGCCGGCATGTCCACAGACGCGGATCCGAGCCGTCTCACCGACGGCCTGGGCACGCGCTGGGCCACAGCCGAGACGTCCTTCAAGTACTTCGCTTCGTGCCGCCATACGCACCCCGCTGCCGACGCGTTGAAGGTGTTGATGGCCCGTGAGAGCCTGGCGGCGGCCGACGTCGAGGCCGTGACGGCCCACGTGCACCAAGGCGCCATCGACGTGCTGGGCCCGGTGGTGTCGCCACAGACGGTCCATCAAGCCAAGTTCTCCATGGGCACCGTGCTCGGCCTGGTCGCTGTGCATGGTCACGCTGGCCTCACCGAGTTCGATGCGCACGGTCTGACGGATGCCCGCGTCTCGGATTTCCGCGAGCGCGTGGTCATGGTGCTCGATGCCGAGATCGATGCGGCCTATCCCCGCCAGTGGATCGGGCGGGTCACCGTACGCACGCGCGACGGCCGCACGCTCGAGGCGCGCGTGGACGTGCCCAAGGGCGACCCGGACAACACCCTCAGCCGTGAGGAGATCGAGGCCAAGGCGATCGCGCTGGCGCGCTACAGCGACAGCGCGTCGGAAGACGAGATGCGCGCGGTCTTCGCGCGCGCCTGGCACCTGGAACGAGAGCCCCACGTGAATCAGTGGCTGGGCGGCGAACGCCGGCGCCACGTCCGGGTCTGACACGCCCGCCCGTCCTTGAGGCGGGGAAGCACCAATTTGCGCATTGCGCCGGTACGCCGACACACGATTGGCGGCCCCGCCTTGCGAAGCGCCGGCATCCGCCGGCGCAGCCTGGAGGAAGGAGACAGCATGTACACCCGTTTCAACCTGAGCCTGCGTGCCCTGGGCGCCTGCGCCGCGTTTGGTATTGTCAGTACATTCGCCATGCCGGCCGTGGCGGCCGATGCCGGCAACTATCCTGACAAGCCCATCCGCATCGTCGTGCCGTTCCCGGCAGGCGGCGGCACGGACACCATGGCGCGCCTGGTGGGCAAGGGCCTGCAGGATGCCTGGGGCCAGAACGTCATCGTCGACAACGTGGCGGGTGCCTCGGGACAGATCGGGGCGGGGCAGGTCGCGCGGGCAGCGCCGGACGGCTACACCGTCATGGTCAGCATCACGTCGCTCATCCAGCAGATCCCGCTCTACAAGAATCTGCCGTACGACGTCTTCAAGGATTTCCAGCCCGTGTCGGTGCTGGCCTATTCGTCTGACCTGCTGATGGTGCCGGCGAGCTCGCCGATCCAGAGCGTCGAGCAGCTCATGGCCAAGGCCAAGGCTGAGCCGGGACGTCTGTCGATCGGCTCGTATGGCACAGGCACCTCGTCGCACCTGCACGTGGAGCTGCTCAAGCTGCTGGGGGGCATCCAGGCCATCCACGTGCCGTATAAGGGCGCCGCGCCCGAAGTCGTCGATCTCATGGGCGGGCAGCTCGATGCGGCTTTCGTCGACGTGACCTCCGCGAGCCCGCACCTGAATTCCGGCAAGGTGCGCGTGCTGGCCGTCACCGGTGGCAGCCGTGTGTCGGTGGCGCCCGATGCCCCCACGCTCAAGGAGCTCGGCTACGAAGGCTTCGACGCCAATGGCTGGTTCGCCACTTTCGTGCCCAAGGGCACGCCGCAGCCCATCGTCGAGAAACTCTCGGCCGAGATCAACAAGATCATCAAGACGCCCGAGTTCGCCGAGAAGCTCAAGGCCCTGAGCCTGCGCGCAGGGGGCACCACGCCAGGGCAGATGAATGACGTCATGACCCGGGACGCCAAGGGCTGGGCCTCGATCGTGGAACGCGCGAAGGTCAGCATCGAGTAAAGCCTCGCTGCCAGCGCTGCCGCGGTCGTGGCACGGTAGCGCCACGGGGTATGCCCGCAGCAGCGCTATCATCATGGCTCGCGCCGTGATGGCGGCATGAGGTGCAGGAGCGATGACAGGAGTCGAGCGGCAGGCATGGTGGCGGCGTCCCGGCGCACGCACGTTCGGTGCGATGGCGGCGGGCGTGCCGCTCGGCGTGGGCGTGGCGTTGCTGCTCTACGCGGTGTTCGCCGGTCTCACGCCGCTCGCACACGAATTCGTGTCCGGCATGGGCATCTTCGGCATGCCCTTCTTCATGGGCGCTGCCACGCTGTGCCTGAGCACGCCGTCTCAGCAGGCCACCGTGAGCTACCGGATCCTGGCGCCCTGGGCGACGGTGATGATTCTGTACGTGGTGCTGGCCGCCATCGCAATCGAGACCGTGATCTGCCTCATCATGCTTGCGCCGCCGGCCATGGCCCTGGCCAGCGCGGGTGGGGTCACCGCCGGCTTCATCCTCACGCGCTGGCGCAGCCGGCGCGCGCGAGGCACCACGCTGGCCTCGGTCGTGATGCTCCCGCTGTTACTCGGCCCGCTCGAGCCTTCCCTGGTCCCGGTCAAGCAGGAGATCGTGACGATTTCGGATCGCATCGTGGTGGCGGCCTCGGCCGATGACGTCTGGCGCACGCTTCTTCAGGTGCCGGACATCCGCGACGAGGAGCTCGAGCGCAGCTTCTCTCACGCGATCGGCCTGCCCAAACCGCGCGCGGCCCTGATGACGGGCAGCGGGGTGGGGGCCGTGCGGGATCTGTACTGGGACGACGGCGTGCACTTTCGCGAACGCATCACGAGCTGGCAGCCCGGCAAGCTGCTGGCCTACGATGTGGACGTGTCGCCGGCGCGTGAGGCACTGCGTCGGCTCGACACCCACGTCGTGATCGGCGACCGGTACTTCAACGTCGAGAATGGCCGCTACGAGCTGCTCGCGCTGGACGACGGGCGCACGCAGCTCACGCTGCGTACCACGTACCGCATCAGTACTCGTGTCAACGGCTACGGCAAATTCTGGGCGGATCGCACCCTGCATGACTTCCATCGCGTGGTGCTGGCGCTGGTGCGGGATCGCGCCGAGACGCCGCTCGGCACATCGGTGGCGCTCGGGCAGTGAGCGCCCGCCCTGCTCACGCTCCGTAGCGTGGCGTGAGCAGGGCGCGAATGCCCTCCGGTGCCAGAGGCTTCATGAGCCCGAAACCCTGGCCGAGTTCGCAGCCCAGCTCGCGCAGTAACTGCGCCTGCTCGTCCGTCTCGATGCCCTCGGCGGTGACGTGCATGCCCAGGCCGTGGGCGAGGCCGAGGATGGCGCGCACGATGGCGAGTGCGCGGGTGTCGTCCGGCAGATCCTTCACGAAGGCGCGATCGATCTTGAGCCGGGCCACCGGAAAGCGCGCGAGATAGGACAGGGACGAATAGCCGGTGCCGAAATCGTCGATGGCCAGACTCGTGCCCAAGCCGATGAGCCGCTCGAAGATCGCGCCGGCATCGACGCTGTCGTCCACCAGCACCCCTTCGGTGATCTCGAGCTCCAGCTGGGCGGGATCGAGGCCGGTGCGTGCCAGGACGTCCGCGACCTCCGCTGCGAAATCGCCCGAGCGCAGTTGTAGCGGTGACACGTTGACGGCCACGCGCGGAGCGTCCCGGTAGCGCACGTCCATCTGACGCGCGAAGCGGCAGGCGGCATCCAGCACCCAGCTGCCCAACGCGTCGATGAGCCCGGCTTCCTCTGCCAGTGGAATGAACACTGCGGGGCTCACCGGACCTCGGCGCGGACAGCGCCAGCGCACCAGGGTTTCGACCGCGACGATGCGACCACTTTGCAGATCGATCTCGGGCTGGAAAACGAGGTGCAATTGGCCCGCACTGACGGCGCGGGCCAGATCGCGGGTGAGCTCCCACCGCTCGCTCAGCGCCTCCTGCAGACGCCGCGAATAGGTGCGCACGCCGCTGCCGCCAGCCGCCAGGGCATCCGCGGCGGCAATGCTTGCGCGGTGCACGACGTCGGTGCCCGCCGTATCGTCGAGCGCGGCATGTCGATAGACGCCGATACAGACTTCCGGGCGGATGACCTGATCGCCGACACGAATGGGCTCGCCCAGTCCGGTCAGCAACGCCGCCGGCTCCGCAGGATCGTCGCCGGTCAGGGCCAGGAAGAATTCGCCACCACCCAGGCGCGCAGCCATGCCGTGCGTGCCGGCGACCTGCCGCAGGCGCGCAGCGGTGATCTGGAGCCCGGCCGCCCAGGCCGGCACCCCGCCTGAACGACGCAGACGCCCGCTGTCACGAACGTGGATGACGTAGGCCGTGAGCGTGCCGCGGTGCGCGCGCAAGGCGGCCAGGCGCAGGTCCAGGCGTTCTTCCAAGAGTTGTTGATTGGGCAGGCCTGTGGCGGCGTCATGGTGGGCCGCATACCAGACATTCTCGTTCGTCGCGGGCGCGGCGAAGGCATCCAGCGCGACGCCGATGAAGTGCCCACTGTCGTCGCCCACCGGCGCGACGCTTTGATGCAGGGTGATGAGGCTGCCGTCTGGTCGCCGGTAGTGCGATTCGCCGCTGAACGCCTGGTCGTCGCGCAACGTCCGCAGCCACGTCTGACGTCGGTGCGTGCGGCTGTCGCCGGGTTCCCACCGTGCAGGAAGGGTGCACTCGACGAGCGTATCAGCCCCTGCATCTTCTGTTGAAACGCCAAGCCAAGCGAGAAAACGCGGATTGGCCGCGAGCAGTTCTCCGTGTGCCGTGCAGAGAAAGATACCGCAGGGTAGACGGGTGGCCGGGCCGACGATGGTTGCGAGAAGGTCCAGGCGCATGGGCGCACACAGGTTCCGGGGAGGAGGTCCTGCATGATAGCGCCGGTCCACGTGTGTGCCGTGACGTCGTCATCCGCGTCACGACAAGTTGCGGCCTGCTCGCGGCTCAGCTGGCCGCGTCTTCCTCCATAGGTTCCAGCGCACGTGCGTCGTCGAAGGCAGGATCCTTGATGTCACCCGTCACCGGATGCCATTGAAAGGCCGGGGGCGGCAACAGCAACTCCATCGCGATCAACCGCGCCTGTTCGGCGGTGGTCGACGGATGCATCCACACATCGGCATCCTCGGCAGCGAGGATGACGGGGCGATGATCGCGCGCGGTGAGCAGGCCGTTGCCCGCCTGCGCGGTGATGAAGATCACACCACCCTCAGCGGCAGGGGCACCATCGTCGGCCAGGTCCGCGATGGCTGCGATGAACATGGGCGCATCATCCGGCAGGTGGATCCGGAACGGCAGCTCGCGGTCCTTCTCGCCTTGCCACTCGTACCAGCTATCGATGGGAACGACGCAACGGCCAGCTTGCCACAGCCGCTCGAAGGCCGGTTCGGTCAGCGCGTTCTCGACGCGGGCATCGACCACGGGTTTGCGACGTTTCCCGGTCGAGTGCCCCCAGCGCATGCGTTGCATGCGCGGGGTCCCGTCGGGCAAGCGATGGGCAATGCGCACCAGTGCGCCAGGCGCGAGATTGTAGCCCGGCACGACTGGCTCCAGACAGGTGTCCGGCGCGTCGGTGGGCCATCCCAGGGCGCCTGCATAACGAGCGCCGGGGGCGTATTGGGTGATGCGAACACACATGGTCGTCCTCCTGTCGGGTGGGCGTCGGCCGCCCGCCGTACCAAGCAACCGCCATGCCGCGGCCAGGCGCCGCGCGCCGATCCCGTATCATGCGAGACAGACCAAAGCCGTTGCCCGTGATCGGTCACGAGCGCAACGCGACGATTCGGAGAAGACGATGCGGGAAGAGTCCTGGCGCCGCACGGCGCAGACCTACGGCGAGCTCACCAGCATCCCGCCGCGCTACGCGGATGTGGACGTGATGCGCCATCTGAACAACGTGGCCGTGGGCGTGATGCATCTGGAAGCGCGCATGCGCTGGCTGATGCGCACCCTGGCCCCAGATGCCTGGCGTGCCGATGGCGTGCGGCTGCGGCCCCGCTGGCTTGCCACCGATTTCCTGGGGGAGGGGCACTACCCGGACGCCGTGGATGCCGGCGTGCGCTGCCTTCGCGTGGATTCGGAAGGCTGGGACATGGCGTCAGGCCTCTTCCAGCACGGCACGTGCTTCGGCACTCAGCATGCGCGGCTGTCCGCGTGGTGCGATGGTATGCCCATCGCGTTGCCCGACGCCATCCGGCACAGCTTGCAGGCAGCGAGCCAGCCGTTGGCGGGATCGGGATCGCCGACCCCGATGGCGCCGCGGCCCGAGATCGGCGATTTTGCCTGGAGTGTGTCCCTGCAGTCGCGGTTCGCCGACATGGATGCGGATGGCCACGCCGGCGAAGTGGCGCTGTCCCGCTACATGGAGACGGCCCGTATTCTTGGCGTGCGCGATGGCGTGCCTGACCTGTCGCGTGCCTTGCAGGCCGAAGGCATGGGGCTTGTCGTGGGCCGCGTCGAGATGACGGTGTTCAGCCTGCCGCGCCCGCCGCGCCAGTGGCACGCGGGCGTACGCATCTCGCGGCTGGGGACGGCCTCGTTTACCGTGCAATGTGCGCTTTTTGCGCGCGATGCCTGTGTGGCGGCGTCCGATACGGTGCTCGTGTCCATCCAGCGCGACGCCATGCGCGCCCGGGCGCTGCCCGAGACGGCGCGCGAGGCGCTCGCACCCCTGATCCAGACGGCGCTCGCCCGCTAGCGGCGGGCGCAGGAATACCGCATGCTGTGCCCGGCAGCATGGCCCCCGGGCCTTCCGCGCCCCCGTGGCGCGTCAATCTTGGAGGATGCATGAGCACGGAAATCGTCAAACAGAAGCCACCCGTCGTCATCAATGGCGTCGTGCAGTTCACGGCGCTGATGGGGGGCAGACTGAATCAGACGTTCGAGGTGTCCGCCGACGTGCTGGTCGAACATTTCGGTGCAGCGAGCCGGCGCGACGAGGATCTTCTCGAAGCGTTCCGTCGCGGCAAGACAGAAATCCTTGCCGCTGCCGCGCAAAGCGCGAATACCCCCGTCAATGACGTGATTACGCTCGGCACGGGTGATTTCGCGGGCGAGAACGACGACACGACGACATCCTCCTAGGCACGCTGCGTGCGGTCTTGCCGGTAGAAATGACAACGAGGCCCCGCGGGGCCTCGTTGTCATGGATCGCCGGATCCGTCGGGATGTAGAGGCTTACTGGGCCTTCATGCGCGGCACGGCGATGTCGATCACGTTGGACGGCATGCCTTCGATCTTGCCGACCGAGGTGGGTTTGCCGGTTTCCAGATCCACCGTGTGGAGTTCGCCGCCGGTCAGCAGGAAGGCCGTGTTGCCGCCCTTGCCATCGGACCAGATGTCGAAGGCGGCGCTCGTGATGCCATCCTTGATCTTGCCGCGCGTCTTCAGGATGCCGTCATTGGGGGGATCCTGCAGGAGCAGGGCGCCGCTGTTGGCGTCCACGTTCAGCAGCTGCGTGGCCTTCGTGCCGGCGTACGAGTTCGTGTAGGCGCCCGCCACCACCTTGGGGGTCTTGTCCTTCCACTCGCTGTCCGGGGCGTACGACAGCGTCTTGTCCTTCACGACTTCACCGGATTCCACGTTCACGCGGAAGTTCGTGCCGTCAGCCGCGATCAGGCGGAAGCGATCCGCGACCGGGTTGAAGCTTGCCAGCGCCCAGCCCGTACCCGGCAGCGCCTCGCTCAGCTTGGCGCCCGGCTTGGCCGTCGCCGTGGCGGGATCGATCGTATAGAGGACGTTGTCCTCGCCCAGCGCATAGAGCTGGCCGTTGGCGGGACGGATGTCCATGCCGCGCAGAGTCGTGTCGGTACCCTTGACCTTCCAGGTGCCGGTGGTCTTCTTGGCGTCGGTATCAAACTTCACCAACTGGTTGTCGGCGGTCAGGGCCCAGAGCTCGGCGGCACTTGCGGCCGAGATCCCGGAAACCAAAGCGGCAGCGCTGGCAATCAGCATGGCAGTTTTCTTCATGGCGACATCCTCTCTAAAGTCATACACAAGGGGGGAATGCGTAATACGCGACGAGCCCACCGAACACGGCGTTGCTCCCCACCTCGACAGTTACGCAATTCGCGGCCCCGTGGATGCGTTGCCTTGCAAAGCGTTGCATATTTCGTAGGGTGTTGACACGTCCAAAAGAAGAGGTTAATATTTCGTTCTCGGTTGCAGGCGGTTAGCTCAGTTGGTTAGAGCGCCACGTTGACATCGTGGAGGTCGTAGGTTCGATTCCTATACCGCCTACCAAAGGATGCCTGCCAACGTCGTAAGACGTTGCCAAAAACCCGCGTCACTCGTTGAGTGCGCGGGTTTTTTGTTGTCCTGCGTCGTGCTCCCCGACGTTGTGCAGGCAGCGTTGCCAGCGCGATCACGTCCCGGCGATGACGTGCATATACAGAACCGACGCGGTGCGCTGCCATACCTGGGTCGTTCACGTCCTCAAGAAGCCATTCGCGTCGGATACAGGGGATCGAAGAGTTCGTTCACGACCGAAGTGTCCGAGGATCCGGTCAGCCAAAGGGGGGTGCGCATGCTCATCTTTGCGCCCGTCACGTAAAAGTCGCCCACATCTGCCCAGCTTAGACCCCCGGAGGCTGCCGTCAGCGCATCGTCGCTCAGCACCGGGTTCGCTTGCTGGACCGCAGGGATCGAATCGGACATGGCGTGCTTCCTTTCTATGTGACCCATCGCTGAGCCGATGGAGCCACTGTAGGCTTGCCTGTCTGCCTCGCCTATGGCTCTGACGTGCCATGCTTTTTGCGTGGCGCGCATGCTGCGCGCAAGGCTGCCGGGCCGAGGCGTCAGCGCCCTAGGACGGCAAGGCGCGCAGCGCGTGCAAACCCGTTGCAAATCTCGTTTGGGAAAGCGTTGCAAATCTCGTTTGGGAAAGTTCGCATTCCCGCGTATAGTGTCGCCAGATTCTTCAAGTGTCGTGATCTGTTCGGCTGTCCGCTCGCGAACGGGTGCACCTTCCGGGGTGCGTCATTGCTGTCCATGTCCCACCTTGATTGTCTGTCCTGGACATCTGTCCGCTTTTACTTATCAAGGATTCTCATGGAAACCGGTATCGTCAAGTGGTTCAACTCCGAAAAGGGCTTCGGCTTCATCGTTCCTGACAACGGTGGCAAGGACCTGTTCGCGCACTTCTCCGAAATTCAAGGCTCGGGCTACCGCTCGCTGGAAGAAAACCAGCGCGTGAGCTTCACCGCCGGCAATGGTCCCAAGGGCCCGCAAGCCACGAAGATCACCCCCCTGTAAGTATCCGACTGCCCGCCTTCGCGGCGGGCGTCTGGAACGACGCGGGTAAAAGGGCCGAATCCTTCACGGGATTCGGCCTTTTGTCATGGGCGCTCGATGCTCACTCGACGGGCATGCTCAGCCGCAAGCCCGTCCGGCTGACGACGTCCTGCCAGGTTTCGCCTTCGCGCAGCAGCAGATCGTGCAGTTCGCCCGGGGTGGAAGTCTGCACGGTGGCGCCATCCTGCGCCAGCCGGGCCACCACGTCGGGATCGGCCAGCACGGCATTGAGTGCGGCGTTGAGGCGGCGCGTGACCGCGTACGGCGTCTTGGCCGGTGCAAAAAGGGCGTACCACTGCGTCATCGACAGCGCCGAAAGGCCAAGCTCCTGGAAGGTCGGTACATCGGGGCAGGCGGCGAGCCGCTCGGGGCCGGCCACGCCCAGGGCGCGCAGCCGATGGCTCTTCAGGTGGGGCAGGGCGGTGAAGAGACTGGGAAACATGATGTGGGTCGCACCGCTCGCCACATCGAGGATGGCCGGGCCCGCCCCCGAGAATTCCGTGCGGCGTAGCGACGTGCCCGTCTGCAGCTGAAAGAGCTCGGCGGCCAGGTGCGGCACGGTGCCCACGCCAGCAGAGGCGTAGGAGAATTGGGCATCCGATTGGCGCAGCAGTTGGATCAGGCCGGCAACATCCGTGATCGGCAGCGCGGTCGGGACGACCAGCAGCGTGGGTGAGAACCCGATCAGTCCGATGGGCGAGAAGTCCGCCACGGGGTCGTAGTTCAGCGCCTGCAGAGCGGGATTGATGCCGTGGGTTGCGATGTAGCCAAAGAGCAGGGTGTCCCCATCGGGCTTGGCCGCCCGTACGTAGTCGCAGGCTACGCTGCCATTGGCGCCAGCGCGGTTGTCCACGGCGATGCGGCGGTCCAGCAGGGGTTCCAGCTTGCTCACCAGGGTGCGCGCGATGGTGTCGTTGCCGCCGCCGGCGCTGGTGGGCACGATGATGTGCAAGGGTCGGGCAGCCGCGCGCCGCGGCGGGTCGGCGTCATCGGCGTCGCTGGGGAACACGTAGGGCGGCAGTTGCAGCAGGCCTTGCATGATCCGGCGTGCCGTGCGCACCAGGGCGGCACGCGTGACGACGACACCTTCGTCCTGACATTCCAGCGCGACGGCAATGTCGATCTGACCTGCCGGGTGCAGCACGCGCACGTCGTGCTGACCGGGCGTGCGCATGAGCCCGCTCGCCACGGTGCCGGGCAGGCAGAATGCCGTCGCCACCCCGATCGCGCCGGTCACGGCGTGCGATGCATGACACTTGTGCGGGGTGAAGTAGCGCGAGGTGATGCTGTCTGCCGAGTCACCTTCACTCACGAGTACGGGCTTGGGAATCACGCTGCCGGTGACGTCGCCCAGCCCCATCATGCGGCCGGCCTGCAGCCGCAGCGTTTCCAGGCGCGCCAGGAGATCTGCGTTGGCATCGAGCTCGGCAGGCCGCTCGCGGCCGGAGACGCCCAGATCGCTCGCGCGCACGATCATGAGCGGCATGGCAGCGTCGATGCAGGTCAGTTCGACGCCGTCGACGGCGTCGATCCGCTGGCCCGTCGGAAAGACGCTGCCCGTCACCGCGCCCCAGGCGTCGAGGAAGTTCAGCAGGATGGGGGCGGCCGTCCCGGCGACACCGTCGATGCGAGCGTCGCCTTCGTACGTCACCTTGCCGTGCGGCGTGCGCACCGTGGCGTCGATCTTGGCGCCGGTGTTCACGTTGAAGATCCGCACGGTGGTGGTGCCGTCGGTTGCCGGGATGAGCCCTTGTTCGATCGCAAAGGGCGCCACGCCCGCCAGCATGTTGCCGCAATTCGGGCGGGTGTCCACCGAGCGGTGTCCCACGCCGACCTGTGCGAAGAGATAGTCCAGATCGCAATCGGCATGGCGGGACCGCGACACGATCGCCACTTTGCTGTTGAGGGTGCTGCCGCCCCCCAGCCCATCCAGCTGCAGAGGGTCCGAGGCACCGATGGCCCCGATGAGGACCTGGTCACGGGCGGTCTCATCATCGGGCAGCCAGTCCTTCAGGAAGAACGGGCCTCGGGACGTGCCTGCGCGCATCAGGACACAGGGGATGGCGTGTTTCATCGACGGTCTCTTCGGGTGCTGCGGTCAGTTGATGGCGATGTTGGTCTTGGTGACGACGTCCTTCCAGCGCGCGAGCTCGGACTTCACCAGGTCGCCCAGCTCGGCCGACGTACTGAGTGCGACGTCGGCGCCGTGCTCCTTCATGCGGCGCACCACGTCCGGATCCTTCAGGACGGCGTTGAACGCCGCGTTGAGTTTTTCCACGACGGGCGCCGGGGTGTTGGCCGGGGCGAAGATCGCATACCACTGCTGCACCTCCACGCCGTCCACGCCGGCTTCCTTCAGCGTGGGGATATCGGGCATCGAGGGGGCGCGTTCCGGGCCGGCGATGGCGAGCGCCTTCAACTGGCCGCCCTTGATGTAGGGCGCGGCGGTGAACAGACTCGGGAACATGAGCTGGGTCTGTCCGCCCACGGTGTCGGTCATCGCGGGCGCCGAGCCCTTGTACGGGACGCCGAGCATCTTCACGCCGGCGTTGAGCTGGAAGAGCTCGCCCGCGAAGTGCGGCGCCGTGCCGTTGCCGGCCGTGGCGTAGGCGTACTTGTCCGGGCTGGCCTTCAGTTGCGCGACGAGGTCGCCCACATCCTTGATGTCCGCTTTCGGGTTGGCCACCATCACCGTTGGCGAGTAGCCCAGGAGGCTGATGGGCGTGAAGTCCTTGACCGGGTCGTAACGCAGCGTCTGCAGGGCAGGGTTCATCGCATGGGTGGCGATGTAGCCGAGCAGCAGCGTGTACCCATCCGGGGCGGCGCGCGCCACGGTCTCCGTGCCGATGGCACCGTTGGCACCGGCGCGGTTTTCCACGATGACCGATTGGCCCAGTAGCGGGCTCAGCTTCTGGGCCAGGGTGCGCGCGATCAAGTCGTTGCCGCCACTCGGTGCAGTGGGTACGACGATGGTGATGGCGCGCGACGGATAGGGTGCGGATTCACTCGCCAGGGCGAGCGTCGAGACGCACAGGGTGAGGGCGGCCAGGCCAATGCGGGTCATGGAGTGTCTCCGTGTTGTGTAGTGATGACGAGCGCATCTTATGGGGCGGGCGTTATTCGGTGAATTGCAAAGAAACGAAGCATTGATAGAATAAAAACATCAATCCCTGGGTCAGCGTCATGGCGTCTCCGTTCGATATCGACGATCTCCTGGCATTTCGCGCCGTGGCCGAGCTCGGCAGCTTTCGCAAGGCAGCCGAGTCGGTGCATTTGTCCCAACCGGCCTTCAGCCGGCGCATCGACAAGCTCGAACAGGCGCTCGGTGTGAAGCTGCTCGAGCGCACCACTCGCCGCGTGAGCCTGACCGTCGTCGGCCGCGATTTCGAGCGCCAGCTCCGGCAAATCCTCGATGCGCTGGACACCACGCTGCTCGCAATTCGCGGGGTAGCAGCCACGCGCATGGGGGAGGTGAACGTCGCCGCCGTGCCCTCGACCGTCAACTACTTTCTGTCGAGTGTGATCGCCCAATTCCATTTGCGCTATCCCAAGGTGCGCGTGAAGATCGTCGACGAGAGCGCGAACACCGTGCTGCACGCTGTGGCACGCGGCGAAGTCGATTTCGGCCTGAACTTCGTCGGTTCGCAGGAGGCCGATGTGGATTTCGAGCCGTTGATGGAAGAGCAGTTCGTGGCGGCCTGCCGGCGCGATCATCCGCTCGCGCGCAAGCGCACGGTGCGCTGGTCAGAACTCGCGCAATACGACTACATCGCAGCGGACAAAGCCTCGGGCAATCGGTTGTTGCTCGATCAGGCGCTGGCGGGCCTGCCGGATCAGCCGCGCAGCCTGTACGAGACGCGGCACGGCACGACGATGATCGGTCTGGTGGAGGCGGGGCTGGGGGTGGCGGTGGTGCCGTCGATGGCCATGCCGGCAAAGGATCACCCCATTCTCGCGAGCGTGCCGATCGTCGATCCGGTGGTCAAGCGCATGGTCGGGCTGATCCGGCGGAAGTCGACTGTGCTCAGCCCGGCCGCGCAGGCGCTATACGACCTGTGTGCGCAGATGCGGCAGGCCAAGCGCGGGCGCCGTCCCCGCGCCTGATGTCGGCTGTGCGACAACGCCGCTGAACGTCGCGCCGGCGCCACTTCGGGTATGACACTGTGTTTCTTATTGAGAATAAGTATTAGAATCGATAAAGTTTTTGATCGCAGCGCAGTCCTCTCAATCTTTTGACCCGGAAACTCTCCATCGTGAACTCCGTTCCCCTCCGCGGCGTGCCGCCTGTCGGGCTCACCACCCTGGCCCTATCGCTCGCGCTCGCCTTCGGCATGACCGTCACGCCAGCGCTCGCGCAGGAGCGCGCCGCGAGCTCGGGCACGCCCGCCGCATCCCCCGAGTCCGCACCGCCAGTGGCGCGGCTCCAGGCCGTGACGATCACGGGCGGCATCCTGGGTGATCTCTCTCCGGTGTATGCGGGCGGGCAGGTGGCCACGGGCGGCAGCCTCGGGCTGCTGGGGGCGGAAGACATCATGGACACGCCCTTCAGCACCATGAACTACACGTCCGAGTTGATCCACGATCAGCAGGCGCGCACGCTCGCCGACGTGATCGTGAACGACGCCTCCGTGCGCAACCTCACCAGCACCGGTGGCTTCGGCGAGGACTTCCAGATTCGTGGCTTTGCCGTCGGCAGTGGCGACGTCAGCGTGAACGGCCTGTATGGCCTGGTCTCCTCCAGCCGCGTGCCGGTGCAGATCCTGGAGCGGGTCGAGGTACTCAAGGGCCCCGGGGCGCTGATGCGCGGCATTCCGCCCAGCGGCTCGGTGGGCGGCGGCATCAACGTGGTCACCAAGCGCGCGGACGACGAGCCGCTCGCGCGCGCCACGCTGGGCTACATGAGCAAGTCGAACGTGACGGCGCAGGTCGATCTGGGCCGCCGCTTCGGCGAGGACAACGCCTGGGGCGTGCGTATCAATGGCGTCAAGCGTGGTGGTGAATACACGCTGCGCGGCGGCGACCAAGGCCTCGAAATGGGTGCGATCGGCATCGACTACCGGGGCGATCGCCTGCGCTGGTCCATGGATGCGATCCATCAGGGCGACGAGATCGAGGGTGTGCGCTCGCAGATCGGCTGGCTGTCCACGCTCACCGAACTGCCGGCGCCGCCGGACGGGCGCGTAGACTTCTATCCTGGCACGCGGCTCACGCAGCGCGACTCGACCATCATGTCGCGCCTGGAGTACGACTTCACCGACAACATCTCAGGCCACATCGGCGTGGGGTATCGCGAAGGCTACAACCGCCAGGTCTTCCCGGTAAACGTGATCAGTGCCACGAATCTGGGTCGCCAATCGGTGGATGCCAATGGCAACTTCTTCGTCAATACCACCTTCTACGATTCGTACAGCGAGACGCTGAGCACGGATGCGGGGCTCACCGCGCGTTTCCAGACGGGGCCCGTCGGGCATCGCGTGGCCTTGGGCGTGAGCTACCTGGACCAGGAGGCGGGCAACGCCTACACGCAGGGCGCCGGCGCCGTCGCTTCGAATATCTACAACCCGTCACATCTGCTGCCCGGGCCGTCGACGCGCCCTGATCCGGTCAAGGCGTCCCAGACTGGCCTCACCAGCTTCGCGATCTCGGACACGCTGTCCTTCGTGGACGATCGTGTGTTGGTGACCCTGGGGGCTCGTCGCCAGACGGTGGACGTGGACAGCTTCGCGGCCACCGGCGCCGTCTCCAGCGGCTACCGCGCCACGGCCACGTCCCCGCTCGTGGGCATCGTTGTCAAGCCCTGGGAGCACGTCTCGGTCTACGCCAACATGACCGACGGCCTCACGCGCGGCACGATCGTGGGCCCGACCTATGCCAACCGCGACGAGATCCTCGCGCCCTACAAGTCCCGTCAGTACGAGACGGGCGTCAAGGTGGACTGGGGCAACGTCATCACCAGCGCGGCCCTGTTCCAGATCGCCCGGCCCGCCGGCCAGGCCGACGACAACAACGTCTACGGCTACTTCGGCGAGCAGCGCAACCGCGGCCTGGAACTGGCCGCCTACGGCGAGGTGATGCCCGGCCTGCGCCTGATGGCGAGCGCGGCTTTCACACAGGCTGAGCTCACCAAGACGCAGAACGGTGTCAACCAGGGCAACCGTGCCGCGGGTGTGCCGGCCCGTACCTACAACCTGGGCCTGGATTGGGATACACCGTGGGTGGACGGCCTGAGCCTGAATGGCCGTGTCATCCGCACCTCGTCCCTGTATCTGAACAACCAGAACACGCTGGGCCTGCCTGGCTATACGCGCTTTGACGTGGGTGCGCGCTATCGCACGCAGATCGCCGGCAAGGACGTGGTGCTGCGCGCGAACATCGAGAACCTGGCCGACCGCCGCTACTGGCTGGCCTCGGGCTCGTTCGCGACGAACGCCGCTGGTCGCACCTACATGCTGTCGGGCTCGATCAGCTATTGACGTGCGTGATCCGGCACGCCTGCGCCGGATCCTCGACGGTGCGCCCGCTGAAGGCCGCCGTGCGTTCGATTCACCCCGGGGTAGACATGCCCCGGGTGAATCACGCTAGAATCGTGGTCGGGTTTCGGTCACACGCTGTGGCCGGGAGGTGTCATGCACTGGTCGGGCCGCCAGTGCGGGCTTGACCATACCGTGAACCCGTCTCCTACCTGGCGCGCATCGCTGTGCGCCTCGCGCCCTCGCTTTGGCCGTCATGCCGCGCTTTCGCCGATGACGTCCGGATCCCTTCCCAACGACGACAATCCGGTCCAGGTGCTGCAACCTCGGCTTGGTGTGCTTCGTCGCGCATGCGCGTATCGCGCACGCCCGACGCGCCGGATTGTGCCCGGAGGCCAATCTTGACTTTGATCACCCTGTTGCTCCTCGCCTGGGGCGGCGCCTTCCTGGGCTGGCGCCTCGCGCGCCTGCCGGGGCCATTGCGCTATCTGCCTTGTCTCCTGCCGCTCGGCTTCTTCCTTGTGTTCTTCGGATACACCGGTGCCATCGAGCGGGGCGAGGTGGTGCAGCACAGCCTGGCCTGGGCACCCACCCTGGGCGTCGATCTCGCCCTGCGACTCGATGGTTTCTCTCTGCTCTTCGCGTTGCTCATCACGGGCATCGGCACCCTGGTCACGATCTACGCCACCGCGTACTTTTCCGACGCCACGCCGAAGGACCGCTCGCGCTTTCTCTTCCTGATCCTGGCCTTCATGGCCGCCATGCTGGGCACGGTGCTCTCGGACAACCTGATCGCGATGTTCGTGTTCTGGGAGGCGACGAGCCTCCTATCGTTCCTGCTGATCGGGTTTGAAGCGCAGAAGCTGCAGGCGCGCAAGGCGGCGCTGCAATCGCTCATCATCACGGGTGGGGGGGGCTCGCGCTCTTTGGCGGGCTGCTGCTCATCGGGATGGCCGCCGGTTCCTTCTCGTACTCCGACGTGGTGGCCACGGCCGACACCTGGCTCTCGAGCCCCTGGACGACGCCCGCCATCATTCTGATCCTGGTGGGCGCGTTCACAAAGTCGGCACAGTTCCCGTTCCACTTCTGGCTGCCCCAGGCCATGGCGGCGCCGACCCCTGCGTCTGCGTACCTGCATTCGGCCACCATGGTGAAGCTGGGTGTCTACCTGCTTGCGCGCTGGGAATCGACGTTTCGCGAGGTGCCCTGGTACGGGCCGACGCTGGTGGTGATCGGCTCGCTCACCATGCTCATCGCGGCGGTCGGTGCCATCCGGGCCACCGGCTACAAGGCCGTGCTCGCGCAGTCGACGGTGGCCTCGCTCGGCATCCTGGTGATGCTGATAGGCCTGGACGGGCCGGTATCGGCCGTGGCCGTCGCGGGGTTCATCCTGGCGCATGCGTTCTACAAGGCGGCGCTGTTCTTTTGCGCCGGTACGGCCATCCATGCGACGCATGAGGCCGAGCTCGGCAAGCTGGGCGGACTCGCGCGCTTTCTGCCGGTCACCGCCGCTGCGGTGGTCCTCGCCAGCCTGTCCATGGCTGGGCTGCCGCCGTTCATGGGTTTCATCGCCAAGGAATATCTCTTCGAAGCGCAGCTGGAGAGTTCCTGGAGCGTGTTCCCGGTCGTGGTCGCGGTGGTCGTCAATGCCGTCATGGTCGCCGTGGCAGGCGTCGTCTCCCTGCGGCCGTTCTTCCTGCACCGTGATCGCATCTCGCATGTCTACCACGGCGAAACGCCCGGGCTGCTGGCAGGCCCACTCACCCTGGGCCTGCTCGGCGTGCTCGCCGGGCTCGTACCGGGTTGGTTCTCCGCGCATCTGCTGATCCCCGCGGCCGACGCACTCAACGGCGCGCCTGTCGATACCTACGTCTCGCTCTGGCACGGCCTCACCCCGATGCTGGCGCTGAGCGGCCTCGTGGTCACGCTGGGTGCCTTCCTGGCATGGCGCTGGGAGCGTTTCCATGTGGCGCTGGGCGGCGGTGAAGACGGGGGCCGGTTGAGTGCCGCGCGCCTGTACCAGGCCACCTTCGATGGCCTGCTCGGCGTGGCCCGTGGCTGCACCCGGTACCTGCAGAACGGGGACATTCGTCGCTACACGCTGATCACCGTGCTGACGCTCGTGGCGACCACGCTCTGGGCGCTGATCCGCTCAGGCAGTCTCGGCGCGCTGTCATTCGGTGGCCCGATCCTGCCGTTGCCGGCTGTGCTGCTCGTCTTCGGCGTCATCGGTGCCGTGGTGGCTGCCGTCAGCCGGTCGCTCGTCACCGGCGTTATCGGCGTGGGCGTCGTGGGTTACGGCTCTGCGCTCTTCTTCGTGCTGCACGGCGCGCCCGATCTGGCGCTCACGCAGTTCGCCGTCGAGACCTTGGTGCTCGTCGTCCTGATGGCCGTGCTGGTTCGCCTGCCGGCCCGCGCCGAGGTGACCCGCCGCCCGGGCGAGCGCCGGATCGACGCGATCGTCGCTGCGACGTTCGGCGTCGTTGTCTTCCTCGCGCTCACCAGCCTCCTTGCGTTGCCCTTCGATTCACGCCTGTCCGACTACTTCTCGGCCACGAGCTATGACCTCGCCCATGGCCAGAACGTCGTCAACGTCATCATCGTCGACTATCGCGCACTCGACACCCTGGGCGAGATCGCAGTGGTCGGCTTTGCGACCCTCGGCGTCTGGGCGCTGCTGCGCCGGCGCCGCGGTCGTCGCCCGGCCGCGTCTGCCGCCGTTGTGCAAGGAGCGAAACGATGAATTCCGTGATCTTCTCTGCGGCAGCGCGGCTGCTGTTCTGGGGCATGCTCCTCGCCTCGGTCGTCATCCTCTGGCGCGGCCATAACGAACCCGGTGGCGGCTTCGTCGGCGGCCTGGTGGCGGCCATGGCGTTCGGCGTGGTGGCGCTGGCCGACGGGGTCTCCAAGGCCCGGGCTTGGCTGCGCGTCCACCCGGTGGCGCTCGCCGGCGCGGGCGTCGTGCTGGCCGTGCTCTCGGGCTTGCCCGGCATGGCACTGGGGCAGGGCTTTCTCACGCATCAGTGGCTGATCTTCGACAGCGGCTTCAAGCTTGGCACGACGCTGATCTTCGACATCGGCGTGTACTGCTCGGTCATGGGTGGCATGCTCTGCCTGGTCTTTCGCCTGTACGACGAGGACGAAGAATGAATCTGATCTATGCGGCGGGCATCTCCGCCATCCTGGCCGTTGGCCTGTATCTCCTGTTGTCGCGTCACGTCGTGCGCATGATCTACGGCGTCATGCTGATCTCGGCGTGCGTGAACCTCGTGATCTTCCTCGCCGGGCGCATCGGCGCCAACGCGCCGCCGGTGATGGCCGCGGGCGAGACGATGCTCGCTGAGGGCGCGGCCAATCCATTGCCGCAGGCGCTGGTACTCACGGCCATCGTGATCGGCTTCTCGCTGGTGGCCTTCGTCGTGGCGCTCGCCCTCAAGACGTATCGTCGCCTGAATACCCTGGACCAGCGTGCGCTCGGTGAGGCCGAGGCGCTGGGCAGCCCGTATGTCGATGCACGGCCGCACGCCGGTGCCAAGGAGGCGGGCCGGTGATGGACACGTTGCAAACCTACGCCGTGCTGTGGCCGGTCCTGGTGCCAATGGCCGCCTCCGGCCTGTGCATGATGCTCTGGCATCGGCCCAGCGCGCAGCTCGCGGTGCATCTGGCCGCGCTCGTGCTCATGCTGCTGGCATCGCTGGCGCTGCTGCGCCAGGTGATGTCGGACGGCATCCTCGCGCTCTCCTTCGGTGGCTGGGCGCCGCCCTTTGGCATCAGCTTCGTGGCAGATGGGATGGGCGCGGCGATGGTCGTCGTCACCGGCGTACTCGCCATGGCGATCGGTATCTTCAATCTCGCCAGCACGCGGCAGCGTCACGTCCACAACGGCGTGTATCCGCTTCTGCTGGGCATGCTGGCAGCCGTCAATGGCGCCTTTCTCACGGGCGACATCTTCAACCTGTACGTCTGGTTCGAGATCATGCTGATCACGGCCATGGGCTTGCTCGTGATCGACAAGACGCGCGCGCAGCTCGATGGCGCGCTGAAGTACGCGGTGCTCAACCTGCTCAGCACGCTCGTCTTCCTCTTGGCGATCGGCATCCTCTACGGGGTGGCCGGGACGCTGAACATGGCGGACCTGGCGCGCGTGTTGCCGCAGATGGAGAACAGCGCGGCGCTGGTGGTGTGTGCGGCCCTGTTCCTGATCGGTTTTGGCATCAAGGCCGGCTACTTCCCGATGTTCTTCTGGCTGCCGGCGTCGTACCACACGATGTCGATCGGGCTGCTCGCGATCTTTGCTGGTCTGCTGACCAAGGTCGGCGTCTACGCGTGTTTTCGTGTGTTCTCGCTGCTCTTTGCCGGTGGGGAAGGGCTGCGCGAGATCATCGCCCTGATGGCAGCGGGCACCATGCTCTTCGGCGTGTTCGGCGCGGCGGTGCAGTGGGACGTGCGACGCATCCTGGCGTTTCACATCATCAGCCAGATTGGCTACATCCTGCTCGGGCTCGCCGTGGGCACAGCGGCGGCCTTCGCAGGCGGCGTCTTCTACATCGTCCACCACATCATCGTGAAGGCCAATCTCTTCCTGGTGGCAGGGGCCATGTACCGGATCACGGGCACCTACGATCTGCGCCGCAGCGGCGGTCTGGTGCGCAGTCACCCGCTGCTCGCATGCCTCTTCGCCATTCCCGCGCTCTCGCTCGCGGGCATTCCGCCGCTGTCGGGCTTCTGGGCCAAGTTCATGGTGATCGATGCGTCGTTCCGCGGTGGCGCAGCCTGGCTTGCCGGGGTGGGCCTCTTCGTGGGCCTGTTGACGGTGTTCTCCATGAGCAAGATCTGGATCGAGGCGTTCTGGAAGCAGCCGTCGTTCGAGCGCCAGCAAGTGCGCCGTGTGCCGCTGCCCATGCTCGTGAGCATCGCCGCGCTGGGCGCCATCACGGTGTGGATCGGTTTGCAACCCGAAACGCTCGTGCAGTTCTCGCAGCAAGCGGCAGCCTCGCTGGTCGACCCCGCGGGCTACCAGGCGGCCACCTTCGCTGAATCCGGCGCTCCGGCGCCTGTCACGGGAGCACCATGATGGGACGCACCTTCCGCCGCGTGCGCGCGAGCCTGATCCTGTCAGCCGTTTTCCTGCGCGAGCTCGCGCTGTCGTCATGGTCTGTGGCGAAAGCCGCCTTTGCGCGCGACCAGCAGCTCTCACCCGCCATCATCGCGATGCCGCTGCGGCTGCGTACGGACATGGGGATCGCCACGCTGGCCAACCTGGTCTCGTTGACGCCAGGCACCACGTCGCTCCATGTGAGCGCTGATCGCTCGACGCTGTACGTGCACTGCCTGGATGCGGCGGATGCCGAGGCGGTCATCGCCGGCATCCGGCGCACGTTCGAAGATACGCTTCTGGAGATTGAAGGATGATCGAAAGCCTGGGCCAGATCGGCCAATGGGTCACGACGGCCTCGCAGATTCTGCTGGCGTTGATCGCCGTGCCGCTCGGCATGACGTTGCTGCGCATGTTGCGCGGTCCGGCATATGCCGATCGCTTTGTTGCGCTGGACATGCTGACCGGCGTGGCCGTTACCGCGGCCGCGCTGGCCTGCGCGGCCAGCGGCCGGCGCGAGTTCCTGGACGTCGGGCTGGGTCTGGCGGTGTTCGGTTTCGTCGGCACGTGTGCGCTCGCCGCCTTCCTCGAACGTCGCAAGCGGGGGCAATCATGATGCTCGTTCTCACCGTCGTCGCGCTGCTGCTCAAGGTCGTCGGCTTCGTATTTCTTTTTGCCGCCGCCCTTGGCCTGCTGCGGTTCTCCGATCCGCTGCAGCGCATGCATGCCTCCACGAAGGCCGGCACGGTCGGTGCCGGCCTTACCGTGGCGGGCGCCGCGCTTGCCAGTGGCGACGCCACAACCCTCGGCGTGGCCGCGCTCACCATCGTCTTCCTGATCTTTACCGTGCCGGTGGCAGGGCACATGCTGGGCCGGGCGATCTATGTTTCGGGCGCCAAGCTGCACGGCATCGAAGGCAAGGACGCCCTGAAGGGCGTCATCGAGCAGGAAGCCGCCCCTCGGCGCCACCCGGACTAGCGCCTGCCGTAGCCTGGCGTTGCTTGCGCGAGCCAGGGGAGACTAGACCGTGGGCCATCGCCGTGGGTGCCGCCGTGGGGTGGCATCTCCCGGGGCCGGCTTGTCTGTCACGCAAACGCCCGGCCGACGCGCTGGCGTATGATCGGGAGCCTTCCCGCCGTTTTTCTCGTGAGATTTCCGACGATGGTCCATCGACGCTCCACCGCCGCGCCCTCGATCGAGGGCGACCATGGCTGACGCCGCCCGCCTGCAGGTCTTGATCGCCGGTTGCGCCCGCGCCGAGCAGCCCGCCCTGGCCGAGCTCTACCGAGCCACCGCACCGCATCTGTTTGCGCTCGCCACCCGTATGTTGAGACGGAGGGACCTGGCAGAGGAAGTGATCCAGGAGTGTTTCGTCAGCGTGTGGGACAACGCGCATCGCTATGCCGCCGATGAGGGGCAGGTGATGACGTGGATGACTCGCATCGTGCGCAATCGCTGCATCGACGTGCTGCGTCGGCCGGACCGCGAACAGGCGGATCCGGATGGCGAAATCACCGATGCTTGGGCCGACGAGGCGCCGGGCCCTTTGGCGAGACTCGAATCCTCGCGCGACGGGGCACGTCTGGCCGAGTGTCTCAAGCAGCTGGTGGGACAGCAGCGCATGGCGATCGCGTTGTCGTTCTTCGAGGATTTGAGTCATAGCGAGATCGCAGCCCGCATGACGGCGCCGCTCGGTTCGGTCAAGAGCTGGGTGCGGCGTGGTCTGGAGCGGTTGAAAGGATGTCTGGGATGAACTATCGAGATCCTGAGTTGCGCGACAAGCTGGCGGCCGACTACGTGTCGGGCGTCATGCGCCGTGGCGCACGCCGGCGCTTCGAGCGGCTGCTACGTGACGACGCAGACCTGCGCCGCACGGTGCTCGCCTGGGAAGAGCGGCTCTACCCGCTCATCGAGGCCTTGCCGCCCGAGATGCCGCGTGACGAGGTCTGGCAGAACATCCGTCGCCGGTTGCGCGCCCGTGATCGAACGCAGTCGGCCTGGGGGTTCAGCGGAGTCAATTTCTGGCGGGTGCTCTCCGGCGGGCTGGCCGCAGCCCTCGTGGCAGTGGTGGTCACCGGGCAGCAGGTGGCGCCCGAATCGGCGCCCACCATGGCCGTGCTGCAGGACGGCGAAGCGCGGGCCGGGCTGGTGGTGGCGGCCATGCCCGATGGTGCCGTGCGCGTGCATGCGCTCGCGTCGATGTCACGTCCGGAAGCGGGTCGCGTGTTCGAACTCTGGGGGCTGCCGGCCAGCGGAGCCCCGCGATCGCTCGGCTTGCTGACGCCAGAAGGGCGCATGGCGCAGGCCAGCACCATGGACACGTCAGCGTTCACCGGCCTGGCCGTCAGTGTGGAGCCCACAGGTGGCTCGCCTACGGGTGCACCCACCGGTCCGGTGATCCTGTCCGGCAATCTGCTGCATCTGTAGTCGTCTACGCCTCCCATAGAAGGCCCGCTTCGGCGGGCTTTCGTCGTTTGGCGTGCACACTGCGACAGTCGTGGGTTTGTCAGCACATTTTCGTGTAGATGGGCTGCAACGATGCATCCATTCGCGCCGATGCCGCGTATCTCTCAGTGCAGGCCAACACATCCTCTCTAGGAGACTTCCATGAAACGCGCCATCCCCGCTGTGATCTTCTCCGCTACCCTCATGGCCTGCGCGGCCATGGCAGCCGACAACGTGAACGTCGGCGGCCAGCCCATGCTGCCCACCAAGGACATCGTCGACAACGCCGTGAATTCGGCGGATCACACGACGCTCGTGGCGGCGGTCAAGGCGGCGGGACTCGTGCAGACCCTGAAGGGCGCTGGCCCGTTCACGGTGTTCGCGCCCACGAACGCCGCCTTCAACAAGCTGCCCGCCGGCACGGTCGACACCCTCGTCAAGCCCGAGAACAAGGCCACGCTCACAAGCGTGCTGACCTACCACGTGGTGCCCGGCCGTTACGATTTCGACACGATGGCCAAGGGCATTCAGTCGAGCGGCAAGGGCGTGCTGGAGTTGAAGACCGTGAACGGCGCACCGCTATGGGTCATGGCCAATGGCAAGCACAACCTGACGCTCAAGGACGGCAAGGGCAATGTCGCGAACATCAGCACCTACGACGTCTATCAGTCCAACGGCGTGATCAATGTCATCGACACCGTGCTCATGCCCAAGTAAGGCCGCGAGCCGCCGCCGTCCCTGGCGGCGGCTCAGCCCGGTGGCGTGGCCCTGCCCGCGTCGTGTGACGTGGCGCCGTCGGCGCGCCGCAGGTCGCCACGTGAGAGCCGGGTGGTGGATCCCGTAGGCACTCAACGGCGAGTGGCGTCCTCATGAATGCGGCGTTCCTCTGCGGAGCAGCGTCGCGCTCGTGCGCCGCCGGCGGGTCACGCGCCCACGCCGGCGCCCAGCGCGCTGCTCGTGCCTGGTCGCGTGGTGGCTTCGGCCGTCTCTGCACGCAGGCGGGGCAGCCCTTCCGGATACTCACGGGCCACGAAGGCTATCATGGCTTCGCGAATGGCACAGCGCAGGTCGAATGCCGTACCGGAATCCTTGGCGCTCACGAGCAGGCGGATCTGTGCGGCGCGCTCGCTGGTCTCCGTCACATGCAGCACGCACACGCGACCGTCCCAGAGCTGCGAGCTTTTGACGATGCGCTCGAATTCAGCCCGCACGGCCGGGATAGGCACACCGAAATCCAGCCACAGGAACACGGTGCCCAGGATGCTCGCCGAGCGATGCGTCCAGTTCTGGAAGGGGTTCTCGATGAACCAGCGCAACGGCACGATCAGACGTCGCTCATCCCAGACGCGCACCACGACGAAGGTGCCGGTGATTTCCTCCACCCGGCCCCATTCGCCTTCCACGATGAGCACGTCGTCGATGCGGATGGGTTGAGACAGTGCAATCTGCAGCCCGGCGATGAAGTTGCCGAGCACCGGCTGAGCGGCGATACCGGCGACCAGGCCGACGATGCCGGCCGAGGCGAGCAGGCTGGCGCCGATCTGACGGGCACCCGGAAGCGTGAGCAAGGCGAAGGACAGCCCGATCAGCCCGAGAACGAACATGGCGCTGCGTACCAGCACCCGGGTCTGTGTGAGTACGCGACGGGCCTTGAGATTGTCGGCGACATCGTAGGGGTTGGCCTGGATGACCGTATTGCCCACCGCCTGCACGCAGCGCATGGCGAGCCAGGTGAGCGTGGCGATCAAGGCGATGCCCACGACATACGACGCGCCCGGCACGAACGCCAGCTCACGTGGAGCACCGGTGAGCACGACGCGGATGCCCAGCAGCGTCAGCGCCAATTGCGAAGGCCCGTACGCCAGCTTGAGCACTTCCTTGACGAGTGGACGGTGCCGCGTGACGCGCCGAAGAATGCCGTGCACGATGCGGTGAAAGACGTAGGCGATCAAGGCAGCCACGCCGCAGAAGAGCAGGATCAGCAGCCAGGCAGCAAGGGTTTCCTGGAGCGCAGGCGATAGAAAGCCGACATGCATCGAGGGATCTCCGTGTGGGCGGGGGCAGGGCGGCGCACCGGGCCCGCCGCGGGTGGTCGCGGCGCTGACTGCCCCTCAGGACGTGGGGCAAACCGTAAGCATTGGCCGCTGTGTGAGGCAACGGTGTGAGCAGGTACCGTGCCGAACGCGACAGTTCGAGCGGGCCGAAGGCTGACAAGAAGCCAGCGGGAAAGGCCGGCGGCGGGGTGGCGTCAGGCGCGCGGTGTGCGCAGTGCCGCCCAGGCCACGAGGCCCCAGGCGATGAGGAACAGGGTGCCCCCGATGGGTGTGATGGCCCCCAGGATGCGCGTGTTCGTCAGCACCAGGACGTAGAGGCTACCCGAGAAGAACGCGATGCCGCCCAGCATGACCGGGCCGGCGAGCCGCAGGGCGCGGCAATCGAACCGCGGCAGCAGCGATGCAATCGCCAGAAGCCCCAGCGCATGCACCATCTGGTAGAGCACGGCGATGTGCCAGATCTCCAGATCGCCGGCCGACAGGATCTGGCGCAGCCCATGCGAGCCGAAGGCGCCGGCGCCCACGGCGATGATGAGATTGAGCGCGGCGAAGACGACGAGACGGCGATCGGACATGGCGGGCGGCTGACGACGGGATCCCCGTAGTGTAGCGGCCCGCCACGGCGCCGATCAGGCGCTGGCGTCGGCGAGCTCGGCGTAGCGCTGCAGATGGTAGTCCGCGTCGCCATACTGCTGGCCGATCAGCGTGAGACGGCGGAAGGTGTGCGAGACCTTCAGCTCTTCGCTCATGCCCATGCCTCCGTGCAACTGCACGGATTCCTGGGAGATCTGGCGGCAGGCATCGGCCGTCTTGATCTTGGCCGCCGAGGCCACGCGGCCCCGTTCATTGGCGTCCGAGGCCGAATCGAGTCGCGCGCAGGACAGATACTGCATCGAACGCATCTGCTCTTGCGTGACGAACATGTCGACCATGCGGTGCTGCAGCGCCTGGAACGTGCCGATGGGCTGGCCGAACTGCTGGCGCTGCTTCAGGTAGGCGAGCGTGTCGTCGTTGGCCGAGCGGATGGCGCCGGCGGCTTCGGCGCACAGCATCACATTGGCGAAGTCCACGGTCTCCTCGATCTCGGGCAGGGCCGCGCCTTCCGTGCCGAGCACGTCGGCTGGGGCCAGATGCACGTTCTCGAAGACGAGGTTGGCCGCACGGTGACCATCCAGCGTGCGATACGCCGTGCGGCGCACGCCCGGCGCCGACGGGTCGACCAGGAAGAGGGTGATGCCCTGGGCATCGCCATCAGCCCCGCTCGTGCGCGCGCTCACGACAAGCTTGTCGGCATGCGGCGCCCCATAGACGGCGAGCTTGTTGCCCGACAGGCGCCAGCCATCGCCCACGCGTTCGGCGCGGGTGGTGACCTCGTTCAGCGCGTAGCGCGCCTGGGTCTCGCCATGGGCGAAGGCGAGCTTGAGCCCGCCGCCAATGAAGGGCGTGAGCACGGCCTCGTGCAGCTCGGCCGAGCCGAGTCTGGCCACCAGCCGTGCCGAGAGAATGCCCGCCAGCACCGGCTCCACGACCAGGGACTCGCCCAGGGCTTCCATGACCGTCATCATGCCCACGGCACCGCCGCCGAAGCCGCCGGCCGATTCCGGAATGGGCAGGCCGAGCAGGCCCATGTCCGCGAATGCCGCCCACGCCTCAGGGCTGGTGCCTTCGTCAGAGGCGATCACGCGGCGGCGCGCGTCGAAGTCGTAGTTGTCCGCGAGCCAGCGGCGCACGGAGTCCGCCAGCATCTGTTGATCGTCGTCGAGTTCGAAATTCATGGATAGGCTTCCGTTGTGCTCAGAGACCCAGGGTCATCTTGGCGATGATGTTGCGCTGGATCTCGTTGGAACCGGCATAGATACTTGTCTTGCGGAAATTGCAGTAGCGTGCGGCAAGATTGCTGGTGAGCGTGTCGAGCTCGCCCGCCTGCTGCAGACCATCCGGGGCAAACGCCGCGGCCTGCATGCCGACGGCCTGCATCATGAGCTCGGTGAGCGCCTGCTGGATCTCGGTGCCGCGCAGCTTGAGCATGGAGACTTCCGCGCCCGGCGCCTTGCCGCCGCGCAACTGGTCCAGGAAGCGCAGGTTGGTGATCTCCAGCGCCTGCAGCTCGACTTCCAGTCGCGTCATGCGATCCCGAAACCGGCTGTCCTGCATCATGGTGCGACCGCCGCCGGCGGGCTGGCGCGAGGCGAGCTCCTTCAGCTGGGCGAGCTCGCGCTTGGACACCCCGATGCGGCCCGTGTTCATGCGTTCGTGGCCGAGCAGGAACTTGGCTACCGTCCAGCCCTTGCCTTCCTCGTGCACCAGATTCTCGGCCGGCACGCGAACGTCATCGAAGAAGACCTCGTTGACCTCGTGATGACCGTCCATGAGGATGAGCGGGCGCACGGTGATGCCGGGCGTCTTCATGTCGATCAGCAGAAAGCTGATGCCTTCCTGGCGGATGCGCGGGTTCGAATCCGTGCGCACCAGGCAGAAGATCCAGTCGGCGTAGTGGCCGAGCGTGGTCCAGATCTTCTGGCCATTGACGACGTAGTGATCGCCGTCGCGCACAGCGCGGGTCTTGAGCGAGGCAAGATCGGAGCCCGAACCCGGCTCGGAATAGCCCTGGCACCAGAAATCGTCGGCATTGAGAATGCGCGGCAGGAAGCGCTCTTTCTGCGCCTGGGTGCCGAACCGCATGAGGACCGGCGCGCACATCGACAGGCCGAAGGGTACGAGCGGAGGCGTACCGGCAAAACCGCACTCCTCCTCGAAGATGTAGCGCTGGGTGGCATCCCAGCCCGGGCCACCCCATTCCTCGGGCCATGCGGGGCCTGCCCAGCCTTTGCTGGCCAGCAGCTTGTGCCAGCGGATGAGGTCCTCGCGGCTCAGCCCTTCGTAGCGCTCGACCTTGGTGCGCAGGTCTTCGGGCAGGTTCTCCCGAAGCCACGAGCGGACTTCGTCGCGAAAGGCGAGTTCTTCGGGGGAATAGTTCAATTCCATGGTCAGGCTTTCCCTTGGTTGGCGTACTCATGTTCCTGCAGCTTTCGCCAGAAGACCTTGCCAGTGGCGGTCTTGGGCAGGCTGTCGGCGAATTCGACGATGCGCGGCACCTTGTAGGAGGCCATGTGCTCGCGCGCCCATTCGGTGATGTCGTCGGGACGGGTGGTGTCGATGGCGTCATCGCGCAACACGACGACGGCCTTGACGGTCTCGCCGCGGTGCGCATCGCGTGAGGCGATGACGCAGGCTTCGGCGATGGCCGGGTGGCCATACAGCATTGCCTCGACCTCGGCGGGCCAGACCTTGTAGCCCGACGCGTTGATCATGCGTTTCAGGCGGTCGGTGATGAAGAAGTAGCCTTCCTCGTCGTAGTGGCCGAGGTCGCCCGTGCGAAAGAAGCGCTTGCCGTCGAGCTCGAAGAAGGATTCCTCGGTGGCCTGCGGTTTGCCCCAGTAGCCCTTGAAGATCTGGGGCCCGTTGACGACGATCTCACCCGTCTCGCCCACGCCCACCTCGCGCAGCGTCTCCACGTCCACGACGCGCGCGTCCACGCCGAAGATCGGGATGCCGGCGCACTGGCGCTTGGGCCGATGCACGGGATTGATGTGGGTAGGGGCGATGGTTTCGGAAAGCCCGTAGCCCTCCACGAAATCGAGGCCGATGACCTGGCGCAGACGCTCGGCGAGCGCCTGCGGCATGGCCGCGCCGCCACCGGACAGATGGCGCAGGGACGACAGATCGTAGCGGCCGAGCTCGGGGTTGCCGAGGAAATCCACCAGCATCGTCGTGATCGCGGTGAACGCGGTGATCCGGTAATTCTGGATGAGGAGCGCGGCCGTGTTGCGGTCCCACCGGGTCATGATGACGACGGTATCGCCACCGAGGATGGGCACGTTCATGCCGCCTTGCATGCCCGTGACATGGAACATCGGCAGGGTGGCGAGGGCGACGCGATCGCCTGCGCTGGCCACCCACACGGATTGGGCTGCCGCCGTGCTCATCACGGTGCCGTGCGTGTGCATGCAGCCCTTGGGCGCACCGGTGGTGCCGGAGGTGTAGGGCAGGACCGCCAGGTCGTCGGGTCCGACTTGCGCCACGGGCGGGGGCAGGGCGGCGCCGAGCGCATCGTCCCAACGCACCAGCGAGTGGGGGGACGACACGGACGGCAGCGCTGCCACCGGCGCCGCGACGATGTCGGGCAGGGCGCCCACAGGCTCGGCTGGCAGGTAGCTCGAATAGGCGGCGGCAATGCCGTGATGCAGACTGCCGTCTGCCATCAGCGGCTGCCACTCGGCGAGCCCCTCCTGACCGAAGATGGCCGTATTCGCGCCGCTGTCCTGCAGCAGGTAGCGCAACTCATCCGTGCGCAACATCGGATTGGCCGGCACCACGACCGCGTTGGCGCGCAGGATCGCGTAGTAGCCGATCAGGAACTGCGGACTGTTCTGGACGTTGAGAAGGACACGGTCACCCCGCCCCACGCCGCAGGGGCCCGCGAGGTACCCGGCCAAGGCTTCGACTTCCCGCAGAAAGCGCGCATAGTCGATCGCCTGACCGTAGTAGACCATGGCGGTCTTCCCGGGATAGCGCGTGGCGCTGACATCCAGGTTGTAGCAAAGCGAGGTTTGCGGCACCGACAGGGTGTGCAGGGCGTGCGGCGGCCAGAACGGTAGATGCCGGTCGAACATGCTGTCTCCTGAACCTGATCGTTATTGTCATACTGCAGGTTCAGTCTACTGGTTCGCGCGCGGTCCCGTCCACGGCCGGCGCAGGGCGTTCTGCATTGCAGAACACCTTTTGCGCATACTCTAGATTCGATTTCCCTTCACGCGTAAGGGTCGGGCAGGCCCATCGCGGTCAGCACGCGCACCTCGAGCGCCTCCATGGCGGCGGCTTCGTCAGCCTCGATGTGGTCGTAGCCCAGGGCATGGAGCACGCCGTGCACCGTGAGGTGCGCGGCATGCTGCTGGAGTGTCTTGCCCTGTTCCTGTGCCTCGCGAACCAGCACGGGCAGGCAGAGCACGATGTCGCCGTGATGGAGGCCGTCCGGATCCTCGCCGTACTCGAACGTGAGGACGTTGGTGGCGTAATCGCGTTCGCGGTAGCCCTGGTTGAGCGATCGACCTTCGTCGGCATCCACGATGCGCAGCGTGAGGCTCGCGCCTGCGATGTCGTCGTGCTCGCGTGCCGCCGCTGTGAGCGCGCGCGTGGCCCAGCGACGCAACTGGTCACGCGGCAGTTCCGGCGCGGGGGTGGCGTACTGCACTGACAGGCTCAGCCGGGGGGCGCTCGTTTCAGGCATTGTCGGCGGCCTTGTCGTAGGCATCCACGATGCGCGCGACCAGCGGGTGACGTACCACGTCCTTGCTGGTGAAGCCCGCAAAGGCGATCCCGTTGACGCCATCCAGCACTTCCAGGGCATCGGCCAGTCCGCTGCGGTGACCCCGCGGCAAGTCCACCTGGGACGGGTCGCCCGTGATCACCGCCTTGCTGCCGAAGCCGATCCGCGTGAGGAACATCTTCATCTGCTCGGGCGTCGTGTTCTGGGCTTCGTCCAGGATCACGAACGCATGGTTGAGCGTGCGACCCCGCATGTAGGCGAGCGGGGCGATCTCGATGGTCTGCTTCTCGAAGAGCTTCTGCGTGCGCTCGAAGCCGAGCAGATCGTAGAGCGCGTCGTAGAGCGGGCGCAGATAAGGATCGACCTTCTGCGTGAGATCGCCCGGCAGGAAACCCAGGCGCTCGCCGGCCTCCACGGCCGGGCGCGTGAGCACGAGGCGTTGCACGGTGTCGCGCTCGAGCGCATCGATCGCACATGCCACGGCAAGCCAGGTCTTGCCCGTGCCCGCAGGCCCGGTGCCGAACGTGATGTCGTGCGCGAGGATGCGCTTGAGGTAATCGCGCTGGCGCGGCGTGCGCGGACGCAGATCCGAGCGGCGCGTGCGCAGCACGATGGCTTCGTCGTCCGGCATCTCGGTGGGCGGGGGCGTCGGCACGCTGGCCACAGCCTTCTTCGACGTATCCGCTGCGGTTTCGGCAGCGGTGGCTGCCTCGCGCTGCATGGCCTGCAGTTCCACCATGCCCAGCTGCACGTCATCCACGGACAGCGCGCGATGGCGCGCACGCACGTAGAGCACGTTCAGCACGACGGCGGCTTCTTCGGCCTGCTCGCCGGTGATCGTGACCCGGTTGCCACGACGCCCCACCTGCACGTCGTAGGCGTCGGCCAGTTGTCTCAGGTTCTCGTCCAGCGGGCCGCACAGATTGGCCAGCTGGGTATTGTCGCCGTCGAGCAGGACGGTGGTGGTGCGGGGACGGCGCGACGCGCGCGCTCGGGTGGCGGTCATGCGGTGAGGCTCTCCTGGCGCACGCCGCGCGGCGTGCTGCTCTCGATGGTAGTGGTGTCGCTCGTCAGCACTTCGCCGCGCAGACTGTTCGGATAGGCGTGCACGATGCGCACGTCGATCATCTGGCCGATCAGGCGCTCCGAACCCGGGAAATTCACGATGCGGTTGTTCTCGGTGCGGCCCATGCGTTCGCTCGCATCCTTGCGGGCGGTGCCTTCGACCAGCACGCGCTGTACCGTGCCGACCATGCTGGCGCTGATGGCCTGGGCCTGCTCGTTGATGCGCGCCTGCAAGCGCTGCAGGCGCTGGAGCTTGACCGTCTGCGGCGTGTCGTCTTCCAGATCGGCCGCGGGCGTGCCCGGACGGCGGGAATAGACGAACGAGAACGAGGTGTCGAAGCCGACATCCTCGATGAGCGCCATGGTCTTCTCGAAATCCGCTTCGGTCTCGCCGGGGAAGCCGACGATGAAATCCGACGAGAGCGTGAGCCCGGGGCGCGCCGCGCGCAGCTTGCGCACCAGCGACTTGAATTCCAGCGCCGTGTAGCCGCGTTTCATGGCGGAGAGCACGGTGTCGCTGCCGGCCTGCACGGGCAGGTGCAGAAAGGGCACGAGCTTGGGCAGATTGCCGTGTGCGGCGATAAGCCGGGGCGTCATCTCCTTGGGGTGTGAGGTGGTATAGCGGATGCGCTCGATACCGGGGATCTCGTGCACGTACTCGAGCAGCATCGCAAAATCCGCCACCTCGCCGTCGTCGCCCAGCGGCGCACGATAGGCGTTGACGTTCTGCCCCAGCAGCGTGACTTCGCGCACGCCCTGGTCGGCCAGGTCGGCGATCTCGGTGAGCACGTCGTCGAAAGCGCGCGAGACTTCCGCGCCGCGCGTGTAGGGCACCACACAGAAGCTGCAGTACTTGCTGCAGCCTTCCATGATGGACACGAAGGCGGTCGGGCCTTCGACCCGGGCGGGCGGCAGGTGATCGAACTTCTCCACTTCGGGAAAGCTGATGTCTACCTGGGCGCGGCCCTCGCGCTTGCGGCGGGCGATGAGCTCGGGCAGGCGGTGCAGGGTTTGCGGACCGAAGACCACATCCACGTAAGGCGCGCGATTGACGATGGCCGCGCCTTCCTGGCTCGCGACACAGCCGCCCACGCCGATGACGAGGTCAGGCTTGCTCTGCTTGAGGATCTTGACGCGACCCAGATCGGAGAAGACCTTTTCCTGGGCCTTCTCGCGCACCGAACAGGTGTTGAAGAGAACGACGTCGGCCTCTTCGACGTCCTGCGTGAGTTCGACGCCCTGATCGGCGTTGAGCACGTCGAGCATCTTGGCCGAGTCGTACTCGTTCATCTGACAGCCGAAGGTGCGGATGAAGACTTTGCGGGCGCGCGTGGGTGCGGCAGCCGCAGCGGCCGGTTCGGCCGAGGCAGTAGTGGTGTGGTCCATGCGTGTGCCGGAGCGGTTGTTGAATCCGTGGGCGGGATAACCGGCCATTGTAACGCGAGGTGCCCGCTTGAGCGGGCACCTGGGTATGACCGGCAGGAGATCAGGCAGGCCGGCCGCGGTCGCAGCCGGCCGACAGCGCGTCAGTCGCGTACCGTCTCGCCCATGGCGTCGCGATACCATTCATGGAAGTGCTGCATGCCGTCTTCCATGGGGGACTGATAAGGGCCGGCCTCGTTCACGCCGCGTTCCATGAGGATGCGGCGCCCGGCGTCCATGCGTTCGGCGATCTCGTCGTCTTCGATCGCCGTTTCCATGTAGGCCGCCTGTTGCGCCTCGATGAATTCACGCTCGAAAGCCGCGATTTCCTCGGGGTAGTAGAACTCGACGATGTTCATCGTCTCCTGCGGCCCCTTCGGGTAGAGCGTGGACATCACGAGCACATGCGGATAGAGCTCGATCATCAAGGTCGGGAAGTACGTGACCCAGATCGCACCGAAATCCGGGGCCTTGCCGCCGCGGTAGTCGAGCAGGCGGTCGTGCCAGGTGCGGTAGGCTGCCGAGCCCGGCTGCGCGAGCGCATTGTGCACGCCCACCTTCTGCAGGCTGTACTGCTGGGTGAACTCCCACTCGAGATCGTTGCACGTCACGAAGCGGCCCAGGCCGGGGTGGAACGGCCCGACGTGGTAGTCCTCCAGATAGACCTCGATGAAGGTCTTCCAGTTGTAGTTGCAGTGATGCACCTCGACCTTGTCCAGCACGTAATCCGAGAAGTCGAATTCGGGCCGGCCGAGCAGGCGGCCGAGATCCTTGCCGATGTCACGCGGCCCCTCGAAGAGGAATCCCTTGTGGTTCTGCATGGGAAAGCGCTGCAGGTTCAGGCAGGGTGTGCTGTCGAACTGCGGCGCGCCCAGGAGCTGACCACGGGCGTCGTACGTCCAGCGGTGCAGGGGGCAGACGATGTTGCCGCCTTGCGCGCGCAGGTTGCCATGGCTGCCTGAGGGGCCGGTCACGTTGCCGGCGCTGCCGCCCAGCATCACGGCCTGCCGGTGCCGGCAGACGTTGGAGATGAGTTCGACGCCCTCAGGATTGCGCACGAGCGCGCGCCCGTTGTCCTCTTGCAGGAGCGTGCGATAGTCGCCGACGTGGGGCACGAGCTTTTCGCTGCCCACGTACAGCGCCGATTGCTGAAAGATGGTTTGCAGTTCCCGCTCGAATCTTGCGTTGTCGAAGTAGGCGGTTACGGGCAACTGCGCCCGGCTGGCTGCCACATGTGCCAAACGACCGATGTCGGTCATGATTCCCTCCGCGTAGGGTCGATGCCCCGCGCCCTCGCACGATCCCTGCCCAGGGGCAGAAAGCGATGCCATGACGAACGGTGCACACGAGCCAAAGTGGTGTGGCCGACTTTCCCGGATATGACGGTTGGGGCGGCGCGAAGAAAATTTGATCGGGGTGGATCAAGGAAACCTTGCATTGTACCTCCATGGGGAAGGACAGCCAAACCGGCACGGGGTTCCCCTGACTCGAGGCCCTTGCTTCCTTTACAATCGCGGGCTTTGATGCCCTTGCCGGCCGGCCCGGTCACGAGGGGCTGCAGGAGTTCCATGAGCGACCATCTTTCTTCCCGCCCTGCGGGTGCCCCTGACGCCGAACCGCCCGTTCCCGATGATTTCGAGGCCGCTCTGGCGGGCCTGGAACGCATCGTCGGGGATCTCGAGCGCGGCGACCTGCCGCTGGAAGCCTCGCTGCTGGCCTATCGCCAGGGCGTGGCTCTGGTGCGGGCGTGCCAGCGTCACCTGGCCCAGGCCGAGCAGCAGGTGAGCGTGCTGGACGCAGATTTGCTGCGCCCGCTGCAGAATGAAGACGTCCGGGGGGATGCATGAGCGCGCGCGACGATACGGCCGAGGACATGGCGTTCGCCGCCTGGCTCGAAGCCACCCGCCAGCGCACGGAAGCGGCGCTCGAGCGCCATCTGCCGCCGGCGGATACGGCGCCGCAGCGTCTGCACGAGGCCATGCGTTACGCGGTGCTGGGCGGTGGCAAGCGGGTGCGTGCCGCGCTCGTCTACGCCGCAGGCGCGGCCTGCGGCGCCAACACACAGGCGAGCGCGGCGGCGCTGGATGCCGCAGCGGCCGCTGTCGAGTTCATCCATGCCTACTCGCTCGTGCACGACGATCTGCCCTGCATGGACGACGACGTGCTGCGGCGTGGTCGGCCGACTGCCCACGTCCAGTTCGACGAGGCGTGCGCGCTGCTCGCGGGGGACGCGCTGCAGCCGCTGGCCTTCACGTGTCTCGCTCAGATGCCCATCGCACCGGCGCTCGTCGCCCAGGCGGTACGCACGCTGGCCGATGCCAGTGGCAGCCTGGGGATGGTCGGCGGCCAAGCGATCGATCTCGCGAGCGTGGGGCACGTGCTCACGCTCGACGAGCTCGAGACCATGCATCGCATGAAGACGGGTGCGTTGCTGCGTGCCAGCATCGCGCTGGGCGCTGTCGTGGCAGGGGCGAGCTCGCCCCTGCGCCGCACGCTCGATACCTACGCCCAGGCCCTGGGACTGGCCTTTCAGGTCGTGGACGACATCCTCGACGTGAGTGCGGACAGCGCGGCGCTCGGCAAGACGGCGGGCAAGGACAGCGCGGACAACAAGCCGACCTACGTGTCGCTCCTGGGCCTGGAACGTGCTCGCGAGCTCGCCGAGGTGTTGCGAGGCGAGGCGCACGGCGCGATTGGTGCCATGGGCGATGCCTGCCGGCAATCCGAACCGCTGGCCGGACTGGCCGATTACATCGTGTTGCGCGGCCATTGAGCTGCGGAGCCGGCCAGGCCGGCGATATTGGATAATTTGCGGATGACTACTGACTTGCTGGACCGAATCCAGTCGCCAGCCGATGTGCGGCGGCTCTCCCGCAGCCAACTCGACACGCTGTCGGCGGAACTGCGTGCCTACGTGCTGGAATCGGTGTCGCGCACCGGCGGGCACCTGTCCTCCAATCTGGGTACGGTCGAACTCACGATCGCGTTGCATCATGTGTTCGACACGCCCCATGATCGTATCGTGTGGGACGTGGGCCACCAGACCTACCCGCACAAGATCCTGACGGGCCGACGCGATCGCATGTCGACCCTGCGGCAGGCGGGCGGCATCTCCGGCTTTCCGCGCCGGGTGGAATCCGAGTACGACGCCTTCGGCACCGCGCACTCGTCCACCTCGATCTCGGCCGCCCTGGGCATGGCCGTGGCCTCGCGCAATACCGGCGTGCGCCGCAAGCACATCGCCGTGATCGGCGATGGGGCGATGTCCGCCGGCCAGGCCTTCGAAGCCATGAACAACGCCGGCGTCACGCCGGACGTGGACTTGCTCGTCATCCTGAACGACAACGACATGTCCATCTCGCCGCCGGTGGGTGCGCTCAACCGCTATCTCACCCGGCTCATGTCAGGCGGGTTCTATGCGGCGGCGCGCAACGTCGGCAAGGCCGTGCTCTCGCGCATTCCGCCCGTCCTCGAGTTCGCGCGCCGCTTCGAGAACCATGCCAAGGGCATGGTCGCGCCCGGCACGATGTTCGAAGAGCTGGGCTTCCAATATTTCGGTCCCATCGATGTCATGACCTCGATGCCCTGGTGCCCACGCTGCAGAATCTGCGCAACCAGAGCGGGCCGATGTTCCTGCACGTGGTTACGCGTAAGGGGCAGGGCTACAAGCTCGCCGAGGCGGATCCCGTGCTTTATCACGGCCCGGGCAAGTTCGATCCCGCCGTCGGCATCCGTCCGGCGGGCGCCCCCGCGAAGCAGTCGTTCACGCAGGTTTTTGGCCAATGGCTGTGCGACATGGGCGCGGCCGATCCGCGTCTGGTCGGCATTACCCCCGCCATGCGAGAAGGCAGCGGCATGGTGGAATTCGAGCAGCGCTTTCCCACGCGCTACTTCGACGTGGGCATCGCGGAGCAGCACGCCGTCACCTTCGCTGGCGGTATCGCCTGCGAGGGCCAGAAGCCTGTCGTGGCCATCTATTCGACCTTCCTGCAGCGGGCCTACGATCAATTGATCCATGATGTCGCGCTGCAAAACCTGGACGTGACGTTCGCGCTCGATCGCGCCGGTCTGGTCGGGGCGGATGGCGCCACGCACGCGGGCAACTACGACATCGCCTTTCTGCGCTGCATTCCCAACATGGTCGTGGCCACGCCCTCGGACGAGGCTGAGTGTCGCCTGCTCCTCTCCACCTGTTACCAGTACCCGGGTCCGGCGTCCGTGCGCTACCCGCGGGGCGCCGGCACCGGTGCCACGCCGTCGGTCACTCTGGAGACCGTGCCGCTGGGCAAGGCGGTGGTTCGCCGCGAACGCGCTGCCGACGACGGCGAGGGCGTCGTGCTGATGGCCTTCGGCACCCGGCTCGCCGCGGCGCTGGGCGCGGCCGAAGCGATCGACGCCACCGTGCTCGACATGCGCTTCGTCAAGCCCATCGATCGCGAGGCGATCCTGGAGCAGGCCGCGCGTCACGCCGCCATCGTCACGGTGGAAGAGGGCAGCGTGATGGGCGGCGCTGGCAGTGCCGTCACCGAGGTGCTCAACGACGCCGGCGTGACCGTGCCCGTCCTGCAACTGGGCCTGCCCGACGTCTTCATCGATCATGGCGAGCAATCGGCCCTGCTCGCGGCACAGGGGCTGGATGCCGCTGGCATCGAAGCGGCGGTGCGCGCCCGGTTTCCTGCGTCGGCGGTATCTGCCGCACCCCGCGAGGCTGCTGCCTGAGCGTGGCTTTCCGTGATACCCGTACTGCGTTTGTCCGTGCCGGTGGCAGGGCCTTGCGCAGGCGGGCAGGTGCGATGCGTCATAATGTCCGGCAATTGCCTCTTTCTTGCCCTTAGCTGCCCATGAATTCTCCCGTCGATTCCGCGCTCGTCATGCCGGACGTCCAGTCCGCCTATGATTCCCGCCAGATCGCCATCCAGCGTGTCGGCATCCGGGGTGTGCGCCACCCCTTCATCGTTGCCTGCGAAGACGGCTCGCCCCTGCCCACCGTGGCGCAGTGGACGCTGACGGTGGCACTACCCGCCGACCAGAAGGGCACGCACATGTCACGCTTCGTGGCGCTGCTGGAGAAGCACCGTCGCACGCCGGTCGATACGAAGGGCTTCGCCGGCATCGCAGCCGAGATGCTCGGTCTGCTCAACGCCGAGCGCGGGGAGTTGATTGCCGCCTTCCCGTATTTCGTGAACAAGACAGCGCCAATCTCCGGCGTGCAGAGCCTGCTCGACTACGAAGTGCAGTGGACGGCGCGTGCGGGCCTTGACGGCGTGCAGATGGAAGTGAAGGTGGTGGTGCCGGTGACGAGCCTGTGCCCCTGCTCCAAGACGATCTCGGAATACGGCGCGCACAACCAGCGCTCGCATGTCACCGTGCATGCTGTCCTGGACGACACCGAGGGCTTCTCGCTGGAAGGCCTCATCAAGGCCATCGAGAGCGAAGGCTCGTGCGAGCTCTGGGGCCTGCTCAAGCGGACCGACGAGAAGTTCGTGACCGAGCACGCCTACGACAACCCGAAGTTCGTCGAGGATCTGGTGCGTGACGTGGCCGCGCGCGTGGCCGTGTTCCCCGGCGTGGGCAGCTATGTGGTCGAAGCCGAGAACTTCGAGTCCATCCACAACCACTCGGCCTACGCCGTCGTCGAAGGCTGACGCACGACGAGCCGGCATGGCCGGCTCGTCCAGCGTGCGCCGCGTGCAGCCGCCCAGCGTGGCGGCTGGCAGGCTCAGTCGCGGAAGTTGTCGAACGTGAGCGGGATGTCCTGCACGTCCTTGCGCAGCATCGCCATGGCGGCCTGCAGGTCGTCGCGCTTGGCACCTTGCACCCGCACCGCATCGCCCTGAATGCTCGCCTGCACCTTCATCTTGGCATTCTTGATGATGGCGACGATCTTCTTGGCGTTCTCTTGCGGAATGCCGTTGCGCACGGTCAGCACCTGCTTGACCTTGTCGCCGCCCATCTTCTCGACCTTGCCATGATCCAGAAAGCGAACGTCCACGTTGCGGCGGGTCATCTTGCCGAGCAGGATGTCGAGCACCTGCTCAAGCTGGAAATCACTGTCGGCATGAGCCGTGAGCACCTTGTCGGTATGCTCGATGCGCGCGTCCGATCCCTTGAAGTCGAATCGCGTGCCGATTTCCTTGTTGGCTTGCTCGACGGCGTTACGCAGTTCGACCTGATCGGGCTTGCAGACGGTGTCGAATGAGGGCATGAGTGGGCTCCTGTAACAAGCCCGCCAGTATGACATAATCGCCGCGTGCTCGAACCGAATCCCCTCGCTGATCTCACTCAGGCCAACACCCTGGCCCTGCGCGCGCAGGCGGCGCGCCTCGTGCGCCTCACGGCGTTGACCGATGTCCCGGCCGTGGCCGACCTGCCGGGCCCGGTGTTCATCCTGGGCGGCGGCAGCAACGTCGTCTTGCCGCCCCAGATGGCAGGCACCGTGGTGAAGGTGGAGCTACGCGGCATCCGTGAAGTGGCCTCGGGGCCGAAAGGCGTGATTCTCGAAGCAGGTGCGGGCGAATCCTGGCACGACTTCGTGGCCTACGGCGTGGCCCGTGGGCTTGGGGGCCTCGAGAATCTTGCATTGATCCCCGGTACGGTGGGCGCGGCGCCCGTGCAGAACATCGGCGCCTACGGTCTTGAGATCAGCGAGCGCATCGTCGGGGTCACCACCTACGATCTCAAGGCGCACGTCTGGCAGGAGTGGACGCCGCAAGCCTGTGCCTTTGCCTACCGTGACAGCGCATTCAAGCGGGCCGAGCCCGGGCGTTGGCTCATCACGGCGGTTCGCGTACGCCTGCCGCATCGCTGGCAGCCCCGTCTTGATTATCCTGATCTGCGCCAGCACCCCGCGTGGGCCGATACGCCCCCGACGCCAGCGGCCGTGTTCGACGCGGTCTGCGCGATCCGCCGCGCCAAGCTGCCGGATCCGGCGGTCTTGCCCAACGCCGGCAGCTTCTTCAAAAACCCCGTCGTGGACGTGCCGACCTACCGCGCGATCGCTGCGTCACATGCCAGCCTGCCCGCATGGCCGCAGGCCGACGGCGGCGTCAAGCTCGCAGCGGCCTGGCTCATCGAACAGGCAGGGTGGAAGGGGCGCCGACTGGGAGCGGTGGGCATGCACGAACGGCATGCGCTTGTGTTGGTGAATCACGGCGGGGCGAATGCGGACGACGTACTGCGCCTGTCCGAGGCCGTGCAGACGGCCGTGCGTGCCCGCTTTGGCGTGGGGCTCGAACGCGAGCCGGTGATGCCCGCCGCCAGCTGACGGCAGGCAGATACGACGTTTCAGCCGTTCAGGCCAAGCACCTGTTGCATGTCGTACAGGCCGGCCGGCTGGCTGGCCAGGTAGCGCACGGCACGCAGGCTGCCGCTCGCATAGTTGGCCCGGCTGCTGGAGCGATGCGTGATCTCGATGCGCTCGCCGGTGCCGCAGAAGAATGCCGTGTGATCGCCCACGATATCGCCGCCGCGCAGCACGGAAAAGCCGATGCGGCCCGGTTCGCGCTCGCCGGTGTGACCGTGACGCGCCCAGTCGGCGACGTCGTCGAGCGACTCGCCCCAGGCGTCGGCGATCACCTCACCCATCTTCAGCGCGGTGCCGGACGGGGCGTCCACCTTGCGCTTGTGGTGGGCTTCGAAGATCTCGACGTCGTAGTCCTTCAACGAGCGTGCGGCCAGCTCGAGGAGCTTGAGCGTGACGTTCACACCCACGCTCATGTTGGGGGCGAAGACGATCCCGACCTGGGCTGCCGCCGCCTGGATGCGCGCGCGGCCGGCGTCATCGAACCCGGTGGTGCCGATGACGAGGTTCACGCCATGGGCGACGCACGCATCGAGATGCACGAGCGTGCCTTCCGGGCGGGTGAAATCGATCAGGCAATCGGCCTCGGCCAGTGCGCCGAGATCGTCCGTGATGCGCACCCCGGATTCGCGGCCCAGGAAAGCCGTGGCGTCCTGCCCGCAGAGCTCACCGCCGGCGCGTTCGAGCGCCACGGTGAGGGTGAGATCCGGGCTGTCGACGACAGCCTGGATGAGTTCTCGGCCCATGCGGCCGCCAGCGCCGGCGATGGCGACGCGAATCGGTGTGGTCATGCAGACTGCCTTAGTTCATTCAACGCAGGGGAACGGTATTGCCGCCGCGCCCGGATTGAGGCACGGCCGACGGGTCGACGGCGGGGCCGCGCTGCAGACGCAGCAGCGGATTGCGCACGTTCAGGTCCGGCTGCTCGTCCGTGGCGGCCTCCTGGCTGTCAGTGCGGACTTCGCCGCGCGCGGCCTGTTCGGCCGACATGGGCACCGGGCTGCCGAGCTGGTTCATGCCGGGATCGAGCACGGCACCGGGCACGGGCAGGGGGCTGAAAGCCTCCTTGCCTTCGGCCGCGGGCTGGAAGGGCTGCTGGTTGGGCAGCGGATCGCCTTCCCATCGCGTGAGCCGATCGTTCTCGAAGAACACGGTGAACTTGCGCTCCTGGACCTGACCGTAGCCAGGCTTCAGGAAGTAGGGGTAATCCCAACGCTCGGCATGGAACACCGGCGTGAGCGTGGGCGTGCCCAGCACGAAGCGGACTTGTTCGCGCGTCATGCCGGGGCGCAGTTGCTCGACCTGCTGGGCAGTGACCCAGTTGCCTTGCTGGACGTTGGGGCGATAGGGCTGCCAGAACGCGCGGCCGGTGCGATCGACCGCGCCGCAGGCGGCGAGCAGGGTGACCGCGACGGCCACGGTGGCCAGGCGCGCAGCGCGCCGCCCAAAGGAGTAAGACGAGACGAGGGACACGTGTGAGGAGCCTGTATCGGATGGTGCCGCAAAACCGGTATCATACCGGTTGAAGCCGCAAGCAGGGAATTCCTCATGTCAGACCAGAACGAGCTCAAGAGCATGGGCCTGAAGGCCACGTATCCGCGGCTGAAGATCCTCGACATCTTCCGCAAGGGTGATACGCGCCACATGAGCGCCGAAGACGTGTATCGCGCCTTGATGGCCGAGAATGTCGAGATTGGTCTTGCCACCGTGTATCGGGTGCTCACGCAGTTCGAGCAGGCGGGTCTGCTCACCCGCAGCCAGTTCGATAGCGGCAAGGCCGTCTTCGAGCTCAACGAAGGCGATCATCACGATCACCTCGTGTGCACCAACTGCGGTCGCGTCGAAGAGTTCTACGACGCCGAGATCGAGCGCCGTCAGCACAACGTCGCCAAGGAGCACAACTTCGTGCTCACGGGCCATGCCATGGCGCTGTATGGCATCTGCCCGCAGTGCGCGGGATCGCGCCAGAAGGGCGGCACGACGCTGGGCTGATCGCCTGTCGTCCAGCGCGGGGCCCGGCCAGCCGGGTCGCCGCGTGATCTGCGCCCACCGCACAAGGGCCTGAGCGATGCTCAGGCCCTTGTCACGTCTGGCCCCTCAGCGCTGCCGAGCAGAGGGTTTCAGATTCCGGCGCGTGCGTCCCGGATGCGCCTCGGTCAAGCGTCCGAGCGCGCTTCGTACTGATCCCGCAATTCCCGCTTGAGGACCTTGCCGATGGGGCTGCGCGGCAGGTCGTCCACCACCCGCACATCGGCCAGGCGCTGCATCTTGCCGAGCCGTGCGTTGGCCCAGGCGAGCACCGCCTCGGGCTCCAGGCGCGCGCCCGCGCGCGGCACCACGAAGGCCACCGGCGTCTCGCCCCAGCGTTCAGAGGCGACCCCCACCACGCTGCTGTCGGCCACGTCCGGGTGGGCGCGGAACTCGGCTTCGATGTCGCTCGGGTAGAGGTTGAAGCCACCCGAGATGATCATGTCCTTCTTGCGGTCCATGAGCACCAGGAAGCCGTCCTCGTCGAAGCGGCCCACGTCACCCGTGCGGATGAAGCGGCGGCCTTCGGCGTCGAACCACTGGGCCTCGTCCGTCTTGGCGGGTTGATTCAGATAGCCCAGCATCATGCCGGGAGAGCGGCCCACGATCTCGCCAGGTTCGCCCGGCGCCGCCGGTTCGCCAGCGTCGTTGAGCAGGAGGAATTCGTGGCCGTTGGCAGGCTTGCCCACCGTGTGCAGCTTCTCGGGAAAGCGATCGGCTTCCAGGATGCAGACGCCGCCGCCTTCGGTCATGCCGTAGGACTCGATCAACCGCCCGGGCCAGCGCCGCAGCACCTCGGCCTTCAGTTGCGGGGCGAACGGTGCGCTCGTGCACTGCTTGGTCTGGGTGGCAGACAGATCGTGCTTGTCGAACTCGGGATGCGCGAGCAGCCGCTGATACTGGGTGGGCACGAGCATGGTGTGCGTCATGCGGTGGCGCTCGGCAAGCGCCAGGTAGGTCGGCACATCGAAGCGCGGCATCAGGATCGCGGTGCCACCATTTCCCAGCGTCGAGAAGAAGCTCACCAACGTGGTGTTGGAATACAGCGGCGTCGAGAGCAGCGTGACGCTGTGCTCGCCGTAGCCGCTCAGTGTCGACGAGCCGCTCTGCAGCTGTACGGCACGCATGCCGAAGGGCTGCACGATGCCCTTGGGCGTGCCGGTGGTGCCGGACGAATAGATGATGTTGAAGGGCCAGGCGGCCTGAGGTTGCACCGGTGCCGGACGAGCGTCAGGCGCAGCCAGCCAGGCAGCCAGTGGCGTGGCACCCGGGGTGGCGTCGTCCAGGCCGATGCGCGTGCCCGTCCACGCGGTGTCCGCAAAGAGCGGCGCGCTCGCTTCGTCCAGAAAGAGATGGCGCGCACCCGCATCGGTCAGCATGGCGGCCAGCGCCGAGGACGTGGCCGACGGCGGCAGCGGCGCGACGGCGACGCCGGCGCGGACGGCGCCCAGATAGACGGCCGCGTACGTGAGGCTGTTGGTGGCGCAGATCGCGATGGTCTGGGTGGGTTTGACCCCATCACGCTGCAGGGCGGCAGCCACGCGGTCGAGCAGGACGTCGAGTTCGGCGTAGGTCAGGCAGGCGTCGGCCGCGTCGCGCAGCGCGACGTGCTCGGGACGGGTGGCAGCGGTGGCGCGGATGCGCTCGGCAACCGTGGCCAGGGCCGGGGCGTCGGACAAGGCAGAGTCTCCTTCAGGGTTGGCGGGACAGCATCTCGCGCGCGGCGCGTCGGGTGGTGTCCGTGATCTGGATGCCGCCGAGCAGGCGGGCGAGTTCGTCGATGCGCCCGCGGGCGTCGAGGCGGTCGATGCGCGAGCGCGTGGTGCCATCCACGGGCTCCTTGCTGACCTGGAAATGGGTGTTGCCGCAGGCGGCGACCTGGGGCAGGTGGGTGACGCAAAGCACCTGGTGACGCGCGCCGAGCGAGCGCAGCAGGCGGCCGACCACCTCGGCCACGGCGCCGCTCACGCCCGTGTCCACCTCGTCGAAGATGAGCGTGGGCACGCGGGCGGCCTGGCTTGCAATGACGGACAACGCCAGCGAGATGCGCGCGAGCTCGCCGCCGGAGGCGACCTTGGCGAGCGAGCGGGGCGTGGTGCCAGGATGGCCCGCCACCCGGAACTCCACGGACTGATCGCCCGCCGGCCCCGGCTCGCCATCCGCCAGGTGGACCGCGAAGCGCCCGCCGGTCATGGCGAGCGTCTGCATGGCGTCAGTGACTGCGGCGGCCAGGGCATCGGACGCCTTGGCGCGTGCCTGGCGCAGCTTGCGGGCTGCCTTGTCATAGGCGGCACCCGCGTCGGCCGCGCGCTGGCGCAGGCCGTCCAGATCATGTGCCTGGGCAAGCGTCTGCAGACGCTCGAAGAGCCAGGTGTGGCGCTCGGGAATCGCGTCGGGCGCGAGCCGGTATTTGCGCGAGGCGTCGAACACCCCTTGGATGCGGGCTTCGAGCTCGGCCAGGCGCTGCGGGTCGAGCTCGAGTTTGCCGAGATAGCTGTGCAGACCCGACACCGCCTCGGCCAGGCCGATGCTGGCCGTCTCGAGTGCCTCGGCGACGTCGCGCAGCGCCGGGTCGTGTCGCGCGAGCTGGTCCACGCGTTGCGCAGCGGCAGCGAGCTGATGGCGCGTACTGTCGTCGGCTTCGTCCAGCTGTTGCAGCGTCTGGGCCGCGCCGTCGATGAGGGATTGCGCATTGGCCAGGCGCTCGTGCTCCGCCTGCAGGCCCGCCCATTCCCCGGGCGCCAGCGCCAGGCGGTCGAGTTCGTCGAATTCCCATTGCAGTCGCTCGCGCTCGTTCTCGAGACCTTCGGCATCGCGCAGGAGATCGGCGAGCTGGCGCTCGAGATGGCGCCAGCGCTTCCAGGCCTCGGCGACGGCGCCGCGCAGCTCGCCATGGCCGCCGTGGCCATCGAGAAGATCGCGTTGGGCATCCGCACGCATCAGGCTCTGATGTGCATGCTGGCCGTGGATGTCGACGAGTTGCTCGCCCAGCTCGCGCAGCTGCGCGACCGTGGCGGGCACGCCGTTCACGAAGGCGCGGCTGCGCCCGTTTGTATCGATGACGCGGCGCAGAAGCAGGGTATCGGCGTCGTAGCCATGTTCGGCGAGCCACTCATGCAGGTGCGCCGGGCGGTCGAATACCGCGGTGATGTCGGTGCGTGATGCGCCTTCGCGCACCACCGAGGCATCGGCCCGCTCGCCGAGGGCGAGGGCCAGGGCATCGATCAGGATGGATTTGCCCGCCCCGGTCTCGCCGGAAAACACGGTGAAACCCGCGCCGAACTCGATCTCGGCGCTCTCGACAATGACGAAATCACGAATGTGCAGATTCAGCAGCATACGACGGCAGGCGGCGCTCAGACGGAGGGTTTGCCAGCAGGAACATCCTCGCCATCGCCGGGGGAGGGCATGCGATGCCAATTCAGCTTCTGGCGCAGCGTCGCATAGTAACTGTAGCCCACGGGGTGCAGCAGCCGGATGGTGTGTGCGGCACGACGCACCACGATGCGATCGCCTTCCGTGAGCTGCGACCACGTCTGCATGTCGAAGTGGGCGCTCGCACCCGCCTCCACGCGGCCCGTGGAGAGCAGCGTGATCTCGATCTCACAGGCGCCGGGCAGCACGATGGGCCGGTTCGACAGCGCCTGTGGCGCCACGGGAACGAGCACGAGTCCGCTCACGGCCGGGTGCAGGATGGGGCCATTGGCGGACAACGCATAGGCGGTCGAGCCGGTGGGCGTGGCGATGACGAGGCCGTCCGCGCGCATGGTGGCTACGCTCGCACCGTCCACGGCGATGTGCATGTCGATCATGCCGCCGCGGCCAGCCCGGCTCAGGACAACGTCGTTCAACGCATCGGCTTCGTAGAGCACCGTGTCGCCGCGGCGCACGGTGCCCGTGACGAGCATGCGCTCATCGGCCTCGTAGCGGCCTTCCAGGATCTGCGCGATCGCTTCAGCGGCCTGGGCGTGGGTGATGTCCGTGACAAAGCCGACGCGGCCGTGGTTGATCCCGATGAGCGGCGTGCCGAACGGGGCGAGCCGACGTGCGGCGCCCAGCATCGTCCCATCGCCGCCCATGACGATGCCCAGCGCGGCGCGTGCGCCGATCTCGCTCGTGCTTGCGGTCGGGTAGGTCGTGACACCCGTATTGGCAGCGGTCTCGGCCTCGAAGAGCACGTCACGTCCAGCCGCCTGAAGCTGCTGCGCAAGCGCAAGCAGCGGTTCGGCAATGCCGGCGTCGTTGTAGCGCCCGATCAGGGCGACGGTGGGAAAAAGCATCAGGCTGCGCCGGTAGGGGGATTCTTTGTTGGATTATAGGTGGACTGTTCTAGAATAAACCCTATGGATGAACGCGCACGTGCTTTGCTGAAGGCTCTGGTAGAACGGTATATCGCCGATGGCATGCCGGTTGGCTCGCGCACGCTGTCGAAACTCTTCGATCTGTCGCCCGCCACCATTCGCAACGTCATGGCCGATCTCGAAGAGCTCGGTCTCATCCACAGCCCGCATACCTCGGCTGGCCGCGTGCCCACGCCGCGGGGCTACCGCATGTTCGTCGATACGATGCTCGCGGTGCAGCCCTTCGAGATCACGCACGCGAACGTGCGCGAGTTGCTGCCCGTGGCCGATCCGCAGCGTGCCGTGAGTGCAGCAGCCGCGCTGCTGTCCAACCTGTCCCAGTTCGCCGGCGTGGTGCTCTCGCCCAAGCGCGCGCAGGCGTTTCGGCAGATCGAGTTCATTCGCCTGTCCGATCGTCGCGTGCTGCTCATCATCGTCACGCCCTCGGGCGACGTTCAGAACCGCATCGTGTTCGTCCCCCGCGATTACCGCGAGCAGGAGCTCATCGAGGCCGCCAACTTCTTCAACCAGCACTTTTCGGGCAAGTCCTTTGACGAAGCTCGCGCTGTCATGAAGAACGAGGTGCAGAAGCTGCGCGAGGATATTTCCACGCTCATGCAGGCCGCGGTGGATGCGGGCGCCGAATCGGCCTCGGACACTGAGGACGTGGTCATCTTCGGGGGCAGCAAGCTGCTGGAAGTGGCCGACATCACCTCCGACATGAACCGCCTGCGCAAGATGTTCTCGCTCTTCGAAAAGAAGACGGACCTGCTCAAGCTACTCGACGTGTCGAGCCGTGCCCAGGGCGTGCAGATCTACATCGGTGGCGATTCCCAGCTCGTGCCGCTCGAGGACGTCACGGTCATCACGGCGCCGTACGGCGTGGACGGCCAGATCGTCGGCACGCTCGGCGTCGTCGGTCCGACGCGCATGGCCTACGAACGGGTGATTCCCATCGTGGACATCACATCGCGTCTGCTCTCCAACGCGCTCAGCCAACACTCATGAATCCCGTCCTTGCCCGGAGCATCGGGCTGCCCCAGTACACCGCGGGTGTACCGGGCGCGCTGCCCATGGCCGACGCCCCGGTGGGCGTCATCCTCGTCAACCTGGGTACGCCCACCGCCGCAGAGCCCCGCGCGATTCGTCGCTTCCTGAAGGAATTCCTGTCGGATCCGCGCGTCGTCGAGATCCCGAAGCCGCTCTGGTGGCTGATCCTGAACGGCATCATCCTCAACGTGCGGCCGCGCAAGATCCAGGACAAGTACGCCTCGGTCTGGCTGCCCGAGGGCTCGCCGCTCATGGTGTACAGCCGGCGTCAACAGGCGGCGCTCGCGCATGCCATGCAGACGCGCGGCCTGAACGTGAAGGTGGAGCTCGGCATGCGCTACGGCGAGCCGAGTCTGGCGTCGGCCATCGATGCCCTGCGGGCGCAGGGCTGCGAGCGCATGCTCGTATTGCCCCTCTATCCGCAATATGCCGCCAGCACGACGGCCACCGTGGTCGACAAGGTGGCCGAGCACCTGCGGGGTTTGCGCAGCCAGCCCGAACTGCGGTTCGTGCAGCGCTACGGTCAGGATTCGGGCTACATCGCCGCGCTGGCCGCGCAGGTGCAGGCCCACTGGGCCGAGCATGGCCGTGCGCAGCGCCTGCTCATGAGTTTCCACGGCCTGCCCAAGGTGTCCATCCAGCAAGGCGATCCGTATCACGCCGAGTGCCTGGATACGGCGCAGCGCCTGACCGCGGCCCTGGGCCTGACCGAGGCGGATGTCGTGGTCACCTTCCAGAGCCGCTTCGGCGCTCAGGAATGGCTGCAGCCCTACACCGAGCCCACCCTCCAGGCCCTTGCGCGCGACGGTGTGCGCACCCTCGACGTGATCTGTCCGGGCTTCGCGGTGGACTGCCTCGAGACGCTGGAAGAGGTGGCCCAGGGCTGCGCCGAGACCTTCCACGAGGCAGGCGGCGAGTCGCTGCGCTACATTCCTGCGCTCAACGACGCACCCGTTTGGATCGACGCGCTTGCCGATCTTGCGGAACGCAATTTGCTTGGTTGGCTTCCGATGCGCCCGTGAGGCGCAATTCGGAGCCTGACATGACCCAAGCATCGAAAACCGGCGGCAACGCCGGCAAGACCCAGCCCGACGATGAGCGCCTGGACAAGGCCATCGACGACACGTTCCCGGCGAGCGATCCCGTCTCTCCCGGCAGCAACGACAAGCCCAAGCAGCCCAAGGGCTCGGAAGGCGAGGTCGAGAAAGAGCTGGATGAGTCCCTCGAGGACACGTTTCCCGCGAGTGATCCGTTGCCGTTGACGGATCCGGATCACCCGACGAAGTGAGCAGCATTTTCAAGGCAGTTCTATGGCGGCACCTTCGGGTGCCGCTTTTTCGTGGCCGCCATTCAAAAAATAATTTGCGTCAGGGCCTTGAAAGACCCTGCTGGCATCCCCAATTCACGCCCGACGGCGCGATTTCGAGGCTTCATCTGAGTTCGCGCCCCTTTCTTCTTTCGTCAGAACGTTGTCAACACGGAGGATGCCGATGTCGGCTCACCACGAATTCGATCCGGATCGCCCGCAGCCGGACGCCCAGGAACCCCAGCAGGGCGCCACGCCCGGTGCCGCGCAGGCGGCCACCGGCGATGACCACGCTGCGCCGGGCCTGGACGCTCAGGCGGCATTGCAGGCGCGCCTGGCCGAATTGGAGGCCCAGGTCGCGGATCTGCAGGATCAGGCACTGCGCGCACGCGCCGAGGCGGATAACGCGCGCCGCCGGGCTCAGGATGAGGTGACCAAGGCCCGCAAGTTCGGGATCGAGTCGTTTGCCGAGAGCCTGGTGCCGGTCAAGGACAGCCTGGAGGCTGCGCTCGCCACGCCTGACCAAGGCGTCGAGGCTTGGCAGAGCGGTGTCGAGGCCACGTTGCGCCAGCTCGTGAACGCCTTCGATCGCAATCATCTCGTCGAGATCGCGCCGGCCGCGGGCGAGAAATTCGATCCGCACCGCCACCAGGCGATCTCCTCCGTGCCCGCCGAGCAGGCGAGCAACACGGTCGTGATGGTGCTGCAAAAGGGCTACCTGATCGCTGATCGCGTGTTGCGTCCGGCCCTCGTCACCGTGGCGGCTTGAAAACCCCACGCGCATCCCAACATTCCCGGCATCCCACCTAATTTCTCATCAGGACACGAACATCATGGGCAAGATCATTGGTATCGACCTGGGCACCACCAACAGCTGCGTGGCTGTGCTCGACGGCGGCCAGGTCAAGATCATCGAGAACGCCGAGGGCGGTCGCACCACCCCCTCGATCATCGCCTACATGGAAGATGGCGAGACGCTCGTCGCGCGCCGGCCAAGCGCCAGGCCGTGACGAACCCGCGCAATACGCTGTATGCCGTCAAGCGCCTCATCGGCCGCAAGTTCGAAGAAAAGGCCGTGCAGAAGGACATCGACCTGATGCCCTACCAGATCGTCAAGGCCGACAACGGCGACGCCTGGGTGCAGGTGCGTGACAACAAGCTGGCGCCCCCGCAGGTGTCGGCCGAAGTGCTGCGCAAGATGAAGAAGACCGCCGAGGACTACCTGGGCGAGGAAGTGACCGAGGCCGTGATCACGGTGCCCGCGTACTTCAACGACAGCCAGCGTCAGGCGACCAAGGACGCCGGCCGCATCGCTGGCCTGGAAGTCAAGCGCATCATCAACGAACCGACCGCGGCTGCCCTGGCCTTCGGCCTGGACAAGGCGGAGAAGGGCGACCGCAAGATCGCGGTGTATGACCTGGGCGGCGGTACCTTCGACGTGTCGATCATCGAGATCGCCGACGTCGACGGCGAGAAGCAGTTTGAAGTGCTCTCCACCAACGGCGACACGTTCCTGGGCGGCGAAGACTTCGACCAGCGCATCATCGACTACATCATCGCCGAGTTCAAGAAGGAACAAGGCGTCGATCTGGGCAAGGACGTGCTGGCGCTGCAGCGCCTGAAGGAAGCCGCCGAGAAGGCCAAGATCGAGCTGTCCTCGGCCCAGCAGACGGAAATCAACCTGCCGTACATCACGGCCGACGCCTCCGGTCCGAAGCACCTGAACCTGAAGATCACGCGCGCCAAGCTCGAAGCGCTGGTCGAGGACCTGATCGCCCGCACGATCGAGCCCTGCCGCATCGCCATCAAGGATGCCGGTGTCAAGGTGTCGGACATCGACGACGTGATCCTGGTGGGCGGCATGACCCGCATGCCCAAGGTGCAGGAGAAGGTCAAGGAATTCTTCGGCCGCGATCCGCGCAAGGACGTGAACCCGGACGAAGCCGTGGCCGCCGGTGCTGCGATCCAGGGCTCGGTGCTGTCGGGCGACCGCAAGGACGTGCTGCTGCTGGACGTCACCCCGCTGTCCCTGGGTATCGAAACCCTGGGTGGCGTGATGACCAAGATGATCACCAAGAACACCACGATCCCGACCAAGTTCTCGCAGGTCTTCTCGACCGCCGACGACAATCAGCCGGCCGTGACCATCAAGGTGTTCCAGGGCGAGCGTGAGATCGCTGCGGGCAACAAGGGCCTGGGTGAATTCAACCTCGAAGGCATCCCGCCCGCCGCGCGTGGCACGCCGCAGATCGAAGTCACCTTCGACATCGATGCCAACGGCATCCTGCACGTGTCGGCCAAGGACAAGGGCACCGGCAAGGAAAACAAGATCACCATCAAGGCCAACTCCGGCCTGACGGAAGACGAGATCCAGCGCATGGTCCAGGACGCCGAGGCCAATGCGGTCGAGGACAAGAAGGTGGCCGAGCTGGCGCTGGCGCGCAACCAGGCCGATGGCCTCGTGCACGCCACGCGCAAGTCGCTGACCGAGTACGGCGACAAGCTCGAAGCCGGTGAGAAGGAAGCCATCGAAGCCGCCATCACGGATCTCGAGGGCGTGCTGAAGGATGGCGACAAGGCGCAGATCGACGAGAAGGTCGAAGCGCTGTCCACGGCGTCGCAGAAGCTCGGCGAGAAGATGTATGCCGACATGCAGGCCCAGCAGCAAGCGGGCGCGGCGCCCGTCGGCGAACAGCCGCAGCAGGCCAAGCCGGCCGACGACAACGTCGTCGATGCCGACTTCAAGGAAGTCAAGCGCGACGCTTGATCGATCCTTTTTCGTGAGTGCGGCGAACCGCATCATTCCTACGGGCGTGATGCGGTTCGCTTTGGCATTCTGCTTTGAATGATGACGTGAACACGACGATGGCCAAACGCGATTTCTACGAAGTGCTCGGTGTTGCCAAGAACGCCTCGGACGACGAACTGAAGAAGGCCTACCGCAAGCTGGCGATGAAATACCATCCGGACCGCAATCCGGACAACAAGCAGGCGGAGGAGAAATTCAAGGAAGCCAAGGAGGCGTACGAGGTCCTGTCCGACTCGCAGAAACGCGGCGCCTATGATCGCTTCGGCCATGCCGGTGTGGATCCGTCGGCCGGTGGCGGCGGGGGGGGCAATGCCCATTTTGCCGACGCGTTCGGCGACATCTTCGGCGAGATCTTCGGCGGTGGCCGCGGCCGCGGTGGTGGCGGACCCCAGGTGTATCGTGGCGCCGACCTGCGCTATGGCATGGAGATCACGCTCGAGCAGGCAGCCCAGGGCTTCGACACGGAGATCCGTGTGCCGAGCTGGGAATCCTGCGAGGTGTGCGACGGCTCGGGCGCCAAGCCTGGCACCCAGGCCAAGACCTGCGGCACCTGCGGCGGCGCGGGGGCGGTGCGCATGCAGCAGGGCTTCTTCAGCGTGCAACAGACCTGCCCGACCTGCCACGGCAGCGGCAAGGTGATCCCAGACCCCTGCACGGCGTGCGATGGGGTGGGGCGCACGAAGAAGAACAAGACCCTGCAGGTCAAGATCCCGGCCGGAATCGACGATGGCATGCGCATCCGCTCGTCCGGCAACGGCGAACCCGGCGTGAATGGTGGCCCCCCGGGCGATCTGTACGTCGAGGTGCGTATCAAGGCGCACGACATCTTCCAGCGCGAGAACGACGATCTGCATTGTGAGTTGCCGATCTCCTTCACGACGGCAGCACTGGGAGGCGACATCCAGGTGCCGACGCTCAATGGCCGCGCCGAGATCACGGTGCCCGAAGGTACGCAGAGCGGCAAGACCTTCCGCTTGCGCGGCAAGGGCATCCGCGGGGTGCGCTCGAGTTATCCCGGGGATCTTTACTGCCACGTGACGGTCGAAACGCCGGTACGCTTGACCGATGACCAGAAGGCCATCCTTCAGCAGTTCGCCGATTCGCTCAACGAGGGCGGATCCAAGCATTCGCCGCAGAGCAAGTCCTGGACGGAACGCGTCAAATCTTTCTTTAGTTGAACCGGGGGGCGCCTCGCGCGCCCCGTCTTACGCTAGCCTCGCGCGGGTGATCGCTGCCCGCCGATTGTGGGAGAGCCGCCGCATGCGCTCCGCCATCGACTATCGCAAGGTCTTCGAGGCCTTGCCATTCCCGTGTGCGCTGCTGTCGCGCGATCTCGTCGTGCAGACCGCCAACGCCGCATACGTCCAGGCATTGGGGATGAGCGAGGCCGCGCTGCAGGGTGGCAAGCTCGTCGATGTGTTGCACATGCCGGACGATGCCGAAGCCGACGCCTTGCGCGAAAGCCTTTATGCGCCGCTCTTTCACGGTCATGCCGACACGGCTATGCTCACGGTCACCACGGCGACGGCCCAGGGCACAGCGCGCCAGTGGCGTGTCGTGAACGTGCCGCTGCCCGCCGAGGGCGACAGCCCCGAAGGCATCCTGCATTGCCTCTTGCCTTGCGATGACCAGCGGTCGGTCAGTGCCGCATTGGCGGGGTTGCCGGCTGTCGCGGCCGACGCGGGCGAGGCCGAAGACGCGAGTGCGCCCGGCGCCGACGACACGTTCGGTGCGTCGACGGTGCTGGTCGTGGTCGACGAGCGCACGGTACGTGCGCAGGTGTGTCAGTATCTGCGAACGCAAGGCCATCGCGTGATCGAGGCTGCCGATGTGGCGGCTGCAATCGCCGCGCTGGCCGAGCGCGAGCCCATCGATCTCATCTTCGTGGATACCGCGCGCAACGTGGACGAGCTCGCCAGCGTGGCATTCGGCCTGAGCGACGACCTGGATCTGCTCGCTGCCGCGCACGCCGGCCAGACCGACGCTGCCGCGCCAGGCTGCACGTTGCTGCGCCGACCTTACACGCTGCTCGAGCTGGGCAGCAGTGCGCATCACCTGTTGCGCAACCGCGAGCAGCGTCTGCTGCTGCGCCAGGCGACGGCGCCCCGCAGCCAGCGTGAAACCTATGCCCCGCACGCCTCCGACGCCCAGGCCCCGTCGGCCGAGTCCTTGCGCATTCTGATCGTCGAGGACAGCACCGAGACGCGGGAAGCGACGACTGAGCTACTGGAATTGCTGGGCCATATGGTCACGGGCGTGTCCAGTGCCGAGCAGGCGCTGGACATTCTCGCAAGTGGAGCGGAGTTCGACGTCCTGTGCAGCGATCTCAACCTGCCCGACATGTCTGGTGCCCAGCTTGCCCGCGTGGCGCGTGAGATGCGGCCCACCATGGGCATTGTCTTCGCCTCCGGCGCGCGCACGCTTGGGCAGCAAGCCCAGGGTGAACGCACGGTGTCGCTGCCTAAGCCGTACACGCTCGCCTCGCTCGAGCGAGCGCTGCATCAGGCGATGGGGTCCTAGCGCTGTCGTCGAGCCAAAAAAAGGGCGACCCTCGGGTCGCCCTTTGACTGAGCGGGCCTTGCGGCCCGGTACTCAGCGCGCCGTGCGCAGACGGATGTCGTTGCGAACGTCCTTCACGCCTTCCACGCCACGCGCGATCTGCACGGCACGGTTGGCGGATTCGCGCGAGTCGGCGAAGCCGCTCAGTTGGACCACGCCCCGGAAGGTTTCGACATTCACGTCGAGCGCGCTGACCTTCTCGTCATTGACGAAAGCCAGCTTCACGCGCGCGGTGATGGCGGTGTCACCCGTGTACTCGCCGGTGCTCCGGGTCGTGTCGGTGGCCGCACAAGCGGCGAGTACGAACGACACGCCAAACAGGGCAAACCACTTCAGGATTCTAGTCAGCATCTTGGGACTCCAGGTTGTACAAAAAATGGCCGGGCGATTCAGGTGACACTCGGCAGTTCACGAAAAGCAATCGGCGTGCCCGACAGTAAGAGTGTGCCTGATCACAGTTGACGGCGCAGTTCTGCAGGCGGCACCTTCATCAAGGTACGGTACTTGGACACGGTGCGTCGGGCCACGATCACGCCTTGCTTGGCCAGCATCTGGGTGAGCGTCACGTCCGACAGGGGGGCGGTCGTATCCTCACCCGCGATGAGTTCCTTGATGAGTGCACGCACTGCGGTGGTCGAGCAGGTGCCACCTGTCTCGGTGGAGAGCTCACGCGAGAAGAAATGCTTGAATTCGAAGATGCCACGCGGCGTGGCCATGTACTTGTTGCCCGTGGCGCGCGAGACGGTGGATTCGTGCAGACCGAGTTCCTCGGCGACTTCACGCAACACCAGCGGCTTAAGGGCGACTTCGCCGTACTCGAAAAAGGTGCGCTGGTGCGCAACGATCGCCTCGGCCACGCGCTGGATGGTGGTGAAGCGCTGCTCGACGTTGCGAATGAGCCAGCGGGCCTCCTGCAGCTCTTGCGCCATCGGTGCGCGGTCGTTGCAGCGGGCCTGGCGGAACATGCTGGCGTAGGTGCTGTGCAGTCGCGCGCGAGGCATGACCGCGGGGTTGGTATCCACCATCCAACGACCCTTTACCTTGCGCACGATCACGTCCGGGATGATGTGATGCGCTTCTTCGCGAGCGAAGCGAAGGCCCGGCTTGGGATTCAGGCTACGGATGAGAAGGCAGGCTTCACGCAGCGTGTCCTCGTCGCAGGCGGCGATGCGCAGCATCTCTGCCTGGTTGCGTCGCGCCAGGTGCTCCAGGCCCTTGCTGCTGACCAGGCGCAGCGCGGCCTCGCGCCCCGGGACTGTCTTCTCGAGGGCGTCGAGCTGCAATCGAAGACATTCGTTCAGGTCTCGCGCCGCAAGGCCGGGAGCATCGAGCTGCTGCACCAGCCGCAGGGCGGTGTTCCATTCGCTTTCCGACGGCACTGGATCCGCGTCGAAGATAGCGGCCAGTTCGTCGAAGTCCTGACGCAGATACCCGTCATCGTCCAGCGCTTCGATGAGTACGTGCGCCAGAGCTTGGTCACGCTCTGAGAGTCGATAGCCAGCCAACTCGCGATGCAGATGTTCGCGCAGGTCGGGCGTGCAGCGCATCCACTCGCCGAGGTCGGTGCGCTCGTCATCGCCACTGCCTCGGGAGCTGGGGAAGTCGCCGGAGTATTCGCTGGGCGGATCGTAGGACGCGTCCAGATCGGAGGCGGGCTCGGGGGCGACTTCCGTCGGCGTGACTTCGCTGGTGTCTGGCAGCGGCAGGTCCGGCACGTCGGTCGGCACGGCAGCTTCGGCAGTTGCCATGTCCGGCAGCGGGGCGTCTTCGTCGTCGCCCGCTTCCTCGAGGAAGGGGTTGGTTGCCAGCGCCTGGCGCAATTCCTGCGTGAATTCAACGGCAGACATCTGCAGCAGCTTGACGGATTGCTGCAGACGCGGCGTCAGAATCGTCTGCTGTTTGGCGCGCAAGTCGTAGGTGGCGTGTATCAACTCGATCTCCGATGTCCTGGTATTGCGGGGACGGCGGCGTCGAAACCCCCGTGCATGGATGGGTAGGTGCAAGACCTATGCCAATTTTGTTTTTTGGAGGGCTGGGCACGCGATTTGCCGCATGCTGCCTAGGGTGACAACCCTCCAACCAGCAGCGCGACGATCGGCTTCAACTTGCCTAGAGACGCGCTCAGCCGCAACGAAATTACAAACCCTGCAAGTTCTTCGTGGCCGCGCTGGCCGCCGCGAGGCTGCAAACTGTTCATGTCGGAATCGCCTACGGGTAACACCGTCATACGGCACAGCACTTGCGGAGTTGGCAACATGATCAGGAGGGAAGCCATGACAGCCAAGCCATCATCGACGCCGCGTACGAGCGCCAAAGCCGAAGACCATTGGCATGAGCGTCACCAGCAGGGTGCCGTGGGCGGTTACGGCACCTACGGTGGGGCTCAGGACCAGATCCCGGAAGTCGAAAGCGCTGCGCCGCTGGACGAGCAGCAGCCGCGTGTGCCCGTCAGCCCGCGCTCAGGCGAGCGCCGGCATGACGAGGGCGAGCCCTATCGACAAGAGCGTGTGCAGGGCGGCACGGCAACCGGCTTCGAGCCGTCGCCAGGCAATCCGGCCGCCGACGATCAAATGTCTGGACAATTTGCCGGCGCTGATGCCACCACGTCTGCGACACCAGCAGCCCGCCAGCACGGTGGGCAGGCCGGTGACGAGACAGAGGGTGATGCCCTGTCGACCCACCTGACGGCACAGCTGGCGAAGGCAGGATTTGGCAACGCTCAGGTCAAAGTGAGCTGCGCAAACGGCAATGTAATGCTGACGGGCCGTGTGGCCGACGCAGGCACGAAAGCTGCGATCACCCAAGTCATACGTCACGCTGCAGGCAATGCCCGCATCGACGACGGAATCGAAGTCCACGGCCAGCAAGGCCCATCTGCCCAAGGGCAGGGTCTTGCAGCGGCAACGGACGAATATGCGGTGCTGAACGGCCGTCAGGTCTGAAGCTCGTGAAAGCAAGGGGCCTTTCGGTCCTCAACTCTAGGAGGTAATTATGCAAGTGAAACGTGTCCTTCAAGGTACCCTCGGTGCAATCGCCATGGCCACGGTCTTCAGCGTGTCTGCGCAGACCAGCGAAGGCAGCCGTGCGAATCCTCCCACCCCCAGCCCCCCCACGACGGCCACGCCGAATGCGGATGCTCAGAACACGACGGGCGGCACGCATGATCGTGGCATGAACCACCAGACCACCACCAACACGGGCAATGTGGGCACCGATCCTGCCATGACCCCGGGTGCTCCGGCTGGTCCGGGCGCCACGCCGGGTGCCGCCACGCCGGGTACGGCTGGCACGCAATCCGGTTCCACCGCCGTGAACCCGACGAAGCCGGGTGCTGCTGCGGAGCCCACCACGCGTTCGAACTAAACTGCGTGAGTGGAGCGGTCGGCACTGCCGACCGATCTTACGCCCTGCTGATACGCTCAGCAGGGCGTTTTTGCGTGAAGACGCAGTGTCACAGGCGAGGCAGGTGATGAAGCGGGTCCTGAAGGTGGTGTCTGTCGCGGTGTCCGCGCTCCTGCTCAGCCATTGCGCGAGCTTGCCGGAGGTGTCGGATGAGCTGCCGGCAGCGGCCGAAGTCCGAATCTCCTCGGAGCGGGGTTGGCTGAGTTACCGCAATAGCCGACAGATCATCGACAAGCTGGGCGAGGGCGCTCGCGGCGAGGACTTTCTCGCGGCCCACCTGCGTGTCGAAGAGGCAGTGGCGGGTGCACCGTTGACCGCAGGTAATCGCGTCGAGATCCTGGACGACGGGCCACGCACCTACGAGTCCATGTACAAGGCCATCCGTCAGGCGCGGCACTACATCCACCTGGAGACGTACATCTTCGAGGGCGACGAGGTTGGCCTGCGGCTGGCCAAGCTGCTTGCCGACAAGCGTGCGGAGGGTGTGGCCGTTGCGGTGATGGTTGACGGGATCGGCACGATCGGCACGCCGACGGCCCTCTTTGACACGATGCGCGAGGCTGGGATCCAGATCGTCGTCTTCAATCCGGTCAATCCGCTGGCGGCACGCACCGCCGCCTGGTCGCTCAACAAACGCAACCACCGCAAGATCCTCGTCGTGGATGGGCAAGTAGGATTTACCGGCGGGATCAACATCAGTGGCGTCTATGCGTCTTCTTCGGGTGGCGGCAGCGGCAAGGCCGCACGGGAGAATGCCGCCCAATCGGGGAGCGACGAGCCGCCCTGGCGCGATACCCACGTGCGAATCGAGGGGCCTGCCGTGGCGCAACTCGAGACGGTGTTTCTGAGCGGCTGGCAATTGCAGAAGGGCCCACCGCTGCCACCCGGTGAATATTTTCCTCAGGTGCCCGCGGACGGTGAGCACGTGGTGCGCATCATCGCGAACGATCCGCAAGCGCCGGACGGCTACACCGTCTACCTCACGTTGATGTCGGCGCTCTCGAGCGCACAGCGCAGCATCCACATCACGATGGCGTACTTCGTGCCGGATCCCGCCTTCATCCAGGCGCTCAAGGACGCCGCAGGACGCGGCGTGTCTGTGGTGCTCGTGCTGCCCGAGATCTCGGATTCCTCGCTCGTCCTGCACGCAGGCAGATCGCATTATGGCGATCTGCTGGAAGGGGGCGTGAAGATCTACGAGCGCAATGGCGCACTCCTGCATGCCAAGACCGCGGTCGTCGACGGTGTATGGTCAACCGTCGGCTCGAGCAACCTCGATTGGCGCAGCTTTGCCTTGAACTATGAGGTGAATGCCGTGATTCTTGGTCGGGCGTTCGGTGAGCGCATGGAAGCGCTCTTTCGGGATGACGTCGCCAAATCGACCGAGGTGACGCTGGCACAGTGGCGCGAGCGTGGGGTGGGCCCGCATGATGGAGTTGCTCGGCCGGATGGCCGAGCGCTGGCTCTGAGCTGACAGCCAGCGGATCAGAGCGAAGACGACTCCTGCGGCACGCCGTTGTAGGCCTCGAGCCGGTTGTAGAGGGTCTTCAGGCTGATGCCGAGCGTACGGGCGGTCTCGCGCTTGTCGCCCTGGAAGTGGCCGAGCATGCCGAGGATGAGCTCACGCTGCGCATCGGCGAGCGAGATACCCACGGGCAACTGCAGACAGCCGTCCTGCCAGCTGACACGGCTGGACGCCGTGCGCGCCTGCCCGGGCGTGGGCAGATCGATGACACGGTCGGCCAGGATGAAGGCGCGATACAACGTATTGCGCAGCTCACGCACGTTGCCTGGCCAGGGATACCCCTGCAGCACGTCGAGCGACTTGGTCGACAGCGTCTTGGGTGTCTTCTCGTTGTTGTTGAAGACGGACACGAAACGGCGGGCAAGCAGTGGGACATCGCCGTCGCGCTCGCGCAGCGGCGGCACCCGCAACGGAAAGACCGCCAGTCGGTAGAACAGATCCTCCCGCATCAGACCATCGGCCACGGCCTGCTGGGGATCGCGGTTGGTGGCGGCCACGATGCGCACGTCCGCCTTCATTTCTTCCGTGCCGCCCACGCGATGGAACGTGCCCGCTTCCAACACACGCAGCAGCTTGGTCTGCATGTCGATGGGCATTTCCGTCACTTCGTCCAGGAAGAGCGTGCCACCTGCGGCGTGCTCGAAGTACCCTGGCGCCTGCTGCAGGGCACCCGTGAAGCTGCCTTTCTCGTGGCCGAAGAGTTCGGCTTCGATCAGGCTCGCGGGAATCGCGCCGCAATTGACGGGAACGAAAGGCTTGCCCGCACGCGCGCTCTTGTCATGCACGGTGCGCGCGACGAGTTCCTTGCCAGTGCCGCTCTCACCAACGATCAGCACGGTGGCCATCGACATGGCGACGCGCTCGATCTGGCGGTATAAGGCCTGCATGGCGTCCGACGTGCCGTAGAGCAGCCCGAAGGGCGGCGGTCCTGCATCGGTCGGAGCCTGGCTTCGCGAGGTCTTGCGGCTGCTGGGGCGACGGGTAAGCTGCGGGTCCGGAGAATTCATGTCAAACACGTGATGCAACGGGGAACGTCAACGGAGTATCGTACCGCGTTATCGCAACGAAGACCGTGATGCAGCACCTATGCGGGTTAGCGTGCGCGACTATCTCGAATCGTCACGTTTTGTTGCGGGCAAATGGCGCGGTCTCTTGGCAAACCGTGTATTTTCTACAGCTTTACCCAGCATCGGCAGGTGAACGGGCATGCCCCACGTATTGATCGTCGACGACGAACCCAACACTCTGGCCGCATTGGCAGAGATTATTTCCGCTGAAGGGTTCACAGTGGGCACCGCGCAGGATTTGCGCCAAGCCAAGATTCAGATGGTCCGGCAGACGCCGGATGTCATCCTCGCCGACTTGAAGCTGCCGGATGGCAACGGCATGGAGCTTTTCGAGGCGCTCGACCCCAAGGTGGCGGTCGAGTTCATCCTCATCACCGGACACGCGAGCGTGGAGAGCGCAGTGGATGCGTTGCGCCTGGGCGCGGCGGATTATCTGGTCAAGCCGATCAACATGCAGCGTCTGAAGACGGTGCTTGATCGCATCCCGCGCGCGGGTGATCTGAAGGCGGAGATCAGTTCGTTGCGTGGCGAACTGCGCCGCTTCGGCCGTTTCGGCCGCATGCTCGGCGGCTCGCCGGTCATGCAGAATCTCTACGATCAGATGAACAAGGTCGCGCCCACCGAAGCCACCGTGCTGCTGGTGGGCGAGAGCGGCACGGGCAAGGAGCTCGTGGCCCAGACGCTGCATGAGCTCAGCCTGCGCCGCAAGCATCCCTTCCTGCCCGTCAACTGTGGCGCGATCTCGCCCAACCTCATCGAGAGCGAGATGTTCGGCCACGAGCGTGGCAGCTTCACGGGCGCGGATCGCCAGCACAAGGGCTACTTCGAACGCGCGCACGGCGGCACGCTCTTTCTCGACGAGATCACGGAGATGCCGATCGAGTTGCAGGTCAAGCTCCTGCGGGTGCTCGAGACCGGCATGTTCATGCGCGTCGGTGTGAACAGAGAAATTGAGACGGATGTGAGAATCGTTGCGGCCACCAACCGCAATCCCGAGAAGGCCGTGGCCGAAGGCAAGCTGCGGGAGGATCTTTACCATCGCCTGAATGTGTTCCCGCTGTATCTGCCGCCGCTGCGCGAACGCGGCAAGGATGTGGAGCTCATCGCACAGAGTCTGCTGGAGCAGATGAACGCCGAGCACAAGACCGACAAGGTCATGGACCCGGATTTCGTCAGCGGCCTGATGCGGCACAGTTGGCCAGGCAATGTGCGCGAGTTGAAAAATTACATGCAACGCGCGTACATCATGCCGACGGGCCGGTAATCCTGCCCTCGTCCGTGCCCCTGCAAGTGTCGCCTGCACGCCCTGCGCCCGCCACGGTCGTGCCCATTGCCGTTGGCACATCTCTTGCTGAAGCGGACCGTCGCCTGATCCTGGCTACCTTGGAACAATGCGGCGGCGTGAAGAAGCGTGCCGCCGAAGTGCTCGGGATCAGCTTGAAGACGCTGTACAACCGGCTTGAAGAGTATGCCGCTGGCGGAGGTGCCGACGCGTCCCTGGATGGGGTCGATTCGGACGAATCGACCGACACGGCATCCTCAGTGTGAGGGGAATGTGGCAGGAAACGACCGTCAAGGGATGCCGATGACGACCGAGGCAGGTCAGACACCGGCGTTCGCGCTCGAAGTGGAACGCGCCATTGGTGGCATGCGGGTGCAGGCCCGTGATCGTCTGGTCGCCAGAGCTGCGCATGATCTGCGCTCGCCCCTCAATGGCATCCAGGGTTGGACCCACGTGTTGTCCAGCCGCCTGGGCCAGGAGGGCGGCATTGTCGCAAAGGCCCTAGACGGCATCCGCAGTGGTGTGCAGCAGCAGGTGCAGATGATCGGGGACCTCACCGACCTCCTGCAGGTGATGACGGGGGAGCTCACAATCGAGTTCGCGTCTGTAGACCCCTACGCTGCGCTGGAACGCGCGGCCGCCGATGCCGATGCCATGGCGCAAACGCGATCCGTGCAACTCGTGCTTGCCGAGCCCGTGGCCCATCCCGCGCTGTATGCCGATGCAGCTCGCCTGGCGCAGGCCCTTCGGTACGTGATCGTGCATTGCGTGCGATGTGGCATGGAGGGTGACGTCATCAGCCTGCGTGCAGAACGGTCCGACGACGCTACCGTGTTCCACATCGGGGACCCCGCCCCCCAAGGCGGCGCTGTGGCCGATCAGGTGATGACCAAGACGCCGGCGGCGTTGTTGCTGGCCGAGCGGCTCGTGGATCTGCATGGTGGGCGACTCGTGGCATTTGCGCTCGATGCAGATGGTATTCGGCAGGGTTACCGCGTTACCTTCCCCGATTCGGCCGCGTCGTTGTTGGCAAAGGATCCCCAGGCCTATCAACGCATTGCCAGCGTGCGGGCGCAGATGCCGCGCGATCCCTTGCGTGTGACGTTTCGCGCCGGTGTGCAAGGTGGCGATGCCCTGCACGCCATGCTGCGGGCACTGGGCTGCACCGTGCTGACCTCAGGCGAGGCCGATGCAACGCCGGCAGACGTCGAGCTGGTGGCAGTCGACGCGGACTGCGATAGCAGTGCGGGCAAGGGCTGCCTCCGTTGCAGCGATGGGTCGGTCACGCCGCCCGAGCCAGGCGTCTTGTCGGCGTCGTGCGATCCGCTGCAGGCAGCCGGCATGTTGCTGGCGGCTCGGCGGCGAGCAGCCTGAGCGCGACGGCACAGCGGGCGACCTGCCCGCTGACTTCAACGGCATGGGGTCCCTACGGCCCCCGTGCCGTTCGCAGTATGGCAATGATCGCGTATAGCGCTGCCATCGCCACGCCCAGGTAGGCCAAGCGCCACGCAGCCGTCTGGCTACCGAAAAGCGCCGACACCCCATCGACACCAAATGCCGCTGCTATCCATATCAGCGCACCGCCCAGCGACACCCCGAGCGCCACCAGGAACGTACTGCGCGGCAGCCGCGCCGGGCGGCTGCGCTGGGCTGCGTTCGCCGGATGGGAGAGGGCGTTCATGGTTGCGGATCCTCGGGGTCCGCGTCCTCGTCGAGCACCTTGTCGATATCGACGTCGTGCGCCTCGCCGCTATCCCGACGGTTGACGCTGGGGCGTTCGCCGGTGCCGGCCGCATCCGAGTCATTGTCCAGCCATTCCGCCGAACCGGTGCCTGCGACATCGCTGCCGCTGTCCGTCGAATCGCTGGGGCCGAGCGTGCGGGTGTCGCCGCCGGCGATCTCCGGGGTGCGCTCGCCGGTCTTGGTCAAGGAACTGTCTGCCATGGCATCTCTCCTGCGGCCAAATGTGCCGCGATGCTGATGCAGAGCAACCGCTGTTCCTGTGTGACGGCGATATAATGTGCGCATGACGACCGACACCGCTGCTCATGCTCTGGCCCCCGGCTACTACTGGTACGCCGTGGATTCCGATCCCTTTTGCGTGATGCATGTGCATGCGCACGGTGGTGCGAGCCTGATGGGCACGGACGACGAGGTGTCCGCCCATGACCTGGCGGCGCTGATCGCGCGCGGTTGCCAGATCGTGCGCATCGACCCGCCCATGGGTGCTGCGGTCTAAGCTGCGCACATCGTCGCCCCACGTGAAAACGGCAGCCCTTCGGGGCTGCCGTTCTGCTTTGCGCTCAACGCGTTCAGCCGGCCTGCTCGATCCGGAACGAGGAGGGCATCGAGCCGTGGCGGCGGAACGTCCAACGCTCGCCCTGGCCCCGGATGACGAGCGTGTCGCCCTCCTTGCGGAACTCAACGCCCTTCTCGAAGAGCCGGGTGGCGGCGTTGTCCACTGCCAGCAGTCCTTCTTCGCAGGCCATGCGCGTCCCGACGAAGCCCTTGGGCACGGTCAGGCGAGTGCCTTCCTGCACGTAACGACCCGACAGGGCATTGCAGCCATGCACATTGACGCGGCTTTCGAGGAACCGCAGTTCGACTGGCGGCGATTGGGGCACCGCCAGCGTCCGCCCGCTCACGGACACCAGCTGCCAGCGCGTGCCATCGAGGCCCGGTGCCTGCGCGGGGGGTTGCAGCGCGCACCCGACCAACCCGGCGGCCAGGACACTGGCAAAAATGGCTCGACATTGCATAATGTGCTTCCTTGTGACTGACAATGCGCCGCATTGGACGCACGATCTTATAACACCCCCGCCCACTTTCGCAGGAGAGGCCAGCATGACGACATCCCTTCAGGACATCCCCGTGAATCGCATCGATGGCAGTCCCGAGCGACTGGACGCCTACCGCGGCAAGGTCCTTCTCGTGGTCAACGTCGCCTCCAAGTGCGGCCTGACGCCGCAATACGCCGGCTTGCAGTCCCTGCATGAGCGCTTTGCACCGCAGGGCTTCTCCGTACTCGGCTTTCCGGCCAACGATTTCGGTGGCCAGGAGCCGGGCAGCAATGAAGAGATTCAGGGCTTTTGCTCGACGCAGTATGACGTGAAATTCCCGATGTTTGCCAAGATCGCCGTGACCGGCGAGGGCAAGCATCCGCTGTACCAGGCGCTGACTGCGGCAGCACCTGTCACGCCTGGGCGCGAGCGCATGGAGACGCGCTTGAAGGGCTTTGGCCGCACGCCCACCGAGGCGCCGGAAGTGGTGTGGAATTTCGAGAAGTTCCTGATTGGCAAAGATGGTCAGGTCGCTGCACGCTTTGCGCCGGACACGGCGCCGGATGCGCCCGAAGTCACGGCCGCCATCGAGAAGGCTCTGGCAGCCTGAAGGGGAACCGGGTGGCGGGCGCTCGCCGTCCGCCTGTCGATGTGACGGCATGCAGGCGGTTGAATGGGTGAGAGAACGGTGGCACGGGGGTTGCGATAAGCACTGCGTCACCAACCCAGGAGGAAACTTCATGTCACGCTGGAAACTCACCGTCATCGCCTGCGCCACCGCCGCCTTTGGCTTCACGGGCGCTGCCCATGCTGCCCAACCGGCCGCACAACCGGCCCAAGGCACGCAAGCTACCGCCGCGGCCCCTGCAGAAAGCAAGCTGTCGCGTGGCGACACCCGCTTCCTGCAGCGCGCTGCCCAATCCGGCAAGCTCGAGATCGAAGGCAGCCAACTCGCCGCCCAGCGCGCGCAGTCGCAAGAGGTCAAGGACTTCGCGCAGAAGATGGTCACGGATCACCAGGCCGTGGATCAGGAACTGCGCACGCTCGCGCAGGGCAAGGGCGTCGAGCTGCCCACCGATCTTCGCTGGGGCCAGAATCGCACCCTGAAGGGCTTGCAGAATCGTGAAGGTCACGACTTCGACGAACGCTATGTCGACAAGGTGGCCGTGGATGCGCACGAAGATGCGGTCGATCTCTTCGAGAACGCCGCCGAGGATGCTGACGACGCTCAGGTCAAGGCCTTCGCCGCCAAGGTGCTGCCCAACCTGAAGAGCCACCTCGCCATGGGCGAGCAACTCAAGCAGGCAGTCGACGCCAAGAAGGACAACGCGCCGGCCGCGGCTCCGGCCACGAGCAGTGGTTCGATGGGCGTGACGCCCGCCGCTCCTGCCGCGCCTGCTGCGGGCGCTGCCGGTACCAACCGCTAAGCGTTTGATGTCAGTGCCGGCCCGGTGGGCCGGCACACTCTGTTGACCCTCCCGTATGACTGAGATCCTCGACCTGCTGCAATGGCCGGCCATGGCGCTCACGGTAGCCGCCGCCTGGCTGGTCGCATCGTCGCGCAAGCGCAAGCGCAACATCGGCTTCTGGCTGTTCCTCACCAGCAATGTGCTGTGGGTGGCGTGGGGGATCCCCGCATCAGCGTACGCAGTCGTCGTGTTGCAGATCTTTCTCGCAGGCCTGAACCTGCGTGGTCTTTTCAAGACTGACCCCGCCAGAGAGCGCGCGCCGCGCACGGTATGATCCCTGGACCGTGAGCCTTTTGCAGGAGACTCCATGATTCGCTATCCGCACGCGGCCGTCACGGCCGCACTGGTTGCTTGTCTCGCCGCGCCCGCGGTGATGGCGCAGGGCAGCACCACACCGCCACCCTTGAAGCGCAATCCGCAATGCAACGTGCCGTTCCCGAGCGAGGCGTTTCAGAACGCACCCGCGGGTTTCCAGGGCGAGACCCTGGCGCTGCTGTCCTTCACGGTGAAGGGCGAATTCCGCAGTGCGAGGCTGTTGCGCACATCCGGCAACGAAGCACTCGATTCCGCGGCCTTGCGCGCTGCCGTGGGCGCGCGTTGCGAGCCGCTCGGCGACGTGTCCGATCCGCAATTGCAGGATGCCCTGATCGGCATTCCGTACGCGTTTACCTTTGACAAGACGTCCAGCGCCGGCTCCGCGCAGACTATGCCGGTGCGCTGACGATGGGTCAATGCTGCATAGCAACTTGATTGGCTGAGCGCAACCCGGGAAAATACCGGGTTTTGCCGAAGACCGCACCGCGTTGGTGCGGTTTTGCCTGGCGCCGCGAGCCCCCATGACCCAGCGCATTATCGAAGACGCCCTCAATTACCATCGCCTGCCGACTCCCGGCAAAGTATCCGTGGTGCCGACCAAGGCCCTCGACAACCAGAGCGACCTGTCGCTCGCCTATTCGCCGGGCGTGGCCTACGCCAGCGAGGCGATCGCCAACGATCCGCATACCGCTCGACTCTACACCTCGCGTGCGAATCTCGTCGGTGTGATCACCAACGGCACGGCGGTGCTCGGCCTGGGCAACATCGGTGCGCTGGCGGCCAAGCCGGTGATGGAAGGCAAGGCCTGCCTCTTCAAGAAGTTTGCCGGCATCGACGTCTTCGACCTGGAGATGGCCGAATCCGATCCCGATAAGCTCATCGACGCCATCGCCATTCTCGAGCCGACCTTCGGTGGCATCAACCTCGAGGACATCAAGGCGCCCGAGTGCTTCTATATCGAGAAGCGCCTGTCCGAGCGCATGTCCATCCCGGTCTTTCATGACGACCAGCACGGCACGGCCATCGTCGCGTCCGCGGCGATCATGAACGGCCTGTCGCTCGCCGACAAGCGGCTGGCGGACGTGCGCCTGGTGTGCTCGGGCGCGGGTGCCGCGGCCATCGCCTGCCTGGATTTGCTCGTGCGGCTGGGCCTGCGCAAAGAGAACGTGCTGCTCGTGGATTCCAAGGGGGTGGTGTTCGAAGGACGCGATGCCAACATGGAGTTCAACAAGTCGCGCTATGCCACGCGTGACACGGCCCGATCGCTGGCCGACGCCTGCCAGAACGCCGATGTGTTCCTGGGCTGCTCGGCCGCGGGTTTGCTCACGGCGGACATGGTGCAGTCCATGGGCCCGCGCCCGTTGATCCTGGCGCTGGCCAACCCGGAGCCGGAGATCCGACCGGAAGTCGCGCGGGCTGCGCGGGCCGACGCCATCATCGCGACGGGCCGGTCGGACTACCCGAACCAGGTCAACAACGTCCTGTGCTTCCCGTTCCTGTTCCGCGGCGCGCTGGACGCGGGCGCGAGCCGCATCACCGACGAGATGAAGCTTGCCTGCGTGCACGCCATCGCGGGGCTGGCGCGCCGCGAGATCCCGGCCGAGGTTGCCGCAGCCTATCCAGGACGTACCCTGGCATTCGGCGCGGAGTACATCATTCCCACGCCGTTCGATCCGCGCCTGATCGTCGAAGTGGCCTCGGCCGTCGCTCTGGCCGCTGCCGATTCCGAGGTGGCCCGCCATCCGGTCGCCGATATCGACGCCTATCGTGAAGCGCTCGGCGCCGGGCACTTCACGGTGGGCACGCTGGCCTGAGCCAGGGCCGGCATCTCATTCGAGGACGTCGTCCTCGTCTTCCGGCGCGCGGGCCCTGACGGCGGCCCGCGCCGTCGCGTGCGTCGAGTCGTCACCAAAGCGTGTGGCGGCGTCGCCGTGTTCGCGGGCTGCTTCCGCGTCCCAGCGTTGTGTCCAGAAGAAGAGTCGGCGCTGGGCGGCGGAGCGCAGATGCCCGGTGAAGGGGTGTCGCATGCGGTCCTCCGGCAAGGTGCAGCGTCTGTCGCGCGGGGTGCGCTACAGTCACGCTTTCCCATTCTTGCACGTTCCGCCATGCTGACTCGCCCGGACGATGACAACCACTTGCGCGAGACGACCTTGACGTCGGAATCGCTTTTTCGCGGCAACTTCCTCGATGTGCGGCGCGACACGGTGCGCTTGCCCGACGGCGGCACCGCCTCGCGCGAGTATGTCGTGCATCCGGGGGCGGTCGTCGTCGTCCCCCTGCTCGATGATGCCCGTCTCGTGCTCGAGCGGCAGTACCGCCATCCCGTGGGCGAGGTGATGTGGGAATTTCCAGCGGGCAAGCTCGATGCGGGCGAGGATCCGCTCGTGTGCGGACAGCGCGAGCTGCTCGAAGAAACCGGCTACGAGGCCCGTGAATGGGCGTACGCGGGGCGCATGCACCTCGCGATCGGTTACTCGACCGAGATCATCCACATGTACTTCGCGCGCGGCCTCACGAAGGGCGAACGCCGGCTGGACGCGGGCGAATTCCTCGATGTGCACGTCGAATCCGTCGACGCCCTGCTTGCGGGTTGCCGTGATGGCCGGGTGACCGACGCGAAGACGCTGACGTGCGCGCTGTGGCTGCAGAACGTCGCCCGGGGCGAGTGGCCCCTGGATTGGCAACCGGCTTAGGACAGCGGTAGCGCAGCGACAGACAGCACCGGCGGGATCCGCCGGTGCGTGGCCACAGGATCAGGCGGCGGCGCGGCTGTGCGAAGCAATCAGGCTGCACAGCGTGCGGATGCCGGCCTCGATCTCGGCGGGCGGATTGAGCGAGTAGCTCAGGCGCAGCGTGCGTGCATTGCCCGCCTGGGCATAGAAGGCGGGACCGGGCACGAAGGCCACGTTCGCCTCCAGCGCGCTCGCGAGCAAGGCCTTGCTATCGCATCCTTCGGGCAACTCGGCCCAGATGAACAGCCCGCCTTCTGGCTGCGTCCAGTGCATGCCGGCCGGTGCGTAGCCACCGAGCGCGGTGAGCATGGCGTCACGACGTTCGCGGTACACCGCGCATGCACGCACCAGCTGTGCATCGAACCCGGCCAGTGCCACGCGGTGCATGGCCATCTGGTTGAGCGTGGCTGTATGCAGATCCACGCCTTGCTTGAGCAGCACCAGCCGATCGATCACGAGTCGAGGCGCGCAGATCCAGCCCACCCGCAGACCGGGCGCGAGCGTCTTGGAGAACGTGCCGCAATACAGCGTGCGGGCGGCGTCGATGCCGCCGTGACGGGCGCAATCGAGTGCGAGCAGCGAGGGCAGGGGTTCGCCCTCGAAGCGCAGGTCCACATAGGCGGCATCCTCGAGCACGACGGCGTTGGCTGCCTGGGCTGCATCGAGCGCGGCCTCGCGTTGGGCCAGGGTGAGGGTTTCGCCACTCGGATTGGCGAAATCCGGCACCAGGTACAAGGCCTTGGTCTCGGCCGGCAGCGCCGCGCCCTGCCATTCGACGAGCGTGGGCTCATACGCTCGAAAGCACTGCAGCGCACCGAGGTAGGTCGGGCGCGCAACGGCCAGCGTGTCGGCGGGGTCGAGCAGCAGCTTGCCGATGAGGTCAAGACCTTGCTGCGAGCCGCTCGTGATGAGGATGTGCTCAGGACCGCAAGTCACGCCTTGCGCGCTCATGCGCTCTGCGATCCAGCTGCGCAGCGGGCCGTAGCCCTCGGTGGCTGAGTATTGGAGTGCATTGCCGGCGCCGGCGAGCTCGGCCAGCGCGTGCGCGAAACCCTCGCGGTCGAAGAGATTCGGATCCGGAATGCCGCCGGCGAACGAAATCATGCCAGGGCGTTCAAGGACTTTCAGGAGTTCGCGGATTTCGGAAGCGCGCAGGCGCGTGGCCCGCTCGGAGAGCGCATTGGCAAAGGCGTCGATCATGGGAGAAGGCTGGTGAGGGCGGGTATTGCAACGGTATGTTATCTGGAAATGTCCGGGCACGCATTGCCATCGAATCGACTGCCGCGTTGCAGTATGCTGTGCGCTTGGCCGCCGCGCCCTGCCTCGGGCCGCTGCCGCGGCCACTAACACGAGACGGAGCAATGAGCGCAACCGATATCGTTCCTTTTCTGCGTGCCTGGGTCGCGAACCCCCTGCAAGTGGCCGCGATCGCCCCCTCGGGCAATGCCCTGGCCGAACTCATGACGCGCGACATCAGCGCGACGACCGGGCCCGTCCTGGAGCTCGGCCCTGGCACGGGTGTCTTCACGCGGGCGCTGGTGGGTCGCGGCGTGCGCGAATCGAATCTCATCCTGGTCGAGTCTGGCGCGCGTTTTGCCGGCATGCTTGAAGTCCGTTTTCCCGAATCCCGCGTCTTGCGCATGGATGCCGCACGGCTCGCGCGGGCGCACGTCTGCCGGCGCGGCGAGCTGGGCGCGGTTGTGAGCGGCCTGCCCTTGCTGTCGATGCCCCCGCGCAAGGTGATGGCCATCCTGGCAGGCGTGTTCCCCTACCTGCGCTCCGACGGGGCGATGTACCAGTTCACCTATGGGCCACGCTGTCCGGTCTCGCGCCGGATGCTCGATCGCCTCGGGCTGCGCGCGCAGCGAATGGGCACAGCGCTCATGAACATGCCGCCTGCGACGGTGTATCGCATCACGCGACGCGGACCGCAGCCGATGCATCGTTAGCATGCCTTGAAGGCCGGCGCGTGAGTGCAGTTGCGCAAGGGTCGTAGTCAGGTAACCGCGCCTGTTACGCACAGCTTTCCGGTATGCTCGACAGTTCGGGGGCTCCCCCCACCGGCGCTGCACGAGCCCCGTCACGAACGACCCGCATGAGATGGTGAGAATGGCTGAGCCTGCAGGATGCGCCGTTGCTGACGGCGACATGGCTGTCGCCGCGCGTGCGCATGACTGGTCGCGCACCCCGCTCGGGCCGCGCGAGCACTGGCCGCCTGAGTTGCACCTGGCCGCCAATCTGGTGCTCGCGTGCCGGTTTCCCCAGTGCCTCGTCTGGGGCCCTGCGCTTACCGCCATCCCCAATGCCGGCTACCTTCCCGTCATTGGCTTTGATGCGACGGCGATGGGGCGGTCCTTTCGGACGCTCTGGGAGCCACATTGGGATGTGGTCGGTCCGTACGTGGCCCGCGCTTTCGACGGCGAATCGGCGTTTCATGAGGATTTCCCGCTGGATGTCTGCCGCCAGGGCGTCACCGAGCGCCGCTACTACACCTTCTCCTGCAGTCCCGTCCGTGACGCCGGCGACCGTGTCGTCGGACTGCTCGCGACCGTCGTGGAGACGACGGCGAAGGTGCGGGCCGAGCAGCACATGCGCGAGGTCATGGCCTCGCTCGAAGAGGAGGTTGCTGCGCGCGCGGCCGATCGCAACCGGCTCTGGCAGCTGTGCACCGATCTCATCGTCGTCATGCGCAAGGATGCCGGCATCATGGCGGCCAATCCGGCCTGGGCCGTTCATCTCGGATGGCAGGAGTCAGAACTCGTCGGCCGCAGCTTCACGGAACTCCTCCACCCGAACGACCGCAGCATGACGGTCGATGCCTGCCGTGTGCTCGAGCGTGGCGCCACGGTGCGCGATCTCGAGGCGCGCTTTCGCCATCGTGACGGTGGCTATCGATGGCTTGCCTGGACGGCCGTTCCCGCCGATGGCCTCATCAGCGCGTTCGGGCGCGACATCACCGTCGAGAAGGAGCAGGCCGAGGCGCTGCGCCAGGCCGAGGAGCGTCTTCGGCAAAGCCAGAAAATGGAGGCCGTTGGCCAACTCACGGGCGGGCTCGCCCATGACTTCAACAATCTGCTCACCAGCATTCTGGGGAGCCTGGAGTTGCTGGCCGCGCGTGTCAGAGAGGGGCAGCTTGAACATGGCCAGCGCCACATCCAGGCGGCGCAAGGTGCGGCGCGACGGGCAGCCGCGCTCACGCACCGGCTGCTCGCCTTCTCGCGCCGGCAGACGCTCGATCCGAGGCCGACGGATCTGAACCGGCTGGTCGAGGACATGATCGAGTTGATTGGACGCAGCATGGGGCCGGCCATCGCCTTGCACGTGCAGACAGCGTCGGGTCTGTGGCCGGCCATGGTCGATGCCAATCAGCTCGAGAACTCCTTGCTCAACCTGTGCATCAACGCGAGCGACGCCATGCCCGATGGCGGCCGACTGACGATCGAGACCGCCAACATCCGTCTGGATGCGCAGGCGGCCAAGGCGCGCGAACTGGCGCCGGGGCCTTATGTGTCGCTGGCGGTGATTGACACCGGCGTGGGCATGAGCGACGACGTCATCGAGCATGCCTTCGATCCGTTCTTCACGACCAAGCCAACGGGTCAGGGAACCGGGCTGGGGCTCTCCATGGTGTATGGATTTGCGCGGCAGTCCGGTGGACAGGTGCGTGCCTATTCCGAAGCGGGGCGCGGCACGACGATGTGCCTGTACCTGCCGCGCTACGAGGGCGCGGCGCATGCGAGCGAGCGCGTGCCACCGGCGGCCCTGCCGGCGATGGGTTCGGCAGGCACCGGCCGCGTGCTGGTGATCGACGATGAGCCGTCCGTGCGATCGCTCGTTGCCGAACTCCTGCGCGAACAAGGCCATGTCGTGCGGGAATGCGGCAATGGCGCGGCGGGGCTGGCCCTGCTGCAGTCGGGCGAGCCCGTGGATCTGCTCGTGACTGACGTCGGTTTGCCCGGAGGCATGAACGGCCGCCAGGTGGCCGATGCTGCGCGGGTGTTGCGTCCAGGCCTGCGGGTGCTCTTCATCACCGGGTACGCTGCGAATGCGGTGGTAGGCGACGGCCAGCTGGAGCCTGGCATGCAGGTGCTCACCAAGCCGTTCGAAGTCGATGCCTTGCTGGCCCGCGTGGACAACATGCTGGGCGAGGACTGAGCGGTACGTCCAGACTGACTACGCGTCAGATTGCCAAGCCAGCGGTGACGGCCGCGCCCACGCCCACCTGTCGTGGTCGTATGATGCCGGCTTCAGACAGTCGAGGGCGGCATGATCGGGTTGATGCAACGGGTGCGCGAAGCGCGGGTGAGCGTGGCAGGGGAGGTGACGGGCGAGATCGGGCAGGGGGTGCTTCTGCTCGTGTGTGCGGAGCCCGGGGATGGGCCGGGCGAGATCGACTGGCTCCTGGGCAAGGTGCTGCGCATGCGCATTTTCGCGGATGACGAGGGCCGCATGAATCGCAGTCTGCAGGACATCGGTGGCGGGCTGCTGGTGGTGAGCCAGTTCACGCTGGCAGCCGACGTGGCGCGCGGCAACCGGCCGGGATTCTCGGCGGCAGCACCCCCGGCCGAAGCCAGAGCCAGCTACGACGCGTTCGTTGCAGCGGCGCACGCGGCACATGCCACCGTCGCCACGGGCCGCTTCGCGGCAGACATGCAGGTGTCGTTGATCAACGACGGTCCCGTCACGATTCCGTTGCGCACGCCCAGGCGTGCGCCACCCTCGGACTGACCGGGGCGGGGTCGCGCGGCGCGCGGGCCGATGAGCACATCATCGTGCCCGCCGCCCACGCGGGGGCCAGGTCAGCGGCTCTCGACGATGCTCCGGAAGCCACCCCAGAACATGCGCTTGCCGTCGAACGGCATGTTGTCCGGACCCATGCCGGCGATGCGCGGATCGGCCATCACCTTGGCGTTGATGGCGTCGCGCTCTTCGCGCGAGCGATAGAGAATCCACGCGAAGATCACGGTCTCGTGCGGCTCGAGCATCACGCTCTGGGGAAACGAGGTCAGCTTGCCCGGCTGGACGTCGTCCGCGACACATTCCCAGTATTCCAGCGCGCCGTACTCGCGCCACACCTCGCTCGCCTTGCGGGCGATCTCCTGGTACTCGGCGATCTTGTCCTTGGGCACGGGCAGGACGAATCCATCGACATAGTGCGACATGGCAATGCTCCGAAGAAGGGGGTCAGACGTTGGGCATGATCATGGGGCCGTTGATGAGCCACGGCGTGCCGAAGCGGTCGCGCAGCATGCCGAAGCCCTCTGCCCAGAATGTGGGGCCAAACGGCATCTGCACAGAGCCACCATCGGCCAGAGTGTCGAACGTGCGCCTGGCATCGTCGAGTCCTGGGAAGTTCAACGTCACGCCGACACCCTGAATGCCCTCATACGTATCGCCAGCGGGCACGTCCGAGGCCATCAGGGCGCCATCGGGAAACTTCAGGATCGCGTGCATCACGCGGTCTTGCGTGTCGGCACCCATGTTCGGGCATTGCGCACAGGGTGGGGCGTCCTGGTAGCGCATCACCTGCAGGTCACCACCCAGCACGCGCTGGTAATGCGCCATGGCTTCAGCACATTGACCATCGAAAAAGAGGTAAGTCTCGACGAACATGGCGGTCTCCGGTTGGAATGTCGCATTCCTCGTTGTGTACAGCGTCCACAAACGATAGCATCGTGTTTGTCAGCCGTAAAGCCCGATGTCATGACCGCCGCCTCGCCTGGTTCCTCTCGCTCTGCCAGCCCCTATGCCGCCACGCGCGGCACGTATCGTCATGGCGATCTGCGGCGTGCATTGATCGAGGCGGGCGTGGCTTTGGCCCGCGATGGCGGTCCAACGGCCGTCGTGCTGCGTGAGACCACGCGCCGCGCGGGTGTCGCCCCGAACGCGGCCTATCGGCACTTCAGCAGTCGTGAGGATCTGTTGGCGGCCGTGCGCGCCGAAGCGCTGGCGCGGGCCGCGCGCCACATGGAGGAAGCACGACCCGCACGCACCAATGAGGACGAGGCAGCCTGGGCTCGGGCGGCATTGCGGGCGGTGGGGGCGGGCTATCTGCGATTCGCTCGACAGGAGCCTGGGCTTTTTCGCACGGCCTTTACTGTGCAGTTCGATGTCGTTCGGGATGGCCCGGCGGACCCGGCGACGGCGGGGGACACGGGCCGTAATCCCTTCGAACTCTTGGTCGATGCGCTGGATGCGCTGGAGCGCACGGGGCAACTCGTAGAAGGGCAACGCGCAGGCGCCGAGTTTCTGGCGTGGTCGGCCGTTCACGGCATGGCATTGCTGGCCCTCGACGGGCCGATGCGCGGCTTGCCCACGCCGCAATTGGACGTGCTCGCGGATCGTTTGCTGCGCATGGTGCAGCACGGACTGGCGCCGTGAGCACGGTGCCCGCGGGTCTCACGCGTGGCCTGGCTTGCCTTTGCGGCTCGTGCTGGCCATCTTCTCGAGTTCCTTCTTGTCCATGGATTCGTACATGGATTTCGATGCGCCTTTCAGATTGCCGACTTTCTGATCGCCGCGTTTGGCCGAGAGCGCGGCGCCCGCAGCCATTTGCTGTGCCTTCGATTTCGCTGGCATGGATATCTCCTGGACGGGATGACGGCCCCGCGCGGGATGCGCGGGGTGCCCGCCGTACTAGCGCAACCTGCGTGCCGAGGAATGCCCGGCACGAGCGGGTGGAGGGTTCCGCGTGACCGGCGGCAAGTTCACGGCCGTGCTCCTCGCAGTGCTGCTCTCGGGCTGCGTGGCGCCGGGCCCCCCAGGCGCGCACCTGGGTGCGCCGGGCACCGAGTCGATGAGCGCCGATCAATGGTTGCAGACGGACTTCAATCGAACGGTGACAGTGGCTATGCAGGCCAACCTCTCCAGCCTGTACGCCTTGCTCGACAAACTGTACAAGCGCAATCCCCGGGAATGGCGCAAGTCGGACCGAGCGGATCACGCCGCTGCGACTGCCGCCGTGCGCCAGGCAATCGAGCAGCGCATTCCGCCGGCGGATCTCATTGGCCTGCGCGACATCGAGCTGCTCGCCGTGGCGCTCGATCCGGACTATCGCGGCGATCGCGTGTTCGCGCTCGTCTATGGTCTGGCAGATACGATCATCGCCGCGCACAACGATCGCACACGGGTCTACGCGCTGGACGTGCTCAACGGGGCTCACGTCTACAATGCGGCGCGCAACGTGGAAGCCGCCGCCTGGCTGCTCACCAGCCGGCGTGATGCGAAGGGGGCGCCCCTGCTGCTGGCCAACGAGATGTCGGGCGAGACCGCCAACCTGAGCTTCGAGCGCGAGTTTGGCGCCATCATCGGCCGGCTGGACCTGATCTCCAGCCTGCTGGGTGAGAACTCACGGCGCCTGGGCATCAATTACGCCCAGAATCTGCTGTTCTTTGCTTTCCTGCCTGTGCGTTGAGGACCGGCGGCGCCTGACGGGGGACGGGGTTGGCCGTGACGTCAGGCCAAGAAAAACGGCGCCCGGAGGCGCCGTCGTGAGGCCTGTGTCGATCAATCGATGCGGTAGGCGATCACATAATCACCAGCCTTCGTGCCCAGCGAGCCGTGGCCACCGGCCACGGCGAGCACATATTGCCGGCCGTCCTCGCCCACGTAGGTCATGGGCGTGGCCTGGCCGCCCGCCGGCAGACGCTCCTGCCACAGCGTGTCGCCCGTGGCCACGTCGTACGCGCGGATGTAGTAATCCAGCGTGCTCGTGAGGAAGGCCACACCCGAGGCCGTTACCATCGGGCCGCCCAGGTTGGGCACGCCCATCTTGAAGGGCAGGGGGAGCGGCGAGCTGTCGCGAACGGTGCCATTGCGATGCATCCAGGCGACGTCACCCGTCGTCAGATCCGCGCCGGCCACGAAGCCCCAGGGCGGGGCCTGGCAGGGCAGCCCCAGTGCCGACATGAACGGATGCAGCTTGACGGCAAAGGGTGCACCGAAGTTCTCGTTGAGCGCCGGCAGGCTGTATTCCGGCCGTTCATCACCCTGCACATACAGGCTCGTATCGTCCTCGCGCCGCACCAGTTGCGAGACGAACGCCAGGCGCGTGGGCGTGGCGAACACGATCTGGCGTTGCGGATCGATGGCCACGCCGCCCCAGTTGAACGTGCCGAAATTGCCGGGATAGATCAGCGACCCTTTCTCCGAGGGCGGCGTGTAGCGGCCTTCGTAGCGCAGGCGATGAAACTTGATGCGGCAGGCGAGCTGGTCGAAGATCGTGGCGCCCCACATGTCGGCACCCTGCAGACGGGGCGGATCGAACGAGAGCGCCGAGCGCGGTTGGGTCGGCGCGGTGGTGTCGCCCTCGGCCGCCCCTTGAGGGACCGGCTCTTCATTGACCGGCAACACGGGCTGGCCGCTACGGCGATCCAGTACGAAGAGCTCGCCCTGCTTGGTGGGCTGCACCAGCGCCGGCACGGTCTGTCCATTGATCGTCAGGTCCACGAGCGAGGGCTGCGCGGGCACGTCGTAGTCCCACAGGTCGTGATGCACCGTCTGGTAATGCCAGCGCACGCGGCCAGTCTCGAGATCAAGTGCCACGACCGACGACGAGTACATCTCGGCCGCGGGGGAACGGTTGCCGCCCCATTGGTCCGGTGGCTGGTTGCCCATCGGCACGTACACCAGGCCGAGCGACTCATCGACGCTGGAGATCGACCAGCTGTTGGGCGAATTCTGCAGGTAGGTGCGATCGCCACCAATCGGTGCGGTCTCGTTGGGATTGCCGGAATCCCAGTTCCATACCAGCGCGCCGGTACGCACGTCGTAGCCACGGATCACGCCGGACGGTTCGGTGGTGGACACGTTGTCCAGCACGGTGCCCGCCACGACGAGGCGATCGCGCGAGACGACCACGGGCGACGTGGAGTAGTAGCTGCCCGGGTTCAGATTGGGCATGTTGGCCCACAGGTTGATCTGGCCGGTGCCGTCGCCGAAGTTCGTGCAGATCGCACCGTCGTCGGGGTTCAGTGCGATGACGCGCCCGTCAGCGGTGGGCATGAAGAGCATGGCCGCGCAGGACGGGTTGGTCGGGTGCGCGTCCTCGGCCGCGATGGGCTGACCCGGGTGCGTGAACGGTGTCGGATCGCCGGTCGCAATGGCGCCGGTCCCGGGCGCAGCATTGGTCGGCGCGACGCGGGCGTCGTCCTCGGCCGAGACATTGTCCACGTCGCTGGGTGCGGCAGCCGCGGGCGAGGGCGTGGCCGACGGGGCGGCGGGCGTGCTCCCCTCCGGCG
>NZ_JADCNH010000019.1 GCF_018904615.1 Verticiella alkaliphila | reverse complement strand
GCCCTCTGAAGGCCGGCCCCCACCCCTGGCTCAATATTCGGTCGGCACGGTGGCTCAGATTTGGATCGGCGCCGACAGGTCTGGGTCAACGGCAACTGGCGACTGACCTTCACCTTCGAGGGTCAGGATGCCATTCTGGTCGACTACCAGGACTATCACTAAGGAGCGCACCATGCAGATGCACAATCCTCCGCATCCTGGCGGGATCCTCAAAGACGATGTGTTGCCGGCACTGGGCCTGAGCGTGACTGATGCCGCTGCGCAGCTCGGTGTTTCTCGCGTGCAGCTTTCGCGCTTCATCAACGGCAAGGCCGGCGCCACGCCAGACTTGGCGATTCGCCTGGCAAAGTGGATCCCGGCTCCGACCGCCATCATGTGGTTGCAGATGCAAGCCGACTACGATCTTTGGCAGGCAGAGCATTCGGGACGTGAGTGGGTGGTGGAGCCGGCACACGCCTGACGCGGCGGTCGCCGGTGCCGTTCGGGGCGCTAGTCCGCTCAGTGACAATCGGGTCGGCCCAGGCCTCCAACGGCTCGATCCACTGGCTCACACTGCGCTCGAACATGGTGCGCGCCAAGTTGGGCACGAGGGTAGACGACCTCGCAGCTTCGCGCCGCCAGTCTTTGACCTCATCCCATGTGCACGAGCCTGGGCCGTGCCGGCGCGACAACGTCTTCCAGCCCCATCGCGCGCCATGTCTGTGTGGCCTGGGCTTCCAACCAGTCACGAAAGATCTTGACGCGGGAGTCTGCCAACCGGGACTTGCGGCTGACCATGCTCAAGCCAGTGGTGCGTTGGACTGCATGCGGAAAAGGTGTGACCACGCGTCCATCCGCCAGGTCGTCGAGAATCAGCAGGCGCTGCGCCACGGCAACGCCTAACCCTCCCGAGGCCGCCTGATACGCCAGGCCCGAGCCCTTGAATGTGGATTCGTCGGCAGGTTTGAAGCGCGGCGCGCCTACCGCGTCGAGCCAGTCGGCCCAGTCCGCCTTTCGGTACTCCGAATGCAGCAGCGTGTGCCGCCTGAGGTTCTCGACGGGCGGCAACGACGGCCCGGTCTCCAGCAGGCGCGGGCTGCAGATGGGCTGGATGAGGTCAGGCAGGATGACCTGGGCCGATACGTCGGCCGGCACCGCATACACGTACTGAAGCCCCACGTCGATACGGTCGTAGTGGAACTCTTCGTAGGTCACCGCTGTACTGAAGTTGATGTCGATGGCGGGGTGCTCTTGACGAAACACGGCCAGACGCGGAATGAGCCATCGCAATGCAAACGTGGTGTAGGTGCAGACCACGAGCGCCTCGTCCGGCTCGGGCCGCAGCAGGCGGCTGCCCTCGTCGAGCAGATCCAACGCGGCGGTGACCCTGGGCAGGAACTGCCGCCCTGCGGGCGTCAGATGCACGGTCTGATGGTGGCGATCGAACAGCGGAACACCGAAGTAGCTCTCCAGCACCGCAACCTGCCGGCTGATAGCCACCGGCGTCACATGAAGCTCTTGCGCCGCGCGCGTGAAGCTGTGATGACGCCCCGCGGCCTCGAAGCTGCGCAACGGGTTCAGCGGGGGTAGACGGCGGCGGGTCACGATCTGCGGTCCTCTCGTTAACCGTTGGTTAAAGGCATCTTAACGATTTGCCTTTGGCGTCACAAACACCCAAGCCCCAACAATACGTCTCACGCAGCGCTCCACAGCGCACATAAGAGAACACAGAGACAGCCGTATCAGCTCGCCAGCGCTTGCAGCCTGCGCAGACTGGACGGGGACGAGGAGGGGTGACATGGCATCAGCCATTGACCAGTACCCAGCGCGCGACGCGGTGACCGCGCGCATCGCGCACGACATGGCGCAGATCCGCTACGAGACGCTGTCGCCGCAAGCAGTGACGTTTGCCAAGCATTGCCTGCTCGACTGGCTGGGTGTGGCGTTGGCAGGCAGCCGCGAGCCGCTCACCGCGATCCTGCGCGAGCAGGCGGCCGAGGAAGGGGCGTGCGGTCCGCATCGTCTTGTCGGTACATCTCAGACGGTTTCGATGCAGTGGGCCGCCCTCATCAACGGCGCAGCCTCGCACGCCCTGGACTTCGATGACGTCGTCTCGGCCATGGGAGGGCACCCCTCGGTGCCGGTCTTCCCCGCGCTCCTGGCTGCGGCCGAGCCAAGCCCTACGTCCGGACGCGCCTTCATTGCGGCCTTCGTGGCCGGCTTCGAAACCGAGTGCCGCGTGGGCGCCATCATGCGCCCAGGACACTATGCCCGCGGGTTTCACGCCACCGGGACCGTCGGCAGCTTCGGTGCGGCCGCCGCCTGCGCCCACCTGATGGGGCTGGACGAGCCTGCGTGGCGCACCGCATTGGGCTTGGCCGGCACACAGGCTGCCGGACTCAAGTCCATGTTCGGCACGATGGCCAAGCCGTTGCACGCCGGCAAGGCGGCTGCCAACGGCCTGCTCGCCGCGGGCCTTGCACGCAGAGGTTTCACGGCGCATGCGGCGGTCATCGAGACCGAGCAGGGCTTTGCCGCGACGCAGACGGACACGTACAGCCCGCATGTCCTTGATGCCATGCACGAGATCGACGGCATCACCCGTGTGATGTTCAAGTACCACGCCGCCTGCTATCTGACGCACGCAAGCATCGAGGCTGCCGCAAAGCTCTCTGTGCGGCCCGACCTGAGGGCAGCCGAGGTGGAATCCGTGCGCGTGCTGGTACCGCCAGGCCACCTGCAGGTATGCAACATCCCGGCACCGGCCACAGGCCTGGAAGCCAAGTTCAGCCTGCGCCAGGTAGTCGCGATGGCGCTGACCCGCCGCGACACCAGCGAGCGCGGCTTTACTGACGCACTGACCCTGGAGCCGGACTTGGTGCAGTTGCGCGACCGTGTCCACATCGTCCCGTCGGACGACCTGCCGAACCCCTACAGCAGCGAGGTGGCTGTCAGCTTGCGTGGCGGTCAAACCCACATCGCAACCGCCGACGTCTCGCGTGCCTGTCCCCCCAGTGAGTTGCCGCTCCAGTGGCAAAAGCTGCTCACCAAGTTCACGGCGCTCGCCGAGCCGGTCGTGGGCACCGCGCGCGCCCGCGAGCTTGCCGACCAGGTGGCAGCACTCGACTGCGCGGCAGACGTTCGGCACATCACTTCACTGACCATCCCAAGAGCTTGAGAGGACAACCCATGCAAGACGCACAAGCCATGCTAGACAAGGCAAAGCTATGGCCCAAGGGCAACGGTCTGGATGACATGCAGGTGGGCCAGGTGTTCGAACACCACTGGGGCCGCACGCTCACTGATGCAGACAACATCGCCTTCACGACCAATACGCTGCACTTCAACCCGCTCTACTTCAACGCCGAGTATGCACGCGCACACGGCCATCCCGGCATGGTCCTGAACCCCATGCTGGTGTTTCTGACCGTCTTCGGCATGTCAGTGGAGGATTTGAGTGAATCCGGCGGGGCGTTTCTTGGCGTGGAGGATCTCACCTTCCATGAGCCGGTTTACCCCGGAGACACGCTGACCTCCCGAAGCACCGTCCTGGAGTTGCGGCCATCGAACAGCCGCACTGACGCCGGCATTGCGACCTGGCACACGGAAGGATTCAACGCCGCCGGCGCTCGGGTCATCGACTTCAAGCGCACGAACATGATCAGCAGGAAGGTACAGGGAAAATAGCCATGGCCCAGCATCACGACACGACACGCCCCACCGCGCTTGCAGACCGCGACGACGCCGTCCCCTCGTACATGACCGATGAGCGGCTGATGATTCAGCAGGCCGCACGCGACTTTGCCATGAAGGAAGTGCTGCCGACGGCCAATCGGCTCGACCCGCAGAACGGAGAGATCCCCATGGCGCTGCGCGACAAGATGGCCGAGCTCGGCCTCTTCGGCATCCTGATACCTCAGGAGTACGGCGGCCTGGGGCTTGGCTGCTTCGAATATTGCCTGGTCGCCGAAGAGCTCTCTCGTGGCTGGATGAGCGTGGCCAGCATCATGGCGCGTGGCAACGGGGCAGGCAACGGTTTCACGCCAGAACAAAAGCGCAAGTATCTGCCGCGCATGGCCAGCGGGGAATACCTGGGTGCCTTCGCACTGTCCGAACCCAATGCGGGCTCTGATGTCGCCAACCTGTCGTGCCGCGCAAGGCGCGATGGCGAGCATTGGGTCATCAATGGCTCCAAGATGTGGTGCACCTTCGCCGACGGCGCGGACTACCTCACCGTGATGGCGCGCACGGACCCTGATGTGGATCCCAAGGCGCGGCACAAGGGCATCAGCGCGTTCCACATCCCCAAGGAGCGCGGCACGCTGCCGCCTGGTGTCCAGGGCACGCCCGTCAACAAGATTGGCTATCGCGGCTGGAAGACCTTCGAGCTCGCTTTCGACAACTGCCGGGTTCCGGCCGACGCATTGATCGGCGAGGAAGGCAATGCGTTCTACACCGTGATGGGCAAGCTCGAGGTGGCGCGCGCTCACACCGCCGCGCGGGCTATCGGCCTGGCCCGAGGCGCGCTCGAGGACGCGATTCGCTACGCCCATGAGCGCGTGCAGTTCGGCAAGCCGATCGGCGAGTTCCAGGCCATCCGTTTCAAGATCGCTGACATGGCTACCGAGATCGAGGCCGCGCGACAGCTGATGTATCACGTGTGCACGGAGATCGACAGCGGCCGACGCTGCGACAAGGAATCGTCCATGGTCAAGCTGCTGGCTTCAGAGATGGCCGAACGTGTGACCAGCGAGGCACTGCAGATCCACGGCGGTGCCGGCTACACGACGGATTTCGCTGTCGAGCGTTACTGGCGCGACGCGCGGCTGACCAAGATCTTCGAAGGCACCTCGGAGATACAGAAACGCATCATCTCGGACCGTCTGTTGGGAGCCGCCAAATCATGAACACACCCGTTTCGCGACTGACTGCCGCCAACAATTACTTCGAGGACTTCGCCGTGGGCGACGTCTTCCAGCACGCACGCGGACGCACCATCACGGAGACCGACAACGTCGGCATCACCCTGCAGGTGCTCAACACGGCTCAGGGCCACTTCAACGAGCACCGAATGCTCGGCTCGGCCTTCGGTCAACGCATCAATTTCGGCGGTATCACAGCCTCGTTCATCATCGGCCTGGCCGCACAGGACACCGCCGAGCAGGTGCTGGAGGAACGCGGACTCAATCGCATCCGCTTCAGTAACCCGGTGTTCCACGGCGACACGCTGACCGCCTTCACCGAAGTCCTGCGCAAGGAGGACGGCGCTCGCGACGGTGCGGGCCTCGTCACCTTTCGCCACGTCGGTATCAACCAGGACCGCAAGGTCGTCTTTACCGGCGAGCGACACGTGCTCATGAAGCGGCGCAGCCACTGGGGCGAACGATGAGCCAGTGGCAACGATCGGCCACCGGCCCGCTCGCAGGGGTGAAGGTGATCGACCTCACCCAAATGCTGGCTGGCCCTTACTGCGCCATGATGCTGGGCGACATGGGGGCCGACGTCATCAAGATCGAGCCGATAAACGGGGACCAGACGCGCAATCAGGGTCCGCACTTCCCGGACGACGAGGCGCAGCATTTCGGCGGCTACTTCCAGAGCGTGAATCGCAACAAATGCAGCGTCACGCTCGATCTGAAGCAACCCGGCGGTCGCGACATCCTGCTGCGCCTGGTGCAAGACGCCGACGTGCTGCTCGAGAACTTCCGCGTGGGCGTCATGGACCGGCTGGGACTGGGCTTTGAGACGCTGCGCGAACACAATCCGCGGCTGGTCTACGGCTGCATTCGCGGCTTTGGGGACCCCCGAACGGGCGAGAGCCCGTATGCCGAGTGGCCGGCCTTTGACGTGGTGGCGCAGGCCATGGGCGGCATCATGGGCATCACGGGCCCTGACGCAGACACGCCGGTCAAGATCGGCCCCGGCGTGGGCGACATCTTTCCGGCGGCGCTGACCGCTTTCGGCGTCGCCTCCGCCTTGCGCCAGGCCGAGAAGACCGGACGCGGCCAGTTCGTGGACGTGGCGATGTACGACAGCATCCTCGCGCTATGCGAGCGCATCGTCTACCAACACGCCTACACGGGCGAGATCCCCCGGCCACAAGGCACCAGCCACCCGCTGCTATGCCCGTTCGACAACTTTCCCACGTCCGATGGCTGGGTGACCATCGCCGCGCCGCGCGAGAACCTGTGGCGAGAGCTGTGCCGCCTGATCGGCGCGCCAGAGTTGGCTGACGACCCTCGATACAACTCCAACCGGCAGCGTACGCGCAACGCCGCGCAGGTGCGCGAGCTTCTGAGCGCCTGGACGCGCCAGCGCACCAAGCAGCAGGTCATGCAGGCGCTGGGTGGCTTCGTGCCCGCCGGCCCGGTCAACGACGCGGGCGACATCTTCAAGGACCCACACGTGCACGCAAGACAGATGCTCGTGACCTTGCCACATCCGGGTAGCGAGCATCCCGGCGTCTTTGCCGGCGTCCCGATCAAGCTCGCCGGCACGCCGGCAACGCCGCCGCGACGTGCCCCCCTGCTCGCCGAGCACACCGACGCAGTCCTCAGAGCGCACGGCTACGACGAGACCGAGATCGCAGCTTTCGTCGCCGACGGCGTCGTCACCATTTCACCCCAAGGAGATTGACATGCGATTGCGCAGATCCGAGCTGTCCACCCCGGGCAGCAGCGAAAAGATGATGGCCAAGGCCGCCGCGAGCGATGCCGATCTGGTGTTCCTGGATCTGGAGGACTCGGTCGCACCCAGTGAGAAGGCCTCAGCCCGCGACAAGGTTGTGACCGCGCTCAAGACGCTCGACTGGGGCAGCAAGACGCGGGCAGTGCGCATCAACAACCTGGAGACCGAGTACGCCCATCAGGACATCATCCAGATCGTGGAACAGGCCGGTGACTCGCTGGACATCATCATCGTGCCCAAGGTCAAGGCCGCGCGAGACGTCTGGTGGGTCGACGTTCTGCTCACGCAACTCGAGGCCCGGCTCGGCCTGACCCGGCGCATCGGGCTGGAGGTGTTGATCGAGGAAGTCGAGGCCATGATCAACGCCGAGGAGATCGCCAAGGCGTCACCGCGCCTGGAAGCGCTGATCTTCGGGCCCGGGGACTACTCCGCCTCACAAGGCGTCGACATCAAGTCCATCGGCGGCACGGGCCAATATCCCGGCGACGTCTGGCACTACGCCCGCAACAAGGTCGTCATCGCTGCGCGCGCCGCGGGCATCGACATGGTCGATGGCCCGTATGCCGGCATCAAAAACCCGGAAGGCTACCTTGAGGAATGCCGCCGCTCCCGCATCCTGGGCGCGGTGGGCAAATGGGCCATTCACCCGAGCCAGATCGACATCGCCAACGGCGAGTACTCGCCGTCGGCCGATTCAGTGGCACGAGCGCGAAAGCTCGCGGCAGCATACGCCGAAGCGGAGGCCAACGGCCTGGGTGCGGTGGCGGTGGACGGTGACATGGTGGACGCAGCATCCATCCGGATCCTGCAGAACACCCTGCGCAAAGCCGACCTGATCGGCATGTAGGGAGGCAAGATCATGAACCACGACATCCGCCCGCGCCGATCCGCGCTGTACATGCCGGCAACGAACCAGCGCGCCATGGACAAGGCCCGCGAGCTCAACATCGACGTCGTGATATTCGACCTGGAAGACGCAGTGACGCCCGCGGCGAAGCTGCAGGCGCGCGCGCTGGCTTGCGCCCAGGTGCGTGCTGGGGGCTATGGCCGACGAGAAGTGCTAATCCGGGTGAACGGACTGGACACCCGCTGGGGCGAAGATGATCTTGCCGCCGCCGTAGCTGCCGGGCCCGACGCCATTCTCGTCCCGAAAGTGCACGACGCAGCGCTGGCCGGCATGTATGTGCGGCGACTGCGCGAACTCGGATCACGCGCAGCGCTGTGGGTCATGATCGAGACGCCTGCCGGGGTGGCCAATGTCGATGCAATTGCCGCGCAGGACGGGGTCGCGGTGCTGGTCATGGGGACGTCCGACCTGATGAAGGAGCTGCGGGCACGCGACACGAGTGGGCGCGGTGCCCTTCTCTATGCCCTGTCACGGACGGTCAACGCGGCGCGGCGATATGGACGCGACGTGCTGGATGGCGTCTCGCCGGTATTGGACGATGAGCCGGCGTTCACGGCACTGTGCATCCAGGGGCGTGATCTCGGCTTCGATGGCAAGACGCTGATCCATCCTGCCCAGGTCGCGCCGGCGAACCGCGCGTTCGGCCCCACGCCAGACGAGGTACGGCTCGCACAACGCGTCGTGCAGGCGTGGGACGAGACCCGGCAGGCCGGTCAGGGGATCGCCGTGCTCGACGGCAAGATGGTCGAGAACCTGCATGCCGAGCAGGCGCGGCGAGTCATTGCATTCCAGGCAGCGATCGGCCAGAACGGCTGACGAAAAAACACACCGGAGGAGACCATGAAGAACATCGCGCTCGCATGCGCGCTGGCGGCTTGCGCCGTCATCACACCTGTGCATGCCCAGAAAAGCTACCCCGAGAAGCCCGTGCGGGTGATCGTCGGTTTCCCGCCCGGCCAGGCAACTGATGAGATCACGCGGCGTCTGGCCCAGCGTCTGGGCGAAAACATGGGACAACCGTTCGTCGTGGAGAACCGTCCGGGAAGCGGCGCCAGCATGGCCGCTGAACTCGTGGCACGCGCTCAGCCCGACGGCTACACCCTGCTCGCCTCCTCAAGCGGGCCACTCACGATCAACGGCTGGATCTATACGTCGCTGCGCTACGACCCGAAGACGGACTTCGCCCCCATCGCGCCAATCAGCGCAGCGCCGCTCGTTCTGGTCGTGAACGCCGCATCGTCCTACCAGACCGCGCAAGGGTTCATCGAGTCGGCCAAGGCCGCGCCGGGAGACCTCAACTATGGCTCCGGCGGCAATGGCGTCACGAATCACCTCGTCATGGAAATGCTCATGGACGCAGCCGGCCTGGACATCGCGCACGTGCCCTACAAGGGCGGCGTCGCTGCCATGAGCGACCTGGTCGGCAATCAGATCGACGCGATGTTCGAAGTTGTCTCGGTCGCGGACCCGCTCATCAAGCAGGGACGACTCAGAGCGCTGGCAGTCAGCGGTGAGGAGCGAGTGTCCATCTTGCCCGATGTGCCGACGCTGCAAGAACTGGGCTATCCCGTGCGCGGCGTCCCCTGGTCCGGAATCCTGGCGCCCGTGGGCACGCCGCCCGGGATTCTGGATGCCTTGCATCGCGAGATCTCCGCCATCGTCGATTCGCCGCAATGGCAGGCGGAGACGCGCCAGCGCGGCAGCACCACCTTGCGCATGAGCCGTCAGGCGTTCGCGGACTTCATCGCCGCTGACATCGAGCGCTGGGGCGTGGCAGTCAGGGAAGCCGGCGTCCAGCTGAACTGAATGCTTTTCGCCAGACGCGGCGACATCAACAGGAGAAAGACATGACGGACCCAAGCAAGGCCCTGGCTGGCCGCACTGCGATCGTCACGGGCTCGGGGCAGAACATCGGCCGGGCCATTGCGCGACGCCTGGCTGCTGCCGGCGCGAATGTGGTCATCAATGGATCCCGGAACAGGGAGAACGTGGACAAGGTCGTGGACGAAATCGAGGCCGCCGGCGGCCAGGCCATCGGCATCATGGCCAATGTTGGCGACCCGGGGGCGGTCAGTGACATGGTCTCGGCAGCCATCGATCGTTTTGGTGCCGTGGACATCGCGGTCTCGAACGTCGGCCGGCGACGCCACCAACCGTTTCTCGACATCACGGTGAACGACTGGCGCGAGGTGATCGAGACGAATCTGAACGCGCTGTTCTATCTGGATTCGGCAGTCTTACCGGGCATGAAAGCGCGCGGCTGGGGGCGCATCGTGCACGTCTCTGGGTATGACGGGTTCTGGGGCCACATGCCCAACCGCGCCCACAACATCACCTGCAAGGCTGGCATGCACGGTCTGACGATGGCGATGGCGGGCGAGCTTGCACCGCTCGGGATCACCTGCAACACGCTTGTCCCGGGCGCGATCGACACCGAGAGGGACTGGAGCCAGTACCCGAACACCGACAGGCAAGCCAAGGCGGCAAGCATTCCGGTCCGACGTTGGGGGCAGGTGGACGACGTGGCCGACGGCTGCCTGTACCTCGTGAGCGCACCGTTCGTGAACGGCCATGCGCTGCATGTCAACGGTGGCGAGCGCATGTTCTGACTCGTCCCGGTATTCCCACAACAACCACGAAGGAGACAATCATGACTCGCTCAAACACGCTGTCGCGCCGGATCGCGACCTGGCTCGCGACGCTCGCCGTCGCGACAGCCGCTGGCTCCGCCAGTGCCGCAGACTTTCCCAGCCGGCCAATCACGTTTGTCGTCCCCTACGCGGCGGGGGCCACCACGGATCTTCTGGCTCGCACGCTGGGCAACCAGATGGCGCAGGATCTCGGCCAGCCGGTGGTCATCGAGAACAAAGCGGGCGCCAACGGCATCATTGGCACGGCCGAGGTCGCGCGCTCAAAGCCAGACGGCTACACCATGCTGTTGTCTACCGACTCGAGCATGGTGCTCAACAAGCTGCTCTATACCAAGCTGCCTTACGATCCCGACAGACTCACGCCGGTGGCTCTCCTGAGCGACCTGCCCGTCGTGCTCGTGGTGAACGCAGACCTGCCGGTCAACAACCTCGAGGAGTTCGTGGCCTACGCCCGCGCCCATCCGGGCAAGCTCAACTTCGGCTCGACCGGAAAAGGGGGAAGCTTTCATCTGGCTGCAGAGCTCTTCTCGCAACAGGCGGCCATACAGATGACCCATGTGCCGTACCGCGGTGGCTCGCCCGGCGTGGCGGCGCTGATGACCAATGAGATCCAGGCATGGTTTGGCGTAATCGGCTCGACACTTCCATTCATCGAGAGCGGCAAGCTCAAAGCCCTGGCCCTTGCCCATTCCGAGCGGCTGCCCATCCTGAACGACGTGCCGACGTTCGCAGAGGCGGGGTACCCAGCGTACCAGGTGCTGATCCGCTACGGCCTGGCCGTGGCGGCGGGCACGCCGGATGGGGTCATCGACGCCCTGGCACACTCGGCCAGAAGCGCCCTGGCCCAGCCCGAGTTTCGGGAATCGTTCCAGAAGCTCGGCTTCGTCGTCCCCGAAAGCACCGGGCCTGCGGAGTACAAGGAGGTGATCGAACACGACCACGCCTTGTGGTCCGAGATCATCCGCAAGCAGAACATCACGCTGGATTGATGGCCGCGTAACGATGCGGGAGCGACGCCTTGCGCAACCGGGGTCGATCTGCACCGGTCGCGCAGGCCAGTGCGACATGCGGGCATGAGCGGGCGATGCCGGCTGAACCGGTCACGGCGTCTCTTTATCGTCGCGTAGCGACCACCCGGGGATCGTCCAGCAAGATAGCCGCGAGCCCCCGGGCCACGTCGCCGGGGGCGGGGTCGCGACGGGTGACGATGTGCAGCAGACGCTCAGCCCAGGCATCTGCGAGCTCCACGATGGCGAGTTGGCGACCCGCGAGGCGAGGTTCGGCGACACTCGCGGGGACGACCGCCACACCGACGTTGGCCTCCACCATCTGCAGCACCGAATCGAAGTCCTGGACGTGCACGCGCGTGCGTAGCGGATGGCCGCACAGCCGGGCCTGGCCCGCCAGGAAGTGGAAATTGCTGCTGTGCCGGTCCATCGACACGAAATCATGCGCAAGCAGGCTGACGAAGCCGATGGCTCCCGCCCCGGCCACGGGATGCTCGGGGTACACCACGCACACCAGGCGCTCCACTGCATAGAGCTCGGCATCGAGCGCGGGTGCGTTCACGGTGCCGGCGACCACACCGATGTCGGCCTCCTCGGCCTCGATGAGAGCGGGGATCGCAGCGCTCTCCTTTTCCGTGAGGTCCACGTTGATGCCGACATTGGTGGCCAGAAAGCGCGCCAGGCTCGGAATGATGAAACCATTGAGCGCGCTGCTGTTGGCCAGCAGGCGCACGCTGCCGCGCAGATTGCGCGAATACTGGCTGAGCTCGGCATGCATGGTCTCCACGCCCGCCAACAGCGCCCGGGCGTGGCGGGCCAGCATCTCGCCCGCCGGGGTGAGCCGCATGCCTTTGGAAGTGCGCAGGAAGAGTGAACTGCCGACGGCGTACTCCAGGTTCTTCAAGCGATAGCTCGCCGAGGAGGCCGTCATGTGCATGGCTGCCGCCCCGGCGGAGAGGTTCTGCGCCTCGACGATGGCCTTGAAGAGCCGCAAATCCTTGATTTCGTAGTTCACCGTGTCGCCTCCGCCGTCGTTTGGGGAGGATGGTACGCCGCCCCGGCGGGCGGAGCCCTCAGGAAACGCCGTATCAGCCGGCGCGCTCGCGCTTGCGCCGCGCCTGTTCTTCGACGAACTCGCCCATGAACCGCTGCGGCTCGCCTGTCTGGAAGGCTGCACCGAACTCGGGCACACCGTTACGGATGGCGGTATCGAGCGGCTGATCCTCCCATTCGCGCAGCAGGCGTTTCTGCTGGGCGAGCACGCGCGGGCCGCAGCCGGCGAGCAGGCTGGCCACCCGCGCCACCTCGGCATCGAGGTCTGCGAGCGGCACCACGCGATCGACCAGACCGCAGGCCAGCGCCTCGTCGGCGGCCATGATCTCGCCCGTGAGCAACATCCAGGTAGCGCGCGCCCGGCCGATGAGTCGGGGCAGCAGGGCCGCGTGGATGATCGACGGGATACCGACCTTGACCTCCGGCATGCCGAACTTCGCGTCCTCGGCCGCCACGCGCAGATCGCACGCCAGCGCAAGCTCCAGCCCGCCGCCCAAGCTCCAGCCCGGCAGGCGGGCGATGACCGGCATCGGCAACGTCTGCACGGTATCGCACAGGCGACGCAGACCGTCGATGAAGACCTCGGCGGACGTCCGGTCGAGCGCGGCCATCTCCTTGATGTCCGCACCGGCCACGAACGCCTTGTCACCCGTGCCGCGCAGCACTACCACACGCACGTCCTGCAGCGAGCCGGCGTATGTCAGCACAGCCGTGAGCGCGGCAATCACGGGCGTGCCCAGGATGTTCAGCTTGCCGGCATCCCGGATGGAGACGGTGGCCACGCCATCCTGCAGTTCCAGCCCTGCGTGTTGACTCCAGGGGTTCTGATCCATCATTACCTCAGTTTCTCAAAGCCGATATCGGCGACGACCTGGCTCCACGTCGCATTGGAGCGTCGGATGATCTCGGCGAATTCCGCCCGGCTCGTGTAGGCGGGCACGGCGCCCTGCTTCTCGATGGCGGCGACCACGGTCGGGTCCTGCAACGTCTTGCCCACCGCCTGGTTGAGCGTCTCGAGCACGTCTTCCGGCACGCCCGCCGGCGCGGCCAACCCGAACCAGGACGGCGTGTTGAGCTGCGGGTAGCCTACTTCAGCGTAGGTCGGCACATCCGGCATCTGGGCAAGCCGCGCCGGCGCGGCAACTGCCAGCGCACGTAGCTCGCCGCTCTGGATCAAGCCCGCCGAGGACGGCAGATTGTCGAACACCACCTCGATCTGGCCCGCCATCAGGTCGACGAGCGCAGGACCAAGCCCTTTGTACGGGACGTGCAGCATGCGCGTGCCCGTGGCGCTCTGGAAGAATTCGCCGAAGAGATGACTATAGCCACCATTGCCGGACGAGCCGAACGCGAACCGATCGGGCTCGGCCTTCAGGCGCTCCAGCAGCTGAGGCACGCTGGTGATGTCGGATTTCGCGCTCACGTCCAGCACCCCCAGCACGTTGGCGAGATTGCTGATCGGGGCGAAATCCGTCATCGGGTCGTACAAGGGCTTGGCCTGCACGCTCGGGTTCACGGCGTGCGAGCTCTCCACCGCCATCACGAGGGTGTAGCCATCGGCCGGCTCGCGCGTGGCTGCCGCGCTGCCAATGGCGCCGCCCGCGCCGGGCCGGTTGAGGATGACGACGGGCTGGGCCAGCACCTCGCCCAGCTTGGGGGCGACGACGCGCGCCACGAGATCGGTGGTGCCGCCGGGCGCGTAGGGCACGATGAGCTTGAGCGGCTGGCTGGGGAACGGCGCGGCAGCCAGTGCCGCGGCCGGGATGGCCGAGGCGACGCCCAGCAGGGCAACGGCCGCGCCGAGCCGGATGGTCTTTTTCATGTCTCCTCCTGGGGGAACGTCACAGATAGTGGTGGTTGTGTTCGCCAAGCAGCGGCGGGGGGGCAGGCTCGCCAGCCGGCGGCTCACCGGCCAGCATCGGGTTGCGCACGAGCGGAATCCGGCCCAGCAAGGGATGGGTGGCGTGCTGCAACATGCCACGGTGGCGCACCTGCGGGTCGTCGAAGACCTCGCTGACGGTATTGACTGCCCCCCAGGAGACCCCGAGCGCATCGAGCGCTGCTGTCCATGCATCGCGCGGCCGCCGGATTAGGGCTGCGGCCAGCAGCGGGCGCAGCTCGGCCAGGTGAGCCACACGGGCGGGATTCGTGCAAAAGCGCGGATCCTCGGCCAGCGCTGGCAATTCGCACAACGTGCACAGCTTCGCAAACTGGACATCGTTGCCCACGGCCAGGATGAAGTAGCCGTCCGCCGCCGCGAACACCTCGTACGGCGCCAGGTTCGGGTGCGCGTTGCCAGTGCGGCGCGGGCTGTCGCCCGACACCAGGTAGTTCGCACCCTGGTTGGCATTGAGCGCCACGGCCACATCCAGCAGCGCGAGATCGATGTAGGCACCCTCGCCCGTTCGCGTGCGCCGCAGCAGCGCGGCCAGTATCGCCGACGTCGCATACATGCCGGTGGTGACGTCGACGACGGCCACGCCGGCACGCAGGGGGCCAGCCCCCGGCTCGTCATCGGCACGGCCGGTGTAGCTCATGAGGCCGCCCAGGCCCTGGAAGATGTAGTCATAGCCTGGTCGACTCGCCTTCGGCCCGGACTGTCCGTAGCCTGTGATCGAGGCGTAGACCAGGCCGGGGTGACGCGCCCGCAATGTCGCGTGGTCCAGGCCGTACTGGGCCAATGTGCCGACGCGGTAGTTCTCCACCACGACGTCGGCAGTGGCGATGAGCGCCAGCAGCCGCTCGCGATCCGCCGGCGCCTTGAAATCCAGCGTGACGGACTTCTTGTTGCGGTTGCAGCACGAGAAATAGGCGGACATCGTGGCGGTGCCATCCTCGCTCTCGACATACGGCGGCCCCCAGGATCGCGTGTCGTCGCCGCTCGCGGGACGCTCGATCTTGATGACCTCGGCACCAAGATCCGCCAGGTTCTGGGCACACCACGGCCCGGCCAGGATCCGCGAGAGATCGATCACCCGGATACCCTGCAACGCATCGCCAATCATGGACCTACCCCGTCTTTCGATGCAGAGAAGTCTAGGGACGGTCGCGCCTGTGAACCAGTCGAAATGTTCTAACGCGGCATTCGTCTGTGTCGTAAGGCGGGCGCCGCTCTCAGGTACAATCCCCCCGCTGGCATCGCAACGCTGCCGGCGTCGCGTCTTCCCGCGACTTTCGTGGACCCGGCTTGCCGGGTGGCTCGGCCGGGCGCCTATCCCCCGGAAACATCAAGCGATCCCAGGCCCGTTCCGCCTTACCCACACCCCTGCACGGCGTGCGGCGTCCCTGCGCTTGCTGACACTGGTTAGCACTCTCATGTCGTTTTCTTCCACCCTCCAGCGCGAATGGCTGGCCAACCCGCGCGCGGACATCCTGGCGGGCGTGCTCGTCGCCCTGGCGCTCATCCCCGAAGCCATCGGCTTTTCCATCATCGCGGGCGTCGACCCTCGCGTCGGGCTCTATGCGTCGTTCTCCATCGCCGTCATCATCGCGCTCACCGGCGGACGCCCGGGCATGATCTCGGCGGCCACCGCGGCCGTGGCCGTCGTCGTGGCGCCACTGGTGCGGCAATACGGCGTCGACTATCTCTTTGCCGCCACTTTGCTGATGGGCGTGCTGCAGGTCGCCGCAGGCTTCCTGCGCCTGGATCTGCTCATGCAGTATGTGTCGCGCTCGGTGGTGACGGGCTTCGTCAATGCGCTCGCCATCCTGATCTTCATGGCGCAACTGCCCGAGCTCATCGGGGTGACCTGGGTGACGTATGCCGTCCTTGCCGCCGCGCTGGCGATCATCTATCTGCTGCCACGCGTGACCCGCGTGGTGCCCTCGCCCCTGGTGGCTATCGTGGTGCTCACCGCGGTGTCGATCTGGCTGGGGCTGGACGTGTTCACCGTGGGCGACCGGGGCCAGTTGCCCTCGGCGATGCCCTCGTTCTATCTGCCGAATGTGCCCTTCACCTGGGAAACCCTGCGGATCATCTTCCCGTTTTCAGTGACGATGGCCGCAGTGGGCTTGCTCGAATCGATGATGACGGCGCAGATCGTCGACGACCTCACCCACACGCCCAGCGACAAGCGCCGCGAGTGCAAGGGCCAGGGCATCGCCAACCTGGTCACGGGCTTCTTCGGCGGCATGGGCGGCTGCGCCATGATCGGCCAATCCGTCATCAACGTGAAAGCCGGCGGTCGCACGCGCCTGTCCACGCTGGTGGCCGGCGCCTTCCTGCTGTTCCTCATCGTGGTGCTGGGCCCGCTGGTGTCGCAGATGCCCATGCCGGCGCTCGTGGCCGTGATGATCATGGTGTCCATCGGCACCTTCAGCTGGCGCTCGTTGAAGGATCTCGGCACGCACCCCTGGCAGTCGTCGGTGGTGATGATCGCCACGGTGGTGGTGGTCGTCTGGACGCATGACCTTGCGCGCGGCGTGCTCGTGGGCGTGCTCCTGAGCGGGCTTTTCTTCGCGCACAAGGTGCGCGGCCTGATGGGCGTCACCACCGAGCGCTCGGCCGACGGCCGCACCCGGACATACCGCTACACTGGACAGGTCTTCTTTGCCTCGACAGAGCGTTTCGCGCAGGCTGTCGACTTCGCCGAGGACGTGGATACCGTGGTGCTCGATGTGTCGCATGCCCATTTTTGGGACATCTCGGCCGTGGGCGCGCTCGACAAGGTCGTCTTCAAGCTGCGCCGCGAGGGCCGGCAGGTGCAGGTGCTTGGGCTCAACGAGGCGAGCGCCACGATGGTCGGTCGCTTCGGCACGCACGACAAGCCGGGGGCAACCGGGGCTGAGGCAGGGCACTAGCCGGGGGCGCAGCAGCGCGCGGCCTCACCCCAGTGGCGTCACCGCCTCACGCAGCGCCTGCACGAGGTCCGCCTCGTTCTTCTCGAGGGTGGTGAGGTCGCCACCCAGGCCCACCCCGAAGGTGGCATTCAGCGTGTCCTGAACGGTGGTGAGGCCGATGATGCCGACGCCGGGCGTCACGACCTCCTTCGAGAATGCGTAGCCACGGTCCCGAGTGTCGCGGATATGCCCCCAGACCACGTCGGGACGCACCTGCTGGCCGCCGGCCGTCAATCGCGTGTTGGATCGCTGGATCATGCGCTCGACGTAGTCGTCGCGATGCGGGGCGAGCAGCGCCCAGCCCAGGCCGGACATGCACAGCAGGCGGCGCGTGCCAGGCTGCACCTGGAAGCGCTTGCGCTGCGACCCATACACCAGGTGGGTGTACTGCACGTAGATGTCGTTCTCCACGGCGAGGATGGCGGTCAGGCCGGTATCCCTGGCCAATTGCTCGAGCACGGCGAAGCTCACGCCGGTGGCGGCCATGCTCTCGGCAACCCAATCCCCGAGCGCCGCCAGGCGGGGTGTGGCCAGATAGGCCCGCTGGCGGTTCTCGTAACGCAGGTAGCCCATCGTGGACAGGCTCTTCATCAGCACCTGCACGCTGGAGAGCGGATAGTCGAAATGCTCGGCGATTTCCCGCACCGTGACGGCACGACGCACCTCGCGCATGTATTCGAACACGTCGAATACGCGTCCAGCGGTCTTGATAACGGAAGAAGTGGCCACGACGAACCTGCATGCAATGGGAGGGGCGCAGCCGCCCCCCGGGAGCTAGGATTCTACTGAGGTTCCAGCCCAACCTTCTGCATCAGATCCCGCCAGCGCACGATCTCCTCCTCCTGAAACCGACGCATCTCCTCGGGGCCGGTCAGGGACACGGTGCTCGCCTGGGAGGCGTAGTAGTCGCGCAGCGCCGCGTTGCTGCTCAACGACTGGAAGATGGCCTGGATGCGCGCGGTGATCTCGGGCGGCGTCCTGGCGGAGACGGCGGCAGCGACCCAGTTGTAGGCGAGGTAGCCGTCAATACCGGCTTGCGCGGACGCCGGCACGTCGGGCAGCAGGCGCGAGCGAGCGTCGCCGGAGTACACCAGGGCACGGACTTGGCCACTCTGCACCTGCGGCGTGCCGCTCGTGCCATCGACCACGGCGTAATCGACCTCGCCGCTGATCGCCGCCAGCAACGCTTCGTTCGCCCCTTTGTAGGGAATCGGCTCGGCCTTGATGCCCAGCAGCTGATTCAGCCACTCGGTATTGAGCTGATAGGAGATCGAACCACTGCCGTAGTTGAGCTTGCCCGGCCGCGCCTTGGCAGCAGCAGCCAGGTCCTGCAACGAGTGAAAGGGCGAGTCCTTGGCTACCACGACCAGGCAGGGGCCCTGGATCAGGAAGCTGATGGGGGCGAAATCCTTGAGCGGATCGTAGGGAATGCGCTTGAACACAGCGGCGTTGGTGGCGAGCGTGGAATTGCTGCCGATGAAGATGGTGTAACCATCAGCGGCGCTGTTCAACACGTCCTGCACGGCAATGAAGCCGTTGCCGCCCGGCTTGTTCTCCACGACCACCGACTGACCGGTGGCCTCGGAGAAGGCCCGCGCGAAGATGCGCGCCGTGGCGTCCGTGCCGGTGCCCGCGGGGAATGGAATCACGAAGCGGACCGCCCGCGTGGGGTAGCTCGCTGCCGCCGGCGCCGCGGCCGACAGCAGGCCCGGGCTGCCAAGCGCCGCCATGCCAAGGGCCAGGGTGCCGTGCTTGAGCAGGCTGCGGCGGGTGTATCCGCCTGCGCCCACGTTCTTGTCTGATGTCATGCTGATCTCCTCCTTCGATGGTGTGGTGCGGGTCAGAGCCCGGCCAACGTGTTGCGCGCCACGACCCAGCGATGCACCTCGCTCGGGCCTTCGTAGATGCGCATCAGCCGGGTCTGGTTGGCCATCTGCTGCAGGGGCAGCTCACGCGTCATGCCCATGGCGCCCAGCGCCTGCATGGCCCGATCGATCACGTCCCAGGCCATCTCGGTGGAGAACACCTTGATCATGGACACCTGCGTGCGGGCATCCTCGCCACGGTCGATCCGCGCTGCCGCGTCGTAGGTCATGAGGCGGCACGCATGGATGCGCGTGGCGGCGTCGGCGATCCACCACTGGATGGCCTGGCGATCGGCCAGCACAGCGCCGAACGTCGTGCGCTGGCGCACTTGCTCCATCATGATGTCGAGCGCACGCTGCGCGCGGCCAATGCACCACGCCGCCATCTCGACGCGCCGCGTGGACAGTCGCTTCTGCATGGGGCGAAAACCCTTGCCCTCCTCGCCCAGCCGCTGGGTGTCCGGAATGCGGCACTCGTCCAGCACGAGTTCATAGGTGCTCGTGCCGCCGATCATGGCGATCTCGCGCTCAAGGATCAGACCGGGTGTGCCACGGTCCACCAGGAAGGCGGTGACGCCCGGGTGCATGCCATCCGCATGCTGGGTGCGGGCCATCACGATGGTCCAGTCGGCCCGGCGGGCATTGCTGATCCAGATCTTGCGGCCGTTGAGCACCCAATCGTCGCCGTCTCGGCGGGCGGTCGTCTTCAGCCCGGCCGGATCGGCCCGGCGCCGGGCTCTGAAATGGCGATGGCCGACTGCGTGAGCCCCTTCGCATAGGGCGCGAGATAACGCTCGCGCTGATCGTCGTTCGCGGTCTCCAGCAGCATCCGAAGGTTCGGCGAATCGGGCGGCAGGTGAAACGGCACGATGGTGTGACCCAGCGCCTCGTTCACCCCCACCATGGCGACCGTGGGCAGATCGAAGCCGCCCATCTCTTCTGGGGCATCCAGGCCCCAGAGATCCAGCTCGCGCGACACCTGGTAGAGATGCGCGTTCTCGTCGTCGGTCAGGCGCAAGCCCTCGCCCGCGATCTCGCGCGCCAGCAGCGCGGGCTCCAACGGCACGAGCGATTCCCGAACGAAACGCTGCACCAGTTCCTTGAGCATCTGGTGCTCTTGCTCGATGACCACCGTCATGAGGACGCTCCTTGATTCTGACTGTCGGATTGCCGGAGCACGCCGGCTTGGAGCAGCGCATCGATCTGCTCGGGAGGCATACCGGCTTCGCGCAAGACGTCGCATGTGTGCTGACCCACCTGCGGGGCCAGGCTTCGCACGCTCGCCGGCGTCTGCGCAAAGCGCGTCGTGGGCCGCACGTAGCGGATCTTGCCTTCGGTCGGATGCTCGGCCGTCTGAAAGAGGCCGACCGCCTTGAACTGCGGGTGCTCGGGCAGCTCTTCCAGCCGCGTGATCGGCGTGGCCGGCATGTCCAGGCTCGCGCACAGATCCAGCCAGTACGCCGACGGACGCGTGGGCGTGATGTCGCGCACGGCCTGGTACAGGGTGCGCACATGGGTGTTCAGGCTATGGCGATCCGTGATGTTCAAGTCATCGAGCAGGCCTTCCATGCCCTGGCTCGCCAGGAACGCGCGCCAGTGCGGCAGCGAGTACGGCAGCATGCAGATGTAGCCATCGGCCGTGCGATAGGGCTGGCGCCCGCCCCCCAGCAGGCGGGCGTACCCGGGAGGCTCGGTGTTGCCCTCGAAGGTCATGCCGCCCAGGTTCTCGACCATGACAAACGCCGCCATGGTCTCCAGCATGGGAACTTCCACGTACTGGCCCTGCCCGCTGCGCTCCCGATGGAACAAAGCGGCAAGCACGGCATTGCACAGCGCCACGCCCGCGGTCTTGTCGGCGATCAGGCTCGGCACGTACTGCGGCGGGGCATCGGGCTGGTTGGCCAGTTGCAGGCCCACCAATCCGCTGGCCGATTGCGCGATTTCATCGAACGCGGGCCTGCCGCGATAAGGGCCGGACTCCTCGAAGCCCGTGGCCGCGCAGTAGACGATGGCCGGGTTGATGGCCTTGACGGCCTCGTAGCCCAGCCCCAGCCGCTCGATGGCCCGCACGCGCATGTTGTGCACCACCACATCGGCCGTCTTGATGAGTTCGGTCAGCGTCTGCAGGCCCTGCGCGGTCTTCAGATCGATGCACACCGAGCGCTTGTTGCGGTTGATCGACAGGAAGATCGAACTCATGCCCGGGTTCTGGCTGACGCCGTTGTTGCGCATCATGTCGCCTTCGGGCCCTTCCACCTTGATGACATCCGCGCCGTAGTCGGCCAGGATCTGCGTGGCGAGCGGTCCCAGGACGACGGCAGTCAGGTCGATGACCTTGACGCCGGCTAGCGGCCCCTCGGCTTTGATCGTGTTCGTCATATGTTGGCTCCGATGACGTCAGTTGGGCAGACGCACGAGCTGACGCGCCATCACGACGCGCTGGATCTGCCCCGTGCCTTCGACGATGTCCATGGCTTTCACGTCGCGGTAGAGCTTCTCGATGAGCGAGCCCTCGGGGGCGCCTGTGATGCCGATGACGTCCATGCCCAGCTGCGTGGCCTCCAGCGCCGCCGTGGGGCCCAACGCTTTGGCCATCGACGCCTCCAGCAGGTTCGGCTGCTTTGCGTCAGCCATCCAGGCCGCCTTCAATGCCAGAAGGTAGGCCGCCTGGAGCTTGCGCCGCACGGTGTCGAAACGGTCACGGATCCGGGTGTCGTGCTGCAGACCACTCTCGCGCAGATGCACGAGCAACTCATCCAGCGCGGCACGACCGATGCCCACGGCCATGCCGGCAATCGTGGGGCGCCCCGAATTGAACGTCTGCATGGCGCCCTTGAAGCCCGTGCGCTGCGTGTAGTGGGCTTCTCCGCCCAACAGGTTCTCCGCCGGCACCCGGCAATCCTCCAGGAAGAACGAGGTCGACTCATAGGCTTTCAGGCCCATTTTCTTCTCGGCCCGAAAGCCCGTGAACCCCGGTGTGCGCGCGGCACCACGAAGGCCCGGTGCCCTGCCCGGCCCAACTTGGGATCCACAGTGGCGAAGACCACAGTCCACTCTGCGCGCGCCGCGTTGCCCGAGAATGCCTTCGCGCCGTTGAGCACCCAGTGATCGCCCTCCTGATGCGCGCGGGTCTTGATGTTGGCGACATCCGATCCGCCCGAAGGCTCCGTCATGGCAAAGGCTGCCCAGATGGGCTTCTCGGGTGCCAGGAAGGGCGTGAGGAACCGCTGTTTCTGCTCCTCCGTGCCCATGATGAGGACGGGGGCCTCGCCCAGCCCTGGGCCGGGCAGCGCGACACCGATGCCGCGGTCCCAGTACGCGCTTTCCTCGGCCAGGATGACGTTCAGCACCGCGCTTGGCGTGCGGACCGGGTGGGGCTCTGCCGGGTGGCCTTCCGGCCGCCAGGTGGCCCGACCATACCCCAGCGACAAGGCCGTGTCGAAGAAAGGATCGCCGACCGGGAGCGCCTCGCCGTTGCGATCCGCGCGCAGGCCAGCGGGACGGAAATGCTCCCGCCCCCAGGCGCGCAGGGTGGCGATGCGGTCCCGGTCCGAGGATGAGTAGGTCAGTTCCATCACGCCACCTCCGCGTCGGCGGGCAGCCAGTCGAGGGATGCCGGCAGGGCGACCTGCCGATTCAGCGTGTCGCGCGTTGCGTCGGCGCCGCCCAAGGCCAGTGCCAGCGCCGTCAGTTCGCGCATGAATTTTTCGACCGGATAGTCACGCATGAAGCCCGCAGCACCCAGGATCTGCACGGCATTTGGTCCCACAAAGTGTCCAGCGTCGCAGGCTTGAATGAAGGCCTGGTTGCAGGCCTCGATGGCGTCATCGCCAGCGTCCAGTCGGCAGGCCGCCAGCTGGACGAGGCTGCGCGTCTGCTCGGCGGCGCTGTTCATGTCGACCAAGAGAAACGCCAGCGCCTGGTGGTGCGCGATGGGCTTGCCGAAGGCGACGCGCTGCAAGGCGTACTCACGGGCATAGACCGACGCCGCCTGCAGCACGCCCAGCAGGATGGCGGCTTGGCGCAGCCGCGAACGCGCGAGTATCGATTCGGCCAGACTGGCATCTGGCTGGCTCGCGGCGACAGGTGCCTGCTCGAACCGCAGACGCGATGACCCGGCGCCTTGCAGCGCCAGCGCAGAGACGGGCTCGAGAGTGAAGCCCTCGCGCACGACGTGCACGCCTGTAGCTCCCACCACCACGACGAGATCGGCGCGCGCCGTGCTGACCCATGGCATCACACCGTCGATCCGCCCCGCGTCCGTGTGCGTCAGTCGGCCCTGCAGGTCGTGGACCACGACGGGGTGCTGTGCGCCGTGAGCCCCGGGTTCAAGTGCAAGAAACTCGCGCACCCAGGCCTCATGCCCCGCCTGCCAGAGCGCGTCGTAGCCGGCACCGGCGCTGTCGATCGCCACCGCAGCGGCGGCATCACCCTGCGCGATCTCGCTCAGAACGTCGATCCAGGCACCCCAGCCCAGGCCGCTGCCGCCGTGCTCGTCACGCCAGCAGGCGCGCAGCAGTCCCATCTCTGCGGCGGCCTGCCAGGTGGGCGCGCAGATGCTGCCGGCAGCTTCGAAAGCGCGTTGCTGGGGCGCCAGCTCGGCCTGCGCATAGCGCCGGGCGGCTTGCACGATGAGGGTGGTGTCGCCGTCGAGGGAGAAGTCGATCATGCCGCATCCCCTGCCGGCTGGCCGGTGAAGACTGGCGTGCGCCGCTCTGCGGCAGCTTTGACACCCTCCTTGAAGTCCGCCGTGACGAAATGCACTTCCTGGCACGCACATTCCCGTTGCACGGCATCGGCGACCGCATCGGCCAGGCCGCGGCGCAACGAAGCGCGCGTGTCTCGCACCGCCAGAGGCGCAGAGGCTGCGATCTCCTCGGCCAGTTGCAGCGCAGCCATGCGCACGGCATCGGCTTCGTCCACGAGCACGTCGGCCAGGCCGATGCGCATGGCCTCGGTGCCATCGATCCGGCGCCCCGTGTAGAGCAGCAGGGCGGCCTGCTGCTGGCCGACCAGGCGGGGCAACGTCACGGTGAGGCCGAATCCCGGATGAATCCCCAGGCGATTGAAGTTCACGCTAAACCGGGCGCCCGGGCACGTGACCCGGAAATCTGCGGCGAGCGCCAAGCCCACCCCGCCGCCGATGACCGGCCCCTGGATGGCGGCCACCACAGGTAGCGGGCAACGAAAGAGGCGGATGGCTTGCGCATAGAGACTGCCGGGATCCCGATCACCGTTGCCTGCGAAATCGGCACCCGCGCAGAAGGCCTTGCCTTGCGCTGCCAGGACGATGGCGCGGGTATGGCCGTCTGCGGCCAGTGCGTCGAACTGGTCTGCCAGGGCGCGGATCAGCGCGAGGTCAAAGAAATTGTTGGGCGGGCGTTGCATTTGCACGATCGCAACGTGGCCGTGGTGCTCGACGGACAGGTCTCCGAACTGGGGGCTGTTCATGGCTTCCTCGTGTTGTGTTTTTTTATGATACGCATAGAATATAAAAAAACACACATATATTATTTGGAGACATCATGAACGTTTTTCGTGCGCTGGCGTATGCCACGCTGACGGCTGCCGTCACCTGCGGTCCCGCCTTCGCGCAAAGCGCGCAGGATTTCCCCAACCGCGAGATCCGCGTCATCGTTCCTTTCACACCGGGCAGCGGATCCGACACCGGCGCGCGCCACTTCGGCGACCAGCTCGGACGGCTCCTGGGGCGCGCGGTCGTGGTCGAGAACAAGCCGGGGGCAGGCGGCATCGTGGCGCTGAGCATGGTCAAGGCCATGCCTGCCGATGGCTACACCATCGTGTTGGCGAGCAGCTCGCCTTTCAGCGTGAATCCCGTGGTGATGAAGGACCTGCCCTACGATCCATACAACGACTTCAAGCCCCTGGCCGGCCTGGCCAAGGGCATGAATGTGCTGGTCGTGAAGGAGGAGCCCGGGGTCGACACCCTGAGGCAGTTCGTGGCGAAGGCACAAGAAGCCAGGCAGCCGATCTCCGTGGGAACCTACTCGGCGGGGTACGAACTCGCCACGGCGTGGCTGGCCGATGTCGGCAAGTTCAAATACACGAACATCCCGTACAAAGGACAAGCAGCGATCATCACCGACGTCGTCGGAGGCCGCTTGGACGCGGCCATGCTGAATCTGAGCGCAGCAATCGAGCTCATCAACACCGGCAAGCTCAAGGCATTGGCCGTGTCTGGCGGCAGCCGCCACCCCAGCTTGCCGAACGTACCCACGTTCAAGGAATCCGGCTTTCCCGATTACGAAACCTACAGCTGGACGTCCTTCTATGTGCACAGCCAGACACCACCGGACGTCACCAAGGTGCTGTCCGACGCCATGACCGAAATCATGAGCCGTCCGGAATCACGGGCGTTCCTCGCCCGCGAGGGCAGCCTGCCCATGCCGACCACGCCGGAAGAGATGCTGGCCTTTCAGAAATCCGAGCAGGCGCGGTTCAAGCAGGTAGCGGATGCGGCGGGGATCGTGCCGCAATAGCTGACGCGCCGATGGCGGCGCCTGACCCCGAGGTCGCGCGCCGCCATCACCGACCGGGCATCACCGCCCCCAGCACGCCTTGCCGCCGTCCACCGGCAAGCACACACCCGTGATGTACGCCGCATCGTCCGATGCCAGGAACAGCGCCGCCTTGGCCACGTCCCACGCCGTGCCCATGCGCTGCATGGGGCTCGCGGCGTTGCGCTTGGCGCGCATGGCCTCGACATCCTGGAACTGCCCGGCGATCTGCTGGTAGATCAGCGGTGTATCGATGACCCCGGGCAGGACGGCATTGACGCGGATGCCATGCGGCGCGTAGTGCACGGCAAGCGAGCGTGTCATCTGGTTCAGCCCGCCCTTGGCCGCGTAATACGAGGTGTACGGGTACTGGTTGACCTGGATGGACGCGAGCGAGGAGATGTTCACGATGCTGCCGCCGCCATGCTCCATCATGCTCGGCAGCACATGCTTGCACGTGAGGAAGACGCCGGTGAGATTGGTGTCGAGCACGCGATGCCAGCTTTCCTCGCTGGCCTCGACCGGGTCGCCCATGGCCGTGATGCCGACATTGTTGTGCAGCACGTCGATGCGGTCGTGTTGAGCGAGTACCTGTCGCACCACCTCGGCGATCTGATCGCCGTGGGTGACGTCGGCCGTCAATGGCGTGCACGCGTTGCCTTCGCTGGCAATGGCGGCGGCAGTCTCCCGTGCGGCGTCGGCGGCAATGTCGATGGCATAGACGTGAGCGCCCTCACGGGCGTAGAGCGCCGCAGCGGCCTTGCCGTTGCCCCAGCCAGGGCCGGAGGAGCCGGCCCCGAACACCACGACGATCTTGTCCTGGAATCGTCGATGCATCTCAATCCACCGAGATCTTGGCGAATTCGGCCACCTTGCGCCACTTCTCGACGTCGGCCGTGACCACCTCGCGGAATTCATCGGGCGTGTCGGCGATGACGTAGGCCCCGATGTTGGCATAGCGCTGACGCACCTCGGGCTGGGCCAGTGCCTTCACGGCCGCCGCATTGAGTTTGGCGAGCACGTCGGCCGGCAGGCCGGCCGGGCCGAGCACGCCGTTCCACATCTCCGCGTCGTACTCGGCCAGGCCGACATCGGCCGCGATGGGAACATTCGGGATCTGCGACAGCCGCTCCTTGCCCGCCACGAGGATGGGCACGAGTGCCCCGGACTGAATGTGGGGCATGGAAGACGCGGCCGTATCCCAGATCATCTCCACCTGCCCCGCCATGACGTCGTTGAGCGCCGGGCCGGTGCCGCGATACGGCACGTGCATGATCTCGAGCCCGGTGAGCGACTTGTAGTACTCCATCGCCATGTGCGTGGCACCGCCGTTGCCGGAGGACGCATACGAGAACTTGCCTGGCGACGCTTTGACGAGCTTCACGAAGGCCTCGTAATCCTTGGCGGGGAAGGACTTGGTGGCGGCGATGACACCCGGCACACGGATGATCTGTGTGATGGGCGTGAAATCCTTCACCGCGTCGTACGGCAGGTTCTTGTAGACCGCCGAATTGGTGCCGTTGGTGCTGGAGGTGCCCAGCAGCAGCGTGTAGCCGTCCGGCGCGGCACTGGCCACCGTGCGCGCGCCGATCGTGCCGCCAGCCCCACCGCGGTTCTCCACCACCACGGTCTGGCCGATCTCGCGTGAGAGCGCGTCGGCAAAGATGCGGCCCACGACGTCGGAGGTGCCGCCCGGCGGGAACGGCACGACCAGCGTGATGGGGCGGGAGGGAAAGCTGTCCTGAGCGGCCGCGGCCGGCAAGGCAACGGCTGCGAAGGCAAGGCCGGCAGCGGTGAGGAAGTGGCGGCGGATCATCGTTGTCTCCTGTTGTTGTCGAATCGATGCCCTGATGGGCCGGCTGCGCTCAGGCGATACGATCGCCTGGCTTGATCTTGGCCGCGCGGCTGTCCACCCCGGGCAGCATATGCGCGGGGTCGCGCGTGACGACCACGTCGATCACGGTAGGCCGATCCGTGCATGCGGAAGCCTTCTGCAGCGCCTCGCGGATCTGGCCCGGGTGCTCCACCCGCACGCCCTGGCAGCCCAGCGCCTGGGCCACGGTGGCGTAGTTGGTCTCGTTGAGATCTGACGATTGATAGCTTCCAGGGCCGTACATCAAATGCTGCAAGGCCTTGATGTAGCCTGATGCGGCGTTGTTCACGACGATGAGGGCAAAGCCCAGCTTCATGCGCACGGCCGTCTCGAGCTCGCCCAGCGACATGTTGCAGCCGCCGTCGCCCGTGAGGCTCACCACCTGGCGACCGCGCGCGCCCAGTGCCGCCCCGATGGCGCCTGGAATGCCGTAGCCGATCGAGGCGAACCCGCGATCCGGCACGAATCCTCGTCCCGCACGCTTGGTATCGAAAAGCAGGCCGCTCCAGTGCGCGGCGAACCCGCCATCGGCCACCAGCACGCCATCCTCGGGCAACCAGGCATTCACCTCGTGCAGGAGGCGCGCCATGCCGACGGGGGTGTCGTCCGATTCGAGCTTGGCGCTGACGGATTCCCGCCAGGTGTGCATGCGCTCGCCAACCTCCGCCGCGTAGGCAAGGCGCCCGTCTGTGCGCGCGCTCAGCAGGGTGCGCAGCTCGTCCAGCGTGGCGCCGACGTCGCCCCAGAGCCGCACCGTGGGGGCCGTGGTGCGGTCGAACTCCTCGGCGAGGATGTCCAGATGAATGATGGGCACGCCAGCGGGCAGCAGATCGTAGCGGCGGGTGGCCACTTCCCCGAGCTTGCAGCCCACCACGAAGAGGCAGTCGGCCTTGGCAATGAGATCGTTCGCAATGCGGCTGTAGCGGCCGAAGAGCCCTGCGCTCAAGGGGTGCGTGCAGGCGATGGCGCCCTTGCCGCTCATGGTGTGGGCAACGGGAATGCCGAGCGCTTCGGCAAAGGCTTGCACGGTGGCCGCGGCATCGCTCAGGTGCACACCGCCGCCACACAGCATCAAAGGTCGATTGGCTTTCGAGAGCAGCTTGGCAGCCGCGTGCAGCTCCGGCAGACCCGGGCGCGTGCGCAGCGCGGGAATGCGGCGGCTGGCCGGGTCGGCGTGGAAGGTGTCTGCGGGGAACGCATGGATGTCATGCGCGATGTCTTCCGGTACGTCCAGCACCACCGGCCCAGGCCGACCGTGGGTGGCCACCGTGAAGGCGCGGCGCACCAGCTCCGGAATACGCTCGATACGCTCGACACGGATCACCTCCTTGCACACGGGACGCAGCAACTCCAGTTGGCGTGCCTCCTGCGTCATGTTCTTCCAGGCATGCGCGCGATGCGCATCGCCCACCAAGGCAACGACGGGCGTACCGGCGTTGTAGGCTTCGGCCAGGCCGGTGGCGAGATTGGTGGCGCCGGGGCCGAGCGTGGCGTCCACAGCACCTGGGCGGCCCGTCGTCTTGGCATAGGCATCCGCTGCAAAGATGCCACAACGCTCGTCGTTGATGAGGTGGTGGTCCAGCCCGATACGCGCGCGGCGTCATAGAACGGCAGCAGTTGAAAACCGCCCATGCCGAACATTGGGCCCACCTCGTGGGCGGCGAACATGCGTGCGATCGCCTCGCCGCCGGTGATTTCGAGCGTTTCAGACATCTTCCTGGGTCTCCTGGTGTGTGTGTTCGTGCCGAGCCAGCAGCCCGGCGATGAAAGCCTTCAGACGCATGCCCTCACGCGCGCCCAGCGCCTGGGCGCAGGCGTTGGCGCGCGAGAGCACGCCGTCCACGTAGCAGGAGCGCGCATCGCCGATGCGGGCGCTGTGTCCAGCCACGGTGACGGCGGCCAGCCCGCGCGCCTGCAGCAACGGCAGACGGCCATAACCGGCGTCATCCTTGCCCCCGCCCGCGTCGTGGAACGACACGGCAAGCACCGGGTGCGCAACGCTGTCGCTGCCGCTCTGGGCCAGCACGCCGCCGTGTGAGGCGGTCACGACGATCGCGCCACGGTCGCCTGGCGCGAGCAGCGACACGGAGTCGAGGCCGGCAACGGGCACCGCTGCCCCGGGGACCAGGTCGTGCCGGGCTTCGGCCTGCGTCGGGATGCCGATGGCAGACGCGAGCGGTCGATGGACGCGCAAGCGTTGGGCCGCCTCGGCGACGGCCATGCCGGGCTGGCACCCCGCGCCCGCAGCGGGTGCATTGATCCGGCTGAGTCGTCCGCTGGCGAGAAGATCGGCGCCATCCCCGATCCGCGCGCTCTGGTGAGCCGCGGCGGCAGCGGGAATGCCCAGCGCCGCAAGGAAGGCCAGGGCGTCGATGCCCGCGTCGTCCTTGCCCAGGCCAGCATCATTGAGGATGACGGCGCGCACACCGCCGCGCGCGGCGAGGTATCCGGGGTAAGCGCCGCCATGCGACGCCGCGACCACCACCTGCCCTGCGTGGGCGGCATCAAGCTTGGTGATGCTATCGAGCACCACGACTCGCACAGATGGCTCAACGTCCATAATATGGAATCACCCCAGGTTTTTGGATTCAGACCAGCCCACCAACGGATCGCGCTGCTGTCACTTTAATGACCGCAGTCTATGTGCGACATCGTCGCGCCATCAACCTATCGTCCATAATATGGACTCAATATTCTTCATGCAGGATGATCGTCGATGCCGGATACCCAGATGCGCAAACCTGACAGCGACGTGGGTGGCGCGCAGAGCGTGGTGCGCGTGCTGCGCCTTCTAAAGTACGTGGCGGCGGGGCCCGCCCATGGCGTGGCCTTGAGCCACGCCGCACGGGACAATGCGCTCACGCGCCCAACGGCGCATCGCATGCTGTCTGCGCTGGCTCAGGAAGGCTTCGTCGCCCTTCACCCGACCCGCCACACCTACTCGCTGGGTCGCGAGGCCTACATCCTCGGCCTCGCGGCAGCCTCCGGCCAGCACGGCATCCGGGCCATTTCCGAAGCGGCCCTGCAGCGGCTGGCGGCGAGCACCGGCGACACCGCGTTCCTGTCCATCCGCTCCGGCGACGAAGCCGTCTGCGTCGATCGCAAGACGGGGGATTTCCCGATCAAGATTCTCACGCTGGAGATCGGTCACCGGCGTCCGCTCGGCGTGGGCGCCGGCAGTCTCGCGCTGCTCGCATTCGCCCCGCCGGACGACATCGAGCGCGTCTGCGCCCGCTACCCAGGGGTGCGCCAGCCGACGCACCCCTCACTGGCAGAATTGCACGACGACATCGCGGCCACGCAGGCCAATGGCTATGCCATCAACCCGGGCCGAATCATCCCGGAGATGGTTGGCGTGGGGGTGCCTGTATTCGACCGAGATCGGGAGGTGGTGGCGGCATTGAGTGTGGCGGCGATTCGCTCCCGGCTGAGCGGCGCTCGCCTGCGGGAGGTGGTGGCAACACTGCAACATCAAGCCGCAACGCTCGGCACCGAGTTGTCAGTGGCACGACGAAGCTGAGGGGAGACGAGGGCGACTACCGCGCACTGCATCCGTTTGACGCATTGCCACGTAGATCTTCCTAGCCACTGCAAGAGGCCTCTCCATGAAGACGATCGTGCTGGTTGAACCCAACCCGCTGGTGCGCGCGGGTTTGCGCCACCTGCTGGAAGACCTGCCCCTGCCTGCAGCCGTGTTCTACGTAGATCCGACGCATCTGCGTGCTGCCGCAGGCCAGCACCGTCACATTGACCTGTTGATCCTGGGCATCAGCGCCGATGTGGAGGCGGCGCAGGCGTTGCTGCGTCTGGCCGTGTCGCAGCTGAAGCCGCGACGTACGCTGCTATTGTGCGCGCCGGGATCACCGGCCCCGCGGCTCGTGGGCAACCTGGGCCGACTGGCCTATGGGTGCCTGATGAACGATGCGCACCTCGACACGCTCACGGCGGCCATCCACCTGGGGCTGGACCTCGATGCACCCGGCGCGCAGCCTGACGAGACGCTCACGCTGTCGGGAGACTCGCACGCCCTGATGCCGCCGGCGGAACCCGACCCGAGCGTGCAACAGGCGGTGGATGAGGCAGAGGCGCTCGGCCTGACGCCCCGGCAGTATGCGTTGTTGCTTCAATTTGCCCGGGGCAGGCCGCTCAGCGTCATCGCCCACGACCTGGGCATCTCCAACGCCACCGCCGAAGCCCACGCCTCGACCCTGTATCAGCGCCTGGGCGCGCGCAACGCCCGGGACGCGGTGTCTTCGGCGCGGTTGCGGGGGGCGAGGCTGGTGGGTTAGCGAGGGGTCAGACGCTCGCCGTGGGGCGCACGACGATCTCGCTGGTGTCGACATCCGGCGGCTGGGCGATCACGTGGGCAATGGCCTGTGCGATCGCCTCGGGCTTGAGCGCGATCTTGCGGTACTCGACCATGGCGGCGGCCGCCCCCGGGTCGGTGATGGTGTCTGCGAGTTCCGATTCCACGACGCCCGGGTAGACGCAGGTGACGCGCAGGTTGTCGTGTTCCTGGCGCAGGCCGTCCGAGATCGCGCGCACGGCGTACTTGGTGGCGCAGTACACGGCGGCGGTGGGTACCACATAGAGCCCGCCGATCGACGACACGTTGATGATCTGGCCCTCGCCCTGGCGCTGCATCGTGGGCAGCACCGCCGCCACACCATGCAGCACGCCGCGGATGTTGACGTCGATCATGCGGTCCCACTCGTCCACCTTGAGCGAGGCCATGGGCGACAAGGGCATGACGCCCGCGTTGTTCACGATGACGTCGATGCGCCCATGCAGGGCCAGCGCGTGATCGGCGAACGCCTGCACACTCGCGCGGTCGGTGACGTCCACGGCGAGGAAGGCGATGGGCGTGTCCTGAGCGGCCAGCTCATCGGCCAGGGCCTGGAGCCGATTGATGCGGCGGGCACCAACGACCAGTCGGTGTCCCTGGGCGGCAAGCACGCGGGCGGTGGCTTCGCCGATGCCGCTGCTGGCCCCGGTGAGCAGGATGACTTTGCCGGAATGCTGGGCAGACATGTGAATCCTCCTGAAGGAATGAGGGCAGCGGGCAAGGCCCCGGCTGCCATGACGTCATCCTACGGAGGCGCCCGACTCGCGCGAAGACCGGTTCGTCTTCAAGGCTTGCCTATTTCTCTTGGCTCGCCTGTCAAAGGCTATGGGATCGTGCGTTCCGCATGACAGAATGGGCACGAACGCCAACGTTTGCGTTCGCTGCGGTGGCGTCTGGCATCCCCACGACGACGCTTGCTCATACCGCCCATTGCCCGGAGCCCGGCATGCACCGCCCCCGCATGATCGCCCTGCTGCAGCAGCTAGCCCCCACCGAAGGCTTCACCGCGTCGCGTCTGGACGACGTGACGTTCATGCGCGCCGACCAGCCACTGCCCGTGACGCCGGCCCTGTATGAACCCAGCCTCGTTTTCGTTCTGCAGGGACGCAAGCGCGGCGTGCATGGCGGACAGCCCTATGTGTACGACGCTGGGCACTATCTGGTGCTGACGGTACCGCTGCCCTTCAGCACGCAGACCGAGGCGAGCGCTGCCGCCCCGATGCTCGGGCTGACGGTGCGCATCTCCCCTGCCCTGACAGCGGACATCGCCATGCGCCTGGACGACCTCACGCAGGCCCCCGCGCACGCGCAGCCGACGACGCTGTACGCCAGCCCGCTGGACGACGCGCTCGAAGACGCCCTCTGGCGCCTGCTGCAGGCGCTGGCCTCGCCCGAGGACGCCGCCATCCTGGGCCCGGCGCTATTGCGCGAGATCACCTATCGGGTGCTGCGCGGCCCCCAGGGCGGCAGCCTGCGCGCTGCCCTGCAGCAGGGCAGCCACTTCGGCCGCATCGCCAAGGTGCTGCGCCGCGTGCACACTCACTATGCGCAGAGCCTCGATGTCCCCACATTGGCCGAAGAGGCCAACCTGAGCGTGCCGGCGTTTCATGTGCACTTCAAGGCCGTGACGGCCACCTCGCCAATCCAGTACATCAAGTCGATCCGATTGCATCAGGCGCGGCTCATGATGATCCGTCAGGGCACCAGCGTGGCGCGCGCCGCCGATGCCGTCGGGTACGAGAGCGCCTCGCAGTTCAGCCGGGAATTCAAGCGGATGTTCGGCCGCAGCCCCGTGGACGAGACCCGACACCTGCAGACATTGTTCGCGCTGGCGCCTGCCGTGGAGGGCCAGGCTGGTACCGTCGCGCCTGCACCGACGTGAGGGGCTGACGCGAACTCCCGCGGGGCACGCTGACGCTACAGCGCGTCCACCATGCCGAGCAAGGCCGACAGGCTGTCGGCGTCGTTGCGTGCCGCGAAGGCCTTGACGAGCGCGTCACGCTTGGCACGGCCGGCCTCGCTCGTATAGATCGACTGCAACGTGCGCACCTCCTCGGGCGGCAGGTAGGAAAGCACATAGCGTTGGCGGAACATCGCCCGCTGCCGCTCCACCTCGCGCTCCTGGCCCAGCGCCCGGTACTCCGCCGGCGTCGCGCGCGCGATGTGGATGAGTTCGGAGCGCAGGCCATCGTCTCCATGCAGTTCGATCTCGGCCTTGGCCTGGGCATGCCCCTCCACGACCAGGATCTCCATCAACCGGTAGACGCGTTCTGCGGCCAGGACATTCTCCTCGGCCAAGGCAGGCTCTGCCATCAGCGGCAGAAGCGCCTCGATGGCGTCGGCGTCCTGACGTTCTGCCATCCGCCGCGCCATGGCTTCGCCCTCGGCCGCCAGCGCCGACTCTGGAAGGGCTCGCAGCGCCGCGTCACGCTGCGCCCAATCCTTCGCGATGCGAGCGAGGGCCTGGGCCTGCTCATCGGGCAGATCTGGCGTCTGCGCCATCGCCTCACGCATCGCCGTCATGGCGGCAGGCACTTTGAATGACTTGCGCACGTGCGTGTTGGCGATCTCGACGGTTTCGGGTACCGCGGCGCGATCCTCGTAGAGCACACGAAGCAGGCCGGAGGCGTACGCCGCGCTGTCGTGCATCGCCTCATAGCGCGCCTGTGCGTGCTCCAGTGCCAGCAAAGACTCGTCGGCCGAGGCCGCATACGCGGGCGCCACGCCCGCCAGGCACAGCGCGCCGAGCAGACGGCGCATCGAGCGGGACAGGCGTAGGGGGAAATCAAGCATCGAACGACTCCGGCACGAGGCAAAGCCGAATGATAGGAAGTGGGTCATGTCAGGCGCGCGCTCGTCCCTGACGATTCGCGGCACGGCGCGCCTGACCGCGGACATCGGGTGATGACCGGCATCAGGCGGAGTTGGGACGGGCAGGCGCGGCGCGGCGCCAATGGGCGCCAACCGCCCCGCCCGGCCCCTCCAGCGGATCCGTCGGCGGCGCGGGCAGCGCGGCAATGGCCCGACGTTGCTCATCCGTGGCCGCCTGCGTCTGCAGATCCGGCGTTTGCCCGGGCGGGTAGGCCGCCACCACTTCGAAATCCGGCGACGCATCCAGGCACTGGTGCCCGGTACCCGCAGGGAGCAGGACACAGTCACCGGCAGTGACGCGCACCGGCTCGCCCGCGTCGCCGCCCAGGCGCAGGGTGGCGCTGCCGCTGGCCACGCCCAACACCTCGTGGGCATCGACGTGATAGTGCACGTAGTCGTACACCTCGCCCCGCCAGCCGCCCTGCCAGCCGTGAGCGGCGAAACGTTCCTCGAACGTGCGCGCGGCATGCGCATCGGCCGGCACGGCGTTCTTGTACAGGATGACAGGCCACCGCGGGTGATTGGGCACGGTAGCCGTGGTGGGGAACCGCAGGGTGGCGATAAGCATGGGAGTCTCCTGGCGACGTCCGACCGGAGGCAAATTATGGGCCCGAGCGGGCTCGCCGATACAATGGCGCCCCATGAGCGTCCTCGTCCTGCACATCCTCTACATCATCGCCATCACCGCGGAATCCATGACCGCGGCGCTGGCGGCCGGGCGGCGCAGCATGGATTGGATCGGCGTGTGCCTGCTGGGCGCCATCACCGCCCTGGGCGGCGGCTCGATGCGCGATGTTCTGCTCGGCCATTACCCGTTGGTGTGGGTGGCGCATCCGGAGTATCTGCTTCTGACTGTGGCGGCCGCGCTCGGCACGATCGCCGTCGCGCGCTTCATGCACCGGTTGCGCTGGATCTTCCTCGTTCTGGACGCGATCGGACTGGTGGTCTTCACGGTGATTGGCTGCAACGTCGCGCGCGAGATGGGCCTGTCGCCCACCGTGGTGATCGTGGCGGGAATGATCACGGGCTGCGTGGGCGGCGTGTTGCGCGACATCCTGTGCAACCGCGTCCCGCTGCTCTTTCGCAGCGAACTCTATGCCAGTGTGTCGGTGGTCACGGGCGGCTTGTACGTGGCGGCGCTCGCCTTGGACTGGCACCACGAAGTCGCCCTTTTCACCGCGATGGCGGCCGGCCTCACCATGCGGCTGCTCGCCTTGCGCTTCAACTGGCACATGCCCAAGTTCGTGTACGCCCGCGAGGGGCAATAACCCGCGCCCGCCTCGGCGCCGGCAGGCTCGGGCGCCCGGGCCCTATCGCGTACCCGCCGCGACGAACCCGCCGAAGTACACCAGGTTGACGGCAAAGTGCACGGCCACCGCGGCCAGCAGCCCGCCACGGTGGTACGCCCAGCCATAGCCAATCCCTGCCAGGCCGGCCGTCACGGCCCACCCAGCCCCGCCGGGTGCATGGGCCAGCCCGAAGAGCGCCGCGGCGCCGAGCGTGGTCAGCACAGGGTGGGTCGGCCAGCGCCGCACCAGCGCGCCCTGCAGGTAACCGCGAAACAACAGTTCCTCGGTGACGCAGACCAGCAGCAGGTTGTTCGCGGCCCACAGCCAGCCGCCCGGTGACCAGCCTGGCAGCCAGACGACGAGGCCGGACGCGAGGGCTGCCAGCAGGCACACCAGGAGCGTGACTGGGGTGGCGAGCAGGGTGATGCCGAGGACTTGCCCGGCGCTGTGCCGCGGCACCACCCAGGGGCAAGCGAGCAGCAGCCACACGCCGATCAGCGGCTTGTCCAGGTTCAGGTAAAAGCTGCCCAGCGCGTGCCATTGGCTGGCAGGTGGCAGCGACACCATCCCGTTGTGAAAGCCCGACAACCCGTGCAGGCCGAGACCCAGAGCCAGGCAGACAAACGCGGCGTGGCCTGCCAGCTGCCAGGCCCGGGAGCCCCGACGCACGCAGATACCGGCCAGGAGGAGCCCGGCAAATACCGGAAGGCTGGCCAGCGAAAGCCTGCCGTGGGCCAGCGCCAAGGCATAGCCCACACCCAGCATGACCATCAGTGCCCAGCCCGCGGTGGGAAGGGACACAGCGGGCAAGGGCATCGCGCGAGGAGACTGCGGCAAACGCATGACGGGATCTGCAATCCGGGGGCCACATTATCGCGGGCCGGTCGGCGCCTTGTCGCTCCCTGTCGAAATCAAGCCCGTCGCGGCCGTTTGCGTGGCGTGCAGACGCCTAGCGCACGCGTGCGAGCGCGCGTCGGGCCTCATGCACCAGCGTCTGGACGGTCTGCGCGAGCGATTCGCCACGGTCGATGAATCCGACTGCCGGACCGCAGGAGAGCAACCCCTGCTGCACGTCACCTTCGGTGTAGCACGCCTGCCGCGTCAACGTACCCGACACCAGGGCCGAGTAGGCGGCATAGTCCCGCTCGCCGGCCGCCTCCAGGTCTGCCACCTGTTCGGCCGTCCGGTTGCGCAGGACGCGCCAGGTGCGACCGAGCGAGCCGAACACGCGCACGGTTGCGTTCTCGTCGGCAGCGACCAGCGCGGCTTTGTAGGCTGGATGGGCCCATATCTCGTCGCACGCCAGAAAGCGCGTGCCCATGACGACAGCATCAGCGCCCAACGCAAGCGCGGCCACGATCTGCTCGCCACAGCCGATGCCCCCGCCGACCACCAGAGGGATATCCAGCTCGCGCGCCGCCAACGCGCCGAGCAGGCTCGTGGGCAGCTCTCCCGGGCCGGGATGCCCGCCCTCCTCCATGCCGACCAGACCGACCATGTCCACACCCGCGGCCTGAGCGGCCCGCGCATGGCGCAGCGCCGCGCACTTGTGCAGCAGGATGCCGCCCGCCTCGTGGATCCGGTCGATCAAGGCCTGCGGCGGCAGCGTCCCTGCCGTCTCGAAGGCCGTGATTCCTTGGGCCAACGCCAGCTCCAGCATGGCGCCCGTGCCCTGGTTGTCGCTGTGCCGGGACAACGTGAAGTTCACGCCAATGGGCGCGTCACCGGCCAGGCGGCGCGCGAGCGATACACCCTCGGCAAACGCCTGCGCGTGCGCAAACGAGCGCGCGGTCAGGAACCCCAGGCCTCCAGCCCGTCCCATCGCTGCTACGAACGCCGGATCCGACAGCCACATCATGCCGCCCGCCAGAATGGGATAGCGGATGCCAAAGGCCTGCGTGACCCGCGTCGCCGGCAAGATGCCATCGTCGTTCGTCATGACACAGACGCCACATCATGCGCGACGATCACTGCATCCAGGGGGTAAGCGCCCTCCCCGACACGGCCTACCCACACCGGGTTGAGGTCGATCTCGGCCACGCGCGCGCCCTGGGCCAACACGATGTCCGACACTTGGGCCAACAGCCTGGCCAGAGCAGCCTCGTCGCGGGGAGGCTGGCCCCGGGCGCCCGCGAGCAGCGGATAACAGCGCAGCTCGCGCAGCATGCGCTCGGCCTCGTCCACACTGACCGGCAGCATGCGGCGGGCCACATCGCGGAAGATCTCAACGTAGATCCCGCCCAGGCCCACGGTCATCATGGGACCAAGCACGGGATCGCGGGAGATGCCCACCAGAAGCTCAAGGCCGCCGACGGGCGCCATGGGCTCGAGCAACAGACCTTCGATGCGGGCCTGCGGCATGGCTTGGCGCACACTGGCATGAATCTCGTCCCAAGCCCGTCCCACGGCCTCGGCTCCCGCCAGGCCCAGCCGCACCCCACCGACGTCGGATTTGTGCTGGATGTCTGCACTGAGCACTTTGGCCGCCAAGGCGATCCCGTGAGTCTGGGCCACCGCCATGGCCGCGTCGCGTGAACTCACCGCGTGGCTCTGCGGCAACGCCATGCCTGCCTCGCGCAGCCACGTCTTGGCCTTCGACTCAGTCATGGCGCGCGCGGGTGACTGCGGGGTGTCGCCGGCGTGGAGCACGGCCGGATGGAACTCAGGATCATGGCTTGCCAGCCAGCGGCCGTGGTCAACCCATCGCCGCAAGGCCTTGACGGCCTTGCTCACGCTGCGCATGGGCGCCATGCCGGCGTCTCGCAGGATGCCGTAGCCTTCTCCAGTGCGCTCGCTCATCCAGATCGGCACGATCGGCACGGGGCTCTGCGTCTGGGCGGCGGCGACCCGGCGCGCGATGGTGGCCGTGACCTCGCCATAGTCCAGCGCCATGGGCAGGATGACCATCGCCACCCCCGGATCGCGGCAGACCGCTAGCATCGTCTTCTCGATGAGGCTGTCGTCAGCCAGCACGGCGGTCGTCGTGTCGATCGGATTGACGATGGAGGCATAACTGGGCAGCAAGCCCCGCAGAGTGACCGTCGTGCTTTCTGCAAACGGCACCAGCGTGAGCCCGGCCAGCCCGATGGCATCGGCCGTCATGGCGGTCGTGCCGCCCGACGAGCAGTACACGGCCAGGCCCGGCTCGGGCGCATCCGGCGGATTGGGCGCCGGATGCGCACGGGCCAGGAGCCACGCCGTGTCGGCCAGCTCGTCGATGTCATCGACTTCAATGACACCCAGCTGACGGAACACCGCGCTGTTGACCTCGGCAGATCCCGTGATGGACGCCGTATGCGATTGGGCGGCCTTGCTACCGTACTCCGAACGCCCCACCTTGAAGGCAACGATGGGCTTGCCACGCCGCGTGGCGCGCTGCACGGCACGTACGAAGCGTGGCCCGTCGTTGATACCCTCCAGGAGAATAGCGATGACCTCGATGCCCGATGTATCGGCCATGGCCTCGATGAAGTCTGCCACCTGCAGATCCAGTTCATTGCCCGTGGATGCCCACAGGCCGATTCCCACGCCGCGGTCCATCGTCTGCATCACGTTGCGTCCCAGGCCGCCGCCCTGGGTGATCAGACCGATCGGACCGGCACGAAGGTCGTGCCGGAACGAGGGCGAGAACGTGAAGCCGATGCGTTCGTTGACATTGCACAGCCCCGGGCAATTGGGCCCATAGATGCGCATGCCGGTGTCGGCCACGACCCGGCGCAGGCGCTCGGCGTACTCCTGGCCCTCGCCGCCGCCCTCGCCAAAGCCGGACGTGAAGACGATCGCGTAGCGCACGCCCAGGCGGCCGCACGCCTCCAGGGCCGGCACGGCTGTATCCGCAGGTACGGCAACGATCACCATCTCGGGCACGGCAGGCAGCTCGTCCACGCTGCGATAGCACGGACGATCGCCAATGCGCTCGCGACGAGCGTTGACGAGGTACACCTCACCCCGGTAAGCCGAATGGTCCAACAGATTGGCCAGGGTGCGCCCGCCGATGCTCGCCGGATTGTCCGAGGCACCGATGAGCGCCACACTGCGCGGGTTGAACAGCGACGTCAGCGAACTTGCTTGCGATTCGATCATGGCGCTCTCCGTTAGACGATGGCCGACATACCCAGGATTTCGCGCCCGACGATCAACGTCTGGATCTCGGTCGTGCCTTCCGGAATCATCCCGCCCCGCGTATCGCGAAAGATGCGCTCGATCGGATAGTCCGTGGAATAGCCCAGGCCGCCATGCACCTGCAGGGCCATGTTGGCCACCTCATGCGCGGTCTCGGTTGCGTAGAGCTTGGCGATGGAGCATTCCATGCGGGCATGGCCACCGCGCTGCAGCGCGTGGGCAGCCCGCATGCCCAAGGCGCGCGCGGCCTCCACGCGTACGGTCATGTCCACGATATGTTTCTGGATGAGCTGAAAGCTGCCGATCGGCCGACCGAACTGCGTGCGCGTCTTCGCGTATTCAACCGACAGGTCCAGCGCATGCTGGGCTGCTCCGACCGCACCCATGGCGATATTCAGGCGCGCGCCATCCAGGCCAGAGAGCACCTTGCTGAAAGCCTGTCCTTCTGCGCCCAGCAGGTTCTCGCGGGGGATCTTCACGTCTGCGAACGACAGCTCGGCCGTGCCGGTGCAGCGCAGCACCATGGTGTCGAGTCGACGCACTTCATAGGGGCTGGCCTCGCGCTCGACAATGAAGAGCGAGAGCTGTCCATCGCAATCCGGGCTGAAGGTGCGCGCCACGACAATGGCGAAATCTGCCCATGCGCCATTGGTGATCCAGAGCTTGCGCCCATTGAGCACATAATGGTCACCGCGCAGATCCGCGCGCATCTGGATGCCGGCCACGTTCGAGCCCGTGTTCGGCTCGGTAATGCCCATGCAGGCGCTACGTTCGCTGCGCAGCAAAGGCTGCAGAAAGCGCGCCTTCTGATCGTCCGTGCCCAGCGCATGCAGTCGCCGGATCGCGCCATTGGTGATGTTGAGCAGTGTGCGCAGGGACATCCACGTATAGCCCGCTTCCTCCATCAGCATGGCCCAGGTGAGGTAGTCCAGGTCCATCCCGCCATCGGCCTCGGGCAGCATGCCGCCGATATAGCCAAACTCGCGCAGCGCCGGCAGCACCTCGAAAGGAAAGCTGTGCTCGGCTTCGTGCCGCACGATGTGCGGCACGACCTTGGCCTGCATGTAGCGGCGGATGCTGTCACGCACGATGGCGTGCTCGGTCTCCAGCGGGATCGTCATGGTGTCTCCTCTGTTGTCATGAAGCCCGTCAAGGGCCGGGTGCGCTGCGCGGGCTCTTTCGCGCCGTTGCGCGCACCGGCGAATCGGGCTGGCTGAATGCGGCAGCGCGCACTTCGAGCAGGACCTGCAGGTACAGATCCCGATGTTCATCGATACGGTCTTGCGGGCCGGTCAACGAGATGGCCAGTGGCTCGCCTCCCACCAGCCCGCCCACGGCCAGCGCGCCCACGCCCAAGACGCCCTCGCTGCGCGCCTCTGCCCAGCCCTGAGCACGCACCTGGTCGACGGCAGCCTCGACCTGGGCTGGGTCCGTCATGGAATGTGGTGTGAGCTTGCGCAAGGGCTTGACGCGCAGGTGCCGCGCGGCCTCCTCCGGCGAGGTCTGCGCGAGCAGCGCCTTGCCCAGCGCCGATCCATGCAAGGCCATCTTCTCGCCCACCTTCATGACATAGCGCAATTGATACTTGCCTTCCTGAAAACCGATCACGCGCACGAAGCCGCTCTCCAGCCGCCCGCACAACGCAGTCTCGCCAGTCTTGCTTGCCAGGAGCTCGATCGCTTCGCGACTGATCTGCAATGTTGGGTCATTCTCGGCGATCGATTGAGCCGCACTGAACAGACGGCTGGTGGGATAGAAACGCTTGGTCCTCGCAGTGCGCGTGACATAGCCCGCCTGATAGAGCGTGTGCAACAGATCCGCGCAGCTGCTGTCGGCAATCCCGATGAATCGGGCCAGCTCCGAGTTCGACAGCTCGCGCTGCTCGCGAGCGAACACTTCAAAAATGGCCATGGCTCTGGCGACGGCTGGAACGTTTGCTGCCAATTTCTTCTCCGGTATTTCGTGATGTCTTCACCCCTGAATTGTGCCAAAACCAGGATGCACAGGGATTACACCTAAGAAGAAATGAGTTGATATGAACCCTACACTTCACGATATACTGAACTCTATCACGGAATACCGCGACTCAACATAAGAAGATTCGACGTCGACCTGACGTTGGACAACCCCGGAGGAGACGAGATGAAAGGAAGCTTTCGTACAGGTGTTGCCACGCTGTCGCTGGTGATATCGACCAGCAGCTGGGCTGACACATTCCCGTCACGACCGATCACGTGGGTCGTGCCCTATACACCTGGCGGGGTCACCGACCACACCTCGCGCATGATCGGCAAACTCATGGCTGACGACCTTGGCCAACCCGTGGTTGTGGACAACCGCCCCGGCGCCGGCGGACAACTGGGCACCGAGCAGTTCAAGCGCGCCACGCCCGACGGCTATACGCTGCTCTACGGCACCCAGGGCACGTTGGCCACGAGCCCCTGGCTCTACAAGAACGTGACATACAAGCCCATGGAGGACTTCATCCCCGTTCACGGCATGCTGGCCTCACCCACCATCCTGGTCACAGGCGCGAACAACCGCTTCAAGACCATCGAGGAGCTGGTCGCGTTCGCCAAGGCCAATCCCGGTAAGGTCAACATGGGATCTGCTGGCATCGGCACCGGCAGTCATCTGGCCGGTGAGCTGTTCCAGAATGCCGCGGGGATCAAGTTCACGCACGTGCCCTATAAGGGCAGTGGTCCCGCACTCAACGACCTGCGCGGGGGCGCTATCGACCTGCTGTTCGACTACATGGTCAGTTCCACCCCCCATCTGCAGGCAGGCGCCATCCGGCCGCTGGCCGTGACGGGCAAAGAGCGCGTGGCAGCCCTGCCGGATACGCCGACGATCGCCGAGGCCGGATTTCCGGAGGCACAGACGACGAGTTGGGCCGGCATCTTCGTGCCCGCTGGCACGCCCGAACCGGTCATCGCGCGCCTGGCGCAATCCATGGACAAGGCCCTGGCCTCCGAGACGGTCAGGACGTACGCGCGCGAGTTCGGCAGCGAACCGCTGATCGGCCTGTCGCAGGACAAGTTCAGCGACTTCGTACGCGAGGAGATGGCGCGCTGGAAGGGCGTGGTCGAGAAGGCAAACCTGCAGTTGGACTGAACCGCAGCTGCGGCCGGGCGCGCCGCAGCGCACGATCTGGAGATACCCATGAATCACCCTGGTGAGCCGGTGCACCCGGCCCTGTATGCGCTGGCCGAGGACGGCACGCTCGACCTGCTGTATCTGGCCTGCGGCGCATGCGGGGCACTGACCTTCCCCTCCAGCGCGTATGGCTGCCGTTGCTGTGGAGCCGCCGCCGAAGCGGGCCACACACAACGGCTGGCCGGGCGGGCGCGCGTTCGCCAGATGGTCACTGTTCACCAAGCGCTCACGCCCGCCTTGGCCGCGCCCTATGTCGTGGCCGAGCTCGAACTGGCCGGCGGCGTCCTGGAGGAGGCCGTCCTGGACGTTCGGCACGAGGGCGACCTGGCACCCGGCATGCCGGTACGCGCGGTGCCGGCCATCATGCCCGACGGGCGCTTCACGTGCCGATTCGCCCCTTTGGAGGACGCAGCATGAGCCAGACGACACCCTGCTCGAACGCCACGGTGGCCCCTGCCGCGAGTGCCGGCCGCCTGTTGCAGCAGGCGCCGGTCTACGTCATCGGCATCGGCATGCACCGTTATCAGTTCGCGAGCGACACGCCCTACGTGCCGATGGGGTTGACCGCCGTGCGTGAAGCCCTGGCCGACGCCGGCGTCGCCTGGCCCGACGTCCAGGCAGCCTATGTTGGCACCTCGGCCATCGGCATGGCGACCGGGCGTGTCATGTTGCGTCACCTGGGGTCGACCGGCCTTGCCGTCACTCAAGTCGAAAGCGCCTCGGCGTCAGGATGCGCCGCATTTCGTGAGGCCTGCCTGGCCGTGGCCAGTGGCGAGACGGACATCGCCCTGGCATTGGGTGTGGACAAGCCAGGCGATTCGCGCCGTGCCGCCGACAAGGACGGTCTGGACCGGCTCTCGCCCACCGCCAATATTCCAGCCGTGAAGTTTGCGTTGATGGCGCGAGACTACCTGGCCCGCCATGGGCTGTCGGTCGAGGCGATGGCTCGCGTGGCGGTCAAGAACCACGGCAACGCCGCCCTGAACCCCTACGCCCAGTTCCGCAAGCCACGCACGCTAGAGCAGGTGCTGTCCTCGCCGGCCGTCGTAGGAGACCTGACGGTGCAACAGTGCTGCCCACGCGGCGAAGGTGCCGCCGCCGTGCTGGTGGCCTCGGCTGCAGCATTGGACAAGATCGGCTACGCCAAGTCGCGCGCTGTTCGCATACTGGCCTCAGTGGCCACCAGCGAGACGCTCGGCTCCGACACGGAGTCCGCAGCCCACGCTCTGGTACGCGTGTCCACCGAACAGGCCCTCGCCCAGGCCGGGGTGAGCGCCAGCACACTGGATCTGGTTGAGCTGCACGAGGCGTTCTCGATCGAGGAGTTGATCTACACCGAGGCCATGGGCCTGTGCGGCCCGGGAGAAGGCGCGGCCTATCTGGCCGACGGGGCCTCGCGTATCGGCGGACAGTGCGCGGTCAACGCCTCGGGCGGCCTGCTCGGCATGGGGCACCCGATCGGCCCGACCGGCATCGGACAGGTGGCCGAGATCACCCGACAGATCCGGGGTGAAGCCACCGGCCGACAACATGCCGGCGCGCGTCTCGGCCTTGCTCACATGATCGGCCTGGGCTCGGTGGCATTCGCCCATGTGCTGGCCGGCTGGAACGACGCGGCATGAGCCGCCTGGAGACGCCATGAAAACGCTTGAGACGGTGGGCTACAAGGTGGACGACGACGTCGCCGTCATCACCCTGAATCGCCCGGACCGGATGAACACGCTGGGCGCCAGCATGAAGCCTGACTTGGCGTGCGCATTCTTCGAATGGGCGCGCGAGGACACCGCCGTGCGCTGCGTGGTGATCACTGGCGCGGGCGAGCGCGCCTTCTGCGCTGGCGCGGACATCAAGGAGCGCGCCGGCAACAGCCCCGCGCCCGCGGATTACTTCGTGAACCAGCAGCGCACGCATGACCTGTTCACCAACATCGCCACCTTTGAAAAGCCCGTGATCGCCGCCCTGAACGGCGTCGCACTGGGCGGAGGCCTCGAACTGGCGCTGTGCGCAGACATCCGCATCGCCGCCGAGCATGCCCGTCTGGGTCTGCCGGAGGTCAAGCTGGGCGTGATTCCGGCGGCCGGCGGCACACAGCGCCTGACCCGCGTGGTCGGCGCCGCCAAGGCCAAGGAGCTGGTCTTCACCTCGGCGCTGATCGACGCGCAGGCCGCGCTGACCCTGGGCCTCGTCAACCAGGTGGTAGCCGCCGACGCCCTGTTGCCGTCGGCACTGCGCCTGGCTCACGCCATTGCGGCGCAGCCGCCGTTGGCCATCCGCTTTGCCAAGCAGGCGATCGATTTGGGCGAAGAGGTCGACATTCATTCCGCCCTGCAGTACGAGCGCTTCGCTGCGGCGATGCTCATCGACAGCGAGGACCGCAAGGAAGGCATGCGTGCCTTCATCGAGAAGCGAGCCCCCCGCTTTCACGGCCGCTGAGCCGCCCCCTACCCCCAAGGAAGACAAGACCATGGAATTGAACCTGCAAGGCAAGGCCGCGATGATCACCGGCGGCGGACAAGGCGTGGGCCGTCGGCTGTGCCTGGAGTTTGCCGCCGAGGGCGTGACCGTCCTGGTCAATGACCTCTTCGCCGAACGTGCCGAGCGCGTCGTCAACGAGATACGGGCGCTGGGCGGGCAGGCCGTACCGATGGTGTGCGACATCACCGACTACGACGCCCTGTCGTCGGCCTTCTCCCAGGCGCTTCAGGCCGCTGGCCTCAGCCATGTGGACATCCTGGTCAACAACGCCGGGGTCACCCCCGAGCGTCGAGCCAAGGGCGGCATCCCTCCCGCCTTCCTGGACATGCCTCTGGCGGACTGGCGCAAGGTGGTGGACCTGAACGTCTATGGGGTGATGTACTGCTGCCGGCTGGTACTGCCAGGCATGCAGGCCGCCGGCGCTGGCAAGATCGTGAGCATCATGTCCGAGGCGGGCCGCATCGGCGAGGCCGGCCTGGCGGTGTATTCCGGCGCAAAGGCCGCCATTCTCGGGTTCTCCAAAGCGATCGCCCGGGAGCACGGTCGAGACCGCATCAACGTCAACGTGATCGCCCTCGGTGCGGTGTCCCATGAAGGGATCGCCAACGGCGCGCTGCACCCGGACGCGACACCCGCCAACGACGAGCGCTTGAAGAAGATGCTGCGCGCCTATCCGATCGCCCGCGGGCTGGAACGCCTGTCCCGGCCCGAGGATGTCGCCGGGGCCGTGCTGTATCTGGCGTCAGACCGCGCGGCCTACGTGACAGGGCAGAGCCTGGGGGTGAGCGGCGGCTTTGCCATGATTTAGGGTGTGTCGGCACCGACGGTCACGAGGCTACTCTAGAATGAAGCCTCGTTTCCTCAAGTCACGGAGCCCATTGGTGCTGCCTCAGGCGACCGATGCGTAGCCTGACCGTGCCGCTCATGACGCTGACCCAAAGCCTGTTCCTGCTCGCCCTGCTGGTTGCTGCCGGCGCCTTCTTCTCGTTTGCCGAGATTGCCATGGCGGCCTCACGCCGCCTGCGGCTTCGCCAGATGGCCGAACAAGGCGATCCTCGGGCAGAACGCGTGATGCGGGTGCAGGAGCAGCCGGGACACTACTTCACGGTGATCCAGATCGGCGTGAACGCGATTGGCGTGCTGGGCGGCGTGGTGGGCGAAGGCATGCTGAGCCCGTATTTCACGCCGCTCTTTGCCCTGTGGGTGGGGCCGGATGCGGCCGGCACGCTGGGCTTTCTGACAGCGTTCCTCCTGGTGACGAGCCTGTTCATCCTGGGTTCGGACCTCGTGCCCAAGCGCGTGAGCATGGCTGTCCCCGAAAAGGCCGCCGTGCGCATCATCGCCCCCATGCTGTTTCTCATGATGGTGCTCAAGCCCATGGTCTGGCTCTACGCCAAACTCACCGACGGGCTCATGGCGCTGCTCAAGCTGCCGCAAAAACGCGACGAGAGCATTACCTCGGACGACATCCTCGCGCTCACCGAAGCCGGTGCCCTGTCTGGCGCGCTGGAGCGGCGCGAGCAGCAAGTCATCGAGAACGTCTTCGAGCTGGATACGAGGACCGTGCCCAGCTCGATGACAGCACGCGAGCACATCGCCTACTTCCTGATCGACGACCCTGACGACGTCATCCGCGCCCGCATTGCCAAGGAGCCCTACGCTGCCTACCCCGTGTGCGACAAGGACATCGATCATGTGGTGGGCTATGTCGAGGCACGGGACCTCTTTCAGAGCGTGCTCAACGGCAAGCCGATCCGCCTGCGCGAGGGCGACCTCATCCGCAAGGCGCTCGTGCTGCCGGATCGCCTGACGCTGGCCGAGGTGCTGGACCAGTTCCGCCAGATCGGGCAGGACTTCGCGATCGTCGTGAATGAGTACAGCCTGGTGGTGGGCATCATCACCCTGAACGACGTAATGAGCACCGTGATGGGCGGCATGATGCCGGATTGGGACGACGACACCATCGTGCGCCGCGACGAGAACTCCTGGCTGATCGACGGCAACGCCGCCATCCAGGACGTGCAGCGCGTGCTGGAGATCGACGATCTGCTCCACGAAGACGAGTACGAGACGCTGGCAGGCTTTCTGATGGTAATGCTGCGCCGCGTGCCGCGCCGCACGGATTCCGTCACCTGGGGCGGCTACAAGTTCGAGGTGATGGACGTCGACAGCTATCGCATCGATCAGGTGCTCGTGACGCGGATCACCGACGCCACGAGCAGCAAGACGACGCGTGAGACGACGCCCACGGCAGCGTCCTGAGGCGGACGTCTGCCCTGGGACTGGCGTCGGGCCGCGTCGGGCCCCCGCCATTCAAGGCATTAGTTGACCTGGATGTCGTTGGCCTTGACGACTTCCTGCCAGCGCTCGGTCTCGGCCTTCACGAAAGCCGTGAAATCCGCGCTGCTGCTACCCACCGGCGTCAGACCCAGGTTGCGCAGGCGTTGCTGCACGGCCGGATCGGCCACCACCTCCTGGAGCAGGGATTCGAGCTTGGCCACCACGTCCGGCGGCGTCCCGGACGGCAGGAAGACACCATTCCACTCATTGACGTCGAAGCCTGCGATGCCGGATTCGGCAATCGTCGGCACCTCAGGCAGCTCAGGCATGCGTTTGGCCGAGGACACAGCGATGGCGCGCAGCTTGCCGCCCTTCACGTAATTCAGGCTCGAGGCAGCATTGGCGAAATACGTGTCGACCTGGCCGGACATGACATCCACCAGCGCGGGCGCGCCGCCCTTGTAGGGGATGTGGACCATCTCGATGCCGGCACTGCGGTTCAGCAATTCGCCCGCCAGATGCGCCAGGCTGCCCGGGCCATAGGACGCAAAGGTGTAGGCCCCGGCCTTTTCCTTGGCCTGGGTCAGCAGCGAACCGATGTCCTCGAACTTCGACTGGGTCGACACCACGAGAATGTTCGGCACGGTGATCGCTTGCGAGACCGGCACGAAGTCCTTGTCGATGTCGTAAGGCAACTGGCGCACGGCTGGGTTGATCGCGAATGCCGAGGCTTCGTAGAGCACGGTGTAGCCATCGGCCTTGGCGCGGGCGACGTAGGCCGTGCCGATGGAGCCGCTCGCGCCGCCCTTGTTCTCGACCACCACCGTCTGGCCACTGCGCTCGGACAAGCCTTGCGCAATGATGCGGGCCGCATTGTCCGCCCCGCCGCCGGCAGAGTACGGCACGACCATCGTGATGGTCTGATCCGGGTAGGCCGCCAGGGCAGTCAGCGGAAAGGACACGGCGGTGGCGATCGCCAGGCTGTGAAAGGCGAAACGGGACATTGACAGAACTCCTCGGTCGTTATCGTTGGAATAGGCGCCGTCTCAGACGGTGGCCAGGGGGTTCACGGGCGCGCCGACGAGGCCCGGCAGGTACATCGGCGCAGCCGTCAGGAAAAACGCGTGTCGTCCGCGTGCGCGCAACCAGGTCGCGAGCGGGGTCAGATGCCAGAGCTCGCCCAGCGGCAGGCCCAGCTTGAAGAGGCAGTGTTCGTGCAGCGGGAGCAGTGGCCCCGGGCCATGTTCGAGCGCGTGATTGCGCTGCTCCACGGCATGGTTGTCGGCTGCGATGGCTGCGATGCGCGATGCCGTGATCCACGCGAGCAGCGCAGGATCCCGACCATCCAGCACGCAGCAGGACGAGCGCAATTGCTCGAGCTCGGCATCCGGCAGGTGCAGCGCGAGATCGGCCAGGCCCGTGTGCAGGCACAGCACGTCGCCCGGGCGCACCTCCACGCCGTCCTGCGCCATCACCGCCATGAGCTCGGCGTGCGAGACGCGGCGAAAGCCGTCGCCGAAGTGGGCGCGCAGATCCACCATCACGCCGCGCCCCTGAATGCCATGGGTGGCCATGGGCGTGATGGACAGCTCGCGCGTGCCGCGAAATGGGCTCTCGCGCGCGTCCGACACGGCAAAGCCGTTGTAGCCCGTTGGCTGACGCTCGCCCGAGCCGTGCGCGTCGTAGAGCGACCCCACGTGCGCCAGGGCATCCCACTGGGTCGAATACTGCGGCGAGAGCGCGACGCGGTCGTCGCTCACCACGTCCGTCGCGCCCGGCACGTCGCGTTCCAGCGGATACCGGTAGACCGGCAAGTCATTCTTCTCCGCGGGCTGGATCACCGGCCCGCGCCGGCGCGGATTGAGCACCGGTGCGCGCGGCACGTCCAGCGGCAGGCTAAGGCTGAAGCACACGCCTTCTCGGATCTCGGCCAGTGCAGCGAGGCGCTGCGCCGGCTGCAGGTGGTTCAGGGTGCCCAGCTGATCGTCGGGACCGAAGTCGCCCCAGTTCGATCCTTCGGGGCGGCGGGCCCAGCGCGGTGATGTGGTCATGCGAGTCTCCTGGTGGCGGCGAGCGCCATCTCGTTCACGGTGCCATCGAGGGCGACCGGCTTCAATGCACGGCGGCGTTGGCGCGCAAGGCCTGAATGTCATCGGCGGAAAAGCCGGCCTCGGCCAGGATGGCATCGCCGTGCTCGCCCAGTGCCGGCGCACCGGCAGGTGCATCCGGCGTCACCCCGCCGAAGTCCGCCCAACGGGTCAGGCCGCGATAGCGCACGGTGCGGGTCTGAAGATCGCCCACGTAATCCATGGCCTGCACCTGAGGATGATCGAACATGTCGCCGATGCGGTTGACGACGGAACACGGCACGCTCTGGCCAAAGCGCTCTGCCCACGCGGCCGCTGGCGCGCGCGCCAGCGCTTCACGCAGACGGGCCACGAGCACGTCCGCGTGTTGCGCGCGCTTTTTCACAGAATCGTAGGCGGTATCGGTCGCCAGATCATCGAGCCCCGTGTGTTCGCACAGCGACTGCCAGAACCTCGGCGTATTGGCCGACAAGTACAAGTAACCCTCTGCCGTGGGATGAATGCCCGTCACGCCCCCCGATCGCATGTCGCGCTCGATGTGGCGGGGCTCGTCGTCGGCCCACACCAGCCGTGCGGACTGCATGGCGAGTGCGCTCCCCAGCAGCGACAGCTTGATGACTTGGCCGTGGCCTGTGCGCTCGCGCTGGTAGAGCGCGGCACCGATGCTGCTCGCGATGAGCGAGGCGCCGTAGTAATCCACCACCGATCCATACAGGATCTCTGGCTCACCATCGCCCTTGGCCTGCGACGCGCACATGCCCGTCATGGATTGCAGGACCTGGTCGTAACCCGCGTGGCGTGCCATCGGCCCGGCATCCCCGTAACCCGTCATGGCACAGATGATCAGGCGTGGATTGAGCGCATGCAGCGTAGCTGCGTCGATACCCAGCCGTTCCGGCACGCCAGGACGGAAGTTGTGCACCAGGACGTCCGCCTGGGCGGCCAGCCGGTGGATCACCTCGCGACCGCCCGGCGCTTTCAGATCCAGGCACAGACCACGCTTTCCACGATTGACACCCAGGAAAGCGCGGCTTTCCTTGGGCAGTGTCGACGGATATTTGCGCAGGTTGTCGCCCTCGGGCGGTTCGACCTTGGTGACCGTGGCGCCCATGTCGGCCAGCAACGCACAGCCGTAAGGCCCCGCAATGTAGGCACTGAGATCGAGGATGCGAACGCCATCGAGCGGCAGAGAATCGGCAGAAGGAATGTGCATGAGGGACCTGTCGTTCATTGTCCTGCTGCGAGCAGGATGTCGCGCGCCCGGCGCACGAAAGGCGCGTCGATCATCTTGCCGTCGAGCAGGAAGGCACCGGTGTCGGGCTGTCGTTCGCTTTCGTCCACCAGACGACGGGCGTGGGCGATCTCTTCAGGCGAGAAGCCGTAGACCGAGTTGGCCAGCGCGATCTGACTGGGGTGGATGCAGGACTTGCCGAGATACCCCAGGCGTCGTGACAGCATGGCTTCAGCGCGAAAGCCGTCGGGATCGCCCACGTTCGCATAGGCGGCGTCGAGCACGTACTTGCCGGCCTCGCCTGCGGCCAATCGCAGCGTCAGCATCACCTGCCGCAACGTGGCCGGATCATGGCGATCGATGCCGAGTGGCTCGAAGAGATCTGCCAGGCCGAGTTGCAGCCCTTGCACCCTCGCATGCGCCTTGGCGATGCCGGTGGCCTGGGCAAGGGCACCTGGCGTCTCGATGGTGATGAGGAGATCTGCGGCAATGCCGGCGGCGTCCAGCGCCGCGACTGTCGACTGTACCTGCGCTGCCGTCTCCAGCTTGGGGACATTGACGAGGTGCACCGGCAGGCCCGCGAGCCTCGTCAGATCGTCGGCAAAGTCGTCGGTGTCGGGTGCGTTCACGCGGACGATAATCTTTTTCTCATATGGAGGCGCAAGCTGTGCCAGCCAAGCGCGCAGCGCCTCCCGGGCGGCGCCCTTGCGCGAGGCGGCTACAGCGTCTTCCAGGTCAAACGACAAGGCATCCGCAGCACTCGCGAAGGCCTTGTCGAAGAGCTCGGGGCGCGAGGCGGGAACGAACAGTTTGCTTTTCATGGTCATCGGCTTCCTGAGCGCCGATTGTGACGGCGTCGTCGTACCCGAGGTACCCCTGGCGGCTACGATCAAACGATAGAATCGCTATCATGAACACCGACTTTCTCAGGACGCTGATCGCCGTGGCCGATCACGGTTCGATGGCCGAGGCCGCACGTCGGCTGGGCCTCACCCATGGCGCCGTGGCCCAGCAGATCCGCGTGCTCGAAGCCGATTGGGGCGTGCCACTGGTCGCCCGGGCAGGCCGTACCGTGCACCTGACAGATCGTGCGGAGCAGTTGCTCGCTCCCGTGCGCGAGGCCCTGGAGCGCGTCGACCGGATCCGCCAATTGGCACGGACCGACGACATCACGGGCGAGCTGCGACTGGGCGCTGGGCAAACGGCACTTAACTCCGTGGTGCCTGTCATTCTGAAGATGCTGCTCGCGCGCTACCCACGCGTGCGGGTGGATTTGCGTCCTGGCCATTCCAGCGACTTCTATCCCGCCATCGAGCGCGGCGATCTGGATGCTGCCATTGCACTGGAGGCCCCATACGCACTGCCCAAACGTCTCGGCTGGCAGCTGCTGCGCGAGGAGCCTCATGTGTTGGTGGCCGCAGCGCATCATGCTGGCCAGGACCCACACACGCTCATGCGCACCTTGCCGTTCCTCCGCTATGACCGGGCACACTGGGGCGGCCGACAGATCGAGGACTATCTGCAGCGATGCGGGATTCCGGTGCAGGAGCGCTTCGAACTCAACGCCATCGAATCGATTGCAGCGATGGCAAGCCAGGACTTGGGCGTGGCCATCCTGCCGATGTCGACCAACGGCGTCATCGAGCGGCTGGGGCTGGCGACGTTGCCACTGCCCCTGCCTTGCGCCCCTCGGCGCTTCGGCCTCATCTGGTCACGAGCCTCGCCGCGCCAAGTATTGATCGACGTGGTGCGGGATGCCGCGGCGCGCGAATATGCGCGCGTCGCGGCCCCGAGCACTCTGCGTCGTCAACGAGCAGCATCGTCAGGCAGGGCGACACCTTGACCGCGTGGGAGTGCAGCCCAGAAGCGTGCGCCCGACGCCCACGCCTCAACCCTTGTCAGCCGCCTTGGCGTTACCGCCGCCAGCTTCGGCCAGCACCGTCAGCTTCTCGTCGGTGGCTTTCTCCTCGGCCAGCGTTTCCTTGAGCAGCTGCAATCCCTTGGTGTAGCCCAACTGCTTGGCCACGGCGCACAACGTGCCATAGCTGGCGATTTCGTAGTGCTCGACCTTTTGCGCAGCCCCGATGAGCGCGGCATCGCGCACGGGGCCCTTCTCCACCTCGTCGATCATCTCACGCGATTCTTCGACCAGGCCTTCCATGGCCGCGCATTTGATCCGCTTCAAGCGGAGCTCGTGCGCATCGACCAGCGCGTCGATGCGCTCGATCTGGCCCCGGGTTTCTTCGAGATGCTGTGTGAAGGCAGCCGCAAGCTCCGGGTTCTCGGCGGCCCGTGCCATGCGCGGCAATGCGCGGGCGAGTTGCTTCTCGGCGCTATAGACATCCGAGAGTTCGTGGATGAAAAGGTCTTCGAGGGTCTTGACCGTCATGATGCGTTCTCCGGTTGGCGTTGAGGATCAGGGATTGCGCGGGCCCGACTTCTTGTCGAGCTTCCACGGCGTGTCGTCGCGCGGACTGAAGATGCCCGGCTCACTGTCGGCGTCGGGATCCGGCGAGCCATCAAAGCGCGTGGCCCGCTTGCTCTCGTTTTCCTGAGGCTGATGGTCATCCTTTTTGTTGGCACTTTCGATGCCCTTCTGGACATCGTTCGCGATGTCGACCTGCTCATCGCGCTCGTCTTCCTTCTTGTCATGCGTCGCCATGCGGCACCTCCGTTACGGGACAGATGACGCTCGTCGAGCAACGGCCATACCCGCAGACCCTCGTCAATCAACAGCCGAGCTGGAAACGATGGCGAGGCAAGGCCGGGATGCGGCCACGGTCGAGCGACAGATCCTGCGGCGGTTGCGAATAGTCGAGTCGAGGACGCAAATGACCGAGAGTGGCATCGATGAGTGCCACGGCAAGCGCCTCCCCGGGGCAGCGATGATGGTCTTGCACACTGCCCGCACCTTGCGCCACCAAGCCATACGTCGGCACCGGATCAGCGAGAAAGCGCTCCGGACGAAAGGTGTCGGCATCGTTCCAGGCGCGGGCGTCGCGATTGGTGCCGTGCAGGTCAAGCATCACCCGGGAGCCGGCATGCACGCGCACACCCTGCCAATCGAACGTTTCCTTGGCGTTGGCCACCAGTACCGGAAAGAAGGGATAGAAGCGGCGCACCTCGTCGCAGAAGGCCTGCCGATGCCGGGCATCGTGCCAAGGCGTGCGTTCACGCACCTGCGGCCAGGCATACAGTGCGTGCACGGCGAACTGGATGAACACGGCCACCGCCACGATCGGACGCACGACATTGAGCAGCTCGGCGGCTGCCACCCGCGGGCGCAACAGCTCGCCACCCTCCTCATAGCCGGCGATGACCGCCAAGGCGCTACCCGTCGACACATCCAGCTTACCGGCTCTCACGTCCCGAACGATGGCAGCGAGCCATTGCTCAGCCCGTCCCCGGGCGCGACGCGAACGCAGGTGCGCCCACGGGCCGCGGACCGCATCGTCGAACAAGGCCACGAGATCCGCACGCCGCACGGGCATCTCGTGCCGGTTGACAGGAATACCTGCCCAGGCAAAGGCAGCATCCGCGAGGACGGCATGGCTCGCGGTGTAGATGTCCACCTCGCCCTGACCGCTGCGCTGACGGGCGATTCGCTCCCAACCCTGCGTGACTCGGCCAGCCAGGTCCGCAGCGGCTTCGGCATCGAGCAGACGCACGAACACGCCTTTGCGCCGCCGATGCCGTTCGCCGTCGAGCCCTTGCACGGTACCTTTCCCGAAGAGCGTGGCCTGTAGCGGCTCAGGGGCAGCGCCCGTGCGCGTCAGCGCGGACGATTCGTAGAACATGCGAGCGGCCTCCGGCCCTGACACGCACAAGGTGCGCTTGAGCAGGATGCGCGCTTCGAACACATCGCTGTGTCATCGGCGCTGAAGCTTGGGGATAAAGCCGTAGGGATCGGCGAGCAACGCGAAGCCGCTCTCCAGTTGCGGGGCCTTGGGAAGCGGGAAGGCAATCGTCAATGGCATGGGTCTCCTTGCGCGTGCAGCCGCGGGGGCTGCAGATGGGATGCCCCTGTCTTCAGGCAAAGCCCATGCCCCTGCCGTTGAGCGCAGGCACAGAACATGCTGCCACGCGCCGTCGCGCACGCCGATCCCTGGCCTGCCGCGCCCTCCACCTGACGAATCCTGCATGACTTACCCGACGTGGACCCCGTGGGTCACCCGTTGCGCGCCTGTGTCGACCGCGCGCCCTGATGCTTCCGGTCCTTTTACCGCGTGGAGCCGCACATGAGCGCCGCTCGCCTGCGTTTGCGGCTTGCCTCTCGCGCCTCGCTCATCATGGAGCCGCGAGCGGTGGCCCCTGAGCCGTCGGTCCCCACCGACATCACGCCGACCGCGGCCCAGACCGACCTCGGTGCGGTCACGACGCCTGCCCAGTCGACAGTGACAACGCATTGGGCCGTCGCGGCCGCCTGACGGCGGTACGCGACGCCCGCAGGGCCATCAGTCCAGGCGAATGCCCATCTCGCGGATGAGGGTGCCGAACTTGGTCTCCTCTTCTGCCAGGGTGGCAGCCAGCGCGTCGGGCGTGCTCCCCACCACGATCATGCCCGCGCCCTCCAGGCGCTCACGGACTTTCTCGCTGCGCAGGATGTCCACCACCTCGCGGTTGAGTTGGGCCACGATGGCGGGCGGCGTGCCGGCGGGCGCGAGCAGTGCTCCCCACGAGGCGGCAGAAAAGCCCGAGACCCCGGCCTCGGCCAGCGTCGGCACCTCGGGATACTGCGGCAGCCGCTGCTCGCCGGCAGCCGCCAGCAAGCGCAACTTGCCGCTGGCGATGTAGGCCTGGGTCGCGGGCAGCGAATCGATGGTGACGTCGACCCGGTCTGCCACCAGGTCCACGTGCGCCGGCGTGCTGCCCTTGTACGGGATGTGCGCCATGTCCAGCCCCGCCAGATCGTTCAGCCACTGCCCGAAGACGTGCGTGTTGCTGCCGCTGCCGGCCGATGCAAAGCTCAGCTCGCCGGGATGCGCCTTCGCGTAGGCGAGGAACTCCGCCACGTCCTTCGCCGGCAGCCCCGGCGCGGCCAGCAGCACGAGCGGGGTGCGCGCCGTCAGCGTGACGGGCGCGAAATCCTTGACCGGATCGTAGGGCAGGCCAGGCATCAGCGCCTTGCCGAAGACGTGCGAGCTCACCACGAGCGCCAACGTGTGGCCATCCGGCTGCGCACGCGCCACCGCCGCAGTGCCGATCGAGCCATTCGCCCCCGGACGATTCTCCACGGTGACGGGCTGGCCGAGCCGCGCGCCAAGCGGATCGGCGATCAGTCGCGCGGTGATGTCGGCCTGCCCGCCCGGCGCATAGGGCACGATGATGCGGATGGGCTGTTGCGGATAGTCGGCGGCCCGCGCCGCGAGCGGTGCGAGGGGTGCCGTCAGGGCCAGGCCCAGCGTCATCAGCCGGGCGATCGCGAGACGAAGGATCACGATGATCTCCTTGAGGTCAGGTTCAGCGGTCGAGCACGCCGTGGGACAGTCCGCGATCGAGCGGCGCGATGTTCACACGCACCATGTCGCGCAGCAACTGCACGATGGCCATGGAGCTTTCGCCCTCCGTGCCATCGACGATGAAGCGCGAGGTGCAGTAGCGCATCTCCCAGCCACCGGCATCCAGGCAGGCCTGGACGATGCGCTTCTCGAGCTCGGGCGACTGCACGAGATCCACGCTGCCGCAGAGGTACCCCAGCATGGCGGCGATGCCATACGCGCCCCAGTTGGAGATGGACGCGGGCAGGAAGATGTCGGTGGGCACGACCGTAGGCACGCCCACGCCACCCTCGTACTGGCAGCGCCGGCCGTAGGGATGGAAGTCCTTCATGAAGCCATGGATGCGGCCAAAACCGATCTCGTTGGCGTTGTCGCCGATGCCGATCGAGAGCACGCCACGGCGGGCGGCTTCCTCGAAGAGCGGCGAGATGTCGACATAGCCTTCCGGCACCACGCCGGTGGAGTAGTGCAGGATCCCGGCTTCGTTGGGCCCCAGCCGTTCGATCGCAATGATCGCCGTGGGCTGGTAGGTGGCAAAGAGGGTCGCCGCCCAGTCCGCCACGTCGGCCTGCGAGGTCGGTGCCGTCACGAGGCTCGCACCCATGCGGCGATCCCGCGCCAGCGGGTAGTCACGCACCATCAACCCTGCCGCGTGCGAGGCTGCCACCACGGGCGGCGCATGGCACTCCTCCGTCACGTACACCGGCACGGCCTTGAGCCCCCAGAAGAGCGCGCGGGCGAGGGACACGGCCCCGGGCGGCCCGTCGCTCTCGCCGTTGGGCGCTTCCGGCGCATAGCCGGCACCTGTCACGATCAGCACGCGGTCGCCCGGCTGGACCGCGTCGCGCAGCGCCTCGGCAGCACGCGTCGTGATGGGGCGTCCGCCCCCTTCCGCACGCGCTGCCGCGTAGATCGGGCCAATGATGTTGTGGTTCATCGCGCGATTGCGCATTTCGACGGTGACCAATCGGTCGACGTTCTCGCCAATGATGTCGGGCATGGATGCAGTCCATGTAGTGAGCAGGAATGCAGGCATTCTGCGCGAGCTCGATCATCATTCCCAATACAATTATTGGCGGCTACCATACCGAAATATTATTCTTGGTCTGATTGGTGTGTCAGTGAATCGTCCGCTCAATTTCCGGCAGCTCGAAGCGTTTCGCGCCGTCATGCTCACGGGCAGCATGACCGGTGCGGCCGGTGTGTTGCACATCTCGCAGCCGGCTGTCACGCGCCTCATCCGAGATCTCGAGGCGGACCTGAAGCTCGCCCTCTTTCATCGCCAGGGCCCGCAGATCGCACCCACCGCCGAAGCCCAGGTGCTCTACCGCGAAGCCGAACGGCAGTTCGCGGGCGCCGAGCGCATTCGCGACGTGGCGCGCGCCTTGCGCGAGACCCAGGCCGGCTATCTGCACGTCGGTGCCATGCCTACCCTCGCGGCATCCTGTCTGCCCGAGGCCGTGGCTTTGTTTCTCGCGCGCCATCCGAACGTCGTCGTCTCGGTGCATCCGGACAGCTCACCGCATCTGCTGGAGATGCTGCACGGCCAGCTCGACGTGGCCTACGCCGTGGTGCCTGGCGAAGGCCGCTTCGACCAGGACGTCTTTGCCGCGACCCCGGCGGTGTGCATGCTGCCGCCCGGGCATCGCCTGGCCACCCGGCGCACCGTCACCGTCAACGACCTGGACGGCGAGGATTTCATCGCCCTGGGCCTGAACAGCGTGCTCAGGCTGCAGATCAACGCCGCCATGCTCGGCGCGGGCGTGCGCCCGAACGTGCGTCTGGAGACAGTCAATTCCTCCACGGCCGCCGCCTACGTGGCACAAGGCATCGGCCTGGCCATCGTCGATCGGTTCGCGGCCCGGGTCCCGGCGGCTCAGGGCGTCGTCGTGCGCCCCTTTCGACCGGTCATCACCCTGCAGTTCTCCGCGGTGTATCGACCGGTCAACGGCCGCTCGACCCTGGCCGTGGCTTTCACGCAGGTGCTGCGCGAGCTGATCGACGACGCGGCGTGACGCCGCGCCATCGTGTCGATGCTTCAGGGCCGGCGCGCCAACGCGCCTGACTGCATCAAGGCATCGCCGGCGACAGGTGCATCTCCGACAGATAGTCGTTCACGCCCAAATGCAGGCCCGTGAGCGGCAACCGCACCTTGTGCAGCAACCAGGCCACGCCTTCTTCCGGCACGGTGAGCACCGGCGTCGTGTCATCGGGCATCCACTCCCGTGCATCGAGCTGAAAGCGCAGCGGCACCACCTTCATGCCCGGTTCCAGCGCATACGAGCGCCGCGCGGCTGCGCTGAAGCCGTCGATCGCCGAGAAGAAGCCATCGACCTCATAGCGGTCACGCCCCGCCCGATCCTGGGTATACGTCACGGCCAGCAGACCTTCGATCACCCCATCCTTGACCGGCACCGCCACCGGGATGGTGTAACGCGCGCTGTCGACCGCAAATTGCGACTCGTCGGGCAGCACCGCCACGGGAACACCGTCCAGCGCCAGCCATTCACGAGTGTTGGCCTGGAGTCCCTGCGCCCCCACGAAAGCCGGCTTCATGGCATAGACAGCCCGGTTGCGCGTCAGCGCGGCAAAGCTCGTGGCGAAGTGCAGATTGTCGATGCTCGCCACGACATCGGCGCCAACCAGTGCCGGCGTGCCGATTCGCGGTGCCGCGACCACGCCGTTTTGCGCCATGCCGGCGTAGCGCTGCACCCAGTTCTTGAGCGGCGGCGTCACATCGAGTGCTGCGTAAGCATTCATCGTGGGAACGTTCGTGGCGCTGCGGCTCGGGAAATACAGCGTGAGGCCGCTCACTGGCGCAAGCCTCGGCCCGCGCACGTTGTGCACCACCGCGGCCGCCATGGCCGACTCGACTGCCGCAAGCTGCATCGAAGGCACCTGCAAGGCGGGCTGGCGCATGAAGTCGAGCACGTCGACCAGATCCCGGATGCCGCCGAAGAAGGGGCCGGTGTCGAAGTCCAGGGCGTGTTGGCGCGCGTAAGCCACATCCAGCCATGCATCCGCGCCCTGGGCCTGCAGCCGGGTATCCACGGCGGTGGCCGCATCCGCAATGGCCGTGGTGAGCGCAGGCAACGCCTGCAGATCCGTGATCGAGAAGGTAGCGAAGTCGCCCTGCTCGCCCGCGATCTGCTTGGCAAGGAAAGAATCGGCGATCACGCGGCCGAGCACATCGCCTTGCGTCAGCGGGCGCGCGGCGAGCTCATTCAGGATGGCTTCCCAATCCCAGCCCGGGCCCGGCTCGACTTCCTGCGAGGCGGCCAGGTATTTGCCGTAGGGCTGCAACGCCTGCGCGACCTCCACGCTTGCCATGAGACAGGCGTCGAAGCCGATCAGCTCGAATTGGGCATTCGAGCCTTGCAGGCCGTCGCGCACGGCGGCCGTGAGCTGCGGCAGCGAGAGGTGCTCGTGGCCAAAGTTCTCGTCAAAGCCGAAGCCGCCGTTGGGCCCGCCACCATGGTTCCAGAAGACAAGCACATAGCGCTCGGCGGGGTACGTGGCCAAGCCCCAGCGAATGAAGTCACGCAAGGCCTGCGGCCGACCCAAGCTGAAGGCGCCGAGTTCGTCGAGCGTCGTCAGCTGGCCATCGGCGATGCGCTGTCGCTTGACCGTGTGCCAGCCCGGCTTGTCTGCGCCGCCCGTCTGCATCAGCACGTTGACGTCGCGCGTGGCGGTGGCAGCGAGCATCTCTTCGATATTCTCCGTGGCGGCATTGCCACCACTTTCGAGATCGGAGCCGACCATATAGACCAGCATGGTCGTGCTCGCGCGCGCTGCAGGCTCGGCAGGCGTCGGCGCCGGCGTGTCCGTTCCTGGCGTGACAGGCGCAGGCTGGGGTGCCGGACCCGGACCGGGTGTCGGCTCTGTCGCGGGGGGCGCGGCGGGCGCAGGCGCCGGTGCATCATCGCCACCGCCGCAACTGGCCAAGCCCAGGAGCAGCGCGTAGCCCAGACTGCGAAGCCATCGATTCATCAGAGTCTCACATATTGTCACGAAAGTGAGCGAATCGTAGCAAATCTGGGCGCGATGCCCGATGACCCTCGGAACAGGTTTCTGGGCTATCGTCCCTCGCAAGGCGTCCCGGGCAACAACGCACACCTGCGGGCCTGGTCAGCCCACGGGGTCACCATCATGAAGATCGCTGTGCTCGACGATTACCAACATGCCGCTGTCGCCAGTGCCGATTGGTCCCTCCTCGGGCCCGACGCCGAGCTCGTCTTCCTGCACGAGCCGCTAGGCGAGCACGCAGCCGAGCAGTTGGCCGATGCCGAGGTCATCGTTGCCATGCGCGAGCGCACCGCGTTTCCGGCGGCGCTGCTGCAGCGCCTGCCCCGGCTGCGCCTCTTGGTCACGACCGGAATGCGCAATGCCTCGATCGATCTCGCGGCCTGCGATGCACAAGGGGTGACGGTGTGCGGTACGGCAAGCGATCCCCTGCTGGCAGCAGAACAGGCATGGGCTTTGGTCCTGGCGCTCTACAAACGCATCCCGGGCAATGATGCCGACACCCGGCGCGGGCACTGGCAGACAAGCCTTGGCCGCTCGGTGCGAGGCGATACCCTGGGCGTGATCGGACTGGGCAAGCTTGGCGCTGCCCTCGCCCGGTATGGTCAGGCATTCGGCATGCGCGTGCTTGCCTGGAGCCCCCATCTCACTCCCGAGCGGTGTGCCGTGCACGGTGTGACGTACGCCACGAAGGCGGACCTGCTCGCACAATCCGACGTGGTGTCCTTGCACCTGGTGTTGAGCGCCTCGACACGGCACATATTGGCCGCCGACGATTTCGCCCGCATGAAGCCGCAGGCGTATCTGGTGAACACGTCGCGTGGGGGTCTGGTGGACGAAGCCGCCCTGTGCGTGGCGTTGCAGTCGGGCCAGCTTGGCGGCGCCGGGCTGGACGTGTTCGCCGAGGAGCCGCTGCCGGCCAGCGCACCCATCCTGCGCGCACCCCACACCGTATTGAGCCCGCACATGGGCTACGTGAGCGCCCAGAACTACCAGACCTACTACGGCCAGGCCATCGAAGACATCCTCGCCTGGCAAGCCGACACGCCCATACGGGTATTGCGTGCCACCTGAGGCACCACCGCTACACTGCGCCGCATGACTGCCACCACCCGCTCACTGCTGCGCGACTACCTGCGCGCCAAGGACGAGAATCGCGTCCTGTTCCTGCGCCGGGGCTTTGCCCCGGATGTCTCCCTCATCATGGGGCTCAACACTGACGAGATCAGCTTCCCGGCCCAGTCGCTGGGCGTCGAGGCCGTGGCCGAGACGCTGGCGGTGCGCTTCAATCAGACGTACGAGAACATCTTCACGTTCTATCTGGCGTTGCCCCCGGATGACGCGACCACCGAAGCCTTCCATTGCGGCTGGATGGTGGGCATGACCGAGAAGGCCACGGGCAACGTGCGCGTGGGCTGTGGCACCTACGAGTGGCTGTTCGATCTCGAGCCCTATCGCGTGAAGGGCCTGCGCATCATCATCGAGCACATGCGCAACCTGCCATCGAGTGATGCCGACGCCGTGTTCGACTGGCTGCTGGCAGCACCCTACCCGTTCGCGGATCCACGCGCGCTGGCCGCCACGATCCCGGCCATCGACGCGCTCTCCCCAGTAAGGACGTTCCTGGCCGGCCAGCCGGTGCTCGCATCACGCAGCACCACGCAGTAACTCGTCCTGCCGTTCTCACGCCACAGGGCGGCGTCGACATGCAGCGACACCGGCGAGAGCGCGCCCTCCGGGGTCGTCTCCAGGCGCATCGACACCCGCGCATGATCGGCGCTCTCCTCGGCTGACAGCCGGCGCAGCCCTGGCATGAGCGTGCCGGGCAGCAGGCTCTCCAGCAACTGACCGCGCGCCTCGCCCGCGGCCACGCCCAAGAGCGCATGGGCCGCGTCGTTCCAGGAGGTGACGCGACCCGCGCCATCCGTGCAGATCACGGCATCCGAGACAGCTTGAGCCAAGGTCTCGAACCGGCGCCGGCTTGCCTGGCGCGCCAGTTCGAGACGGCGCAGCTCGAGCTTGTCCATCACGAAGCCCGCGAGGTCACGCAAGTCGGCGCATTGCGCTTCGGTGGGCCGCGGCCGGGCCTGGGTATCGATGATGCACAGCGTGCCCACGACATAGCCGAGCGGACTCACCAGGGGACAACCCGCATAGAAACGAATGAAGGGGTAGCCGAGCACCAGCGCATTGTCAGCAAAGCGCGGATCGCGACGCGCATCGGGCACGATGAGCAGATCGTGGCTCCCCAGGGCATGGGCGCAGAATGACGATTCCCGCGCCGTCTCGCACACGCTCAGGCCAACACCCGCGGCGAAAAGCTGGCGCTCAGATTCCACCAGCGACACCAGGGCGATGGGGACCTGGAACGTTCGCGCGGCCAGCTGGACCAGTCGGTCAAAGCCAGGATCGTCCAGCGGGGTGCGGACACCGTACTCCGACAGCGCCGCCAGGCGGCTGGCTTCGTCCTGCAGGATGGGAAAGGAAGACATGGACTTGGGACTCGCCAATTTGCCCCCCGCCCACGCGGAAAGAGCGCGAGCCGATAGCAATTTCCGGACCTGAACTAGGACGATGCCGGCGTCTCGCCCAGCCAGAGGGCCTCGAACGCGGCGGCAGGGTGCGATTCGCCCAGCAGAGGCCCCTGCCCGAACTCGCACCCTTTGCGCTCGAGGCGACGACGTTGCGCCTCCGTCTGCACCCCCAATGCCACCACGCTAAACCCCAGGCTGCGCCCGAGAAACAGGATCACGCACACCATGGCGGCATCCACGGGGGATTGCTCGATGCCGGTCACGAACGAGGCGTCGATCTTGAGGCGGCTGATCGGGAAATCCTTCAACATGCTGAGTGACGCGTGTGCCGTCCCGTAATCGTCGAAGGCAATCCCCACCCCCATGTCACGCAGACGGTGCAGGCTGCGCCGCACCAGATCTTCCGCGCGCAACAACACGCGCCCGGTAATTTCGACATCCAGGGCCTCTGCAGGCAGGCCCGTCTCGGCCAGCGCCTCAGCGACCCGATCGGGCAGATCCCCCGCGCGGAACTGGGCATCGAGCAGATCCACGCTGAGCCGGAACGCCGGCAGCTGCTCACGCCAGGCCGCCGCCTGCCGGCACGCGGCCACCAACAGCTCCTGACCCACGCGTGCGGCGAACGGACTGGCTTCGAGCGCCGTCAGGAAAGCGGCGGTCGGCAGAATGCCCTTGTCGGGGTGCTGCCAGCCGAGCTTGGCCTCCGCACCGACGAGGGCGCCATCCGCGAGCCGGATCAGTGGCTGAAAGTGGGCGACGAATTCCTGTAGCCGGACGGCACGCTCGAGTTCGGTCTGGTAGGCGCGCTTGACGGCGGCATGATCGCGCAGGGCCGGCGTGAAGAAACGCCAGCCATGCTTGCCTTGCGCCTTGGCATCGTACAGGGCGAGATCGGCACTGGAGAGCACGGTGGCGACATTCGTGCCATCGCGTGGCGCCAGGGCAATGCCGATGCTGGCCCCGATGGCCACGGCATGCCCTTCCAGCACGCTCACCTGCGCAAGTACATCGATGATGGTCTGGGCAAGCGATGTGGCGTTGTCAGGACAATCCAGGCCGGGCAGGAGCACGGCGAATTCGTCGCCCCCGGTGCGGGCCGCCATGTCGCCAGCCCCGATGACGGCCTGCAGTCGGCGTGCAGTGTTCACCAGCACGGCATCGCCGGCCCCGTGGCCCAGGCTGTCGTTGATGTCCTTGAACCCATCCAGGTCGATCATCATCACTCCCGTGGGCGAGCCCTGCTTCAGGGTCTCATCCAGGCGCTGGCGCAACAAGGTGCGATTGGGCAATTCCGTCAGGGGATCCAGATGGGCCAGGCGGTACAGTCGCGCTTCATTGCGACGCCGCTCCGAGAGATCGCGCAGGATGGCGCAGAAGGTCACCCGCCCGTCATCGCGCCAGAGCGACGCGGACAACTCCACCGGCAGGCGCTGACCGGCAGCGGTGCGCACCTCGATGTCCAGCGTCTTGCCCGTCTGCAGCGAGATGTCGTCATCAGCCAGGCGGCGCAAGCGGGCGAGCATCGAGCCCGGCACCAAGCTCTCCAGCGTGCGTCCGCACACCTGCTCGCTGGAATGGCCCACCAGGCGCTCTGCGGCGGCATTCCAGAAGGTAACGATGCCGCTGTCATCCACACACACGATGGCATCGGGCGAGTGCCGCGCAATGCGCTCGAAGCGCAATTGGCTGGCCTGGCGAGCCAGATCCAGCCGGCGCAGTTCGAGCTTGTCCAGCACGAGTCCGGCGAGGTCGCGCAGGTTGACGCGATCGACGTCGGACAGACCGTCTCGCGGCACCGTATCGATGACGCAGAGCGTGCCAATCACGTGTCCCCCCGGCGCCACGAGCGGACAACCTGCATAGAAGCGGATGAAGGGGGCGCCTGTCACCAGCGCGCTGCCACGAAAGCGCGGATCCTGATGCGCATCGGGCACGACGAGCAGATCCCGGCTGCCCAACGCGTGCGCGCAGAAAGAACTCTTTCGATCCGTTTCGCACACCGTCACTCCTACCGACGCGGCAAAGAGCTGACGATGGGCTTCAACCAGAGAGACCAGAACGATGGGCGCCTGGAAGATCCGGGCCGTGAGCTGGACGACGCGGTCGAGCCCCAGATCCGCCAGCGGACCTTCGACGCCGTACTCGGCCAGCGCCTCCAGGCGGGCACGATCCTGCGCCAGCGCAGCCGGGGACAGGGCGCCGCTCTTGCGGGGGGTCGAGGGCGGGGAATCCGTCATCACTTGCGTTCCGGGTGTGCAACAACGCACACGACTGCTCAAGCATAGCGCAGGAAGCCTCACCCGCCACGCCAGCTACACTGGGCAAGTCACCGGCCCATGCGGTGCCGGACCAACCTGGAGGAAGCCCATGCAAAGCCTCATCCTGCGCAAGCCCGGCGGACTGGACCGCCTCGAGCGCATCGACGCTCCCGAACCCGGCGCACCCGGCGCCGGGGAGATTCGCGTGCGTCTGCACGCCACGTCGCTGAATTTCCATGACTATGTGGTCGTGACGGGCAAATCGCCCGTGGACGATCAGCGCATCCCGATGGCCGACGGCGCCGGCGTCGTCGAAGCCGTGGGCGCGGGCGTGACCGAGTTCGCGGTGGGCGATGCCGTGGTCTCGTGCTTCTTTCCGGGATGGCAGGACGGCCCGCCCGCGGTGGGCGATTTTCGCACCGTGCCGGGCGACGGGGTGGATGGCTACGCGCGCGAAGCCGTGATCACGCCGGCCACCTGGTTCACCAAGGCCCCGCGCGGCTACAGCCACGAAGAGGCGGCCACGCTCACGACCGCAGGCCTCACGGCCTGGCGCGCGCTCGTCGTCGATGGCGGCCTGAAGGCGGGCGATGTGGTGCTTGCCCTGGGCACGGGCGGCGTGTCCATCTTCGCCCTGCAATACGCCAAGGCCATGGGGGCCACCGTCATCGTCACCTCGTCCTCGGACGAAAAGCTCGAGCGCGCGAAGACCCTGGGTGCGGACCACGTCATCAATTACCGCCGAGAGGAAGACTGGGGCCGCAAGGTCCGAGACTGGACGGGCGGGCAAGGCGCCGACCAGGTCATCGAAGTCGGCGGCCCAGCCACCCTGCCCCAGTCGATTGCGGCCTGCCGCATTGGCGGGCACATTGCCCTCATCGGTGTGCTCACGGGCCTGGGGGGGGAGATCCCGACGGCGCTCCTGATGGCCCGGCAGATCCGCCTGCAGGGCCTGATCGTGGGCAGCCGCACCCATCAGCAGGATCTGGTGCGGGCCATCGAAGCCACGCAGACGCGGCCCGTGATCGATCGCACGTTCGAACTGCCGGCGCTGGCCGACGCCTTCCGTTATCAGGAGAGCGGCGAGCACTTCGGCAAGATCTGCGTGGCCTGGTAGGCTTCGCGCAGGGCGCGGGCTGCCGCCAGAAACTCAACGCGCGAGCCAGGCCTGGGCCAGCCGCACGAAGTAGGTTGCGCCCAGGGGCAGGATCTCGTCGTTGAAGTCGTAGCTGGTGTTGTGCACGAGGCACGGCCCCTGGCCGTGGCCGGCGTCCCGGTGCTCGCCGTCGCCATTGCCGATGAAGGCGTAGCAGCCGGGCATCTCCTGCAGCATGAAGGAGAAATCCTCCGCGGCCATGATGGGCACCTGAGCGACGAGCGCGCCAGGCGAGACGACGCCGGCGATCACCTCGCGCGCGAAGGCGGTCTCAGCGTCGTGGTTGAACGTGGCCGGGTAGTTGCGCTGGAAGTGGAAGTCCGCGGTCGCGCCGTGGGCCGCGCAGGTCATCTGGGCGATCTCGCCCAGGCGGCGCTCGATGAGATCCAGCGTCTCGGCGGTGTAGGCACGCACGCTGCCGCGCAGGGTGCAGGTGCCGGGGATCACGTTGGGCACCTCGCCCGCCTCGATCATCGTCACCGAGACCACGGCAGCCTCGAGCGGCTTCACGTTACGGCTCACCACGTTCTGGAAGGCCTGGATGACCTGGGCCGCAATGGCGATCGGGTCCACGGCCAGGTGCGGCATGGCCGCATGGCCGCCCTTGCCCTGGATGGTCAGGGCGAATTCGTTGTTGGACGCCAGCACCGGTCCGGGCGAGAGCGCGATGGTGCCCGCCGGGATGCCCGGCATGTTGTGCACGCCGAACACCGCCTGCATCGGAAACTGCTCGAAGAGCCCGTCCTGCATCATGACGCGGGCGCCGCCGCCGTGCTCCTCGGCCGGCTGGAAGATCACGTAGACGGTGCCGGCGAAATCCCGATTGGCAGCCAGATACTGAGCAGCGCCCAGCAGCATGGTGGTGTGGCCATCATGGCCGCATGCGTGCATCTTGCCCGGCGTCTTGCTCGCATGCTCGAAGGTGTTGGCTTCGGTCATCGGCAAGGCGTCCATGTCGGCGCGCAAGCCGATGGCGCGGTCCGAGTCGCCTGCCGTGCCGCGAATGGTGCCAACCACGCCGGTGCCGCCCAGCCCGCGGTGGATGGGAATGCCCCAGCGCGTGAGGCAGTCGGCCACGAGGTCCGCCGTGCGGGTCTCCTCGAAGGCAAGTTCCGGATGAGCGTGGATGTCGCGGCGGATGGCGCGCAGCGCGTCGGACTGCGCGGCGATGGCGTCGATGAGATTCATGGGACTCGTCTGAAATCGGCCAGGGCAGCAGGCTGCCGTGGCGCTGGGGGCTTCATTCTACGGCCTGGTGCCTGCCTGCCCCCGGACGGCGGCTCTCACGCAGGGCCTCGGCAAAGGTCTTGACCAGCGGCGTCTGGCCATGACGCACGCGCTCGACGATGCCGATCTCGCGGCGTGGCGCGACACTGCCAAGACTGACCGCCCTGGCGCCCTCGGGCAAGGGCACATAGGGCGGGCATCGCGGCACCAGTGCCACGCCCAGGCCCAGCGCCACCATGCGCACGAGCCCCGCGATCTCGTCCATCTCCACGACATCCTGCACATCGATGCCCTCGTCCTCCAGGAACTGGGCCACCACCCGCCCGCCGAAGGAGGCGCGGTCATAGCGCAGGAACGGCCGCTCGCGCAGCAAACGACGCCAGTCTCGGGACGTCTCGCCTGCGGGCACGGCCAGCAGGAAGGGTTCGCTCCACAAGGGCCGCCAGGCCAGGTCACGGGGCAGCGCGAAATTCGGCCGGATCATCACGGCCGCATCGAGCTCGCCGGCATCGACCCGGCCCATCAACGCCAGCGACACGCCGGGCACCACCTTCAGGCGCAGTGTGGGATAGGCACCCCGCAAGCGCACCACGGCCTCGGGCAACCCGGCGGCCTGGATGGAGGCGATGGCACCAATGCGCAAGGTGACGGCGGCTTGCGCCGCGCCTGGCTGGCGCAGCGCCTCGAACTGCTCGATCAGCGCCCCCGCCCGGGCGAGCGTATGACCGCCCGCCGCGTTGAGGACCACGTTGCGCCCCTGCCGATCAAACACCGGAAAGCCCAGTGCCGCCTCGAGCCGCTGGATCTGGGCGCTCACGGCCGATTGCGTGAGCCCGAGGCGCTCGGCTGCGCGCGAGATCGTGCCGAAGCGCGCCACCGCCTGGAAGGTCTTGAGCTCCTTGAGCATGTCGATGAACCATCGATGGAATCGATCAAATATACAAAAATTCATCGCTTTTCAAGAAGTCTGGCGTTTTCTAGACTGACAGGCATGGCGAGTCACCCGACGCGCCCTTCTTCCTGGAGCCTTGTCATGACGCAATCCGCCGCCCCCATGCCGCCGTTTCACCTGGCCTTTCCCGTGCACGACCTGGCAGCCGCCCGCCGCTTCTACGGCGAGCTCCTGGGCTGTCCGGAAGGTCGCAGCTCGGACGAGTGGGTGGACTTCAACTTCTACGGTCACCAGATCGTGGCTCATCTCGCGCCCGACGAATGCGGCACGGCGCAAGCCAACGATGTGGACGGCAAGAACGTGCCGGTGCGGCACTTCGGTGCCGTGCTCACGCTCGCGCAATGGGAAGCCCTGGCCGAGAAGCTCAAGGCAGCCGGGACGAAGTTCGTGATCGAGCCCTACATTCGCTTCAAGGGCGAGCCGGGCGAGCAGGCCACGATGTTCTTCATGGACCCGTCCAACAACGCGGTGGAGCTCAAGGCGTTCGCGAACCTGGACTCGCTCTTCGCCAAGTGATGCCCGCGGGGCGCTGACCCAAGCCCAGTGCCCCGTGTCGTGCTCGTCGCGCGCTGATTCAAAGGCTGCATCACAGCATCCTCAGATTGAATTGGACGCGCATCAGTCAGGGTGATGGAATGCGTAGCCCTGCGGCGCCATCGTGCGCGCCGACAAGAACGACGAGACGACATGACTGCTCAGACCGCATCCCTGCGCCGCGCCCTGGACGGCATTTCCGGCATCCTGGTCACGCCCTACGACGCGGACGATACCCTGGCCCCCGCACGGCTGCGCCCGGTGGTGGACCGCGCCGTCGATGCCGGCGTTCACGTGCTGGTGGCCAATGGCAACACCAGCGAGTTCTACGGCCTCACCACCGCCGAGGCCGAGACGATGGTGCATGCCGCCGCCGAACAGGTGGCCGGCCGCGTGCCTCTGGTGGCCGGCGTGGGCCGCAGCCTGCATGACGCGCTGGCGCTCGCGCGCGCATCCCGCGCGGCGGGCGCCACCGCCCTGATGGTGCACCAGCCGCCCGACCCCTTCGTCGCACCGCGCGGCATCGTGGCCTACGTCAATCGTGTGGCCGAGGCAGCGCAAGACCTGCCCCTGGTGCTCTATCTGCGCGACGACAGCATCGGTCTGCCTGCGGTGGCGGAACTCTGCGCCATCCCGCAAGTGATCGGCGTGAAGTGGGCATCGCCCACCCCGCTCAAGCTTGCCCAGGCCATCGAGCAATCCGCTGCGCGCGACATCGCCTGGATCGGCGGGCTGGCCGAGCACTGGGCCCCGCCCTTCTATGCCGTCGGTGCGCGGGGCTTCACGTCCGGCCTCATCAATGTCCTGCCCGAGCGCTCCTTGGCGATCCATGCGGCGCTCGAGCGGGCCGACTACCCCACGGCGATGCAGCTCATCCGCGGCATGGCGGCCTTCGAGGCGCTGCGTGCCGAAGAGAACAACGGCTGCAACGTGACCGTCGTCAAGCGTGCCCTGCAATGGATTGGCCAGGACTGCGGAGCCGTGCGCGCCCCGGGCGCCTGGCCGCTCACCGCGCGGGCTGACGACACGCTGCGCAGCCTGCTGGCCGACTGGCAACTGCTGTAACGGCGCGGCACCGCGCCCTCGACCCCGGCCCCTGAAAGCCGGGGCATGCCCTCAAGAAGACACGGAGACATCGACATGACCCGCACTCCCCTGCGGCTGGCCACCTGCCTGGCCGCCGTGCTTGCCACCACCACGCCGGCGCTGGCCGCCGACCTGTCGGCCCAGCCCATCACCATCATCGTGCCGTATGCGCCGGGCGGCTCGTCCGACGCGGTGGCGCGCCACCTGCAGCAGCCACTCGCGGCCGCGCTCAACACCACGGTGATCGTCGACAACAAGCCGGGCGGCAACGGCGCCATCGGCGCGTCGCAACTCGCGCGCAGCAAGGCCGATGGCCATACCATCCTGATCGGTGCCCTGGGCATGATGGCGATCAACGAAGGGCTGTATCCCAACCTCACCTACCAGCCCGAGCGTGACTTCGACATGCTGACGGTGGCCGTGCAGACGCCCAACGCCATCGTGGTCAACCCGAAGTCCGACGTGAAGACGCTGCCCGAACTGCTCGCGCACCTGAAGGAGAATCCGGGCAAGGTGTCCTTCGCCTCGTCCGGTACCGGCTCGAGCGAGCACCTGACGATGGAGCTCTTCTGGCAGAACAGTCAGACGGACGGCATCCACGTGCCCTACAAGGGCGGTGGCCCGGCGATCACGGACACCATGGCAGGCCATGCCGACGTGCTCTTCTCCAACCTGGGCGCCGTGGCGCCGCACATCCAGTCCGAGCGCCTGCGTCTGGTCGCCGTGACGGGCGCCGAGCGCAATCCGCTCTTTCCGGACACGCCAGTGCCGGGCGAGGCGGGCGTGCCGGGCATGGAGGTGTATTCCTGGCAAGGCATCGCGGCACCCAAGGGCCTGCCGGACGACGTGCGCACGCAATTGAACCAGGCACTGGTGAGCGTGCTCACCTCGGACGACTTCCGCCAGAAGATGGACAAGATCGGCTTTCAGGTCGTGGCCAACAGTCCCGAGGAGGCGACCGCCTATCAGCGCGAAGAGGCAGCCCGCTGGAAGAAGGTCATCGACGCGGGCAACGTCTCGCCGGAATGAGCCTTCCTCACGCAGACAGCGCAATGCCGGTCAATCCAGGCTGGCCTGCGCAATCATGAGCTCGCGAAATCGCGTGAGTGCCGGCCGAGAGACCGCCTCGCGCCGGCGCCACGCCAAGTGCATCTGGGCATTGGCATAGGCAGGCAGGGCGATCGGCCGGGTGACGACCCCTTCCAGACGCAGCAGCGTGGTCGAGTGCGGCACCAGGGCCAGGCCAATGCCGCTGTTGACCAGCGCAATCATCGAGTGCGTGTGCCGCACGAACTGCACGAAGCGCGGCTGGATGCCCGCCTCGTGGAACAGCGTGTGCAGCATCTCGTGAAAGTAGCGGCCATCGCCTGGCAGGTACATGACGAAGGGCTCGTCGTGCAGGTCTGCCAGGCTGAGCTTGCGCTTGCGCGCCAGCGCGTGCCGACGTGGCACCACCAGCACCATGGGCTCGCGTACCACGCAGGTCATCTCCAGGCCGGCCAGCTCGGCCGGCAGGCGGATGAGGCCCAGATCGATGCGCCCTGTGCGCAAGGCCTCCAGCTGGTCCACAGTCACCATCTCGCGCAGCTCCAGGTCGATGTCGGGCAGGTGTTCCTGCGCCGCGGCCACCACTCGCGGGAGAAAGCTGTAGTTGGCGCCGGCGGAGTAGCCCAGTACCACGCGTCCCGTCTCGCCGCGCATGGCGCGCTGGGCCGCCAGCGCCGCACTGGCGCAGCGCTGCAGCACGTCCTGCGCCTCTGGCAGGAAGGCCTCGCCCGCGGCAGTGAGCTGCACGGAGCGCCGCGTGCGCACCAGGAGCTCGACGCCCAGCGCGTGCTCGAGCTGCTGGATCTGCCGGCTCAGAGGAGGCTGCGTCATGTTCAGGCGCTCGGCCGCCCGGCCGAAATGCAGCTCGGCAGCGACCTCGACGAAACAACGCAGCTGACTCAACTGGAACATGGCGACTCAAAAGATGCGGCACAGCGGGGCGGGACACAGCGACCACGCCCCTACAGGCTCGGCGCGACGACGGCAGACCGCTATTATCCCGTGTTGCCCGCCGCCGGCCTGCTGCGCCGACCGGGCGATCCTGCAACGACGGCCCTGCGGCTTCTCCCATGTCCTTTCCCCTCACCCTGCTGGCCGGGCCCCGCGCCCTGGCAACGATCCAACGCGATGGACTGACGCCCGACCGGGTGGAACACGTCATCGGCGGCGCGGGCGGCCCGAAGGCGCTCGGGCTGGTGGGTCTGGATGCCGCCCTCTTCGGTCACTGGCTCACGCCCGGCCCTGCCCCGCGCTGGCTGATGGGCAGTTCGATCGCCACCTGGCGGTTCCTCTGCGCGCTGCATCCGGATCCGGCGACGATGTTCCCGACCTTCGCCCGCCACTATCTGGACATGACCTTCTCGGCCAAGGCGCGACGCGAGGAGATCGACGCCACCACGGGGCGCATGCTGATGGCGCTGCTCACGGCCTGCGGCGGCGCAGAGCCCGTGCTGGCACACCCCCACTACCGCCTGGCGCTGATCTGCGCCCGCTCGCGCGGCCCTGTGAGCAGCGAGAATGCCTGGATGCTGGCCCCATTGCTGGGCAGCGCCTTCCTGCTCAACTGGTTGACGCCGCGCTTTGGCGGCGCGTTCTTCGAGCGCGCGGTGCTGCACGATGCGCGCGGCGTCCCGCCGCTGCTGCCGGCGCTCCAGGGTCGGCCGCGCTCACGCCGCTCGCGGCCGACACGCTCGTGCATGCGCTGACGGCCAGCACCGCGATTCCCTTCGTGATGTCCGGCGTGCGCGCACCCCGAGGCTGGCCTGCGGGCACGTACCGCGATGGCGGCCTGATCGATTACCACCAGCATCATCTGGCAGCCACGCCGGGCAACATCATTCTCTTTCCGCACTTCACCGAGCACCTGACGGCGAGCTGGTTCGACAAGCCCCTCCCGCCCCGCCGCCGGCACGCGCGCCTGCGCGCCGTGGACGACGTGCTGGTCGTGGCGCCCTCCGCGCACTACCTCAGCCGGCTGCCCGGCGGCAAGGTGCCCGACCGCGGCGACTACAAGCGCATGACCGATGCCGAGCGCGTCAAGGTCTGGCAGACGACCGTGGACGAAAGCCAGCGCCTGGGCGACGCCTTCGCAGAGCTCGCGGCCACGGGCCGGCTGGAAGCGGCCGTGCAGCCGCTGCCGTCGACCCGGCCGTGAGAATGGACCGCTACAGGTGCGAGCGTCCATCCAGGTAGGCTTTGCGCCAGCGCACGATCTGGTGGCGCTCGAAGAGGCCCGCGAGAAAGAACGGATCGGCCTCGAGGAAGGCCTGCGCGGCTTGGCGCGTGTCCACGTCCAGGATGTAGATGCCACCGCCCTGGTCGCTGCCATCGTCGTTGAGCTTGGCGCCGCAGGCCAGCAGCAGATGTCGGTGAGCCTCCAGGTAGACGAGATGCGCCTCGCGGTTGGCGCGGCGCACGTCCAGCGACCCCGGCTTGTCGAATGTCTCGATGAGATAGGGCATGAATCTAGACCGTGGCGATGGGTGTGACCGGCGAGCCAACGGCTCCCGGCAGATTGAGTGGGGGCGCGGTCAGGAAGAAATCGTGCCGGCGGTGTGCGTGCAGCCAACGGGCAAGGGGCCCGAGATACCACATCTCGCCCAAGGGCAGACCGAGCTTGAAGAGGCAATGATGGTGCAAAGGCAGCGCCGCGCAGCAGGCGTTGGCCTTCTTCACCGGATAGGTCTCCACGGCGTGATTGTCCGAGGCCATGGCCGCGATGCGGCTCTCGGTGATCCACTGCAGCAAGCGCTCGTCGCTCCCATCCAGGCCCGCGCACATCTCGTGCACGCGGTGCGGGTCCGGATTGCCATTCATCTCCAGCAGCGCATCGCCATACTCGGTATGAAACAGGAGGATGTCGCCCTGACGGATCTCGATGCGGTCTTCGTCCAGGATCCGCATCAGCTCGTCGTAGCCCACCGAGTGGCCCTCGCGCCCGAAGCGGCGTGCCAGGTCGATCAGCACGCCCCGCCCCTGCATGCCGGATTCGGCCAAGTTGGTGATGTCCAGCCGCGTCGCGCGCGAGCTCGGCCCGCGGCCGAGTTCCGTCTTGGCGAAGCTGCCGTCGGCGGCATAGTCCACCGGCCCCTGGATGTGCTCGTTGGGCCGAAAGCCGTTGTAGTAGACGCGCTCGGGCAGCCCATCGCCGTTGGCATCGAAGAGCGCGCCGACATGGGCGAGCGAATCCCACTGCGTGGAGTACTGCAGGCTCATCGTGACGTTGTCGTCGCTCAGCACGTCCACGCACCCGGGACGCAGGCGGCCCATGGGGAAATTCAGGTACGGATCACCGTCGCGCTCGGTCGGCGTGAGCCGCGGCGGGTGCCGACGCGGATTCACGACATTGCCGCCGGGCAGGTCCAGCGGCAGGGACAGGCAGAATCGCTCCCCGGTCTGGATGAGGCTGGCGGCGTATCGGACCGCCTCGGGAGTGATCCAATTCAGGCACCCGCGTTGGTCATCCTCGCCGAAGTCGCCCCAGTTCGACCCTTCCGGCCGTTGCTTCCATCGCATGCGTCTCTCCTCGCACAAATGTATCGATGTGTCATTGACACGATAAATCTATCACGTATAGGATATTGCCATCATGGATGTGAAAACCGCAACCCGCGTGCTCGACGTCTTCAACCTCTTCGCCGAGCAGCAGAAACCTCTGATCTACAGCGAGATCGCCGCACACATGGGCATCCCGCTGTCGAGCTGCCATGGGTTGTTGAAGACGATGGTGGCCAAGGGCTATCTGTACGAACTCGGCAAGAAGAGCGGTTATTACCCCACCCAGAAGCTGCTGCACGTGGCGAGCGTGATCTGTCGACGCGACCCGCTTGTCACGGCCCTGGAGCCCGTGCTGCTCACGGTGCGCGACGTCACGCGCGAGACGGCCATCCTCGCCAAGCTCGCGGATCGGCAGGTGGTGTACCTGAGTGTCGTGGAGTCGATGCAGACGATCCGCTACAGCCACCAGCCCGGCGGCTTCAAGAGCCTGCACGCCACGAGTTCGGGCAAGGCACTCGTCTCCGTGATCGAGCCCGCCGCGCGCAAGGCCTTGCTCGATGGCTACACCGACTGGACGCGCATCACGACGAACACACTCCCCTCACGCGCATGTTTCGAAGCCGACATGGCCGAGGGGACCACGCGCGGTTGGCAGCGATCCGTGGGCGAGAACGTCGAGGACGTCATGTCGCTCGCCTTCGGGTTTCGTGTGCACGACCAGCCATTCGCCATCGTGGTCGCGGGCCCCATGGCGCGTGTGCAAAAGCATGAGGCAGAGATCGCCGGGGCCTTCCCCACGATCCGCCAACAACTGGTCGACGTGCTCGCCCCGACGCGCGTCGACTTCGATACGGGAGACCTGGAATGACAAGAAGATTCTTTGCACTGACCGCAGCAGCCACCGTGGTGGCGAGTCTGCTGGGCGCAAGCCCTGCTCGCGCGGATGCCAACTACCCCAACAAACCGATCCAGGTCATCCTGCCGTTTGCCCCTGGCGGCCCTACCGATGTCGTCGGCCGCGTGATCGCCACGGAAATGGGTCAGATCCTCGGCCAGCCCCTCGTCATCGAAACGCGTCCCGGCGCGAGCGGCACGATCGGTGCGGCGGCCGTGGCCCGAGCGCCGGCCGACGGTTACCAGCTGCTCATGAACGCCTCCGTGCAGGTGATCTACCCCGGCCAGTTCAAGACACTGACGTTCGATCCGATGGGCGACTTCACCGCCGTCGGCGTACTGGGTACGGTGCCGATGGTGGCGATCGTGCCGCCCGATTCGCCCTACGCCAGCTTCCAGGACATCATCCAGGCTGCCAAGGACAAACCCGGCGCGCTTGCCTTCGCCTCGCCCGGCGTCGCTACCCTTCCCCACCTCGTGGGCGAACTGGTCAATACCTCCACAGGCGCCAAGCTCGAACACGTGGGCTACCGCGGCAGCAACCCGGCGCTCACGGACGTGGCCGGCGGCCACGTGCAGCTCATGTACGCACCGCTTGCTCCGGCCATGCCGCTGATCCAGGCCGGTCGGGTCAAGCCGCTGGCCGTCACCACCGGCGAGCGCCTGAAGGACCTGCCGAATGTCCCCACCATCGCGGAGACCGTGCTGCCCGGCTTCGACATCGTGACGTGGTACGGCCTCTGGGCTCCCAAGGGCACGCCCGAGGCCGTCGTCGAGAAGCTGAACCAGGCGATGGTCAAGGCCTCGTCCTCGGCCAAGGTCGCCGAGACGCTGGCCGCGCAGGGCACCATCCCCAGCCGCCTCACGCACCAGGAAACGCAGGCCTTCGCGCAGGAAGAGAACCAGCGCTGGATCAAGGTCATGCAGGACGCCGGCATCCAGCCGGAGTGATCCCGACCGGGGCGGCCCCACGCCGCCCCTTGCCGGCAGGAGGCCGCATGCTGTTCATGGTCCGGATGGACGTTTTGCTTCCCATTGACATGCCGACCGCGCAAGCGGAGGAGATCAAGGCCCGGGAGAAAGCCTACGCGCAGGCCCTGCAACGCGACGGTCGCTGGCGCCATCTCTGGCGCATCGTGGGCGAGTACGCCAATGTCAGCATCTTCGACGTGCCGTCGAACGACGAACTGCACACGTTGCTGAGCGGGCTGCCATTGTTTCCGTACATGAGGATCCACGTGACGCCATTGGCGACGCATCCATCGGCGATCGGATCCACGGTCTGACGACGGCTGCGCCGCGCCGACGTGGCGGTGCCGCCGTGCTACGCTGCCCCGAGGTCCCTCTCCCGCCAGGCACACCGCCGTGTTTCCTTCCCTGCTGCCACTGCACCTGCCGCCGGAACTCGCGAGCTTTCGCCCGGAGCACCTGCGCCTGGCCACGGCCTCGCGCGATGAAGCCGTGGCGCAGATCAGCGGCCGGCTGAGTCCATACCGACTGCGATTACTGGGCACACAGGAGACGTTCACCGCGCAGTATCTCGAAGCTCAGTCGCTGGCGGGCGTGGGACTGTCTACGCTGGCCTTTGGCACGGAAGTCGAGCTCGACATCCATACGGCAGACGATCACCTGCTCGTCACCACGCAGGTCAGTGGCCACAGCACGGTGGCGTCCCAGGGGCGGAAGGCCCAGGGCGGTGCGGGCTTCATCGTGGTGGATTCCACGCCCCATGCCGTCACCAAGCGGTTCTCGGCCGACAGCTGCCGGGTCAACGTGCGGATCCCACGCACCCGTCTGGATGCCGCATGGGCGAGCCTGACGGGCGCGCTGCCGGTGCGCCCGCTGGTGTTTCAGCCCTTTCCCCCGGATGCTGCCGCCGGCCAGCGCTGGCTCGCCCACGTGCGTCTGCTCATGACCTACGGCCTGCAGGCCGAGCGCGTGCCAGAACGCCAGGCTGAAGCCCTGACCGAATCCGCGCTGCTCGCCCTGCTGATGGAATTTCCGCATGACCAACGCCCGGTGCTGGAAGCGCCAGTGGCCCGCGCAGGCCAGCGCACGCTGCAGACGGCGATGGACTTCATCCAGGACTGCCGGCACGAGCCGCTGCGTCTGGCCGACATCGCAGCGCACTGCGGGGTGAGCGTGCGCAGCCTGACGGAGGCATTCCGCAGCGGACAGGGCACGTCACCGATGAAGTTCCTGCAGGAGACGCGGCTGCAGGCAGCCCGGACGCTACTCACCAGCCGCCAGCCGGGCATGACGGTGGCGCGCGCGGCCACGGATAACGGTTTCACCGCCTTGGGCCGGTTCGCTGCGCTCTACGCCGAGCGTTTTGGCGAAGCGCCGTCGCAAACCCTCGCACGGCGCTGACACCGCGCTACCGCTGCCCGATCTGCACAGCCGCCTGCCCGATGCGGATAGCGGCCCCAGCCCGCCCGCAGCGATCATGACTGCCTGATGCACGGCGCCGCGCAAGCTCGCGCATCGCCACCTCAAGCGCCCTCTCGAGGCGCACACAGACCAGGAGACAGGGGATGATCACCCGACGCCAACTCATTGCCGCCGGCGCGGCCACTGCCGCGCTGGGCGCGCTACCCGTACGTGCGCAAAGCCCGCAGCCGCTGCGCGTCATCATCGGCTTCGCGCCCGGCGGTTCGGCCGACGTCATCGCGCGCCACTTCGGGGCCCACGCCAAGATGGACGAGGTCAGCGCGGTCATCGTGGAGAGCCGACCCGGCGCGGGCGGACGCATCGCCGTGGAGGCCGTCCGCAACTCGAACGATGGTCGCACCGTGCTCGTCACGCCCGGCTCGATCCTGTCGATCTATCCGCACGTCTACGACAAGCTCCCCTACGACTCGGTCAAGGACTTCGATCCGGTCACGCCGCTCGCCTTCGTGCCATTCAGCCTGTCGGTGGGGCCGATGGTGCCCGAACGCGTGAAGACGCTGAAGGACTTCGCTCAGTGGTGCAAGGAGAACCCAGGCGATGCCTCCTATGGCTCGCCGGGCGGCGGCACAACGCCGCACTTCGTGGGCGCCATGTTCGGACAGACCACCGGCATCAACTATCAGCACGTGCCCTACCGCGGCGGCGCGCCCGCGCTGCAGGACGTGATGGCCGGGCAGATCGCCTCCAGCGTCAACGTCGTGAGCGAAGCGATGCAGCTGGCCCGGGCCGGCAAGGTGCGCGTGCTGGCTGTGACCAGCGCGCAGCGCCTGGCCCAGCTGCCGGATGTGCCCACGGTGGCCGAGGCCGGTTTTGCGGATCTGCAATCCGATGAGTGGTTCGGGCTTTTCGCGCCGGCCGCACGGCGCCCGAGCGCATCGAGGCTCTGAATGCGGCCGCGCGCCGCGCCTTTGCCACCCCCACCGTGCAGGCCGCCATGGCCGAAATGGCCTTCACGATCGAGCCCACCACGCCCGCCGCCTTCGGCGAGCGTCTGCGCAGCGACATCGCGCGCTGGGGCCCGGTCGTCAAGCAGACCGGCTTCAAGGCGGAGGCCTGATGACGGACAAGACCGACACGATCGAACACATCGTGCGCCTGCGCTCGCGCACCATGCACGAGGGCGAGCTGCGTGCGCCCACCCGTGCCTTTCTGCGGGCCCTGGGCCAGGACGACGAGGACATAGCCGCCCCGCACATCGGGGTGATCCACACGGGTGGCGACATGAGTCCGTGCAACGCCTCGCTGCGCGAGCAGGCGCAGCACGCCAAGACCGGCATCTACGCGGGCGGCGGCACGCCGCACGAATGCCCGGTGGTGTCCGTCTCGGACGGCCTCTCCGTGGCGCACCCGGGCATGCGCTTCTCGCTCATCTCGCGTGATCTCATCGCCGACAGCGTGGAGGCCACGGTGCGCGGCCACCAGTGGGACGGCATCTTCGCGCTGGGCGGCTGCGACAAGAACATGCCCGGCCTCTTGATGGGCATGATCCGCTGCAACGTGCCCTCCGTCATGCTCTACGGCGGCGCCGCCCTGCCCGGGCGCGTGGGCGGGCGCGACGTGAACATCGTCGATGCCTACGAGATGATCGGCCAGGTGATCGCGGGCACCGCCACCGGTGAACAGCTGGAGGACATGAGCCGCGCCTGTCTGCCCACGGCGGGGTCCTGTGCGGGGCAATACACCGCCAACACGATGGGCATGGTGGGCGAAGCCCTGGGTCTGAGCCCGCTCGGCTCGTCCATGGTGCCCGCTGTGTACTCGGCACGTGCCCCGCTCGCCCGCCGTGCCGGCCGGGCGCTGATGCGCGCCGTGCTGGCCGACGGCCCGCGCCCGCGCGACATCCTCACGCGCGCAGCGCTCGAGAACGCCATCGCCGTCGTGGCCGCCACCGGCGGCTCGACCAACGTGCCCCTGCACGTGCCTGCCATCGCCCACGAGGCCGGCATTCGCTTCACGCTGGACGATTGCGCCGCCGTGCTCGCCCGCACCCCGCTGCTGGCGGACTTGAAGCCCGGTGGCCGCTTCCTCGCCCGCGATGTCTACGACATCGGCGGCGCGCCGGTCATCCTGAAGGCGCTGCTCGACGGGGGTTATCTGCACGGCGACTGCCTGACCTTCACGGGCCGCACGCTCGCTGAGGAGCTCGCCCAGGCCCTGGCACCGGACGGCGACGTGGTGCGCGCGGCAGACAACGCCATCGCGCCCACGGGTGGCGTGGTGGTGCTCAAGGGTAATCTCGCGCCGGATGGCGCGCTGCTCAAGGTGGCGGGCCTCAAGCGCCTGCAGCATCGCGGCCCGGTCCGCGTCTTCGAATCCGAGGAACACTGCCTGGAGGCCGTTCAGGCCATGGCCTACGCCCCGGGTGACGTCATCGTGATCCGTAACGAAGGCCCACGCGGCGGCCCCGGCATGCGCGAGATGCTCGGCATCACGGCGCTGCTCTACGGGCAGGGCCTGGGCGAACAGGTTGCGCTCATCACCGACGGCCGTTTCTCGGGCGCGACGCGCGGCATGTGCATTGGCTACGTGAGCCCTGAGGCTGCGGCTCTGGGGCCCATTGCCTTGCTGCGGGACGGCGACATCGTCGAGATCGACGCCCGGCCCGAGGCCCTGGGGCTCAAGGTCGAGCTGGACGACGCCACGTTGACTGAGCGCCGCGCCGCGTTGGGCACACGCACCCCGCGTCGCCTCGGCGGCCTGCTTGAGAAATATGCGGCCGTGGTCGGGCCCGCCAACCTGGGCGCCGTCACACACAGCGGCGTTCCCCCGGAGGAACTGGCATGATCGGCTTCATCGGATTGGGCGACATGGGTCTGCCCATGGCGCGCCGGCTGCTGGACACCGGGCACGCGGTGATGGTGTGGAACCGCACGGCCTCCCGTGCCGACGTGCTCGCCGCCGAAACGTCCGCGCAGGTCGCCGACACGCCCGCAGCCTTGGCGCGCGCCTGCGACGTGATCGGCTTGTGCCTGAGCTCGCACGTCACGGTGCAGGCGCTCTGCGAGGGCGAGGACGGGCTCTTCGCGCATGCCGCCGCGGCGGGGCGCCGCCCCGTGTATGTGGACTTCTCCACCGGCTCGCCCGAGGCCGCCCAAGCCCTGGCCGACGCTGCCGCCCGTCACGGTGGGCAGTGGGTGGCACGCGCCCGTGAGCGGCGGCCCG
>NZ_JADCNH010000018.1 GCF_018904615.1 Verticiella alkaliphila | reverse complement strand
CGCAGGGGCCGGCGCCGGTGCCGGAACAGCAGCATCGGGCGACGCCGGTGCCGTCGGCACGCTGGCATCCGGGGCGGCGGGCACGCCGGCATCACCGCTGCCGGGCAACTGCGGCACGGACGGATCCTGATAGCCTTCCATCACACCGGACGGCGCGGGCGCGGGGCCACGGGCGTGGCTCATGTAGGCCAGGCCCACGGTGGTGGCAAAGAACACCACGGCAGCCCACTTGGTGGCGCGCGACAGGAAGTTCGCTGCACCGGCCGAGCCGAAGAGGCTACCCGCGCCACCGCTGCCGCCTGCGCCGAAGGCCGAGCCCATGTCGGCCCCCTTGCCCTGCTGCAGCAGCACCAGCACGATGATGCTGAGTGCGGAGATCACCTGCACCGCCAGCAGCGCACTAAGAATCCAAGACATTACCCACTCCCGATCCGGGCGCGTTTCGCGCCTCGGTGTTGATGAGGCCGCCCACGGCGGCCACGCTCGTCTGTTGGTGCGATCAGGCCGCCTGGCCTGCCGCCTCCACGATGCCTGCAAAATCCTTCGCGTCCAGGGCAGCGCCACCGACCAGGCCGCCATCGATGTCGGCCATGGCGAAAAGGCTTGCGGCATTGGACGACTTCACGCTGCCGCCGTAGAGCACCTGCACCTGCGGCACACCCAGAGCCGCCAGCTGCGCACGAATGGCGGCATGGACTTCCTGCGCCTGCTCGGGCGAGGCCGTGCGGCCGGTGCCGATCGCCCACACGGGCTCATAGGCGATGACCATGCCGGCCACGGCCTGCGCACCCAGTGCCAGCACCGGTGCCAGCTGTGCCTCGATCACGGCCAGGGTCTGGCCAGCTTCGCGCTCGGCGAGCGACTCACCCACGCACACGACCGGCGTGAGACCGGCGCCCTGCGCGGCGGTGGCCTTGGCGGCGACCTGCTCGCTGGTCTCGGCGTGCAGCGAGCGGCGCTCGGAATGGCCGACCAGCACGAAGCGGCAGCCGAACTCGGCGAGCATGGCGGCCGAGACTTCGCCCGTGAAGGCGCCCGAGGCTTGCGCGCTCACGTCCTGCGCACCCCAGAGGATGTCGGAACCGGCGAGCGCGAGCTGCACCTGCGAGAGATACGGAAACGGAGCGGCCACACCCACCTGGGCGACCGCGCCGGTACACACGGGCTTGAGCGCCTCGAGAAGGCTCGCGTTCGCAGCGAGCGAGCCATTCATCTTCCAGTTGCCAAGCACGAGCTTGCGGCGCGATGCGATAGAAGCGGACATGGGCTAACGTCTGAGTAAAGGATTGCGAGCGCTGGCCCAATAGCCAACGCCACGTCGAAAAACCCTTGATTGTAGCGTTTTTGACGAGGCTAGGCGCTACGGCGAAAGCTTCCCTGTGCCGTGGCCACGAGACCGCCTGCTGCGTCGTAGAGCCGCGCGTCCGAGAAGAAGACGCGGCGCCCCCCACCCGTGACGCGCCCCTCGGCACGCAGAAGGCCGATCGGCGCGGGCGCGAGGTAATTGATGGCAAGCGAGATGGTGGCAGCATGTCCGGCCTCGCCGCCCTCGTTCATGAGGCCGGCGTAGCCTGCCGCCGCGTCGAGCAACGTGGCCACGATGCCGCCCTGCACCACGCCACGGCGGTTGCCGTGCGAGGCATCGGTCAGCAGCGAGAGCGCGACCTGCCCCGGCTGCCAGGCGTCGATGACCATGCCGAGCGACTCGAGATAGGGATTGTCCAGGGAAGGCGTCGTCATGAGGAGGCGGCTCGCGTGCGCATCAAAGGGGTCCGATAGTAGCTCACGCGACGATCGACGCCCTCTTGGCGCGGCGCGCCAGGGCCTCAGGCCGCTGGCCAGATGTCGATCTGAATGACATCAGGTTCCACGGGCACGCTGTCGTCACGCGCACCGTCGAACTCCACCCAGGCGATCCGCACCTGGACGTGCTCGCTGGGTGTGAGGAACAGGGGGCCGAGGGGCTGGGGATCCGGAGCACAGGGCGAGCTGATGCTGAACGTGCGGCACGGAAAATGAGCCGGCGTGGTCTCGACCTGGGTCCAGGGCCGATCGCTCATCAGCTCGACCTCGGAGAAGACGGGCTCGGCATCGTGCACGCGGATCTCCACGTGCTGCTGCAGGCAATCCGCCGTGTAGACCACCAGCCCCGCCGGCGTTGCCTGAAAGCGCTGGCGCTCCATCACCGGCGTGATCGCCATGGGTGGCGTGAACGCCGTGTCGCGCAAGTCCACCAGATAGAACTGGCCGTAATCCGATTGCCACGCCAGCCGCGCGCTGCCGAGTATCGCCATGGCGCACCCTCCTCTTGCCTGTGCCATCGTGATGCCCCACGATAGCATCCTGCCTGGCTCGCCAGCTCATCCGACGCCCCTTGGCGACGCCTCCACCGCCTTCAGACACCATGCTCCCACCTCCCGACTTCTTCATGACCGACGGCGCCGCGCGCTACCGGATGATTCGCCCCTGGCACCGTGATACGCCACAGGCGCGCCTGCGCAATCTCAGCCAGTTGGCGGTGGACAGCCGAGGCCGTGTCTTCGTGCTGCAGCGCGAGGCTCCGCATGTGATGATCTTCGCCGCGTCGGGCGAGCTCGAGTCCACGCTCGACGACCCTCGCCTCACGAGCGGCCATGGCATCTTCATCGATGCCCACGATCAGGTCTATCTCGTGTCCTACGATGCGCATCAGGTGCTGGCGTTCGATGCGGACCTCAAACCCCGCTTCGCGTTGGGTGAGTTCAACACACCCCACTGGCAGGCGCCTTTCAACCACCCCACCGACGTCGCCGTGGCGCCCGACGGCGAACTGTACGTGACGGACGGCTATGGCAACGCCTGTGTGCACCGCTTCACCGCACAGGGCGAACACGTGCAGACCTGGGGCACGGTGGGCGACGGTCCCGGCGCGTTCGCCACGCCGCATGGCGCCTGGGTGCTCCCGGACGATCGCGTGGCTGTCTGCGATCGCGAAAACGATCGTGTGCAGATCTTCGATCGCGATGGCCGTTATCTGACGCAATGGCGTCACTTCGTGCGCCCGATGGACATCTGGTGCGACGGCACCCACGTGTTCGTCGCCGATCAGGCGCCACGCATCACGCGGCTGGATCTGGAGGGGCAGATCGTTGGGCGCATGCGCACCTTCGGCGTCTATCCCCACGGCTTGTGGGGCGATGCCCAGGGCAGTCTCTACGTGGCCGAACAGGGCCCGACGATGTGCGTCACGAAATACGAACGCCTGCCCTGACGACATGAACGCCCTGCCCTGGCAGGATCGTTTATGATGTCGCCCTTGCGCGCTGGCTTGGCCGGCACGCAATCATCAGCAGGCGCCACGGAGGTGTGGCAGAGTGGTCGATTGCACCGGTCTTGAAAACCGGCAACGGGCAACCGTTCGTGAGTTCGAATCTCACCGCCTCCGCCAATAGGCGCCCTGCCGCAACGCTTGTCGTCAGAAGCGTCGCCGGCTCAATAGTTGACTCGCGGTCTTGATGAGGCCCTCGCGCCCGCTTGCGGCGCGGCCCAGGAGCGCGGAACCCGCCGCCAGCATCAGGGCGCTGCCGATCAGCGAGCGCTGACGCGCCGCCTTGGTCACGAGCAGCGCGCCCAGACCAAACACGATCCAGTGCTCGCCGGGAAGGCTCGGCCGACGCTCGTCGGCCGTCTTGATCTTCTGCCAGGCGTCGTTGGCGGCATTCGTCGGGGTCTGCTGGGGCATGACAATCTCCTGGGTGTTGAGATGCCGCCCATCCGCAAGCGGCATGCCGGCCCGCTTACGCCTGGCTCAGCACGGGCGCCGCGCGTTGCGCCGGCCCCAGCCGGAACACCCGGCTCGTGCCGGCTTCGAAGGTCACCCGTTGCCCATTCACGCACAGCCCGATCGGCGGCGCCGAACGGTTGCGCCCATGCACGGTGAGCGAGCGCTGGGACAACCGCACGTCCAGCGAGTGGCCGCGGTAGTGGATGCGTAGATCCAGGCGCTCCATCTCGGGCGGCAGCTGCGGGGTGATGTGCAGCAAGCCATCCCGCACGGACAGGCCCGTCGTGGCGCGCTGCATGAGATCTACGGAGCCTGCCATGGAGGCCAGGTGCACGCCCTCCGCGGTGGTGCCCTGCTGAATGTCGATGACGTCGCTCTGGAGCGCTTCGGCAAAGAGCCGCACGGCCTGGCTGCGATCCTGCCGGGCCAGCACCCAGGCGTGCACCACGCGGCTCAAGGTGGAGCCGTGCGAGGTGCGGTCACTGTAGAAATCCACGGTGCGCGTGATCGCCTCGGCATTGAGCTCATAACCCAGGTGGGCGAAGAGCGCCGCCAGCTCGGATTCCTCAAAGAGATAGAACAGCATCAGCGTATCGGCCTGCTTGGAGAGGCGATAGCGATTGGTCGTGTCCCCCTCCGCCTCCAGGATGAGATCGAGCCGCTGGATGTTGTCGTAGCGCTGCCGATAGCCCTCCCAGTCGAACTCCTGGAGCGCCTCGTAGCCTTCGAACTGGCTGATGACGCCGTCTTCGTGGAAGGGAATGTGGAGCCGTCGACTGATGTCGTCCCACTGCAGCACCTCATCCGGCGTGATGCCGAGCTGCTCCAGCAACTCCACCCGACGCATGTCCGAGATCAGTGCGTACACCTCGCGGGCGCGGATCAGCACCCAGGCGGCCATGACGTTGGTGTAGGCGTTGTTGTCGATGCCGGGCTTCTCGGCATCGGGATAGCCGTCGTGATACTCGTCCGGGCCCATGACGCCACGGATGCTGTAGCGCTGGCGATCCGTGTCGAAGGTGGCGATGCTGGCCCAGAAATGCGCCACGTCCAGCAGGATCTCAGCACCGAAGGATTCCAGGAACTCCAGGTCACCCGTCACCTGGAAGTACTGCCAGACGTTATAGGCGACGGCGCTGCCGATGTGGCGCTGATGGTAGGAGTTGTCCGGCATCCAGCGACGCGAACGGTGGTTGAGGTTCATCTTCTGGGTTTCTTCCTGGCCGTCGCTGCCGCTCTGCCAGGGAAACATCGCGCCCGCGTAGCCCGCGGCACGGGCGGCCGCGCGGGCCTCCGGCAGACGCCGGAACCGGTACATGAGCAGCGAGCGCGTCACTTCCGGCATGCGCATGTTGAAGAACGGGAAGATGAAGAGCTCGTCCCAGAAGATGTGCCCCTGGTAGGCCTCACCCGTCCAGCCGCGCGAGGGCACGCCGATGTCCAGGCCGCGCGAATGTGAGGAGACCGCCTGCAGCAGGTGGAACGTGTTCAGGCGCAACAGGAGAAGGCTGCTTTCCTCGAGGTTCTCACCCGCCTTGGTGACCAGGTGCAGATCGAAGCGGTTCCAGAGCTCGCGCCAGGCCATGCGCTGACGCTCGAAGAGCGTGGCGACATCCGTCATGCGCTCAAGCGCCTTGCGCGCGGCCAGCCCGCATTCGGAGATCGCCGGGTCGCGCGAGGTGAAGACGGTGGCGAGCTTTTCGATCCGCAGCGTGGCGCCGCGTGACACGTCGATCTGCAGGCGCTGCGCCACATAGCCGTCTTCGCGCACGGTCGAGCGTTCAGTCTGACAGATCTGCCCATCCACCCAGAGCCGCGTGCGAGCGGCCATCGCCACCTGCAACTCGGATTGATTCGTTCGGGTCTTCAACCAGACGGCATCCTCGCCTAGCGAATCGCCCGCCACCGGCGCCAGATGACGGTTGTCGAATTCCTCGTAGAGCTTGGCACCGTCATTCACGATCCGGCCGTCGATGCCGCTCTCCACACGGATGCGCCCCGCCCAGTTCTCGGCCGTGATCGAGAGTTCGTAGCCCGCCTGGTGCATGTCGTCCATGGATACCACGCGACGCTCGCGCAACGTGGATTGGTGCCCGCGGGCGTCCTCGACACGGGTCTCGCGCGTGAGCACGCCAGTGCGCAGGTGCAGGGCCTGCCGATGCTCGAGGATGCGCAGCGTGCGCAGACTCAGCGGCTCGTCGCCATCCAGAAAGATGCGCAGATGCAGCCAGTTCGGGAAATTGACGAGATCCTCGTTCTCCACCGTGCGTCCTGCCACCCGGCTGCGCAAACGGTTATAGCCGCCCGCGATGTAGGTGCCCGGGTAGTGCACATCGTCGGCCGTGGCGAACGGCACGGCGCCGCGCGTCGCGAAGTATCCATTGCCCAGTGCGCACAGCGCTTCGCGGTTGCCCTCCTCCTCCGGATCGAAGCCATCGAACCGCAGCGTCCAGTCCTCGTCGGATTCGGCCTCCACGGCAACCTCGGCGAGCGAGGTGACGACCACGGAGGCACCGGCCTCGCGCAAGGCCTCGCCGCCCCCATGGCGATCCACGGCGATGATGCAGCCAAAGCGCCCGGCCGCACCGGCCCGCACGCCGGCCAACGCATCCTCCACGACCACCGCACGCGACGGCTCGGCACCCAGGCGGATTGCCGCTTCGAGGAACGTGTCTGGCGCGGGCTTGCCCGGCATCGACAGCGACTCGACGTCGACGCCATCGACGCGGTCATCGAAGAGGTGGGCGATGCCCGCCGCCCGCAACACCGGTGCGCAGTTGCGGCTGGAGGACACCACGGCCGTGCGGATACCGTTCTCGCGCAGCGCGCGCACCAGCGCCACCGCCTCGGGAATCGCAGGCGCACCGTAACGCTGCAATTGCTCGCTGAAGTACATGTCCTTGCGAGCCCCGAGCAGGCGGATGCTGGGCCGCTCCGGATCGTCCTCCGGGCTGTCCCAGGGGAGCGTCACGCCACGCGCGGCGAGGAAGTCGGAAACCCCGTCGTAGCGCGGCTTGCCATCGACGTGCTCGAGGTAATCCGTCTGCGCATCGAAGGGCACGAAGGGCTGATCGTGCAGTTCCGCCCAACGCCGCAGAAAGTCGTCGAAGAGACGCTTCCAGGCCTCGGCATGGATGCTGGCCGTGTCCGTGAGCACCCCGTCCAGATCGAAGAGCACGGCATCGACGTCGCGCGATGACAAGGTGACGGCGGGATGCGTCGAGGATTCTGGCGGCATGCTTCGGTTCCCGGGTTCGCAGCCGCCGCAACACGCGGTCGGCACTGGCTGTCGGATCACCAGCGCACCAAGCAAGTTCCCTGCCGCCGGGGAAGCGCCCGCCGTCAATACTTCTGCGGCACGTACAGGTTGGGCGGCAGCGTCGCGCGCTCGTACTCCGGGTTGAAGACACGGTCCGGCAAGGTGATCTCGTCATGCGGCACCGGCTCGTAGGGGATCTGCTGCAACAGATGGTCGATGCAGTTCAGTCGAGCCCGCTTCTTGTCGTTGCCCTCGACGATGTACCAGGGCGCTTCGGCGATGCTCGTGCGCGCGAACATGTCCTCCTTGGCCTTGGTGTATTGCTCCCAGCGCACGCGCGACTGCAGATCCATGGGCGAGAGCTTCCATTGCTTCATGGGATCGTGGATGCGCATCATGAAGCGCATCTGCTGCTCCTCATCGGTGATGGAGAACCAGTACTTCACGAGGCGAATGCCCGAGCGCACCAGCATGCGTTCAAATTCGGGCACGTCGCGAAAGAAGTCCTCGACCTGGTCGGGCCGGGCAAAGCCCATCACACGCTCGACGCCGGCGCGGTTGTACCAGGAGCGATCGAACAGCACGATCTCGCCGCCTGCGGGCAGATGCTGCACGTAGCGCTGGAAGTACCACTGCGTGCGCTCGCGATCGCTGGGCGCGGGCAAGGCGGCCACGCGCACGATCCGGGGGTTGAGCCGCTGCGTGATGCGCTTGATGACGCCGCCCTTGCCCGCGGAATCACGCCCCTCGAAGAGCACGACGATCTTCTGCTTGGTGTGCGCCACCCAATCCTGCAGCTTGATGAGCTCACCCTGCAGACGGATCAGCTCGCGAAAGTACGTGAGACGATCCAGCCCGTCGGGGTGGGCCGTCTGGTAGATGCCATCGAGCTCGCGCGAGAGCACCTCCTCGCTCAGCTCCAGTTCGTAATCTTCGTCCAGAGCATCCTGGAGCTCGGCCTTGAGCCACTGCGCCGCAGCGCTGTTGTCATTCGGTTGGGACATGCTGGCATCTCCGACAGATCACGCTCACGGGCTCACGCCATCGCGTGCGGTAACGGATCTGCGACGCCGCGACGCGTCGCTCCAGTCTAGCCGGGTCATGTGGCAATCCTGTGACGACGGGCGTTGACACACGCAGTGGCGACGCCTATATTCAACCACATGGTTGAATATTCACCCGACCAGCTGAATCACCTCTTTCGCGCCCTGGCCGACACGACGCGCCGCGAGATGTTGCGTCAGCTCGCCGCAGGCGAGCAGACAGTGAGCCAGTTGGCAGAACCGCATGCGATGTCGTTCGCGGCGGCAGCCAAGCACGTGCGCAAGCTGGAAGACGCGGGCCTCGTCGCTCGCGAGATCCGTGGCCGTACGCACGTGTGCCGGCTCGCACCCGCGCCCCTCGCACACGCCCATGATTGGTTGAGCTTTTACGCGCGCTTCTGGGACGCCCGCCTGGACGCCCTCGAGCGCCTCTTGCAGGACGATGCACGGCAGTACCCCACCCCCTCACGAGGAGAGACGCCATGACGACGCCCGACGAAGCCGATTACGCCACGCTCACCGACCCGACGACCCTGATCCTGCGCCGACGCCTGCCCGGCCCGATCGAGCGCGTCTGGTCCTACCTGACCCGGGACGAGTTGCGTCGGCAATGGCTGGCCGCCGGCGTCATGACACTCACCGCCGGTGCGCCCTTCACGTTCACGTGGCGCAACGACACGCTGTCCGAGACACGCTCACCACGCCCGGATGGCATCGGCGAGGAAAGCCGCCTGGAAAGCCAGATCATCGCCGCCGAGCCGCCGCATCGGCTCGCCTTCACCTGGGAGGACGGCGGTGACGTCACCATCACGCTGCAGGCCCAGGGCGAGGCGGTGCTGCTCACGCTGACCCACCGCCGCTTTGCGGATCGCGCCACATTGCTGGGCGTGGCGGCCGGCTGGCATCAGCACCTGGACACGCTCGGGGCAGTGCTGGCCGGCACGCCGACGCCCACGTTCTGGGCGGGATGGCAGCAACGGCATCGCGAGTACGAAACGCGGCTGCCGGCGGCATAGGCCGTGGGGCGAGGCTGCTCGACCGTCGTGCCGTAGAATGCGGCCATGCTCAAGCCTCGCCACGCCTTTTTCCTGATCGCGTGCGGCGCCCTCGCCGCCCCTGTGCTCGCCCAGCCTGCCGCCCCGGCCTCGCCTGTGGTGTCCGCCCCTCAGGACGCCGCCGCGCATGAATGGCAGGTCCAGGTGCGCCAGCGCGTGATGCGGGCAGCCCGAGCGGAACGGAATTGGCCTCCCGGCAAACACGAGATCGTCATCGGCTTTCGCGTGGCGCGCGACGGGTCGATCTCAGAGCCCTCGCTGATCGTTGGCACCGGCCGTCCCGAGATCGACGCACAGCCCGCCGCGATGCTTCGCCGCGTGGGCCGCATGCCTGCGTTTCCGGACAGCATGCCGGAGGCATCCCGGTATGTCCGCATCCCGGTCACCTTCCATATCGAGGACACCTCGCCGGTCCTCTTCACCGAGCCAGACCCTCATCACTACGAGGATTCGCGCAACGGCTGGTCGGTCACCGTGCCGGCCACCCTCACGATCCTCGGGCCGCGCACGCGCCCAGGCTTCGTCAGTGTCCTGAGCGTAGGCGCCAAACCCGAGGGCCCCCAACCGGTGCCGGGCACGACACGGTTGTGCGACATCGCGCTGCGGCCCCAGCAGCCAGCGCTGGCCGAACGCAATCAGGCGCAGTTGAATCAGGGCACGCACCAGGCGACGATTGCCGAGACGCTGCTGGCCGGCTATGGCGCCCGCGGCGAGATCACCTCGCCAGATCACGTCACGTTCGGCCGTGCAGTCCGTGGGCAGGAAATGCAGTTGACGCCGACCGACGCGCCCGAGACGCGTCGCTACGTGGCCCTGGCCGACACGCCCGCCTATCGGCTCGCCGTGACCTGCGGCACCACCGCCGAGGACATTGATCGGGCCTTGCCGCTCTTTCGCGCGCTGGCAGCGCGATTGGTCGTCGATGGCCGCTGACGGCTGCCCTGCACACCCTGCTGAGGTGGCAGCAAGACGGCTCGTAAAATGCGCCGGATGAAAGAAAGATCCAATTTCCCTTTGCTGGGCCTGGCTTTCGCTGGCCTTGCACTGGCCAGCGCTCCCTTGGCCGCCGAACCCGCCCCGCGAACCGATCCCTTGCAGGTCGTGACACCGGACATAGCGCACTGGAACCGACTGACTCGCGAACGTGCGCAGAGTTTCGTGCGCGTCGGCCTAGACTGGCCCGTTGGATTGCACCGGGTGGTGGTGGACGTCACTTACGATGCCGACGGCACGATCACGGAACAGAACCTTCGCGTGAGTTCGGGCCACGCCGCGATCGACGACGGTGCCATGGCCACGTTGCAACGGATGCAACGACTGCCCCAGCCGCCCGCGGATATCTCCGTGGCCCCCGGACGGATGGGCATGCCATTCGAATTTCACATTGGCAGCCCGAGGGCGATCGAACGGTGGCTCGCGTCCAATGCCCGGTTCAACGACCCCGATCGCGGTGTCGCTTTTCACCTTCCTGCGCCTCTGACCGTGCTGGCCCCACGCGCACGCCCTGGCCACTTGTGGATCGTTGGCATCGGAACGCGCGCGAAAGCGCCGCCACCGGTTCCCGGTCAGTCTCGCGTGTGCGACGTCGGTCTGCAAACGCAGAGCCCAGACTGGCAGGGTGTCGATCAGGCGGAGCTCAACGGCAGCACCCATCGAGCACGCCTGGACGGCGAATTGCGCTTGGGCGCTGGCCGAGCCAATACCGCAAGCGATCCGGCATCACTGATGTTCGGGACAGCGGCGCACGGCAGAGAGATCGTTGTCATTCCCGCCGACCGCCCTGATGAGCGCCACTACCTGGCCGTGGCCGATACGCCGCAATACCGAATGACCCTCACGTGCGCGACGGACGCAGCACATCTCGAACGCGCCCTGCCACTCTTTCGGGCCATCGCCGACAACCTGCGCATTGCGCCGTTTGCGAGTATTCCAGCCTCTCGCAGTTGACGCGGCCGACCAAGCCCTGCGGCCCTCAGCCGCGGGCAGGCGCCAGCCGCGGCACCGAGGCCAACAGACGGCGCGTGACCGCGTGCTGAGGCGCGTGCAGCAAGGCGTCTGCCGGGCCACTTTCGACGATGCGCCCGCCATCCATGATGGCGATGTCGTCGGCCATGTACTCCACCACGCCGAAGTTGTGGGTGATGAAGAGATAGCCCATGCCCGTCTCGGCCTGCAGCTCACGCAGCAGGTTGAGGATCTGCGCCTGCACGGAGACGTCCAGCGCCGAGGTCGGCTCATCCAGGATGAGGACTTCCGGCGTGACGGCGAGCGCACGCGCGATCGCGATGCGCTGGCGCTGGCCGCCCGAGAACTCGTGCGGGAAGCGCGCCGCGGCATCGGCGGGCAGCCCCACGCGGGTGAGCAGCGACTCGATGCGCTCGAGCCTGCGGGCACGGTCGGATTCGATGCGCAAGGCCGTCATGGCCTCATCGAGCACGTCGCCCACACGCATGCGCGGGTCGAGTGACGCGAAGGGATCCTGGAACACGATCTGCACGCGCCGACGCAAAGCCTGCAAGGCCTTGCCGCGCGCCGCAAGCAGATCGACGCCGCCCAAGCTCGCCTGGCCGCCGATGTCGGCCGAGCGATCGAGCAAACGCATCAGGGCCTTGCCGGTGGTGGTCTTGCCGCAGCCCGACTCGCCCAGGAGCGCGAGCGTGCGTCCTGGCGCCAGCGTGAAACTCACGCCGTCCACTGCCTTGACCTCGCCCACCCGGCGGCGCAAGAGTCCTTTACGGATGGGATAGTGCACGGTGAGGTCCTGCACGTGAAGAACAGCGCTGGCCTGGCCGGGCTTGACGCCAGCGTCCACAGGCGCGCGCGCCGTGCTCCCTGGCAAGCCACGCGCACCGGCATCCGGCACATCCGGCGACGACGTCTCGCCGCGCAGCGATGCAAAGAGCTGCCGGGAGGACACCCCTGCCAGCGGCTTGCCGCGCTTGTCCCAGCCAGGGATCGCATCGAAGAGCAGGCGCGCGTACGGATGCCGCGGCCGCGCGAAGAACTCCGCGGCAGGCGCAGTCTCGACGATCTCGCCGCCATACATCAGCGCGACGTGATGGGCGACATTGCGCACCACCGCGAGATCATGCGTGATGAGCAGGATCGCCATGCCGAGCTCGCGCTGCAGTTGGGCGAGCAGGTCCAGCACCTGGGCCTGGATGGTGACGTCCAGCGCCGTGGTGGGCTCGTCGGCGATCAGCAACGCGGGCTCGGCCGCCAGGGCGATGGCGATCATCACGCGCTGCTTCTGGCCCCCGGACAGCTGGAAGGGGTAATCGTCGATGCGGCGCTCGGGCTCGGGGATGCCCACGCGGCGCAGCCAGTCGATGGCTTTCGCGCGCGCCTTGGCGCCGCGCAGCGGCGTGTGCGCGTGGATGGTCTCGAGGATCTGCGCGCCGATGCGCATCACGGGGTTGAGGCTGGTCGAGGGCTCCTGAAAGATGATGCCCACCCGGCCACCACGCACCGCCCGCATCGCGGCCTCGGGCAACTGGTTCAGATCCGTCCCGAGCAAGGCCACCCGCCCGTTGGCCGTGCGGGCGGCGTCGGGCAACAGACGCAACAGCGCCAGCGCCGTGATGCTCTTGCCGCAGCCGGATTCCCCCACGAGCGAGAAGGTTTCGCCACGTTCGATGGACAGGGCCAGCGCCTTCACCGCCTGCTGCACGCCACGTTCGCTGTGGATGTCGATGTCCAGGCCACTCACCTCGAGCAGCGGCCCTGCGGCAGGCGTGCCCGCACCTGCGGGCGTGCGGCCCGGATGCGTCGTTCCGATCGTGCTCATGCGGGGCTCCGCTGCGCGCGCCGGCGGCGCACCCGAAAGCGCGCGCCGCGCGGATCGAACGCATCACGCACGGCGTCGGCAAAAAGATTGGCCGACAACACCAGCGCCAGCATGAAGACGAACGCGGCAAGCAGGTTCCACCAGATCATCGGATCCCGGGACATCTCGGTGCGAGCCATGTCGATCATCGAGCCGAAGGAATTCATGCTCGGATCCACCCCTACCCCCAGATAGGACAGCACGGCCTCGTACAACACCAGGGACGAGAACTCGAGCACCACGGTGATGAGGACGATGTGCATGACGTTGGGCAAGAGATGGCGCAGGATGATGCGGCCATGACCCACGCCGAAGGCACGAGCGGCCTGCACATACTCCAGCTCGGACAGTTTCATCGCCTCGGCGCGCAGCAGCCGGCACAGGCCCGCCCAACCCGTGAAGCCCAGAATCAGGCACAGCATGAAGAGCCGCACGTCCGCGCGCTGGGCCGCCGTCGGAAAGAGCTCCGGATGCGTATCGATGAAGACCTGCAGCATGAGCACGCAGGCCGCGATCAGCAGGATGCCGGGAATCGAGGTGAGCGTGGTGTAGAGGTACTGGATGACGTCATCCGCCCAGCCCTTGAAGTAGCCCGCTGCCAGGCCGAACCCGATGGCAAAGGGCAGCATGGCGATGGTGGTGAGGCTCCCGATCACGAGCGCCGTGCGGATGCTCTTCAAGGCCTGCACCAGCACGTCATTGCCCGTGCGATCTGTGCCCAGGACGTGATAGCCGCTCGAGAGCCCCGCCACCACGCCGATGACCAGACACAAAAGACCCAGCGTGATCAGCATGGCGCGCCACGGCACCCGGGTGACGCCGGCGGCGATGTCCCGGCAGGCTTCGCGCCAACCGAGGCGCCAGCGCAGCGCGAGCAGCAGCGACACGAGGATCGCCAGCGCCATCGCGGCGGCAAGCCCGCCCGCCAGCCCCAACACAGCGCGATGCGTCACATCCGCCGCCCAGCCCGCTTCGTCGGCCAGATGGGCGCCGCCATACTGGAGGCGGGGAAAGTCCCGCACGGGCTCGCCATCGATGAGCTCCGTCTCCTTGGTGAACTGCCGCGTGGCGAGCGGCCCAGACCAGCTGCGCTCGGCCGCGGGCACCGTGGCGGTGAGCACCGCATCCAGCACCGACAGCGTCACCGGCGAATAAGCGGTCGGTGCGTCGGCGGCCGCCCCGGGAGCCGGCGGCAGCGCCGGCCGATAATGCACGGAATCGAGCACGGCGACCAGGGTGAAGGCCAGCAGCACGACGGCCGAACACATGGCGGGCGTGTCGTGCAGGACGCGCCCCCAGGTGGCGCGCAGATTGGGCGAACGCGCCACGCGCCAGGCATAGGCGATCACCCCCAGGATGAGCGCAAAGAGCGCAGCGTCGGTCCAGAGCAGCACGAATTGGGGCATGGGCTACTCCATCCTCACGCGCGGATCCGCAATGGTGTAGGAGATGTCGGCCAAGAGAAGGCCGATCACATACAGCACGGACCCGAGAAAGACCATGGCCCGCACGATGGAAAAATCCTGCGCGTTGATGGCATCGATCGTGTAGCTGCCCAGCCCCGGGATGCCGAAGAAGGATTCGGCGATCAGGCTGCCCATGAAGAGCAGCGGGATCACCGCCACGCTGCTGGTCAGGATCGGCAGCATGGCATTGCGCAGCACGTGGCGAAACAGCACGACGCGCTCGGTGAGGCCTTTGGCCCGCGCCGTGCGCACGTAGTCCTTGCCGGCCTCTTCCAGGAAGAGCGCCCGATAAAAGCGCGCCTCCGGCCCGAGCTTGGCCACGAGCGCGACGATCACGGGCAAGGCCAGAAAGCGCAGCATGTCCCAGCCGCCGGCGAACCCGGAATACGGCGTGAGCCGCAGCAGCTTCGCAAAGAGATACTGACCGGAAATGATGTAGAACAGCGCCGATATGGACAGCAGCGCCACACAGAAGACCACGCCCCAGAAATCCAGCCACGTGGCCCGAAAGTAGACGAGCAGCAAGGAGAACGCGATGCTCGCGAACATCCCCAGCACGAAGGTGGGGATGGCGAGCGCCAGGCTGGGCCCGGCCCGCTGGCTGATCTCGTAGGTGATGTCGCGACCGGCGTCAGAGAACCCGAAATCCCAGCGCAACAGCGGCACCGACCGCTCGTAGAAGATCGTCTCGGTGAGCTTGGCGATGCCACTCGCCTCGGCGTTCACGAAAAGCGGCTTGTCGTAACCCTGCTGCACCTTCCATTGTTCGATGGCTTCGGTGGTGACATGACGCCCGCCGATGGCCAGACGCGCCATGTCGTCCGGCGTGTTCACGGCAAAGAACAGCACGAACGTGAAAAGATTGACGCCAAGGACGATCAGGACGCCATAGAACAACCGCCGGACGATGTAGCCGGTCATGCGCGCTCCTCCAGGGCGGTGGCGCGCTCGCGCCGGCGCAGCAGACGGGCGGCAGGCCAGATGATGAGGGCAAGCACCAGCGCGAGCGCGGCGAGCGGCCACCATACGGGCCGATTCCACTCGCTCACCTTCTGCGCGCGCAGCGCCGGATCGAGCTTCAGGTATTGCAGGCCGTTGCGCATCATCTGGCTGGGCTTGGCATTACCCACCCACTGGTGGTAGGCGCCGCCCGAGGCGGGAAAGTAGCCGAACATCCACGGCGCTTCACGTTGAACGATGGCCACCATGCGCGCGATGACCTCGGCCTTCTCGGGGCCGTCGTCCAGATAGCGCATCTGTTCGAAGAGAGCGTCGTACTCAGCGTTCTTGTAGTTGGCCGCGTTCTCGCCGTCGTTCTCGGCCTTGGCGTGCGGGCCATAGAGCAGGAAGAGGAAGTTCTCGGCATCCGGGTAATCCGCCAGCCAGCCCCACATGAAGATCTGCGCCACGCCATTGCGCATCTTCTCCTGGAAGCGGTTGTAATCCGTAGAGCGGATCTCGAGCTGGATACCGAGCTTGGCGAACTGCCGCTGCATCCAGTCGTACTGTGGACGCGAGCCGGAGGCGCCGCCCATGGCGTCGTAGTGCAGGACCAGCGGCCGCCCGCTCGCGGCCTCGCGCCCGTTGGGATAGCCCGCTTCGGCGAGCAGACGCTTGGCCTCGTCGAGCGACTTGCGCACCGGACGGCCATCGACCACGTCGTAGACTTCGCGGTTGATGCCGGCCTCGCCCTCCACGTGGCCGACCATGCCCGGCGGCACCGGACCGTTGGCGGGCTGGGCTTGATTGGCCTCGAAGATGGCGACGTACTGTTCCCAATCGACGGCGATGCTGATGGCCTGGCGCAGCTTGCGATTGCGCTCGGCCTGCTCGGGCGTGTCGCCTGCCCCGACCACCGGATCGCGCCAGTTGAAGCCCATGTACCAGAGCCCGGCTTCCACCGCGAGCGGCAATTGCAGTCCGCGCTCGGCATAGAGAGCCGCCTTATCGGGGGAATCCTCGGCGGCCACCCGGAAGGCCACGCCGTACTCGCCGCGTTCGATCTGCGGCACGTCGTAATAGCCTTGCAGGAACTTGCCCTGCAACGGCAACGCCTCTTTCTCGATGCTGAAGACAGCCCGATCAATGAAAGGCAGCGGCTTGCCGCAATCGGCGAGCAGGCCCGCCGCGCGGTCGGCGTCGCTGCCTTCGCAGGGATACGTGAGCGAATCGAAGTACGGATTGCGCCGCAGCTCGATGCGCCAGTTGATCTCGTTGTTCGCCATGTAATAGGGGCCTGTGCCGACCGGCCAATCCTTCAGGGCGAGATTGCGTTCGGCCATGCCAGGCTGCGCGAAGAAGCGCTCGGCTTCCCAGGCCATGGGCGAGAAGAACGACATGGCCAGCCAATAATTGATCTGCGGATACTTGCCGATCACGCGCAGCCGCAGCGTGTAGTCGTCCAGCGCCTCGGCGCCCGCAAAGCCTGCTTCGCGCAGATCGAGCCACGTGGGTGCCGTGCCTGCCTTGCGCGCGGCCGCATCGCGCTCGCGCAGGGCATCGCCGAATTCACGCATGCCGACCAGGTGACCGGCCATCTGACCGTAGATGGGCGAGACCACCCGCGGGCTGGCGAGCCGGCGGATCTGATAGACGTAGTCGTGGGCCGTGAGCTCGCGCGTGCCCGTCTCGTCGAAATCACCGATGCGGCGCACGCCCTCCAGATCATCGGCCGACAGCGCGTGATAGCGCAGTTCGCCCTGCTCATTGCGCGCGAAGGCCGGGTGGGGTGCGAAGCGGATACCGCGCTTGAGGGGGATGTCGTAGACGCTCTGGGCGACGGCCTCGCCCGGCGCATCGGGCGGCAGCACGTTGCCCTGCGCATCCAGCAACTGGGGCTCGACCACCTCGGCAGCCGCATTGGGCACGAGCGTGTAGGGCCGCTTGAGATAGTCGTACTGATAGAGCGGCTGGTAGACCGCGTAGGTGTAGATGGATTCGTCGCTGGAATAGGAGACGGCCGGATCCAGCGTGCGCGGCGAGCGCTGCGTGAAGGCCGTGAAGAGCGTGTTGCTCGCGATCTCGCCAGCGGCATAGGGGCTATTCACGGGCTGGTTGAACGCACCCGCGCGCCAGCCCCAGGCCAGGGCCACGACCAGCGCGACGAGCAACACCAGAATCCACAGGCGCCCACGGCGCATAAGCACATCTCCAACGTCGTGGCGGCCGATGCCGGGTGTCGGGGGCAAGTGCCGGGAGTCGGGCCAGGGGAAAGACTATACCAATCGGCTGCGAGCGTACAGAACCTGTCGCGTGACGGCGCGCGCAGACGGGTCAGGCACAAGTCTTGTTATCGGCGCTCGTCCTTGGCTTTCTCGGTGAGAACAATGAAAACACCCCTGACAGCGGGCTCCCCCGTCCTGCGCGTCTCTGGCGCCATCGTCACCGCACTCGTCCTGGCCGGTGCGATCTGGCCGGAGCGCTTTGGCGCAGTCGCCCAGCGCATGCTCGGCGCCATCACGACCAACTTCGGCTGGCTGATCCTGCTGTCGGTGTTCGTCGTCACGCTGTTCCTCATCGGACTGGCGATCAGCCGCTATGGCAGCCTGCGCCTGGGCTCGGACGACAGCCGCCCCGACTATCCCTTCTTCACCTGGATCGCCCTGCTCTTTTCCACGGGTTTCGGTGCCGGCCTTGTGTTCTGGGGCGTAGCCGAGCCCATGAGCCACTTCTTCACCACGCCCTTCGCCGGTCAGGACGCCCTCACCCCACAGGCGGCTCGCGTGGCCATGGGGTACTCGTTCTTTCACTGGGGCGTGAGCCAGTGGTCGGTGTTCGCCCTGGTCGGGCTGGGCATCGGGCTGATGCAGTTCCGCAAAAATCGCGACGTGCTGGTCTCGACAGTGGTCGAGCCCGTCCTCGGCAGCCGCCCGGCCGTCAAGGTCGCCGTCGATTCGCTCGCCGTGGTTGCCACCGCCATGGGCATTGCCACCTCGGTCGGCCTGGGCGTGCTCCAGATCGGCGGCGGATTGGACTCGGTTTTCGGCATCACCAGTACGTCGGTGGTGCAATTGCTCGTGCTGGCGGCGATGTTCCTCTTCTACATGGTGTCCTCGGCGACCGGACTGGATAGAGGCATCCGCATCCTGAGCAATATCACCCTGGCCATGTGCCTGCTCCTCCTGCTGTACGTCTTCGCTGCAGGCCCCACGGTGTTCATGCTCAACGCCCTGGTGCTTGGCCTGGGCGACTACCTCAGCCACTTCATCGAGTACAGCCTGCGGCTCACGCCCTACCAGGGCGGCACATGGATCCACGACTGGACGATCTTCTACTGGGCATGGTCGATCTCGTGGTCTCCCTTCGTGGGCGCCTTCGTGGCCCGCGTCTCGCGCGGGCGCACGCTGCGCGAGTTCATCATCGGCGTGCTCGTCGTGCCGCCGGCCATCGCCTGCGTCTGGATCGCGGTGTTCGGCGGCATGGCATTGCACAGCGATCTGCAGGCCGGCACGAGCATCGCCGCCATCGTGGACAACGACGTTGCGCTCGCCCTGTTCGCCGCATTCGACGCCCTGCCCCTGAGCACGGTGCTGTCGGTGTTTGCGATCGTCCTCATCTTCCTGTTTCTGGTCACCTCGGCCGATTCGGCAACCTACATCCTGGCCTGCATGAGCTCGCACGGCAACCTGAACCCCACCAACCGCAGCAAGCTCTTCTGGGGTGTGCTGATGGCGGGCATCGCGGGCGTGCTATTGGTGTCAGGCGGTCTGCAGTCGCTGCAGACCGCGGCGCTGGTGGCTGCACTGCCTTTCACCCTCCTGCTGCTGGTGGTGCTGGCGGCTACCGTGCGCATCTTGCGCAACGAGCCGCTGCCCATCCGCCCGGCCGACTTGCGCCGCTACAAGGCACTCGCACGAGCCGTACAGCGCGAGCCCGTGCTGCGCTCGCTCAAGCGGGAGCGCGGCCCGGATGAAACTTGACGGTCAGCGCATGCGCGAATTGCTATGATCCCCGATCCACTGGAGAGAGATCGCATGCTATACGTCATCCGCTTCTACGACATCGCCGACGGCCTGGCCATTCGCCAGGCGCACATCGATGCGCACATGGCCTGGCTGGCCGAGCAAGGCCCTGCCATCGTTGCGGCCGGCCCGCTGCGCGTCGGCGGCCCGGACACCAAGCCGGTGGGCGCGCTGTGGATTGTCCAGGCCGACAGCGAGGCCCAAGCCGAGGCGATCGTGCGCACAGACCCGTTCTCGATCCACGGCTTGCGTGAGCGCATCGAGGTTTACGCGTGGTCCCGGGGCTACCCGGCTCAACCCGTCACCATTTGAGCGCAGTCTCGAAGCGCAGCGGACACTGTCCGCTGCCGGCCCGTGCCATTACACCGTGATGCCCAACATCAGCCACGGAAACAGAATGAGCAGGGCAAGTCGGACCGCGTCCGCCAGGATGAACGGCGTGACCCCGCGGTAGATCGCGCCCAGCGGCACGTGCCGCGCAGAGGCCTTGATCACGAACACATTCATGCCCACTGGTGGCGTGATGAGCCCGATCTCCACCGTGATCACCGTGATCACGCCGAACCAGACGGGATCGAAACCCGCGGCCATCACGGCCGGGAACACGACCGGCACGGTGAGCAGCATCATGGCCATCGAATCCATGAAGCAGCCCAGCACCAGGTACAGCAGCAGGATGCACAGCAGCACGCCCATGGGCGCCATGCCCGCCGAGCTGATGAGATCCGAGATGTAGAAGGACAGGCGCGAGACAGAGAGGAAGTAGCCGAAGATCTCCGCGCCCAGCAGCATGAAGAAGATCACGACCGACATGGCGAGTGACTCGCCGATCGCCGAGACGATGTCGGTCAGACTGACCTTGCGCATCACGGCGACGATGAGCGTGGCGAAGGTGCCGACTGCCGCGGCCTCGGTGGGCGTGAAGAATCCCGTGTAGAGCCCGCCCAGCACGATGAGGAAGATGACAAGGAAGGGTCCCACCGCGCGCATTGAACGCAGCTTCTCGCCCAAGGTGGTCGAAGGCATCGAATCGCCCGCGAGCCCCGGGCGCAGGGTGACCACGATCCACACGGCCAGCGCATAACCGACCACCCCGAGCAGCCCCGGGATCAGCGCAGCGATGAAGAGCTCGCCGACGGACTGCTCGGTGATGAGGCCGTACAACAGCAACGCGATGCTGGGCGGGATGATGACACCCAGGGTGCCGCCCGCGGCAAGCACGCCTGACGCCAGGGATTGCGCGTAGCCCTTCTTCTCCATCTCCGGCAAGGCCACCTTGCTGATGGTGGCTGCCGTGGCGAGCGACGAGCCCGAGATCGCCGAGAACGTGCCGCTCGCCATCACGGCCGCCATCGCCATGCCCCCGCGCCAGGCGCCGAACACGGTGCGCGCCATGTCGAAGAGCTCGCCCGCCATGCGGGCCTTGGAGGCCAGCACGCCCATGAAGACGAACAGCGGGATGGCCGAGAAGCCGAAGTTGGTGAGCACGTCCGAGGGCACGGTCTCGAGAATGGCGAGCGCCGGCGTCCAGCCCACGAGCGCCGTGAAGCCACCGATGCCCACGGCGGCCATGGCCAGCGCAATCGGCGTGCGAATGGCCAACAGCACGAGCAAGACGCCAATGCCGATGACGCCAGCGATCTCAGGCGGCATGCCACACCCCCTGCTTCAGGCCCAGAAGCCCCTCGACCAGGGCGCGCAGCGCCATGAGGGCCATGCAGGCGCCGGTGGCGTAGCGGATCGGGCCGATCGGAATCTGCAGGTCCGGCGTCGTCTCGCCGGTCACGAAGGCGTGCGAACCCGCCACGAAAAGGCTGTAGGCCATGAGCGCGCCCAGCGCGGCAAAGCCCAGCAGGAAGAAGGCGTCCACCCGCACCTTCGCCGTATCGGACAGCCGTTGCGTGAAGAGCTCCACGATGACCTGGGATTTTTCCACGCCCCACGGCATGGCGCCGGCCATGGCCAGCAGGAAGAGATACCGCACGATCTCGATCGTGCCGTAATACGTGATCTCGTTCAGGAACGGCAGCACCACGCTCAGATTGCGCACGATCACGTCGAAGATGACGACGAACATCATGGCGACGAGCGCCAGGCCGGAGATGGCCAGCAGCACGCGGGCGATACGGTTCAGACTGTATTGGATGGCACCCATCTAGGCCCCGGAAGATCCATGCAATGACGGCACGCCGCCGTGCCGTCAAGGCGCGACGTGTGTCATCGGCGTGCGAAAAAAAGGAAGCATTCTGCCTTGGACGGCCTACCGCGAGAAGACCCCCGCGCGCAGGCGCATGGGCGTCGTCGCCAGCGGCCGCCCCCGAGTGAAAACGGGGGAGCGGCTCTGCCGCCGGCAGGATCAGTTGGCCATGGCCGGACAGCTCGCCTTCAGCGCCTGCGCCTGGGCGTACACCTCAGCCCCCGGCAAGCGCTGCTTCTTGAGACCGGCCAGGTAGTCGTCGACGACGGACTTGAGCACCGGACCCCAGGCGGCATCCTGCATGGGATTGTCCACCGTGATGATCTCGTTGCCCGCCTTCTGCGCAGCGGTGCGGCCTTCCACATCGAGCGCGTCGAACACGGCCGCCGCCCGGCGCTGCCACTCGGGCCCCGAGTGATCGTCGATGACCTTCTTCAGGTCGTCCGGCAAGCGATCGTAGGTGCGCTGGTTCATCGCCGTGACGAAGATCGTCGAGTAGATGGGCACATCCGTGTGGTGCTTGGCGAGTTCATTCAGGCGGAAAACCTGCATGGCCTCCCACGGAAACGCCGTGCCGTCGATGACGCCACGCTGCATGGACTCGTACGCCTCCGGCGCCGGCATGGAGACGTTGCGTGCGCCGGCCTTCTGCAGCACTTGGCCCGCGATCGCCGCCGGATTGCGGATGCGCAAGCCCTTCAGCGCATCGGGATTGGGCACGCTCTTGTCGCGCGTATGCAGCACGCCCGGCCCCGTGGTGAACATGTACAGCACCTTGGTGTCCGCATATTCCTTCTCGAGCATCCCCTTGTCATACAGGGATTGCAGGATGCAGCCACTCTGCAGCGCGGTGGTGCCCAGACCCGGGAATTCGACGATCTGGCTCAATGGAAAACGGCCCGCGGTGTAACCCTGGGCCGTACTCACCACATCTGCCACACCGTTGACGGTGGCCTGGTAGGACCCATCGGCCTTGGCCAAGGTCTGCGCGGGAAAGAGCTGGACGCGGATGCGTCCGCCAGAGGCTTGCTCGACGGACTTGCCCCAGGCCTCGAACACCTCGGCGTGCGCGCGCGAGGCGGACGGCCAGAAGTGGGTGTAGCGCAGCGTGACTTCTGCCGCGTGGGCCGAGCCAAGCGCAGCGCCAGCCAGTGCGATACCGGCCAACGCCTTCATCGAGAATCTTGCCATGTTGTCTCCTCTGTGTGCGGAAATGCCGGGACGCGGCCCACCCCACGCGGTGAGAAGACCGCATGGCGCGGCTGGGCGCGCACGACGGCACTGTCGTCGGGAATCGTCGTTCCCGTCCGAAGGAGTATACAGGTCGTTAGTTGGGCTTCAAACGGTCACGCGAGGCGCATGCGCCTCGCGCAAGCCCGATGATCAGCGGCGCTGCGGTTGTTGCGCCGGCGCCTCGCGCAGCTCCGCATTACCGTCGACGAACTGGACGAAGAGCTCGTCCTGACTGACGAGGCCCAGTTCCTGCCGGGCCCGTTCCTCGATGGCATCGGTGCCCGTCTGCAGATCGCGCACCTCGGCCTGCAGCGCCGCATTGCGCAGCCGCAGGCCGTCGTTCAGATCGCGCTGGGCGTCCACTTGGCGCTCCATTTCCCACACGCGAAGCCAGCCGCCCTTGCCCCACCACAGTGGGTACTGAATGAGCGCGAGGGCAACGACCAGGCCAAGCACGATGGTGCGCATGGATGAAACGCCCGTGTCTGCGATCAACGCAGGTTGTAGAACGCTTCGCGGCCGGGGTAGTGGGCGATGTCACCCAGATCTTCTTCGATGCGCAGCAGCTGGTTGTACTTGGCCATGCGATCCGAGCGCGAGAGCGAACCGGTCTTGATCTGCAAGGCGTTGGTGGCCACGGCGATGTCGGCGATCGTGGTGTCTTCCGTCTCGCCCGAGCGGTGCGACACGACAGCGGTGTAGCCGGCGCGCTTGGCCATCTCGATGGCGGCGAAAGTCTCGGTGAGCGTACCGATCTGGTTGATCTTGATGAGGATCGAGTTGCCGACGCCCTGCTGGATGCCTTGCTTGAGGATGCGCGTGTTGGTGACGAAGAGATCGTCGCCCACCAGCTGCACCTGCTTGCCCAGGCGATCCGTCAGGATCTTCCAGCCTTCCCAATCGCCTTCGGCCATGCCGTCTTCGATCGAGATGATCGGGTACTTGTCGCACCAGGTGGCGAGCAGGTTCGTGAAGCCTTCGGCGTCCAGCGAGATGCCGCCTTCACCGGCCAGGTGGTATTGACCGTCGCGGTAGAACTCGGAAGCCGCGCAATCCAGGCCCAGGGCGATCTGCGTGCCCGGCTCGTAGCCGGCCGTCTCGATGGCCTGCAGGATCAGCTGGATGGCTTCTTCGTGATTGGCCAGGCTCGGGGCGAAGCCGCCTTCGTCGCCGGTAGCCGTGGACATGCCCTTGTCGTGAATGAGCTTTTTCAGCGCGTGGAAGGTTTCCGCGCCCATGCGCAGGGCTTCGGAGAAGCTCGTCGCGCCCACGGGCAGGATCATGAATTCCTGCATGTCCAGGTTGTTGTTGGCGTGCGCGCCACCGTTGATGACGTTCATCATCGGCACGGGCATGCTCATCTGGCCGCTGCCACCGAAGTAGCGGTACAGGGGCAGATTCGATTCTTCGGCGGCGGCACGGGCCACGGCCATGCTGACGGCCAGGATCGCGTTGGCGCCCAGGCGGTCCTTGTTCTCGGTGCCGTCCAGATCGATCATGACGTGATCGATGAGGGCCTGCTCCTGGGCGTCCAGGCCCACGAGCGCTTCGGAGATCTCGGTGTTGATGTTCTCGACGGCGCGCAGCACGCCCTTGCCGAGGTAGCGGCTCTTGTCGCCGTCACGCAGTTCGACGGCTTCGCGCGTGCCGGTGGAGGCGCCCGACGGCACGGCGGCACGGCCCATGGCGCCCGATTCGAGCAGCACGTCGCATTCGACGGTGGGGTTGCCGCGCGAGTCGAGGATCTCTCGGCCGATGATGTCAACGATAGCGGTCATGATGATTCAGTCCCGGATAGCTTTTCAGAAAAAACGGCGGCGGGCAGCGTGAGCCAGGCCCGCCCGATAGGCGTTGGCGCGATTGTACCTGCGGCACTCGCCGCGCATCGATGAAGCTCAGGCGCCCTTGCCCGCAGCGAAGGTCTGCTCGAGAAAGCCCTGGCCCTTCACCAGCGCGTCGATATCGCGCAGCGTGGTGAGCAAGGCTTCCATCTGATCGAGCGGCACGGCGTTCGGGCCATCGGACATGGCGTTGGCCGGGTCCGGATGGGTTTCCATGAAGAGCCCGGCCACGCCCACGGCAACCGCCGCGCGCGCCAGTACCGGCACGAATTCGCGCTGGCCGCCGGAGGACGTGCCCTGCCCGCCCGGCAGCTGCACGGAGTGGGTCGCATCGAAGACGACGGGGCAGCCCGTCTCGCGCATGATGGCCAGCGAGCGCATGTCGGAGACGAGGTTGTTGTACCCGAAGGACACACCGCGCTCGCACACTAGGATATTGCTGCCGTCCCCACCCGCCTCGATCGCCGCATCGCGCGCCTTGGCGGCGACCTGCAGCATGTCGTGCGGGGCGAGGAACTGGCCCTTCTTGATGTTCACCGGCTTGCCGGTGGCTGCGCAGGCCCGGATGAAATCCGTCTGGCGGCACAGGAAGGCGGGCGTCTGGAGCATGTCGACCACGGCGGCCACCTCGGCCACCTGATCGATCTCGTGCACGTCCGTGAGCACCGGCACGCCGAGCGCATCGCGCACGTCGGCCAGGATCTTCAGACCCTCGGCCATGCCAGGGCCACGGAAGGATTTACCCGAACTGCGATTGGCCTTGTCGAACGAGCTCTTGTAGATGAACGGGATCCCCAGCCGGCTGGTGATCTCCTTCAAGCGGCCCGCCGTGTCGAACGCCAGCGCGCGCGATTCGATCACGCAGGGGCCGGCGATCAGGAAGAAGGGCTTGTCCAGCCCGACCGGAAATCCGCAGACGTTCATCCCTGGGCTCCCTCGCCGCGCGCCTTCTTGTGCTCGAGCGCCGCGCGCACGTAGCTCGAGAAGAGCGGGTGGCCGTCACGCGGGGTGGAGGTGAACTCGGGGTGGAACTGCACACCCATGAACCAGGGGTGCTGGGGCAGCTCCATGATCTCGGGCAGGCTTTCGCTGGGCGTGCGCGCGCTGATCACCATGCCGGCGTCCTCCAGCTTGGGCACGTAGAGGTTGTTGACCTCGTAGCGGTGGCGGTGACGCTCGTTGACCTCGTCGCCATAGATGCGCTGGGCACGGGTACCGGGCTTGATCGGCACGCGCTGCGCACCCTTGCGCATGGTGCCGCCCAGATCGGACTCGGCATCGCGGCGCTCGACACGGCCTTCGGCATCCTGCCACTCGTTGATGAGCGCGACGACGGGGTGCAGCGTGTCCGGGTCGAACTCGGTGCTGTTGGCACCCAAGAGGCCGGCCACGTTGCGCGCGTATTCCACCACGGCGAGCTGCATGCCCAGGCAGATGCCCAGGTACGGCACGCCGTTCTCGCGGGCGTAGCGGATCGCCTGCATCTTGCCTTCCGTGCCGCGCTTGCCGAAGCCGCCCGGCACGAGGATGGCATCGAATCCCTTGAGCGCATCGCAGCCGTTGGCCTCGATGTCTTCGGAGTCGATGTAGTCGATCACGACCTTGCTGCGCGTGTGGATGCCGGCGTGCACCAGGGCTTCCGTGAGCGACTTGTACGACTCGGTGAGGTCGACGTACTTGCCGACCATGCCGATGTGCACTTCGGCGGTGGGGTTCTCGCGCGCTTCGATGAGGCGATCCCACACGGTGAGATCGGCCGCGGGCGGGTGCAGGCCGAGCGTCGTGCAAATGAGTTCGTCCAGACCCTGCTTGTGCAGCATGGCGGGAATCTTGTAGATGGAGTCCACATCCCACACGGAGATCACCGCGTCCAGGGGCACGTTGGAGAACATCGAGATCTTGGCGCGCTCGTCGTCCGGGATCGGGCGATCGGCACGGCAGAGGAGCGCGTCCGGATACACGCCGATTTCGCGCAGCTTCTGCACCGAGTGCTGGGTGGGCTTGGTCTTCAATTCGCCCGCGGACGGGATGAAGGGCACCAGCGTGAGGTGCACGAAGGCACACTGGCCACGGCCCAGGCGCAGGCTCATCTGGCGAGCAGCTTCCAGGAAGGGCAGCGATTCGATGTCGCCCACGGTGCCGCCGATCTCGACGATCGCGACGTCCGTCTCGGCGCCCCAGGCGGCGTTCGCGCCACGCACCACGAAATCCTGGATCTCGTTGGTGATGTGCGGAATCACCTGCACGGTCTTGCCGAGGTAATCGCCGCGGCGCTCCTTGCGCAGCACCGATTCATAGATCTGGCCGGTGGTGAAGTTGTTCACCTTGCGCATGCGCGCGGAGATGAAGCGCTCGTAGTGGCCCAGGTCCAGGTCGGTCTCGGCGCCGTCTTCGGTCACGAAGACCTCGCCGTGCTGGAACGGGCTCATGGTGCCCGGATCGACGTTGATATAGGGATCGAGCTTGAGCATGGTGACCTTCAGGCCACGCGATTCGAGGATCGCGCCCAGGGACGCCGCTGCGATCCCCTTGCCCAGAGAAGACACCACCCCGCCAGTGACGAAAACGTACTTGGTCATTGCCATTCGCTGCCGCACGAGCGTGCGGCGCAGGTTGGAAACGGGGATTATAGCCGGGCCGGCGAGCTCGGCCACCTGCCCCCGACGCGGCAGCCCCGGGCCGTTGCGGATTGACGCGGCATTGCAACGCTCCCCAGAATGGGACCGCCCGGGCTCGACCCCGGGCGGGCGCCATCTGACGCCACAACACCCCGAGGAGACACCCTGATGCACCGTTCGCCCCTGCGCCGCCGCGCCACCCTCCTGGCCCTGTCCGCCCTCACCCTGCTGCCGGGGGCCTACACGTCTGCCGCGCTGGCGGCCTTCCCGGACAAGCCCGTGACCCTCATCGTGCCCTGGCCGCCCGGCGGCCCGACGGACCGCCACCTGCGCACGCTCGCACAGATCGTGGGCGAGGAACTCGGGCAGACCGTGATCATCGAGAACAAGCCCGGGGCAGGCGGCACGCTGGGCCCTGCGGCGATGGCCACCTCCGCCAAACCCGATGGCTACACCATCGCGCAGTTCCCGATGGGCCTGCTGCGCATGCCGCACATGCAGAAGGTCTCCTGGGATCCGCTGAAGGACTTCACCTACATCATCGGCGTCACAGGCTACACGTTCGGCTTCACCGTGCGCGCGGATTCTCCCTACAAGACGTTCAACGACTACATCGCCGCCGCGAAGGAAAAGCCCGGTCTCATCGACTACGGCTCGACCGGCATCGGCACCTCGCCGCACCTGCTGATGGAGGAGATCGCCCTCAACGCCGGGGTCAAGCTCAACCACGTGCCCTTCAAGGGCAATGCGGATCTTCAGCAGGCCTTGCTGGGCGGTCACGTGATGGCCCAGAGCGATGCGAGCGGCTGGGACAAGTTCGTCGATGGCGGCCAGATGCGCCTGCTCGCGACCTTCGGCGAGAAGCGCACGCAGCGCTGGCCGGACGTACCCACCGCCAAGGACCTGGGCTACGGCGTCGTGGCCACCTCGCCCTACGGCATCGCCGGCCCCAAGGGCATGGATCCCGCCGTGGTCAAGACGCTGCACGACGCGTTTCGCAAGGCCATGGACGATCCGCGCCACAAGGAGGTGCTCGCCCAGCTGAACCAGGAGATCTGGTATCGCAACAGCGAGGACTACGCGGCCTGGGCGCGCGAGACCTACGCGCGTGACAAGGCGCTCATCGAGCGCCTGGGGCTCAACACCCAGTGAACCATCGCCGCTACGCCGCGGCCGGCATCGGGTTGGGCGCGAAGCTGTCGGCGCGCGCCATGGGCCACGCCACGGCGTAGATGCGATTCGGGAATTCCTCGCGCAGGAGCTGCCCCGGCTCCAGCGTGGGGTACAGCTCCGAGAGCAGGCGAACCTCGCCGTTGGCAATGCGCCGCACGATGTGCTGCGGCCGCAAGTCGCCCGGATGGCTGATCCCGCCCGCCTCCAGCAGTTCCGCGAGCGCGGTCAGCGTGTAGCGGTGATAGTTGTAGACCCGTTCGGCCTTGTCGGGCACCACGATGGCCCGCTGACGGCCGGCATCCTGCGTGGCGACGCCCGTCGGGCACAGGCCCGTATGGCACGTCTGCGCCTGCACGCAACCGATGGCGAACATGAAGCCACGCGCGGCATTGCACCAGTCGGCCCCCATCGCCAGCATGCGCGCCACGTCGAACCCCGTGATCACCTTGCCCGAGGCACCGATGCGCACGCGGTCGCGCAGCCCAGCGCCCACCAGGGTGTTGTGCACCAGGCGCAGGCCCTCCTGCAGCGGCACGCCCACATGGTCGCTGAACTCGACCGGGGCTGCCCCCGTGCCCCCCTCTGCCCCGTCGACCACGATGAAATCGGGCGTGATGCCTGTGTGCAGCATCGCCTTGACCATGGCGAACCATTCCCAGGGATGGCCGATGCACAGCTTGAAGCCGACAGGCTTGCCGCCTGACAGCTCGCGCAGCCGGGCAATGAACTGCATGAGGGTGATGGGGCTGTCGAAAGCGCTGTGGGCCGCGGGCGAGAGGCAATCCCGTCCTTGCGGCACGCCGCGCGCCGCGGCGATCTCGGTCGTCACCTTCGGGCCGGGCAGAATCCCGCCCTGGCCGGGCTTGGCGCCTTGCGAGAGCTTGAGCTCGATCATGCGCACCTGCGGCTGGCGTGCCGCTTCGGTGAACTTTTCTGCATCGAAGCGACCATGCTCGTCACGGCACCCGAAGTAGCCCGAACCGATGTTCCAGATCAGATCACCACCATGCTCGCGGTGATACCGGCTGATCCCGCCCTCACCTGTGTCGTGCGCGAAGCGCCCTTTCTTCGCACCCGCGTTCAGCGCCAGCACGGCGTTGCCCGACAGGGCCCCGAAGCTCATGGCCGAGATGTTGAAGACGGACATCTCATAGGGCTGGGTACAGCTTTCCCCACCCACCAGCACGCGAAAATCCGAATTGCCGATGTGCGTGGGTGCCACCGAATGGTTGATCCACTCGTAGTGCTCGGCGTAGACGTTCTGTTGCGTGCCGAACGGGCGCTTGTCCATCTCGCGCTTGGCGCGCTGATACACGATGGAGCGCTGCGCGCGCGAGAACGGCTCGCCGTCGTTGTCGCCCTCGAAGAAATACTGCCGCAATTCCGGCCGCACGGATTCGAACAGGAATCGCATGTTGCCGATGATGGGGTAATTGCGCCGGATGGCATGGCGCGGCTGCCAGAGGTCGTAGCAACCGAGCAGCACCAGCGCGGCCAGGACGGCGGCCGCTCCGATCCAGGCGCCACCGCGCTCCCACGCGAGGCCGGCGCACAGGATGAGTCCGGTGATGACGATGGCGAAAACCGTGAAGCGATGCGCGAAGCGGGACATGGGCCACCTTGGAGACAGGAATGCCCGCACTATGGCCCGACGCGCATGACAGGGTCAACCGCAGGCCATGGCCCGACAGCCCTGTCGCGCCCTGCGTCCTATCGCAGCCTCATCGCGCCACCCACGGCGTATCGATCAGCGCCGATACACTTCCAGAACGCCGGCATCCGCGTCCACGCGCACCCAGTCGCCCGTGCGAATGAGTTCGATCGGATCCTGGTCGAAATCGGTGAGTGCCGGGGCCCGCGTGACCACCGCACCCAAGGCGATCTTGGTGGTCATCTCCGTGAACACCATGGCCGCCGGTGCCTTGTGCATCAGGCGTGCCAAGTGGAACGTGGCAGACCATCCCGAGGAGCCCTTGGCGCCGGGAAAGACCAGCACCTTCCCGGCAAAACTCTGCCCGCGCAGCTCGTGGTGGGTCTCGACGATGGTGCCGGTGCGCGCATCGACGCCGCCCCACCCGGAGACGTGATCGTGCGTGACCAGGGCTTCGCCCTCGGCCACGCCACCCACGACTTTGCGGCCGGTGAGGCGCAGCACCGGCGGCCCCGGAGGACGCAGGGTTGACATGGCCCCGGCCTCAGCTGTGGCTGCGGCGCCAGCGTGGTCTGGCCCGCCCTGCTTCGCCACCGCTACGTTCGCCAACGCCGACGGTGTCACGCTGTCTTCGGATCCCTGCACCGTCATGCCAGCCTCCCGTCCCAGCGGCCCGAGCAGGCCGCATCGATGCAGTCAGCGGTGGACCCGAACCAGGCCTCCACACCCAGGATCGCCGGCAGGTAGTGCGCCTGCTTGGCCGAATCCATCGCCACCACCCGCGTATCCTTGGGCACCGCGCGGCTCATGGCCGAGCAACTGTCCGAGAAGATGTGCCCGCCGGCGTCTTCGATGATCTTGGTATAGCCGTTCTGGTCGGCGAGCGTCTTGATGGCGCGCGGGGTGAAGATCCAGAGCTCACAGTTCTCGTGCACGCGCCGGCCCTCGAGCAGCACCGAGGCTTCCCAGATCTGCTCGATGGTGTAATGCGGGCACCCCAGCATCACGTAGTCCACCTCGGTGCGGTTGCCATTGGCATTCAGGCGCTCATACACCGCGCGCCGCTCGGCCGCGCCGTAGCGCAGGGTCGGCACCGCGCGACGCTTCCCGATTGCCTGCTCGAACGTGTTGGCTTCAGGCGTGATGCCCACCAGGTGGTACATTTCGACCCCGCCGGACGAGGCGGCCGCTGCGCCGAAATGCTTCAGACGCTGCAGGTTGGGCACGGCCCGCACGCCATCGACCACGGGCACCTTGTCCTGCACGACTTCGCCCACGTAGTAGCCGAGCATGCCCCAATCCGCCGTGCTCTCTACCGGCACATCGAGCTCGATGCGGTGAGTACCGAGACGATTCTCATCCAGATGGTAGCCCCAGTACGGAATGCGGCTCGTCAACATCGCCGCCCCCACACTCTCGCGACCTTCGGTATTGGTGCGTGCCCCCAGCACCCCGTTGCAGTAGATCACCGCCGACGACTCCATCCACGCGCAGTGCTCGCCGCGCGTGGGCACGTTGCCCACCTGATACGGCGTACAGGTGTTCATGAGCTGCACGCCCATGCGCCCAGCAAAGGCTTCGCTCTTGCGGTAGAAGGTGACAGTCTCCTCCGATACTCCCATGCGCTCGGGCTCGTTCGGATCGAAGCCCAGCTGCAGATGGCTCGTGAAGGTCTTCACGCGCGGGATCTCGACCACTTCATCGCTGTCCAGGCTGAATTCGCTGAAGACGGCATCCATGCCGCCGCGTTGCTCGGCGAAGTCCCGCATGAACGGCGTCGTTGCGGTCACGGTGCCCGTGACGTTACGCGTCTCGACCAGTCGCTCGGCGCCCAGCGCTTCGCCATAGCGCGTCAGCAAGTCCATGGCGCGCGCCACGGCGCGGCCATCCCGGCCATCGCGCATGGCCTTTTCGTCGTCGGTCAGTTGCATGCGGGTCTCCTGGGTATCAATCGGGCGCGACAGCGACGCGCCCGCCGATCTGTTGGGCAATGGCCTCGGCCAGCGCCACGATGCGTGGGGCGACATCGCGCGTGAGGCGCTCGCCTGGAAAATCGAACGCGGCGCCGCCAAAGTTCACGGCCATGACGTCGCCCTGCGCGTCCACGACGGGCACGGCCACGGAATTGATGTCGCGATGGAATTCGCCAATCGACAGGCAGTAGCCTGCCGCACGGCCTGCCGCCAGCGCCGGAGCCAGCGCCGAGGATGACTGCACCCAGTCGGCACCCCGCCCCATCGCGAGCGAATCGAGCAGGTGCTGGCGTTGCGCGGCGGGCAAGGCGATCAGGCACGCACGGCCCAGCGCCGAGCTTGCGAGCGGCGCGCGCGAGCCCACGTCCAGGCGCGGCGTGAGCAGCGACGAGCGCGAGCGGCAGGCCTCGATGAGCACCATGTCCAGCCCTTCGCGAATGGCCAGATACACCGAGCCACCCAATTCGTCGGCCAATGCCTGCATGGGGCCACGCGCCACGGCGCGAACGTCGAGCGACGACAGGAACACGCGCGCGAGCGACACGATGCCGGCCCCCAGCATGAAGCGCTCGCCGCCAGGCGCATGCCGCAGCAGGCCCTGGGCCATCAGGGTGGCTACCAGCCGCACCACCGTAGGCCGGGGGATGCCAGTGGCACGCTCGAGCTCGACATAGGAAAGGACCGGCACCTGCTCGGTGAAGCAGCGCAGGATGCCGATGCCGCGTTCGAGCGCACTCACGGTATCGCCCTTGGCGGGCGGTGCACTCACGGTGTCGTCGACGACTTTCAGGCTTTGCGCCATGGCAGATTCTCCTCAGCAGCCAAGGCGCGCCCCCGCCAGCTGGCGGAGCCACCCCGAAGGCAAAGCCCGCATCATGCCACCGTCTCGGTCTGCGGCCGCACGAACACGCCCTGGCGCAACAAGGCCGCCTGCAGCGTGCCGACGTCCAGATCGCGCGGCGCCACGCCCTGCGCCACGGCCAGCGCCGCCGCCGTGCCCGCCGCCTGCCCGGTGATCCAGCACTGCGGAATCTCGCGCATGAAGCCATGTGAGTTCGGATCGCACGACACATGTCGGCCGCAGGCGAGCAAGCCATCCAGGCGCGCCGGCACCAGGGCACCATACGGAATCGAGATGTTGGGAAACTTGGGCGACACGGCCGGCGTCACGCCTACTTCGTCGCCCAGCGCCACGCCATCCGGCCACTGGCTGCGACGTACCGCGCCCACGCCCTTCAACCGCCGGGTATGGCGCACGCCAAGCTGCGGCGCGCTGTAGAGCATGTAGGCACTCTCGAAGCCTGGGGCATGCTTGCGGAAATACTCGAGGTGCGCGGCCATGGCGCGGTGCGAGCGCACTTCCACGGCCGTGAGATCGTCCACGTCCAGCGCCGAATAGCCGGACTGGCGCGGCCCCATGAAGAGCGCGATGTCGTTGCGCCACGACACGAACGGGCGCTCGAAGAGGCCAAGCTCGTTGCGCCCACGCGCCATGAACTCGGCGTGCTGGTCGGGTTGGCCGGTCTTGAAGTCGATCCAGCGATTCATGTCCACACCGCCGAACAGCCAGGCGGTGTTCATGCAGTGGTGGACGTCGCCTTCTTCGATGTCGTTCTCGAAATCGGCACCGGCCCGGGCGAAGACGTCACCATCGCCGGTCGCATCCACGACAACGTCGGCCATGATGGCCATGCGGCCTTCCTTGCTCTCGAAGACCACGCCCTTGACCTTGCCGCCCTCAACGATCGGCACGGCCGCCCAGCTGTGATAGACGAGCTTCACATTCCGCTCAAGCACGATTTCCTGGGACAGGAGCTTCAGCCGCTCGGGGTCGATGGTGGGTGACCATGTGACGACGCCGTGATAGGCCGCGGTGCGATTGGACCAGTATCCGGCCTTGCCGGTGTCTCGCGAGCCCCAATCTGCGCGGGACGGGCCAGCGACGGCGTCGGCGGGCAGACGATCGAAGAGCTCTTCCGCGAAGCCGCGGATGACGAGCTTGCCTTCCCAATCGGTCATCCGGTCGATCCAGATCACGAGCCCGCCGGTGGACAGCCCGCCCAGGTGGTTGTAGCGCTCGAGCAGCACCACGTCCGCGCCTTCTTTCGCAGCAGCGGCGGCTGCCGCCGTCCCGGAAGGCCCGCCGCCCACGACCAGCACGCCGCAGCGACGATAGATGGGCACCGAGCGCCCTGGCTCCTGCCACGCGCCCAGGTCCTGACGCTCTTCCTTGCGATCGCGGTCGAAGATGTCCGACGTGAGGATGCGTTCGTCACTGCGCACGATGGTCTTCATGATCCAGGCCTTTAAATGAACACTGAGTTCATTTTTTCACATGGATCGGGGTTTTGCATTCGGGTTTACCCAAGAACCCCATAACGATTCGCTGATTTTTTGGCTTCCTGACTCGATTTCATGCCATCAAGAACTGCATTGAGTTCTTAAGTATGGCCTCGTGCAGGGTCACGGCCGTGGGGCCGGTCGTGCGGCCGGGCCTTCACGGCCCGGCTACCCTCTCGCTCCGGGTATCAGGACGGGCGGATGGCGAACTCGGAGGGTGGACAGTCCACTGGACTGTCCACACCCGCCTCCTCAAACATCGCCATCCTTGCCTCCCGTCCTGACACCCTACGCTCGGCGCACTCCGACGGCCCCACGGCCGTGACCCTGCACGAGGCCTCCGTCATTGAGAGGCGTGAGGTCGTGGACGGTGAAGCGCGCAGGGGCGCCGTGCTTAACAGGCATGGACTTGGGTCTCATTGGCATGACGTCGTCGCCCATGCGAGCCATATGGCTGCAATCAACAGCGTGCTGCATGGGCCGCAAATGCGGGCGGGTGCGAGTGGGGCAGAATCACTTGCCACTGGGTCAGGCCCTCTTCCGACTCAGCATGTGCCTGAGCCGTCGGGGCGGGTGCGCTGGGCGGGGCCGTTGGAGCGCGCCGAGCGCAGGGGGTCGTGACGGGAGGCAAGGGAGGCGATGTCTGAGGAGGCGGGTGTGGACAGTCCGGGGGACTGTCCACCCTCCGAGTTCGCCGACCGCCCGTCACGACCCCCGGAGCGAGAGGGCAGCCGGGCCGTTCAGGCCCGGCCGCGCGACCGGCCCCGCCCAGCGCACCCGCACCGACGGCGCCTCAAGAACTCAGATATCGCTGCAGCGAATCAGGCGATGATCCCGCCACCCAGGCACACATCCCCGTCATACAACACGGCCGACTGCCCCGGCGTCACCGCCCACTGCGGCTCATCGAAACGCAGCGCAAAGCGGCCGTCGCCCGCCCCATCGAGCAGCGAACACCCGGCATCTGGCTGCCGGTAACGCGTCTTCGCACCGTAGTGGCCCGCTTCGGGCGGCGCCCCCGCCACCCAGCTCGCGTCCTGGGCCTGCAATTCGCCCGACAACAGCCAGGGGTGATCGTGTCCCTGCACCACGTACAGGACATTGTTCGCCAGATCCTTGCGCGCGGTGTACCAGGCGAGCGCCGTGCCGTCCTCGGCCTGACGGCCCTTCACGCCGCCGATGCCCAGGCCCTTGCGCTGGCCAAGCGTGTAGAACGCCAGGCCGTCGTGCTTGCCCACTTCACGGCCATCGTCGGTCAGGATCGGGCCTGGCTTGGTCGGCAGGTAACGGTTCAGGAACTCCTGGAACGGCCGCTCGCCGATGAAGCAGATACCCGTCGAATCCTTCTTGGCCGCGTTGGGCAGGCCGATCTCGCGGGCAAGCCGGCGCACCTCGGATTTAGGCGTCTCGCCCAGCGGAAAGAGCGTGCGCGCGAGTTGAGCCTGGTTCAGGCGATGCAGGAAGTAGCTCTGGTCCTTCGTGCCGTCCAGCGCCTTGAGCAACTGCACCTGTCCCGCCTGCGGACCCGACTCCACGTGGCGCACCCGGGCGTAGTGCCCCGTGGCGATGCGCTCCGCGCCCATGCGCATGGCGTGATCGAGGAAGGCCTTGAACTTGATCTCGGCATTGCACAGCACGTCAGGATTGGGCGTGCGGCCCGCGGAGTACTCCCGCAGGAATTCGGCGAAGACGCGATCCTTGTACTCGGCGGCGAAGTTCACGGCCTCGATGTCGATGCCGATGACGTCGGCCACGCTGGCTGCATCCAGCCAATCCTGGCGCGTGGAGCAATACTCGGAGTCGTCGTCGTCTTCCCAGTTCTTCATGAACAGACCGATAACCTCGTAGCCCTGCTGCTTGAGCAGCCAGGCGGAGACCGACGAATCCACGCCACCCGACAAGCCGATCACGACACGTTCGCGGGCCATCAGCGCGGCTCCGGATCCAGGTAGGTGATGCTGTGCAGCGGCAGGAAGGGCTCGCCCGCGCGCTGGCGCGCGACGTAGTCTTCCACGCAGCGCATCACGACCGGGCTGCGGTGCATGTCCGGGCGGGCCCGCAGGCCATCGGCGTCGATCCAGAAGGCGCGATGGATACCGAAGTCCAGCGCGAGGCCAGGCACGGGTTCGCCCACCGTACCGATGATGGCAAAGCGCAGGTAGGCCGTGTCGCCCGCGGGTGCGAGGTAGGCGCCGAGCCAGGCCGTTGGCGTGAGCTCATGCGCCGTCTCCTCGAGCGTCTCGCGCACGGCGCCAGCGATGATCGACTCATCGGGTTCGAGGTGGCCGGCAGGCTGGTTCCAGCGTACGCCGTCGGAGGTCTCTTCCTCGACGAGCAGGAACTTGCCGTCGCGCTCCACCACGGAAGCGACAGTGACCGCGGGCTTCCAGCGGGACGTTGTCAATTCTTTCACCTAGTCATGTATGCTTGCCACAGACGAGCACAACGCGGCTGGCAAGCCGAAAAACGGCACGCTACCGCCCTTGGAGGCGCCATGCATATTGGCATTCCGCGTGAACGCAGGCAGGGCGAAGCCAGGGTGGCTGTCACGCCGGATACGGTGCGCCGTTATGTGGCCGCGGGCCATGTCGTGACGGTCGAATCCGGGGCGGGCGCAGCCGCGCATTATACCGACGACGCCTATGTCGCTGCCGGGGCAGGCCTGGGTGACGCCATGGCCGCCTTTGGGGCCGATCTGCTACTGAAAGTGCGCGCCCCGCTACCCGAGGAGGACGCCGCCCTGCGGCGCGGCAGCGTGCTCGTCGGGCTGCTGGACCCCTTTGACACGACGGGCCTTGCCCGGCTGGCGGCGACCGGCGTCACGGCGTTCGCGCTGGAGGCCGCCCCGCGCATCACCCGTGCGCAAAGCCTGGACGTGCTCTCCTCGCAGGCCAACGTGGCCGGCTACAAGGCCGTGCTGCTCGCCACTCAACACTACGGGCGCTTCATGCCCATGCTCATGACGGCCGCCGGCACCGTGAAGGCCGCGCGCGTCGTGGTGCTGGGCGCGGGCGTGGCCGGGCTGCAGGCGATCGCGACGGCGCGCCGGCTGGGCGCGGTGGTCGAAGCCTCGGACGTGCGGCCCGCCGCACGCGAGCAGGTGGAATCGCTCGGGGCCAAGTTCATCGACGTGCCGTTCGAGACCGACGAGGAGCGCGAGATCGCCGAAGGCGTCGGCGGCTATGCCCGGCCCATGCCCGCCGCCTGGATGCAGCGCCAGGCCGCGCGCGTGGCAGAGCGCTGTCGGCAGGCCGACATCGTCATCACTACCGCCCTGATACCCGGGCGCCCTGCCCCGCAGCTGATCTCGGCCGAGACGGTGGCTGCCATGCGCCCGGGGGCAGTGATCGTGGATCTGGCCATCGAGCGCGGCGGCAACTGCCCGCTCTCGCGCGCGGACACCGTGGTCGAGCACGGTGGCGTCATCCTCCTTGCGCCATCGAACCTGCCGGCGCTGGTGCCCACCGACGCCTCCGCGCTCTACGCGCGCAACCTCTTCGAGTTCACCCGCCTCATCACCGGTGCGGATGGCGCACTCGCCATCGCCCGCGAGGACGAGATCGTCGCTGCCTGCCTCGTCTGCGAGAACGGCACTGTCACCCGAGGAGGCTAGCGCCATGCCCAGCATCGACCCCACCCTGCTCAATCTCATCATCTTCGTGCTGGCCGTCTACGTGGGCTATCACGTCGTCTGGAACGTGACGCCTGCGCTGCACACGCCGTTGATGGCGGTGACCAACGCCATCTCGGCCATCGTGATCGTGGGCGCCATGCTGGCTGCGGCCCTCACCACGGGCGGGCTCGCCAAATCCATGGGCGTGATCGCCGTGGCGCTGGCGGCCGTGAACGTGTTCGGCGGGTTTCTGGTGACGCGCCGCATGCTGGAGATGTTCCGCAAGAAGGACCGCAAGACGCCGCAGTAGCGGCCCCGCACGTAGCCGATTCCCGCCGGGCAGGAGAAGCCTCCATGCTGTCGTTGAACGTCGTCACCCTGCTGTATCTCGTGGCCGCTGTGTGCTTCATCCAGGCGCTGAAGGGGCTCTCGCATCCCACCACGTCCCGCCGTGGCAATCTCTTCGGCATGGTCGGCATGGCCATTGCCATCGTCACCACTGCGGGCCTCATGCACACGTTGTCGCTGCACATGCCGCAGGTGAATCTCGCGAGCGGGCTGGCCTGGGTGCTGGGGGCGCTGATCGTGGGCGGCGCCATCGGCACCCGCATGGCGCAACGCGTACCCATGACGCAGATGCCGGAGCTGGTGGCCTTCATGCACAGCATGATCGGGCTCGCGGCTGTGTGCATCGCCGTGGCGGTGATCGCCGAGCCGCAGGCCTTCGGCCTCACTGCCGCGCCGGGCCTTCCCATTCCACTGGGCAACCGGGTCGAGCTCTTCATCGGCACCTTCGTCGGCGCGATCACGTTCTCGGGCTCCGTCATCGCGTTCGGCAAGCTCTCGGGCCGCTTCAAGCTGCGGGTGTTCCAGGGCGCACCCGTGGTGTTCCGGGGTCAGCACCTGCTCAATGCGGTACTGGGCACGGTGATGCTGGCCGGTGGCGTGCTCTTCGCGCTCGATGGCCATTGGGCGCCCTTCATCGTCATGACGCTCATCGCCTTCGCACTGGGCGTGCTGCTCATCATTCCGATCGGCGGCGCAGACATGCCCGTAGTGGTGTCCATGCTCAACAGCTACTCGGGCTGGGCAGCGGCCGGCATCGGCTTCTCGCTCAACAACCCCATGCTCATCATCGCAGGCTCGCTGGTGGGCTCGAGCGGGGCGATCCTGTCCTACATCATGTGCAAGGCGATGAACCGCTCGTTCTTCAACGTGATCCTGGGCGGCTTCGGCGGCGAAGCGGCGCAAGGTGCCGCAGCGCAGGCTGAGCGCAGCGTGAAGTCAGGCAGCGCGGATGATGCGGCCTTTCTGCTGGGTAACGCGGATTCGGTCATCATCGTGCCGGGCTACGGCCTGGCCGTGGCGCGCGCGCAGCATCCGTTGAAGGAGCTCGCGGCCAAGCTCACCGAGAAGGGCGTCACGGTGCGCTATGCGATCCATCCGGTGGCCGGCCGCATGCCGGGCCACATGAACGTGCTGCTGGCCGAAGCCGAGGTGCCCTACGACCAGGTCTTCGAGATGGACGACATCAACGCCGAATTCGGGCAGACCGACGTGGTGCTGGTGCTGGGCGCCAACGACGTCGTCAACCCTGCGGCGCATGATCCGGGCTCACCTATCGCAGGCATGCCGATCCTGGAAGCCTACAAGGCACGCACGGTGATCGTGAACAAGCGCTCCATGGCCGCGGGCTATGCGGGCCTGGACAACGATCTCTTCTACCTGGACAAGACGATGATGGTCTTTGGCGACGCCAAGAAGGTCGTCGAGGACATGGCCAAGGCGCTCTGAGGCGCAACGGGCCGTGCGCTCGCACGGCCCGTCTCATGGGGGCGCAGCGTGCAGCGGCACGCCCGCCCCCGATCACGCAGCCGCGCGCACGCCCGGGAAGTACTGCTGACGCGCTTCGGCATATTCGCGGGCCAGGCGCGCGATGAACTCGCGCGCGGGCAGCACCTCGCGAATGGTGCCGATGCCCTGGCCGCAGCCCCAGATCTCCTTCCAGGCCTTCGGCTTCTCGCGATCGGAGCCGAAGTTCATCTTGGTCGGGTCGCTCACTGGCAGGTTGTCCGGATCCAGGCCGGCGGCCTCGATGGAGGGACGCAGGTAATTGCCCAACACGCCCGTGAAGAGGTTGCTGTAGATGATGTCGTCGGACGTGGCATCGACGATGGCCTGCTTGTAGGCGTCCACGGCGCGCGCTTCTTCGGTGGCGATGAAGGCCGAGCCGATGTAGGCGAAGTCCGCGCCCAGGACCTGCGCGGCGAGCACGGCGCGCCCGCTGGCGATGGAGCCGCTCAGGGCGAGCGGGCCGTCGAACCACTCACGGATTTCCTGGATGAGCGCGAAGGGGCTCTTGCTGCCGGCATGACCGCCCGCGCCCGCTGCAACCGCGATGAGGCCGTCGGCGCCCTTCTCGATCGCCTTGTGGGCGAAGCGATTGTTGATCACGTCATGCAGGACCACGCCGCCGTAGGCGTGGATGGCCTGGTTCACGTCCTCGCGCGCACCCAGCGAAGTGATGATGATCGGCACCTTGTACTTGGCGACCATCTCCATGTCGTGCTCGAGCCGGTCGTTGCTCTTGTGCACGATCTGGTTGATCGCGAACGGCGCAGCGGGCTTGTCCGGGTTGGCGCGGTTGTAGTCCGCCAGCGTTTCGGTGATCTCGTGCAGCCACTCGTCCAGCTGTGCGGCGGGGCGCGCGTTCAGCGCAGGCATGGAGCCTACGACACCCGCCTTGCACTGCTCGATGACGAGCTTGGGATTGCTGATGATGAAAAGCGGCGAGCCGATGATGGGCAGGGGCAACGAGCCCAGCGGCGCGGGAAGCCTCGACATGGTGTCTCCAGTATTGGATGGTGCGGACGGCGCGGGCCGCCCTTTTTTGCTGACGTCACCATCCTGTTTACCACACTCTACCGGGCTGCTGTCGTGCCCGGCCCCGTCTGACGTCGGGCCGGCCAGAAATAGGCGGCCGCGCCCAGCAACTGCAGGCCGAGCAGCACGGCCCACGCCGTGCGATGGGCAGCGGCAGGGGCACGGCCATCGGGCAGCGTCGGCCACAGATCGACGATCGCACCCACGCCCGCCTGACAGACGAAGATCATGAGAAACATCGACAAGGTCATCGTCGTGCTCACCCGGCCCAGCATCTCGACCGGATAGCGCTCGGCCATGACGGCATAGGACAGAATGGTGGCCGAGCCGAACACCCCGTAGGCCACCCACAGCAGGGCGTCGGGCACGGGCAGCGACCAGGGCAGGATCATGAGGAGCTGGACGACGAGAAAAAGACTCATCCCGAGCCCGGCGAAGCCGCGCAGGCCGAGGCCCAGACGCTCCACCTTGCGCGCCATCAGACCGAGCACGATGTTGCCGCCCACCATCGACAGACCCAGCACCGACACTAGGCCTGCCGCGGCATCCGGGGCAAGACCGCGCACGTCGCGCAGATACGGCGCCACCCAGAGCGACTGCACGGCATAGAACGCGCCGCCCGTGAGGACGGCAAAGAGCGACAACCGCCAGAACCCCGGGTCGCGCGCGATGTCGCGCGTGCCCTGCCACTGCTCGGCCAGCGTCGGGCGCCGGGCCGGCAACTGCTCGCCGGCACGGCCCCCGAACCACACGGCCACGGCCACGAGCACCGTTGGCAGCGCGATCAGCATGCTCACCGTCCGCCAGTCGAGGTGCGCCATCAGCGCGGACAACGGCGTGCCCACCACGACGCCCCCCATGCCGCCGATCGCCATGATGAGGCCGTTGAGCATGGGCAGCCGCGACAGCGGAAAGACCTGCACGAGGGCCTTGAACGCCGCGCCCAGACAGACCGCGACGCCAATGCCCACCATGGCCCGGCCCACCACCAGCCCGGCGATGCTGTGCGAGGCGCCGAACACCACCGTGCCCGCCGCTGCGAGCAACATCAGAATGGCATTGACGCGCCGCGGCCCGTAGGTGTCGATCAGGATGCCCGCGGGGATCTGCACCGCCGAGAACGCCAGGAAGTACACCCCGGTGAGCAGGCCCAGGTCACGCGAAGACAGGCCGAGCTCGGCCTGCAGCGGCGGGCCGAAGCCGATATTGACGCCGCGAAACAGGTAGGAGATGAAGTAGCCCAGCGCGAAGACGAGAAAGACAGCGAGCGCGCCGCGACCCGCCACGCGCGCGGTCATGCTGTCTTGCGCCGGAACACGAGACGCTCGTCGGCCGACGCCTTGGCATCGTAGCGGTAGCCCTCGAGGTCGAAGTCACGCAAGTCGGCCACCTTCTTCGGGCGATGCAGCGCGGCGAACCGGGCCATCAGCCCGCGGGCGCGCTTGGCGTGAAAGCTGATGATCTTGTACTCGCCGTTCTTCCAGTCCTCGAACACGCACGGAATCACCGGGGCCTTGAGCGTCTGCAGGCGCACGGACTTGAAGTATTCCTCGGAAGCGAGGTTCACGACCGCCCGCTCCCCGCTCGCCTCGTCCAGACGCGCGTTGAGATGCTCGGCGATCGTGTCGCCCCAGAAGCCATACAGGTTCTTCGCGTTGCCCACCGGCAGACGCGTGCCCATCTCCAGACGATACGGGCGCATGAGATCGAACGGGCGCAGTACGCCGTACAGACCGCTCAGGATCGCCAGGTGATCCTGGGCCCACGTGAGTGCCTTGGGGGGCAGCGTTGCCGCCTCCAGACCTTCGTAGACGTCGCCGTTGAAGGCCAGCACGGCAGGCCGGGATTCCTTGGCGGTGAAGCGCGGCTTCCACTGGGCGTAGCGCTCGACATTGAGCTCGGCGAGGTTGTCGCTGAGCTTCATCAGCGCCGCAATGTCGTCGGCGGATTTCTCGCGCAGCACGTCGATGAGCTGGCTCGCCTGCTTGACGAACACGGGTTGCGTGGGCTCGGGCAGTGCCGGATCGAGCGGAGTTTCGTAATCGAGGGATTTTGCAGGCGAGAGCGTAAACAGCATGGGGGAGTCTGGATCAGGAAAAGCGGGCACACGCCGCAGCGCAGCGCCCGGGAGGCCGCCATCGCCATGACGACGGGCCTGGAGAGGTAGCGGGTCGCGCCACGCGCGACCCGATTCGCGGCGTCAGGCGGCGGTCCAGCCACCGTCCACGGGCAACAGCGTCCCCGTCATCGAACGCGCGCCGTCGCTGGCAAGGAACACGGCGAGGGCAGCCACTTCCTCGACCGTGACGAACTCCTTGGTGGGCTGGGCAGCAAGGAGCACGTCGCGCTTGACGGCTTCTTCGGAGATGCCACGCGCCTTGGCCGTGTCCGGCACCTGGCGCTCGACGAGCGGCGTCCAGACATAGCCGGGGCAGATCGCGTTGACGGTGATGCCCAGTTGCGCGACTTCGAGCGCAGCCGTCTTGGTGAGCCCGGCGATGCCGTGCTTGGCGGCCACGTAGGCGGACTTGTAGGGCGAGGCCACCAGGGCGTGCGCGGACGCCGTGTTGATGATCCGGCCCCAGCGGCGCGCCTTCATGCCGGGCAGCACGGCCCGCATCGTGTGGAACGCCGAGGACAGGTTGATCGCGATGATCGCGTTCCACTTGTCGATCGGGAACTCGTCGATGGGCGACACATGCTGGATGCCTGCGTTGTTCACGAGGATGTCGACCTTGCCGAGCGTGGACTCGGCCTCGCGCACCATGGCTTCGATCTGGTCCGGCTGCGTCATGTCGGCGGCCGAATACAGGGCGCGCACGCCGAAATCCGTCTCGATGGCCTGGCGTGCGGCCTCGATCTGCGCCGCGTCGCCCAGGCCGTTGATCATGACGTCGGCGCCCTGGGCGGCGAAGGCGCGGGCATAGGCCAGGCCGATCCCGCTGGTCGAGCCCGTGACGAGGGCGGATTTACCTTTCAGCATGCGAACTCCTCGGAACATCGGCGACGCGCAAGAGCGGCGTGCGCCAGGGAACCCAGAGTATACGAGCCGCCCGACACCGGGCCCGGCCGCGCGCTGCCGTGATATGGCAGCGCCTGTGACGGCGCGGCAGACAGGCCCGCAGGGGCTGCCTGCCGCGCGGTGCCACGCTAGCCTGCCCGCGCGAGCAGCGTGACGACGGTGGCCGCGATGCCTTCACGGCGGCCGAGAAAGCCGAGCGATTCGTTGGTCTTGGCCTTGATATTCACACAGCCCACATCCGGCAGGCCGAGATCGGCAGCGATGTTGGCCTGCATGGCGGGCGCATGCGGGCCGATCTTGGGCGCCTGCGCATGAACGGTGGCGTCCACGTTGACCACCGCCCACCCCGCCGCCTGCACCTTCGCGTACGCCTCGCGCAGCAGGACGCGGCTGTCCGCGCCCTTCCATTGCGGATCGGTATCGGGAAAGTGGCGGCCGATGTCGCCCAGGCCGGCGGCGCCCAGCACCGCATCGGTGACGGCGTGCAGCAGCACATCGGCATCCGAATGGCCCGCCAGGCCCTTGTCGTAGGGGATCGTGACCCCGCCGATGATGAGCGGGCGCCCTTCCACGAGCGCGTGTACGTCGTAACCCTGCCCCACTCGCATTGCCTGCGTCATCCCAGCCATCGTTCCATCCATGCAAAATCGTCCGGCCAGGTGACCTTGGCATTCGCCATGGCTCCTGGCACCAGCAGCGGCCGGTGCCCAGCCGCCTCCACCGCGCCGGCTTCGTCCGTGGGCGCGAAGCCCTCGCGCGTGACCGTGGCGAAGGCCTCGGCCAGCAGACCGGCGCGGAACATCTGTGGCGTCTGCGCCTGCCAGAGATTCTCGCGCGACAACGTGCGTGCCACGCGCGAGCCACCCGCAAGGACCTCGCCCTCCTTGACCGTGTCGGCCACCGGCAAGGCGAGCAGCCCGCCGACGGCATCCTGCAGGCAGGTGTCGATCAACCGCGCCAGCGCCTCGGCGGGCAAGCCCGGGCGCGCCGCATCGTGCACCAGCACCCAGTCGCGGGGGCCGGGGCGCAGCGTATCGAGCGCATTGGCCACCGTCTCATGCCGCGTCTCACCGCCGCATGCCAGCACCGCGGTGCGCGGCAGCCCGGAGAGCACCGCATCGGCCAGGCCGTCGCCAGGCGCCACGGCAACCACGACACGGGTGATGCGACGTTCGGCGAGCAAGGCTTCCACGCTCCAGCGCAGCATCGTCTTGCCAGCGATCTGGCGGTATTGCTTGGGGCCTGCGTGCGAGCCTCGCGAGGCGCGCAGGCCGACACCGGCGGCGGGCACGATGGCGATGAGCGCCGGGCTGGCAGAATCAGGAAGCGACATGGGCGCCATCATACCCGCACGCCGAGGCCGGGCACGGGCACGGCCGCTGCTAGGCGGATTCCCTATAATCGATCGCTTCATGCCCGCCTCTGCCCCCGCCCCCGCCTGCGTCGCCACTCTGGCCGCCGCCTTGAAACCCGGCCAGCGGTACGCCCGCGCCCAGCCGCCTGGCGCCGGCGATGCCTGGCTGCTGTCCCGCCTTGCGCGCCAGACCGGCCAGCCGCTGGTCGTGCTGACCGCCGCCCCGCTCGACGCGCAGCGCCTGTCCGAGGAGATCGCGCTGTTCGATCCCAGCCTGCGGGTCTATCAGATGCCGGATTGGGAGACGCTGCCCTACGACGCGTTCTCCCCGCACCAGGATCTGATCTCGCAGCGGTTGCGCACGCTCCACGCCCTGATGCAGAAATCCGTGGACGTGCTCACGGTACCGGTGACGACCGCGCTGTACCGGCTGGCGCCCCCCTCGTTCCTCGCGGCGCACACGTTCTCGTTCCGCCAGGGCGAGCGTCTGGACGAGGCCGCGCTGCGCGATCAGCTGGTGCTGGCGAACTACACCCACGTGCAACAGGTGGCCGCCCCTGGCGAGTTCAGCATCCGCGGTGGGCTGATCGACCTGTTCCCGATGGGCTCGGCGCTGCCGTATCGCCTGGATCTCTTTGACGACACCATCGAATCCATCCGGGCTTTCGACGCGGACACGCAGCGCAGCCTGTACCCGGTGCGCGAGGTGGAGCTGCTGCCGGGGCGCGAATTCCCGATGGACGAGCCTGCACGCACGGCGTTTCGCGCGCGATTTCGGGAAGTCTTCGAAGGCGATCCGTCGCGTGCCCTGCCCTATCGGGACATCGGCAACGGCATCCCCTTTCCGGGGGTGGAGTATTACCTGCCGCTCTTCTTCGACGAGACAGCGACACTCTTCGAGTATCTCCCGAAGGACGCCGTGGCGGTCACGGTGGGTGATGCGGAGGACGCGATCCGCCGCTATCTGCAGGATACGCAGAGCCGCTACGACTTCCTGAAGAGCGACCGCGAGCGGCCCATCCTGCCGCCCACTAGCCTCCTGATGAATGAAGAGGGGCTATTTGGTGAGCTGCGCCACTTCGCCCGGCTGGCGTTCACCACGGGCGAGGACCCCGATCTCTCGGCCCCGCCGGACGTGGCAGTGCATCGTCAAGCTGCCGACCCGGTCGCCCGGTTGCGGGCGCTGGTGGCCCCGGGCACCCCGCACCGCGTGCTCCTGTGCGCCGATTCGGCCGGCCGGCGCGAGACCGTCTCGCAGATGCTCGCCGAACACGGCTTGCGCCCCGAGCCTGTCGCGAGCATCGAAGAATTCCTTGCCGGAGACGTTCATTTCGGCATCGCTGTCGCGCCCCTGTCGGTGGGCTTCGCCCTGCGCGATCCCGACGTGGTGTTGCTCACCGAGAGCGATCTGTATCCCGGCCACACGGCGGCGTCGCGCAAGCGGCGTGGCAAGGATCGCACGAGCAACGTCGAGGCGATGGTGCGCGATCTGGCCGAGCTGCGCGAGGGCGACCCGGTCGTCCACGCCCAGCACGGCATCGGCCGCTATCACGGCCTGGTCAGCATGGACCTCGGCGAAGGCGACACCGAATTCCTGCATCTGGAATACGCCAACGCCGCCACGCTCTACGTGCCGGTATCCCAGCTGCACGTCATCTCGCGCTACAGCGGGGCGGACTCGGATTCAGCCCCGCTGCACCAGCTCGGGTCCGGTCAATGGGAGAAGGCCCGCCGCAAGGCCGCCAAGCAGGCGCGCGACACCGCGGCCGAGCTCCTGAATCTCTATGCCCGGCGCGCGGCGCGCGAAGGCTTCTCCTTCAAACTGCCATTGTCCGACTACGAGGCCTTTGCCGAGACCTTCGGTTTCGAGGAAACGCCGGATCAAGCGGCCGCCATCCAGGCCGTGATCATGGACATGACCTCGGGCAAGCCCATGGACCGCCTGGTGTGTGGCGACGTGGGCTTTGGCAAGACGGAAGTCGCACTGCGGGCGGCTTTCATGGCCGTGGCCAATGACAAGCAAGTGGCCATCTTGTGCCCGACCACGCTGCTCGCCGAGCAGCATGCGGCCAACTTCGCCAACCGCTTCGCGGACTGGCCCGTGCGCGTGGCCGAGCTCTCGCGCTTTCGCTCGGCCAAGGAAACGGCCGCGGCCATCGAGCAGATCAACGACGGACGCGTGGATATCGTCATTGGTACCCACAAACTGCTCTCGGACAAGATCCAGTTCAAGCGGCTGGGCCTGGTCATCATCGACGAGGAGCACCGTTTCGGCGTGCGCCAGAAGGAAGGCTTGAAAGCCCTGCGCGCAGAAGTGGACGTGCTCACGCTCACGGCCACGCCCATTCCGCGCACACTCGGCATGTCGCTCGAAGGCCTGCGCGATTTTTCCGTGATCGCCACCGCCCCGCAAAAGCGACTGGCCATCAAGACCTTCCTGCGCCGCGAGGATGGCAGCACGATCCGCGAGGCGCTGCTGCGCGAACTGAAGCGCGGCGGCCAGGTGTACTTCCTGCACAACGAGGTGGAGACCATCCACAATCGCCGAGCGCGTCTGGAAGAGCTCGTGCCCGAGGCCCGCATTGCCGTGGCCCATGGCCAAATGCCCGAACGCGAACTCGAGCAGGTGATGAAGGACTTCTACCAGCAGCGCTTCAACGTGCTGCTGTGCACGACCATCATCGAGACGGGCATCGACGTGCCCAGCGCCAACACCATCGTGATCCATCGCGCCGATCGCTTCGGGCTCGCCCAGCTGCACCAGTTGCGCGGCCGCGTGGGGCGCTCGCACCACCAGGCCTATGCGTATCTTCTGACGCCCGGCGAGGACGCGATCACCACCAACGCCAAGAAGCGGCTCGAGGCCATCCAGTCGATGGAAGAGCTGGGCTCGGGCTTCTACCTGGCCATGCACGACCTGGAGATCCGAGGCGTGGGCGAAGTGCTCGGCGATTCGCAATCCGGCAACATCCAGGAGATCGGCTTCCAGCTCTACACCGACATGCTGGCTGACGCCGTGCGGGCGCTGAAGAACGGTCAGGAGCCGGATCTGTCCGCCCCACTCGCGGCGAGCGAGGAAGTGAATCTGCACGTGCCCGCGTTGTTGCCCAATGATTACTGCGGCGACATCCACGCCCGGCTGTCGATCTACAAGCGGCTGTCGAGCTGCGAGACGGACGACGATCTGGACCGCATGCACGAAGAGTTGATCGACCGTTTTGGCCGGCTGCCCGAAGCCGCGCAGGCGTTGCTCGAAACCCACCGGCTGCGCCTGGCCGGCCGGCGCGTTGGTGTGCACAAGATCGACGCCAATGATTCGAGCGCTGCCTTGCAGTTCGTGGCCAATCCGCCCATCGACCCCATCCGCATCATCGAACTCGTCCAGAAGAACAAGCACATCCGACTTTCCGGCCAGGACCGTCTGCGCCTGGAGATCGATGGTTCGGATCTCACCAAGCGCGTGACGGCGGTGCGCAACGTGCTGCGCAGCCTGGCGGGCTAGCGGCCGTGCGTGGCCTCGTGCCCGCGTGATCGTGACGACGCTGCTCGCCGCGCTACCCGTGCTCTCAACGCTGCTCGCGTTGGGCCTGGGCGTGCGCTCGCTGCCTGCCGCCCTTACGGGCGTTGCGGCCGCGCTCCTTGCCATCGCACTCGCCTTTCCCATGCCACCCGGCAGCATCGCACCTGCGCTGCTGCACTGGACGCCGGTGTTGGTCGAGGTGCTGCTGATCGTGGGCGGCGGGCTGCTGATGTCCGACGTCCTGCGCCAGGCGCATGGCCAGGCCCAGCTGGCTGCCTGGATCCGCGCACGGGCCGGTCAGGGTGTGGGCGCCGTGCTGCTCGTCGTCCACGGGGTGACGCCCTTTGCAGAGTCCGTTACGGGGTTCGGCATTGGGGTCACCATCGGGATACCGCTGCTCGCGCACTTCGGCCTGCCCGCACGTCACGTCGTGCTGCTGGGCTTGCTGGGCCTGTGCACTGTGCCCTGGGGCTCGATGGGGCCCGGCACCCTCATCGCCGCCACCATGGCCGGCCTGCCGTTCCAGACGCTCGGCGTGGCCTCGGGCATGGTGAGCCTCATCCCCTTCGTCGTGACCGGTGCGCTGGCGGCCTGGTTCGCGAGTGCGCCCGGGCACCGCGGCGTCGCGGTGCTGCAAGGCGTGCTGTCTGGCGTGCTGCTGACGATCACGGTGACGGGCGCCAACGCGCTGGTCGGGACGGCGCCAGCGGGCGCACTCGGTGCCCTAGCGATCATCCTCCTGCACGTGATGCGAACGCGCGCGGCGGCGGGGGCGGCACCAGCGCTCGGCCCGGCGGGACGCCGCGCGCTCGCCAGCTACGCCTTGCTGCTGGGCGGGGTGCTGGCCGCAGGTGCACTCGTGAAGGCAGCCGCGCTGCCGACATCGGCGCGTTACCTCGCCTCGCCTGCGCTGTGGCTTTTCATCGCCACCGCGGCATTCGCCGCGGGCTGGCCGGCGCGCGACTCGGCGCAGCGCGCGTGGCGTGCCTGGCGCCAGGTGGGCGCCGTCACTGCCGCCTTCATCCTGCTGGGCGTGTTGATGGCAGTGTCAGGCATGGCGGCCTTTCTGGCCCAGGTGCTGGCCCAGGCTGGCACCGCCTACCTCGGCCTCGCGCCTTTCGTCGGCGCGCTGGGCGGCTTCATCACCGGTTCCAACGCGGGCGCAAACGCCATGTTCGCCGCCACCCAGGCCAGCATCGCCCAGTCCCTCGACGTGGACGTGCTCTGGTTCATGGCCGTGCACAACGTGGCGGCGGCGTTCCTTCTGATGGCTTCGCCCGGCAAGGTCGAGATGGCCCTGCAATTGGCCGCGCCCGAAGCGGCGGCAAGCCGGCGCTGGATCCAGGCGTGGGTGGTGGGCGTCGCCCTGCTCGTGGTGAGCCTGCTTGCCGGGCTCAACGTGTTGCTGGCGTGACCGGGCCGACATCCGGCCGCTCGCGCACCGCACAGCGTCGGGCCGCGAGCGGGCCTGCATGACAAGCCTGAGCTACCGGCCGTTGTCGCCCTCCACGCGGGTCACCGTGGTGGTTACGTCGGTGACGCTGCGCCGCCCGCGCACCGTGTAAGTGGCCCGCTCGTCCGTGCCGGGACGCGCGATCTGATACTGCGCCTCCAGACCGCCGGCCTTGGCGTTGTAGAACCCGAACCAGTCCATCAGTCGCCCCACATGGCACACCCCGGCCAGGGTCACGGGGAAATCGGCCACGACCTCGAAGGTGTAGTGGCCGGGTCCCATCCCCAGGTAAGCGCTGTGCTCGTCCACGGGTGTGCCGGGCGGGATCGGGCACAGGGGCTCGCTCGACACCCCGGATGCCGGCCCTTGCGCGCGCCGCACCTGGGGTAGCGCCTTGACGAGCTCCCGGTGCTGGCGCTCGCTCAACGTCACCGGTGCACGCCCGTCCTCGCGCGTCTGCACGCGGGGCAGTTCCAGCGCATAGCGATAGTTCACCGTCACGGCGGGCACCTCGCCGACCGATTGCAGTGCGCGCAGCAGGTAGATCGTATCCACGCCGTAGTAGCCCACGCGATAGGCCGCGTAGGTCCGTCCACGCAGGCGGATCCACGTGGCATCCTGGTTGGCGCCCCGGCCGTTCAGGGAATACAGATAGGCGTCATCGTCGTCTCCCGGGCGCGTCCCGCCTGCCGCCTGGAACCTGCTGCCGACACGGCGCCACGTGCTCACGTAGGAGAAGAGCCCCGTCCCCCCCACATACGCATCGATGATCAGATCGCGCTGGCCGTCGCCATCCAGATCCACCAGCGTGTAGCCGACGTTGCCGCCTTCGGCTTCCACGGCGATCGGTGAGGCGCGCAGCGCGCGCCACTCGTCTTCAGTCACCCCCGAGGGCCGCTGCGCCGGAAGTCCGAACACGCCGGTCGGCTCCAGGCTCGCATCGGGGCCGAACGACGTGAGGCCGGCCGCGGGGATCTGGAGGGTCTCCAGCGCTCGCTCCACGGCGGATTCGGGATCTGTCCGCCGGTGCGCCTCGATCGCCGCGCGCAGGTCGTCCGCCGCCAGACGGTCGACCTCGTCGGGCACATAACGGTCCACGAGCGCGATGTCGTTCCTGAATTCGGCGATGCGCTGCGTGTAGCTGGCCTGAAGACAGTCCGCATCCCTGCCGCAGCGATCGCGCGTCTTCAGCCAGGCGCGTTGCGACGCACGCAAGGCGTCAACCGTCTGCGCGTTGCCGGCCTTCGCCAGCCCGAGGCGCCTCGCGTAGACCTCGGCAAGCGCACGATCCTGCTCGGCCAGCGCCGGCCTCTCGCAGATCGCCTGCTCGGTCGGCGTCGCCGCGCGGGCGCAGTCGAAGCTGGCGGCGAAGGCATGTTGAGACAGGGCGACCCCACTCAGGCTCAGGAGGAGGAATCCGGTCGCTAGGCGAAGTGACATGGTGCCGTCGGGAAAGGCGCGGGTCGCGCAGTGCGCCCATGCTAAAGAAGCGCGACAGCCAACGCAAAGCCGATCGGCGCACCCACGCAGGGAATGCCCCATTCCGCGCGGCACGGCACCCCGCTACACTGCCGCCAGGGAGGCGCGCGCTCGGCCATGCGAAATGGGATTCTGCTGCTGGTGTCCGTCGGCTACGCCGCGCTGCTCTTTGCCGTGGCCTGGTGGGGCGACCGCCGCCCCCTGTACCCCGACCGTCCCTGGCTGCGCCCGGTGGTCTACAGTCTCGCGCTGGCGGTCTACTGCTCGTCCTGGACGTTCTACGGCGCCGTGGGCAGCGCCCTGCGCCACGGGCTCTCGTACCTGCCGATCTATCTCGGCCCGCTGCTGCTGATGCTCTTTGGCTGGCGCATCATCGAACGCCTGGCCCTGATCGCCCGCTCGCAGAATACGGTGTCGATCTCGGATTTCATCGCCTCGCGCTACGGCCGTTCGCGCCGCCTCGCAGCCCTCGTCACGTTCATCGCCCTGGTCGGCATCCTGCCCTACCTCGCGCTGCAGTACAAGGCCGTGGCGATGAGCCTGGCGGTGCTGACGGGCGGCGAAACGGCGCACCAGTCGGTGCTGACCGACCCGGCGCTCTACGTGGCGTTACTGATGGCCTTGTTCGCAGCGCTCTTCGGCACGCGACAGGTCGACGCGACGGAGCACCACCACGGCATGATGCTCGCCATCGCGCTCGAGTCGGTGGTCAAGCTCGTGGCCATGGTGGCCGTGGGCGTCTTCGCCTGGTTCTGGTTGCGCGATGCCTCACTGGACCTGGCCGCCGGCGCCCAAGCCCTCTTTCTGCACTCGGTGCCGGACGGGTTCGTCGCGCAGACGGTATTGAGCTTTTTGGCCATCGTGTGCCTGCCACGCCAATTCCAGGTGGCCGTGGTGGAGTGCGGTGACGTGGGCGACGTGCGGCGGGCCCGCTGGATGTTCGGCGCCTACCTGCTCATCATCTCGGCGATGGTGGTGCCGGTGGCCGTGGCAGCACGCGCCATCTTCGGCGACTTCGCCGCGGGCGGGGCGGACGCCATCATGCTCACCATGCCGCTGGTGCTGGGCCGCGACTCGCTCGCGCTGGTGGCCTACATCGGCGGCTTCTCTGCGGCCACCGGTATGGTCATCGTCTCGAGCATCGCGCTCGCCACCATGGTGAGCAACGATCTCGTGATGCCGGTGCTGCTGCGCCGCGGCTGGGACAAGCGCCACGCCCAGGCGGACGTCGCCTCGCTGGTGCTCTGGGTGCGCCGGATCGTGATCGTGCTGCTGTCCGTGTGCGCCTACGCCTACTACCGCACCAGCGGCGCGGAGAACTCGCTGGCCTCCTACGGCCTCATGGCCTTCGTCGCAGTGGCGCAATTCGCCCCCGGCCTCATCGGCGGGCTGTACTGGCGGGGTGCCAGCCGACGCGGCGTGGAACTTGGCATGCTCGTGGGCTTCATCACCTGGAGCTACACCCTGCTCTTGCCCACACTGGCCGAAGCCGGCTGGTTCGACGCCGGGTGGATCGTCACGGGCCCCTTCGGCATCGCGTGGCTGCAGCCGCGCCAGCTCTTCGGCCTGGTGGGCTGGGAGCCGCTCACGCATGGCACCTTCTGGTCATTGCTGCTCAACGCGGCCGTGATGATGCTGGTGTCCGCGCGCTGGCGCCCGAGCGTGGAGGAGCGCCTGCGCATCGCGCCCTTCCTGGATCCCTACGCCAAGCAGCATGCCCTTGCCGCCGGGGAATGGCCGGGCACCACCGTCAGCATCGAGGATCTGCGCGCGCTCGCCGTGCGCATGGTGGGCGAGCAGCATGCGCATCGGGCCTTCGTCGAGCAGGCCGCGGTGCGCGGGCTACGCCTGCAGCCCAATGCCGCGGCCGACCGCGCCTGGGTGCAGTTCACCGAGCGGCTGCTCGCCGCCTCGATCGGGGCGGCCTCGGCCCGGCTGGTGATGGTGTCCATGCTGCGCGGCTCGGGCATGGAGCTCTCCGAGGTGGTCGCCGTGATGGACGAAGCCGGCCAGGAGCTGCGCTTCAACCGGGAGATCCTCGCCACCACCCTCGAGAACATCAGCGCGGGCGTGAGCATGGTCGATGCGGACATGCGCCTGGTGGCGTGGAACCGGCGCTACCAGCAGCTCTTCGAGTATCCGGACGGCATGCTGTACGTGGGCCGGCCCGTGGCGGATCTCATCCGCTTCAATGCCGAGCGCGGCGAGCTCGGCGAAGGCAACCTCGAGGAGCAGATCGGCAAGCGGGTGGACTACATGCGGGCAGGCTCACCCCACGTCTTCGAACGCGTGCGCGGTGACGGCAGCGTGATCGAGATGCGCGGCCAGCCCCTGCCGGGCGGCGGCTACGTGACGAGTTTCAACGACATCACGGACTTCAAACGTGCCGAGCGCGACCTGCGCGAAGCCAACGAGACGCTGGAGCAGCGCGTGACCGAGCGCAGCCAGGAGGCCGAGGCCGCCCAGCAATCCAAGACCCGCTTTCTCGCCGCGATCAGCCACGACGTGCTGCAGCCGCTAAACGCCGCCCGGCTCTTCGCCTCGGCCCTGCGGGCCACCGACGACGTGCAGGAACAACGCCACCTCGCGGGGCGCGTCGATGCGTCGCTGCGCGCCGCCGAGGAGCTGCTCGAAGGCCTGCTCGACGTGTCCCGCCTCGATGCCCGGGGCGCCCGGCCTACGCTGACCGATGTGGACGCGGCAGCGCTGCTGCGCGAACTCGCCGAGCAATACGACGGTCTGGCCCGTGCGCGCGGTCTGGGCCTGCGCATCCACGCGAGACCGTGCCTGGTGCGCACGGATCGTCAGCTGCTGCGGCGCGTGCTGCAGAATTTCCTGTCCAATGCGCTGCGCTACACGCGCACCGGCCGCATCGTGGTGGGCGTGCGCGTGCGCGCCCGCGATGTCACCTTTCTGGTGTGCGACACCGGGCCGGGCATCCCCGAGCAGCACATGCGGCAGATCTACGACGAGTTCAAGCGCTATCAGCAGCCGTTCGACTGGGGAGAACAAGGCCTGGGGCTCGGACTCTCGATCTGCCAGCGCATCTCCCGCATGCTCGGGCACCCGCTGCAGGCCCGCAGCATCGTCGGGCGCGGCAGCGCGTTCTGCGTGACGGTACCGCGCTCGGCCGAGGGGGCGGTGGCGCCTGCCGCGCCCCGCGCGGTGCCCGTGCAGACGGGCACGCTGGGCGGCCTGCGGGTGCTTTGCGTGGACAATGACCCAGAGATCCTGCATGGCATGCGCGCGCTGCTCGGACGCTGGCAGGTGGAGGTAGCCACCGCCAGCACAGTGGACGAGGCCATGCAGACCGCCAAGACCCACGCGCCCCACGTCTTCCTCGTGGATTACCACCTGCACGATCGCCTGGATGGCCTGGACTGTCTGGACGCGCTGCGGGCGTTGCAGTCCACGCCCTTCGTGGGCGCCCTGCTCACCGCCGACGGACGACCGGAAGTGCAGAGCGCGGCACGCGAGCGCGGCTACCGCCTGCTGACCAAACCGATACGGCCAGCCTCGCTACGCGCCTTTCTGGCAGCGCATCATCAGGCAGGTCCGCCGCCGGCGCCGTGATTGCGGTGATGCCACGCGGTGCAGGGGCGCTGTCCGAGGCCGGCGATACAGTCTCGCCTCAATCGCCCTCGTCCGGCGGCAGCACGATACCGTCCGGATCGATGGCGAGCTTGCCGGCCATCAGCACGGCCTGCGTGCGATTGGTGGCGCCCAGCTTGCGCAGAATGGCGGTGACGTGCGCCTTGATCGTGGCTTCCGAGACCCCGATGTCGTAGGCGATCTGCTTGTTCAGGCGTCCGCTGCCCAGCATCTGCAGCACGCGGAACTGCTGCGGCGTGAGTTCACGCACACGCAAGGCGACGTCGTGCTCGGCGGGATCCACGGTGGATGCCGTATCGACATGGGACGGCACCCAGCGCTCACCGTCGAGCACCGCCGCAATGGCGGTGCCGATCGTGCGCGAATCGGTGGATTTGGGGATGAAGCCCAGGGCCCCATGGTGCAGCGCACGCTGCACCACCGCCGGCTCTTCCCGGCCAGAGACCACCACGATGGGCATCTGCGGATGGCGCGCCCGCAGATGCACGAGCGCACTAAAGCCCTGGGCGCCCGGCATGGACAGATCCATCAGGAGCAGATCGGCATCAGGATAGGTATCGGCCAGGGTGTACAAGGCATCGACGCCATCGGCCTCGTGCAGTTGCGCCTCAGGCAACACACGCTGAACCGCGCTGCGCAAGGCCTCGCGAAACAGCGGGTGGTCATCGACGATGAGCAGGGTGGGCATGGTGCACCAGCGCGCAGAACGGGGGATGCGAACGATTGTACGCATCGTGCACCCATGTCGATCGAGGCGGGGTTAGACGATGGTCGAAGGATGCGCGCGGTTTCGACCAAAGGCGAATAGGACTCACGCGAGCATGCGCGCAGGCTACGCGTATCCGTCGGTGACGCGGGTTGCGTCGTAGGCGGTCACGGCACTATCCCCTCCAACACAAACGCCGGGAGACAGCACACCATGTCCGCGATATCGATCGACACCCCGCGGTCTGAACAAGGCATGACGAAAGAACACAAGAAAGTGATTCTCGCGTCCAGCCTCGGGACCGTCTTCGAGTGGTATGACTTCTACCTCTACGGTTCGCTGGCCGCGGTGATCGCGGTGCACTTCTTCTCTGCCCTCCCCCCGGGCAGCGCCTTCGTGATGGCGCTGCTCACCTTCGCCGCAGGCTTTGCCGTGCGGCCCTTCGGCGCCATCGTCTTCGGGCGGCTGGGGGATCTCATCGGTCGCAAGCACACCTTCCTCATCACGATTCTGATCATGGGGGTGTCGACCTTCTTCGTGGGCCTCCTGCCCACCTACGCCACCATCGGGATCGCCGCGCCGATCCTGCTCGTGGTGCTGCGCTGCCTGCAGGGCCTGGCACTGGGCGGCGAGTACGGCGGCGCAGCCACCTACGTGGCCGAGCATGCGCCGCACGGCAAGCGCGGTCTGTACACGAGCTTCATCCAGACCACGGCCACCATCGGCCTCTTCCTCTCGCTGCTGGTGATCCTGGGCTGCCGCCTCGCGCTCGGCCCGGAAGCCTTTGCCGAGTGGGGCTGGCGCATTCCGTTCCTGATCTCGTTCGTGCTGCTGCTGATCTCCGTCTGGATCCGGATGAAGCTGCAGGAATCCCCGCTCTTTCAGAAGATGAAGGCGGAAGGCACGGGCTCGAAGGCGCCGCTGAAGGAAAGCTTCGGCAACTGGAAGAACGGCAAGATCGTGCTGCTCGCCCTGCTCGGCGCCACCGCCGGCCAGGCCGTCGTGTGGTACGCGGGTCAGTTCTATGCGCTCTTCTTCATGACGCAGACCCTCAAGGTGGATGCCGTCACGGCCAACCTCTTCATCGCGGCCGCACTGCTCATCGCCACCGGCGGCTTCATCTTCTTCGGCTGGCTCTCGGACAAGATCGGCCGCAAGCCCATCATCATGGCCGGCTGCCTGTTGGCTGCCCTCACCTACTTCCCGATCTTCAAGGGCCTCACGCACTACGCCAACCCGGCACTCGAATCGGCCGCGCGCAACAACCCGGCCGTAGTCGTGGCCGATCCGCGCGACTGCTCGTTCCAGTTCGTCCCCGGCGAGCTGAAGGGGCACGTGACCTTCAACAACTCGTGCGACCTGGTCAAGAACGTGCTGAACCAGCGCAGCGTGTCCTACACCACGGAAGGTTCGGCGGCAGGCTCGTTGGCCAGTGTGCGCATCGGCCAGACGGTGGTGCAGAGCGTGGACGTCACCGGCATGACGCCTGAGCAGGCCAAGGCCGCGCAATCCAAGCTCTCGGCTGACCTCACCGCCGCCATCGACGCCGCGGGCTATCCGCGCACGGCCGATCCGGCGCAGATGAATAAGCCGATGATCCTGCTGCTGCTCACCATCCTGGTGCTCTACGTGACCATGGTGTACGGGCCGATTGCGGCCTGGCTGGTGGAGCTCTTCCCCACCCGGATCCGCTACACGTCCATGTCGCTGCCGTACCACATCGGCAACGGCTGGTTCGGCGGCTTCCTGCCCACCACCGCGTTCGCCCTCGTGCTGCTCACCGGCAACATGTATGCGGGCCTGTGGTATCCGATCATCATCGCCGTCATCACCTTCGTGATCGGCACCTTCTTCCTGAAGGAGACGAAGGACGTTGACATCACGAAGTAGCGTGGACCGTCCGGATGCGGCGGCCGCAGGCGGCCGCTGCAACGACGAAGGCCGGCCATCGCCGGCCTTCGTCGTCGTGGCTGCGGGATGCCAGCGTGGCTCGCATCCCGCCTGCGCCGTCGATCAGGCGTAGTGAATCACCGAGCGGATCGACTTGCCCTCATGCATCAGGTCGAAGGCCTCGTTGATCTCGTTCAGCGGCAGGCTGTGCGTGACGAAGGGCTCGAGCTGGATGTCGCCGCGCATGGCTTCTTCCACCATGCCAGGCAGCTCGGAGCGGCCCTTCACGCCGCCGAAGGCCGTGCCCTTCCAGCTGCGGCCGGTGACGAGCTGGAACGGTCGGGTGGAGATCTCCTGGCCTGCACCGGCCACGCCGATGATCACCGACTGGCCCCAGCCGCGGTGCGCGCACTCGAGCGCGGCACGCATGACGTTGACGTTGCCGATGCACTCGAACGAGTGATCCACGCCCCAGCCCGTCATCTCGACGATGACTTGCTGGATCGGCTTGTCGTAGTCCTTGGGGTTGACCACATCGGTGGCGCCGAACGTCTGTGCGAGCGGGAACTTGGCCGGATTGGTGTCCACGGCGATGATGCGGCCCGCCTGGGCGCGCTTGGCGCCCTGGATCACCGCGAGGCCGATGCCGCCCAGGCCGAAGACGGCGACCGAATCCCCGGGCTGGACCTTGGCGGTGTTCTTCACCGCGCCCAGGCCCGTGGTGACGCCGCAGCCGAGCAGGCAGACGTGCTCAGGGTTGGCATCCGGGTTGACCTTGGCGAGCGAGACTTCGGCCACGACCGTGTACTCGCTGAAGGTCGAGCAGCCCATGTAGTGGTACAGCGGCTGGCCGTTGTAGGAAAAGCGGGTGGTGCCATCCGGCATCACGCCCTTGCCCTGGGTGGCGCGCACAGCCACGCACAGGTTGGTCTTGCCGGATTTGCAGAAGAGACACTCGCCGCACTCGGCGGTGTAGAGCGGGATCACGTGATCGCCCGGCTTCACGCTGGTGACACCCTCGCCCACCTCGACCACGATCCCGGCACCCTCGTGGCCCAGCACGACCGGGAAGAGGCCTTCCGGATCGTCGCCGGAGAGCGTGAAGGCGTCGGTATGGCACACGCCCGTGTGGGTGATCTTGACCAGGACTTCGCCCTTCTGCGGGGGCGCGACATCGATCTCGACGATCTGCAACGGCTTGCCTGCTTCGAATGCGACGGCGGCACGGGATTTCATGGGATGGCTTCCTTGGGTGGATGGCGGGTTCAGCGAAGATAGGAACGCATGAGGGCCAGCGTCTCGTCGATCGAGTCGTCCAGCGCCTTGTCGGGATCCCCGAACGTCTCGCGCAAGTGACCCTCCAGCACGTCGGCCATGAGACCGTTCACGGCACCCTTGATGGCCGCGAGCTGCTGCAGCACCGCGCCACAGGCGGCACCTTCCTCGACCGTGCGCTCGAGCGCCTCGGCCTGGCCGCGAATGCGGCGCAGCCGGGTGATGGCGCGCTTCTTGTCTTCAGGGCTGTGGGGCATGGGTCGTCCGGTCTGACGCAGGTCAGCGTTTCTATACTGGGGGGTAGTATACGAGATCGACGCCGCCCGGGTGAAGACTGTGGCCCGCGCGCCCATGAAAAAGACCTCCGGGATCGCTCGCGGAGGTCTCTTTCACACCAGGCAGCGCGGCTGCCGGAAGACGATCAGCTCTGCTCGTCCTCGCCCTGAGCGAGGATCTCGTCGGCCAGCGGCTCGCGCACCACCTCGTAGCGCTCGCGCAGGGCGCGGAAGAAGGCCTCGGCCTGCGCCTGGGCCAGGGCATCGCCCAGCGCGTCGCGCTCGGCCTTGACGGCATCCTCGGCGGGCGCCTCGGCGGCCTTCACGCCATCGACCTGGGCCACGACGTAATCGCCGTTGGCATTGGCCGCACCGGTGAACACCGGGAAGCTGGCGTCGGCGGGCACGGTCCGAATGGCACGCAGCACGTCCATCGAGAGGCCTTGCGGATCGCTCAAGGCCACGGTGATGGGCTCACCAAAGCCCTCGCGGCCCTTGCCTTCGTTGGCGGCCTGCACGAACGCACGGCCGGCTTCGGCAGCCTGCGCCGTGGCGCGCTCCGTGGCGAGCGTCTCGCGAATGCTGGCGGAGACTTCCTCGAGCGGGCGCGTGGCAGCCGGATGCACGGCCAGGGCACGCAAGGCGACCAGTTCGTCGGGCGCGAGTTCGACCACGCCCGAGTTCTGCTTGTCGCGCATCACCTGACGGGAGAAGAGCGCCTCGCGTACGCGGGCATCCTGGAAGATGGCGGGCGCGTCTGCCGGCGCGGCTTCGCGGGTGATGCCCTTGGCTTCCTCAACCGTAAGGCCGAGGGTGTCGGCTGCGGTCTGCAGCGTGTCCGGGGTGTCGTAGACGAGACGGGTCAGCTGGCCCGCAGCCTCGCCGAAGCGCTCGCTCGCCTGTTGCAGACGGATCTCCTGGAGCAGACGATCGCGCACGTCGGCAAGCGCAGGCACGTTGCCACCTACCACGCGATCGGCCTTGATGATGTGCAGGCCGAAGTCCGTCTGCACGACGTCGGAGATCTCGCCCTGCTTCAGGGCGAAGGCAGCCGTCTCGAACGCAGGCACCATGGCGCCGCGGCTGATCTGGCCCAGCGAGCCACCGTTGTCCGCCGTCCCTGTGTCGGCGGACTCGGCACGCGCGACGTCGGCAAAGCCGGCCGGATTCTCGCGGACCTTGGCCAGCACCGACTCGGCCTTCGAGCGGGCCGCGGCCAGCGCGTCGGCGCCGTTGCCCTCGGGCACGATGAGGATATGGCTGACTTCTCGGACCTCAGGGCTCGACAGACGCGCGCGGTTCTGCTCGTAGTAGGACTGCAGTTCTTCGTCGGAGACCTTGACGTCACGGATCATGGCGTCGCTGTTGAGCACCAGGTACTGCGCGTCCACCGTCTCGGGCACATGAAAGGCCTCGGGGTTGGCGTCGTAGTAGGCCTTGATGTCCGCCTCAGGCACGTTGACGGCCGCCAGGCGATCTTCCACGCGGAAGGTGCGCAGGCGCACGGTGTGCTCTTCGCGCATGCCGGCAAGCAGCGCCGACACGAGGGTCTCGGAGGCCATGCCCGAGGCCAGCACGGGCTGCAGCACCTGCTGGCGCGCGAGCTCGTAGCGCATCGCGGCTTCGAACTGATCCGAGCTCATGCCACGCATGGCCAGCATCTGCTGATAGAGCGCCGGATCGAAGCGGCCGTTGTTCTGCACGCCAGGTTGTTGGGCGATGGCCTGGCGCAAGGCCGCATCCGACACGGCATAGCGGCCATCGGCCACGGCAGCCGCGATCACGCGATCTTCGATGAGGCGCTCGAGCGTGGCTTCGCGGCGTTCGCGCGAATCCATCAGGACGGCGTCGAAATTGGCAGCCTGCTGGCGGCGGGCGGCATCGAGCTCGGCGCGACGCGCCGCTTCGTATTCCTGCACGGTGATCGGCTCGCCATGCACGCGCGCGACGGCGCGGTCGCCTTCGACGAAACGGGAATAACCTTCGATGCCGAACAGCACGAACGAGGGGAGGATGAGAATCAGCACCAACAGCAGCATCCACCGCTTGTGGTTGCGTACCAGATCGAACATTGGCCGGCTCTCCCCTTCTGGCGGTGCGTCTCACGCTACGCGCCAACATGATTCATGTGAGCGAAAAAAAGGCGAACCGAGATTCGCCTTTTTGTATTCCTTCTTGCCTTGCGCGATGGTGGTGGGTGCTGAGGGGTTCGAACCCCCGACCTACGCCTTGTAAGGGCGCCGCTCTACCAGCTGAGCTAAGCACCCATCGCGTCTGGCTCAGCGCGCATCTGCGCGCCCTGCCGCGGCAGCGAGTCGGGCATTGTACCCGAACTGCGCCGTGCGCCCCTCTCAAGGAGAGGCGGTGCCATCACGATCAGTTGATGGCGTCCTTCAGGGCCTTGCCCGGACGGAACTTCGGCACCTTGGCCTTCTTGATCTTGATGGCTTCGCCGGTGCGCGGATTGCGACCCGTGCGGGCAGCGCGGGTGGTCACGGCAAAGGTGCCGAAACCCACGAGCGTGACCGTGCGGCCTTTCTTGAGCGTTGCCTTGACGGCCCCGATCACCGCATCCAGCGAACGGCCGGCGGCCGCTTTGGAGATGTCGGCCTGGCTGGCGATATGTTCGATCAGTTCGGACTTGTTCATAACCCCTCACAAGGTATGTCTGTGGAAAACGTATGTTCTCGCCACCGTCCGCCACCTCTACGTGCGGCGGAAAGCGCGTATTCAAGCATCGCGCCTGAATCGCTGTCAAGTAAATCCAGCGCAAAGCCGCATGAATACTGGCTATCCGCGCAACAACCCCGCATTTTTCGCAAGGTTCAATGCAGGTAGCCACCCGGCGATTCGTGCGCCCTACCCTCTCGGCGAGCCTGCACGAACGCCAGAACACGCGCATCGGTGATGAAACTCGCGGCCGATGTTCCCGTGAGCAGACGATCCGGCGACATGGGGGGCGCGATGATGAAGCCCTGCACGTAGTCCACGCCCAGAGCAGCCAGCGCCGACAGCGTGTCGTAGTCCTCCACCCACTCGGCGATGCTGCGCATGCCCAGGTTGCGTGCGAGTTCGACGATGGCCTCCAGGATGGCCGCGTTGGCCGGATGCGCCTGCATGCTCTGGATGAATGCGCCATCGATCTTCAGGGCATGGGCCGAGAACTCCTTCAGGTAGGAGAACGACGTGTAGCCTGCCCCGAAGTCATCCAGCGCGATGCGGGCCCCCAGGCGCTGCAGCTGCTCGATGAAGCGGCGCGAATTGTCGATGTCGTGCAAGGCCACGCTCTCGGTGATCTCGATGCACAGGAACCGCACCACCGACGGATAGCGTTCCAGGATGCGATACGTATCGGCCATGAACGACTCGTCGTTGATCGAGGCGCCGCTCAGGTTCACGCAGACAAAGTGCGTGTTCGGCAGATTCGCACCGTGCTGCAGCAGCCAGGTAAGCGTGGATTCCAGCACCCATTTGTCGAGCTCGCCGATGGTGCCGTTGGCCTCGGCCGCGGCGATCACGCGGCCTGCGGGAAGGATCGTGCCATCCGGCTCGCGCATGCGCAGCAGCACTTCGAAGTTGAGCGATGCCTCGGGCGACTGCAAGGACATGATGGGCTGCATCATGAGCATGAGACCGGCGGGCGAGAAGGTGCTGCCCAGCGCCTCGATGAGGCGCAGTTCCTCGATGCGCGCCTGAAAGGCCGGGTCATCCTTCTCATACGTGACGACGTGCCCGTGCGTGCCCCGCTTGGCCTCGCGACATGCCCGATCGGCCGCCGAGATCGCATCCTGCGCCCGCATGTCGGCCGCGATCTCGATGAGTCCGATCGAGGTCCGGACCTGAAAGGCGCGGCGGCGCAGCCGGTACGGCGAATCCCCGACCACGTCGAAGACACGCCGGGCGAGCGCGGCCGCCTCGGCCATGGACGTGCGACGCAAGACGAGGATGAACTCGTCGCCCCCCACGCGCCCCATGTGCTGCCCGGGCCCGAGCAAGCCCTGCACGCGCTCGCAGACCTGCTTGAGCACTTCGTCGCCGGCCTGATGACCATACAGGTCGTTGATGAGCTTGAAGCGGTCCAGATCCAGGTAGGCGAGCGCCAGCGGGGCTTCGCGATCGGCATGACGGATGACCGCATCGAGCTTGCTCTCGATGCCCCGGCGATTGAGCACGCCGGTGAGCGAATCGTTGTGCGCGATGAAGCGCAGACGGTCCGTGGCCTCGCGTCGCTCGGTGATGTCCTGCAGCGAGCCTTCGATATGCGAATGATGGGCTTGCGCACCACGCACGAGATACCAGCGCGCGCTGCCATCCGGACGCGGCGCGCCGCGGATCTCGGCCTCGCCGCCGTGACGGACGATCTCACGCAGGCGTGCCCAGGCCCCCGGTTCGAAATAGGTGCCCCACCGCTCCTCCTGCGGACCTGGATGCAGATCGAGCAGTCGCTGCAAGGCAGCATTGCACCGCACGAAGCGGCCCTCGGCGTCCAAGGTGAAGAGACCCACCGGGGCGGTCTCGTAGGTCCTGTGCAGCTCGGCCTGCGCATCCAGGCGCTCCTGGCGCTCCAGACGGATCTGCTCGGCGAAGGCGAAAGCTGCCACCAGGCTCGCCGCGAGCGCCGCGGTGACGCTGTTGAGCGCGCCGATCACGAGCTTGAAACCGAAGGCCGCGGCGATGACTTCGGACAACGTCGAGACGAAGACGATGACGAGCGCGACCGCATACCAGACCGCGATGCGGGATCGGGTCACGATCGCGATGCGGGCGAGAAAGAACGTGACCACCACGATGCTGAAACTGACGATTACCCACATCGCCGGCAGGAACGTGGAGAAGTCCAGGACCAGCGCCAGCACGAGCAGGACGAGCCCTGCGCGAGACGCAAACCGGAAGAGCCAGGCATAGCCGACCCGGGAGAGTTCGGTACGCAGGAACTGGCCGAAGAGTGTGTACGTGACGATGTAGTAGATCGCGATCGTGAGCTGACGTACCGAGTCCATCCAGCCTGGCGGGATGCTGCGGGTGAGCCACTGGGTATCGAAGCCCATGCTGATGCCGCCCAGACGCAGGTTGCCGAGCAGCCAGACCGCAAAGAGCACGTAGCGCGATTCGCGCGTGATCAGTGCCGTCATCAGGGTGAGCGCAGCGAGCGTGAGCAGGCCGCCCTCGAGCACGCCCGTGGCATGCTCGAAGGCGCGCACCGAGCTTGTCAACGCATCGTCGTGCCAGGCCAGTACCGTGAGGCGCGCCGGGCCCGAGAATGCGCGCGGCAGATCAGATGGGATGGTGAGCCCGCCTCGCCGATGGCGAGCGCAAAACCTGCCTTGGCCGCCGAGAACGCGCCCCAATCGCGCTCACGGTTTGCCCCGCCCACCGATTGAAGATCCGAGGTGCGCCAACAGGCGATCTCGCGGGCATGGCGTGACGGAAACTCGATCGCGGCGTCCGCATCGGCAGCGATGGCCGGCGGCACGGCGAAGGTGAACCAGTGCGGCACCTCGGACAGCTGCAGATCCAGGTACGACGTGAGCGGGCGCGTCTGCAAGGCCTGCAGGGCAAGTTCGGGCGTATCGAGAGTCGGGGTCTGCGCGAGTGACTGGAACGCCAGCCCCTCGGCCTGAGTGTGTTCGCCGTAGACGCTCGGCTGAAAGACGAAGACCACCACCGAAAATGCGATGATGGCCAGCGGCACCACGTAATACGAGATCGCGGCCGACAGCCAGTCAAATGCCGCCCCCGACGAAAGGAGCTCGCGAAGGCGGCGTGCCGGGGAACGATGCTGCATGTACACCCTGACTGTGAATCGCGCACCGGGCCTTCGACGGCACATGGCCCAGCGCACGCAGATATCACCAGGGCCGTCATCCCTCCAGACTGGTCTGGAGCAGTCCCCGCGAAGCCTCCATCTTAATCAAATCTCCTCCCAGCACGATATCGGGATGTCTCGTTCGAAACACAAAGTTATACAAAGGATGTCGATTCTCGCGCCAACGGCGCTCGGCCGTGGCGACCTCGAACGCCAGCACCCGATGCAGGATGCCGCCAGCGTGCTGCATGGGCTGAAAACCCTGCCCCGGGAAGACTTCCTGAAAGAGCAAGGCCTCGTACTGACGATCCAGAGGAGCACGTCCGGCGATCACCATCCAGTCGACGCCCGCCTGCACGCAAAAGAGAAAGTAGGCCTTGAAGAGCACCGTCTTGGCCAGCCGCCCGACGCCGCCCAGGGACACGCCCAGGCGTGTCGCTTCGGCCAGGACCTGCCCGTGCAGCCACACCGGCAACTGCACGGATTGCTCCAGCCAGAGCGGCCCGAACCGGTTGGTCTGCACTCGCATGGTGCCGAGTGCCGCCCCGTCGAGCTTGGACTCGACGATGAGGACCACACTGCCCGGATCGTGATCGTGGACCTCTGGCGCCCCCAGGTGACGCGCCACCTCTGGCACGTGGCGGCCATACGCCGACTGGCGCAGGGCCACGACGCGCTCGAGGCCGTCGCTGTCGTCGACGACGCGCACGGTGAAAGGCAGGGTCTCAGGGACTTGCTCGGCGAAGGGCAGCAGGCCGGCACGACGCTCGAACTCGGTTTGTTCTGACATGACAATGTCCTCTTGAAGAAATAGCGTCCGCTGCGACCACCGCAGCGGTACGAGCAGATTCGCATGTCTTCAAGAGAAACTTGCGCACATTTGGCAGCACGCCCGAGCGACGTGCAGGCCGGCGCGGTCAGGACTCGGTCGTGTCTCCGGATCCGGCGACAGCACGCCCCAGGCGATCGCGCACGGCGTCCCAGGCGGGGTCGGCGGGCGGCGCCTCGACCAGGATCCGGTCGAAGCCTCCGGCGTCGAGCTCACGCAGCACTGCATACAGGGCGTGGGCCGCCCCCGCGGCCAGCGCCGGACGTTCGCGCCATGCGTGCTTCGCCAGCCCGTCGGGCAGGACGGTGGACCACACCGCCACCTGCTCGCCAGCGTTCGCTGCCGTCGCCAACGCGGCCGCGAGCGAGGCCGCCGGGACGAGCTGCAGACGGGTGCGCGGCGCGTAGTGCGCGGCCAGCGCGCCTGGCACACGGGGAGCGTCGCTGGCAGGGGCGGCATCCTTGCCAGCCGTGGGCGCGCCCGCCGCCAGCGTGCCATCCGGCGACCAGACGCTGTCGCCCATCACGGCCGCGAGCTCGGCCGGTGCAATGTGACCAGGGCGCAGCAGGACGGGACGCTCGCGCGACAGATCCACGATCGTGGACTCGATGCCGATGGGGCACTGACCGCCATCGAGAATGAGGTCCACGGCAACGCCGAACTCCTCTGCGACATGCGCGGCGCGCGTCGGGCTCACGCGGCCGAACCGATTGGCCGAGGGGGCCGCAACGGCCCCGCTGCCGCCCGCATCGCGAAACGCGCGCAGCAGAGCGAGCGCCACGGGATGAGCGGGACACCGCAGGCCCACCGTGTCCTGGCCGCCGGTCAGGGCATCCGAGACACCAGCGCGCGCGGCAGAATCATCGTGAGCGGGCCGGGCCAGAAAGCAGCAGCGAGCGCCCGCGCGGTGGCAGGTACCTGGGCAGCCCACACCGAGAGATCCGCATCGGGCAACAGGTGCACGATGACCGGATGGTCGTTAGGCCGCCCCTTGGCCGCGAAAATCTTGCCCACGGCGTCGGGTTGGGTGGCGTCGGCCGCAAGCCCATACACCGTCTCGGTCGGCATGGCGACCAACTCGCCCTGGGCGAGCAGGCGCGCGGCCAGACCGAGCGATCGCGCATCCGGCGGGACGACGAGCCCCAGCAATGAGGCGGCAGACGGCGTAGGCATCGCTTCGCCCTCCCGGTCCGTCGGACTCATGCCGGCGCCTGATCGTCCAGGCCGATGCCCAGCGCCTGGCCGACGTCACGTGCGGCGCTCCAGGCCTGTGCGAGCGTGGGCGCGACGCACGTGACATGGCCCATCTTGCGACCGACACGGGGCTCGCGCTTGCCATACAGGTGCAGGCAGGCACCAGGCACGCGGACCACGGCGGCCCAATCCGGTTCGCGGCGCACGCCGTTCTCGAACCAGACGTCGCCCAGCACATTGAGCATGACCGACGGCGCGAGCGCGGCGGGCGCGCCCAGCGGCAGCCCCGCCAGGACCCGGGCCTGCTGGGCGAACTGGCTGCTCGCGCAGGCCTCGATGGTGTAGTGCCCGCTGTTGTGTGGCCGTGGCGCCATTTCGTTGACGACCAGGCTGCCGTCCTCGAGCACGAAGAACTCCACGCACAGCACGCCGTGATAGTCCAGACCCAGCGCGATCGCGCGGCCCATGCGCGCCACCTCGTCGGCCACGCGTTCGGGCAGGGCCGGGGCCGGCGCGCACGACACGGCGAGGATTCCGCCCCGATGCTCGTTGCGCGAGACGGGAAAGGCCGCGGTCTCGCCATCGAAGCCACGGGCCACGACCACCGAGATCTCGTAGGCCAGCGGCAGGCGCGCCTCCAGCACGCAAGGGGCGCTGCCGAACCGCACGAAGGCCTCGCGCGCGGCGTCGGCGGAATCGACCAGGGCCTGGCCCTTGCCGTCATAGCCCAACCGCGCGAGCTTCAGGATGCCAGGAAAGAGATGGGCGGGCGGCGCCGCGAGATCCTCGACGCTGCGCACGGCAATGTGCGGGGCGACGGGAATGCCGAGCGAGGCCACGAACGTCTTCTCCGCAATGCGGTCCTGCGTCACGGCGACTGCGTCCGCCGCCGGGCCGACGCGCCGTCCGGCGGCAGCCAGGCGGCGCAGGCTCTCGGCCGGCACGTTCTCGAATTCCGTGGTGACCGCCTCGCACAGGGCGGCGAGCTCGTCGAGCGCGGCTTCATCGGTGTAGGCAGCACGCAGGTGACGATCAGCCACGGCGCCCGCCGGGCTGTCCGCATCGGGATCCAGCACGGCCACGCGATAGCCCATCACCTGGGCGGCGTGACAGAACATGCGGCCCAACTGGCCGCGCCCAGGATGCCCAGCCACTGGCCAGGGGCGATCAAGGTCGTCTGGCTCATTGGGGCGGCACCATCATGCCGCGTGCCGCAGCCGTCTGGCGCGCGCGGAACGCATCCAGGCGCTCGGCCAGCGCCGCGTCCGTGGTGGCCAGGGTGGCGATCACGTGCAGCGCGGCGTTGGCCGCGCCCGCCTCGCCGATGGCGAAGGTCGCGACAGGCACGCCCTTGGGCATCTGCACGATGGAGAGCAACGAATCCTCGCCGCGCAGATAACGCGACGGCACCGGCACCCCGAACACGGGCACCGGCGTGAGCGCGGCGAGCATGCCCGGCAGGTGGGCAGCCCCACCCGCGCCGGCGATGATGCCGCGCAGGCCGCGAGCGCGCGCCTGGCCGCCGTAATCCACCATGTCGAGCGGCATGCGGTGGGCCGACACCACGCGGGTTTCATACGGCACGGCGAATTCATCCAGGATGGCGACGGCATGCTGCATGACGTCCCAATCGCTGGACGATCCCATCACGACGCCGATCACGGGCGGGGTGCGAGCGTTATCCATGGTTGACTCTGTGCTAGAAAGAAGGAGGCGGGGCAAACCCGCGTGAAGACCGCCATTTTACCTGGGGCACGGTATGCTTCGGTCCTTGCGCTGCCAGCGCGCCGACACGCCTTTCGCCACCCGGCGCCCGCGGCCACCACTGCATGGGAAGACACGATGGACATCACCCTGGAGAATTTCGAGACCGAGGTGCTGCGCGCCTCGCAGCAAGTGCCGGTCGTCCTGCAGTTCTGGGCGCCCTGGTGCGGCCCCTGCAAGACGCTCGGCCCGCAGCTCGAGCAACTCGAGCAGGACTATGCCGGCCGCTTTCGCCTGGCCAAGCTGAACGCCGACGAGAATCCCGAGATCACCCAGCACTTTCAGGTGCGCAGCATTCCGTTCGTCGTCGCCTTCGTCGATGGCCGGCCGGTGGATCACTTCATGGGCGTGCTGCCGGACGGCGAACTGCGGGCATTCCTCGATCGCTTCGTGCCCCCTGCGGATGACGCCGCGGCTGAGGAAGAAGCACCCGCCGAACCCGAAGTGCCGCAACCGGACCCGGCTTCTGACGAGGAACTCGCCCTGGCCGCGACGGTGCAGGCGAGCCCGGGCGATCTCGCGGCGCGCCTCGCGCTCGCCGAGCAACGCATCGCGCGGGGCGCGTGGGAAGCCGCCATGGACGAATTGCTGGAGATCGTGGCGCGCGATCGCACCTTCCAGGACGACGTCGGTCGCAAGACGCTGCTGACGGTATTCGAGAAGGCGGCGGACCAACCTGCCGTGGTCTCGGCCTACCGCCGCCGGCTCTCGACGCTGTTGTTCTGACACGCGGCCGCCCGGCAGGCACACGGCCGCACCGGGCTCAGTTCACCAGCAGGACAACGAGGGCCACGCAGGCCGCGAAGCTCGCAAAGGTGATGCGCACGACGCGCATCGCCGCCACGCGCCGCCCGCTCAATGCCAGGGCCATGCCGATGACGGGGCAGGCGAGCAAGGCCGGAATACCTACGAAGTAAGATGCCTGGAAGGCGCCCCGCGCGATCGCCGCCAGCATCGGATGGCTGGGCCACGAGGCGAAGCCCAGCGCAAGTGGGGACAAATACCAGACGGCGCTTGCGACGACGGCGAGCACCGCGCTGCCAAGCAGCGGGGTCACGACCTCGGCGCGGCCCCCGGCCTGATCCGCTGGGGTCATCGTGCGTGGACCCGCCACACGCTCAGGCGGCGTCGGCGCCGGTGAGCTTGTCCAGCGCTTCGCGATACTTGGCCGCGGTGCGCTCGAGGATGTCCTTGGGCAGACGCGGCGCAGGCGCCGTCTTGTCCCAGGGTTGCGTCTCCAGCCAGTCGCGCACGAATTGCTTGTCGAACGAGGGCGGGCTCGTGCCTTCGCGATAGCTGTCGGCCGGCCAGAAGCGCGAGGAATCCGGCGTGAGCACTTCGTCCATCAGGTGCAGCGTGCCGTCCTCGTCCAGGCCGAACTCGAACTTGGTATCCGCGATGATGATGCCGCGCTCGGCGGCAAAGGCAGAAGCTTCGTTGTACAACGCGATCGACACGTCGCGGATGCGGGCAGCGAGCTCGGCGCCGATGGCGTCTTCCACGTAGGCGAAGCTCACGTTCTCGTCATGGGCACCGATCTCGGCCTTGGCCGCCGGCGTGAAGATCGGCTCGGGCAAGCGCTGGGCCTGCACGAGACCGGCCGGCAGCGCGATGCCGCACACGGCCCCCGTCTCCTGGTAATCCTTCCAGCCCGACCCGATCAGGTAGCCGCGAACCACGGCTTCCACGAGGATGGGCTTCAGGCGCTTGACCACGACGGCGCGTCCGACGACCTGATCACGCTCTTCCGGCGCGACCACGTCCTCGGCGGCCACGTCGGTGGCGTGGTTGGGCACCACATGCGCCAGTCGCTTGAGCCAGAAATCCGTCAGTGCCGTGAGCACCGCGCCCTTGCCCGGGATGGGATCGTCCAGGACGACATCGAACGCGGACAGGCGATCAGAAGTGACGATGAGGAGCTTGTCCTCGCCGACGGCATACATGTCGCGGACCTTGCCGCGTGCGAGCAGCGGCAGGGACGTGATGTGGGATTGGTGCAGGACAGAGGTCACGGATGGAGAGCTAGTGGCGGGTGAAAACGGCGAAATCATGCCCGCGCGCGGGCGCGGACGGGCTCTAGCTTACTGCAATTCGGCCGGCGCCCGGGCGCGCCGAGACGCGCGCCGCCCCAGCAGGCCGCTTGCAATCGGGCACACTTGCTGCTGTAAGCCGCGCGGTGCGCCCGCTATGATCGCTGCGTGAGACCGGGCACTACGTACCAGGAGACACCATGGCTGTATGGATCCCGGCCGCCAAGCTGATACTGCCGCACGTGGCCAGCATCGTCAGCGCGGCCATCCCCGCATTCACTCGCCGCCGCCCGGCCGATGGCGAGGTGAACCCTGCCGAGCTGCAACAGCAGATTACCGAACTGCAGGCCGCCTCGACGCAGAATGCCGAACGCATCCGCGAACTCGCCGAACAGCTGCAGGAAACACTCCAGGCGCTCAACACCAGCGCGCTGGCCGCCCAACAGCAGATCCGGCGCGCGCATTCGCTGGCCATGATCGGCTTTGGCACGGCGCTCGCCGCGCTGTGTTTCGCGCTGTTCGCCTTCTTCAGTTCCTGACCTTTCCTTATTGACGGAGATCACCCCGCATGTCCGTGATCCGCACCACGCTCGCCGCCCTGCTCCTTTCGCCCCTGGCTGTCCTCGCCGCGGGCAAGGCCGTGATCCAGGGCGGCGACAAGACCTTCATCCTGGAATACGACGGCCCGCAATTGCGGCTTCAGGACGAGCGCCGTCCCGGGATCCACCTCATCTCCCGCCAGGGGCAGCTCTATGCCGTGACCGCCGCGGCAGGCCAGCCGATCGTCGTCTCCGGCGGCGCGGTGGCCGGGCTGTTGCAGGCACAGGGCGGGGGCCGCAGCCAGTTCGCCACCGGCAGCGAAGATATCCAGCGACTCGTGTCGCTCGAGGACACGGGCCGCGCGCAAACCGTAGGCGGCGTGCGCGGCACCATCCACCGGCTCACCTACATCGATCGCAGCGGGCAGCAACGCACCGAAGAGGTCGTGCTCACGCGCGACGCCGAGGTGGCCGAGCTCACGCGGAACTTCGGTCAGGCGGCGCTTGCCTTCCAGCAATCCAGTGGCGTGGACAACAGCGGTGGCCAGGCCCTCATGCAGACGCTGGACCAGCGCGGCCTGGGGCTGCTGCGCTTTGGCAAGCACTACGAGCTCACGAGCCTGGATCGCACACGGCCTGCCGCTTCGCGCTTTGCGGTGCCCGCATCCTCGGGCCTCAGCGGACTGGAACAACTGATCCCGGGCCTGCAGCGCCGCTAGACACACTCACCTGCACCAGCGCGCGCTGGACCTTGTCCACGTACACGCGCTGGTGCGCCGGCGAGCGCGCGTTGTAGGCTCCCACGGCGCGCCAGACTGGGCCATGGCGGCGGATGTTGTCCGCCAGGATCCAGGCCCCGACATAGGCCGACACACAGGGTTCGCGCAAGCGACGCGCATCGATGCCAAAGCTGGCCAGTCGCGGCAGCCACGCCGAATTGATCTGCATGAGGCCGATGTCGTGCGTGCCGTTGCGGTTCGGCGCACTGACGGCACTCGCATTGAAGCCGGACTCCACGGCCGCGATCGCATGCAAGAGGCGGGCATCCACCCGATGATGCGCGGCCGCCGCCGTCAGGCAGGCGGCTACCTCGGGTGCAGGCCCGCGCCGGGTGCCTGACGGCGCAGGCGGGCGCGGCGCGTGGCAGCCCGTGTGGCTGCGGCCTCGCGCGACGTCGTAGGGTCCGTCCCCGCTGCCGAGCGGGACGGCGCACCCGGCAAGGGCCCTGTAGCTGCCGCACTGTCATCGCGGGCGGATGCCGGCCCCGCATCGGTGGCAGCGGCCGGTGCATCACCGCCAGCCCCCGCCAATACCAGGGCGAGCAGCGCTGCCGGTGCGTAGCGAGCGGCCCTGGACGTGCGCCGCCGCACGCGAACGCGCGCGTCCGGTGCCGCCGCCCTGGCGGATGCGCTAGCCCGTGCCATGGCGGCACCCCACGATCGCATACCCGCGTGCTGCCGGCCCGACACTGGACAGGCGCAGGCGTCCGCCGCTTTCCGTGGCGGCCTGGGCGATCCGCAACTGGCTGTCCGAGGTGCTGCGCAGGCTGCCCGTCACCGTCCCGGTCACGCTCACCGCCCCCGTCTGGCTGACGGCACCACTCCCGGACAGTGCGCCGGCGAGTTGACCCCGCACGTCGATATCGCCGCCCCCCACCATCACGTCCAGATGCTGCACGCCCACGCGCGTGAACGGTGCCATGCCAGCAGGGCAACTCGACACGGGCAGCACCGCGCCATCGGCCAGGCCATCCTGCATGGCCGTGACGACGTAGCGATTGAGTTCGAACCAGATGCCGGCGCTGCATACGGCCAGGCTTGCCCCCGCCGTACGCGCATGCAGCCCTTCCTGCGCACACGCGCCCCCCGGTACCACCGCGGTGTCGAAGGCCAGTCCCGTGGCGGTGGACAGCGCACCGTCCACCGCGAGCGTATTGCGCAGGCGGACCGGTCGCCCATCGCCGTGCCGCACGAACTGCGTGAACGGCGTGGCATCCAGACTCGCGGTGACCGCGACCACGCCCGCACGCGCGCCCTGCGGGTTGGCCACGTCCAGCAGCGCGCCACGAAGCCGCGCCGGCGTGCCCGGCGGCGCGTGCGCGCCATACCCGTCGGTCGCGAGCAGAATCTGGCCGACGAGCATCGGACTGTAGTCGTGTGCCGCGCGGGCACGCACGGGCTCCGTCGTGTAGAGCATGGCCTGCGGCCGGCACGCCGTGCCGGGGCAGACGCCGTCGCGCCAGAGCCTGACGCGAAGCTCGCCGCCATAGGCGGGCCGCGCCTGCCAGACGGGATCGACCGCACCGCCCGCGAAGGCCGCGAGCGGCAGGTCCACCGGCCAGCTGACCGCCGTGATGCCCGTGGGCTGCGCGGCCGATGGCTCGGCCAGCAGCCAGTCCAGATGCTGCACCTGCCAGCCCAGCAGCCGGCCGCGCGCCGTGAGCAGCAGACTCGCCGTCGCGCGCGCGCCTGCGTCCTCGGTTTCCTCGGCCGCCTGCTGGGCGAACCAGACGGCGCCGAGCGTGGCGGCGAGCAACACCACGGCCAGCTCGGCGAGCAGGTAGCCCGCTGCGCGAGGCCGCCGCGTTCGTGCACGCATGCGGCTCACCACACGGTGAAGGCGAGCGTGTTGGTGTCGCCCGTGCTGCAGGCGCGCTCGGCCGCGAGCGGCGAATACGCCACGGCCGGCGTGGCGAGCTCGTCCTTGACCACCGTGCCGGTCGCCCCCGTCACGCGAATGCGGCCCGCCACGCGCTGCAGGATCGAGGCAAGACCAGGACACGCGGCGTCGCTCACCGCATCCAGCGTGACGACGAAGCGAGCACCGTTGTCCTCCGGCGCAATGGCGATCAACCCGGTGCTCGTGCCGTTGCCCCCTAGGCCGTGGGCCACGCGCGAGAGCTGGGCGGCGTCGACGGCGAGAATGCTCGAGCTGCGCATGGCACGCGCGAGATTGCCGGTATCGATACCGACATAGGGGTTGCTCACGCCCTGCGCGTTCGCCTTGGTGCGGGTGGCGTAACGCTGCAGCTCGCCTGCCACGCGCGGCACCTTGTTCTCGACCACATAACTGTTGATCGCCGGGATGCCGATGATGGACACGATGAGCACGATGGCCGTGACGATGGAGACCTCGACGAGACTGAAACCCGCCTGACGGCGGCGCGAGGACGACGGGATGCTGCGATGAGCTGCCATGGGATCTCCGGTGGGCAGAAAGGGAACATCAGGAAAATCGAGACGGGGCTCAGCCCAAGGTCTGGGCCGCCTGCAGGGCGCGGCGCAACTCGTCGACGACCGCGTAATGCCAGAAGACCAGGCCAAACAACGTGGTCAGCACGCAGCCCAGGGCGGCCCAGCGCAACCCCTGCGCACGGCGCAGCACTTGGCCCAGCAGCCGGCCCTCGATGCGCTCGCGCGTGCGGGCCAGCCCCGGACCCATGCCATGGATGGCCGTCATGTCGTCCAGGAACCAGTAGGTCTGCGCATCGAGCATCCCCGTGTGGAAGGTCTGCGCGCCCACCATGCCGTCGTCCACACGTTCGAGCATGTGGTTCAGATGCCAGGCCTTCCAGCGGCTCGCGCCCGGCAATTGCGCGAGCAAGGCATCGCGCAGCGGCGCGCCGACGTTTCCGCGCGGCACGACCAGTGTGGCAAGCAGGGCAAGAAAGCGAATCCCGTGGAAGTCGCGATAGACGCGCCACCACAACCAGCGATCCAGGGTGGCCCGGCCGAGCCCGACGTAGTGCGGCAGCGAAGCGGCGAGCAGCCCCAGCGCCAGCGCCGTCACCGCCAGCAGCAGCGGCAGCGACACCCGCACGAGATCGGCCAGGCCGAAGAGAAGGCGCGTCTTGCTGCCCCAGAGCGAGGCATCGACGCCGGCGAACGCCGCCTTGAGCGTTGGCACGGTGTGCAGCGGCACGGCGAGCAGCACGATCAACAGAACGCCCACCGCGACGAACACCCCACTCAAGGCGCCGATGACGCCGGAACGGCCGCGCTCGAGCAGTCGGACGGTGCGCGCCACGTCGTCGAGCGCGGCATCGAGAGCGCCGGCGCCAGCGAGCTGGGCGGCCCGCAGCAAGGCCACGTCATCGGCCGGCAGCGTGCCCGCGAAGGTCTCGCCGAGATCGCCGCCACACTCGCGGAACTGTCGCGCCCAATGCGCTGACAATCGACCACGCACCGTGCCCGGGCCATACCGATGGGCATCGGCGGCGAAGACGTCGTGCAGGCTGCGCCGCCCCTCCAGGCTGCCGAGCAATACCGACAGATATTCGTAGTAATCCGCGCGGTGCGGGCGAAAGCGGCGCGCATCCCAGGCAAGCGGCATCCTCATGCGAGCGCTCCAGGCGTGTGTGCCATGACCTCACCGAAGCGTGCTTCGACGTCGCGCGGGTCCACCCAACCCTGCAGCATCTTGTAGAGGGCGCAGGCCATCGCGCTCTTGCCCCGCATGTCTGCCTCGCCGTAGCCCGTCTGGCGCAGGCCCGCCAGATGGCGACGCTGGGCCACGTTATCGCTGCGGCGCAGGTTCTCGAGGAAGACATCGTCTGCTGCGGGCTCGAGCATCTCGGCCACCACCGTGCGCCCTGCCAGACCGTGCAGCTCGGGCAGCCCGGCGCGCCGGCAATGCACGCAACCGGCGGGATCGCGCAGCCGCACGGCGCGTGTGTCCGCATCCAGACCGCGGGCGAGGTCGTCGCGGTATCGCCGCCACGGGTCCGACGGCGCGCGCAGCGCGAGCGCGTCGAGCGGCAGTGCGCAATGCTGGCACAAGAGCGGCAGCAAGGCCTGGTAGACGAGCAGCTTCAACACGCCGGGCGTGGCGAGGAAATCGCGCGACACGCCGATCACCGGCGACGCCAGGCGATCCGGGATGCGGCCTGCCGCGCCCGCGTGCACGGTGGTGTAGAGACTGATGCCGCTGCCCGCCAGGTCGAGGAACGCCCTGCCCGTCTCGGGATCCCGGATCTCGCCCACGAGCAGATCATTCATCGCCGAGCGCTTGACGGTCTTCAACTTGGCATCGAACGCGTCCCGGCGCTCGCCCTCCAAAGCCCGCACCACTGTGTTCTGCAAGGCGCCCGGAATCAGATACTCGACGGGATCTTCGAGCGTGACGACTTTGCGCGTGGCCGGGATGGCGCCCATCATCGCTGCGATCGTGGTGGACTTTCCCGAGCCCACGACACCTGCGAGCACGATGGCACCACCCTCGGTCTGGCGGGCCCGATCCAGCATCTCGACCTGCGTCGGCAGATAGCCGAGCTCGGCAAAGGAGGTCTGCACGCGCGCATCCAGGCACAGGATGCGCAGACACACGGACACGCCCTGGTCTGCCGCCAGCGACGCCCAGCGCAACATGATGGGCCGGCCTTGCACGTCGAGCCGGATACGCCCCTGCTGCTCGAGCATCGGATCGAACACCGCGCCATTGCCGCCGCTCACGTCCATCCAGGCCACCGCCAGGATGTCGCTGAGCGTGACGGTGGGCATGCGCGCAAACCGCTCGGGGGCGACATAGCGTCCATCGACGGTGAACCGAACCTCGGACTCCGCCGCCAATGTCCGGACATTCAGATGGATGTCGCTCGCCCCATGCTGCACGCCCCAGGCGACGATGTCGTGAAAGGCGTCGGCCATCGACGAGCGCGTCGAGGGTGCGACGGCCTGCGGCCCGCGCCGCAGCGTCGTGGCGTCGATCTGGCCCCGCACGAGGGCCAGCAGCAAGGTGGCCGGCACGACGATGCGCGCGGGCTCGCCGAGCCGATACCGGCGGCGCAACACCATGCGTTCGAGCTCATCGACCTGTTCGCTGTCGTGATACGCCTCCAGGGTGACGATGACGACACTGCCGTCCTCGTACTGCATGGGGCAGAAGCGGTTGCTGCTCTCACCCACGTCGAAATCATCGCGCAGCACGCGGCGCAGTGGCCGCGCGAGCGCGGCGAGCTCGCTCTGGCTACCGACCCGCACCACGGGGCGCGCGAGAGCGGCTGCCGCTGGTGCCATGCCGGCCAGCCGGCGCGGGAGGGGCAGTCTCATGGCAGGCTCCCCGCCCCGGCGAGGGGCAGCGGCGACGAGAGCACATCGCCTGCCGCACCGGCCACTGCAGGCGCGATAGCTGGGGCAAGCACGGGAGCGGGCTGCGGCACGTAGCACGCGGTGCGCAAACGCCCCTGAGCCCCACGGCGCAGCACGACGCAGGTGTCGACGATGCGCACCAGCCGATACTCGGTGGCGCCGCCCTGCCCGCCATATGGCAGACTCGCGCCAGGCCGATACTCCTTGCGCACCCCGTCCACGTCCAGGATCGCCGTGTAGTGACCCGCGGTGCCATAGAGCGCGACGAGACGCGGGGGCGCCGGCTCGGGGCGTGCCGCCGATACAGGCGCGGGCTCGACCGGCCCGCGCAACTCCGCCTGCACGAGCTCGCGCACATGGGTGGCGCCAGCCTGCCAATCGGCGGGCGTGGCGAGCGTCACGGCCGGCAGCAGGGCCAGACACAATCCCACATGACGGACTTGGCGCCGTCGCGCTGGGACGCGCTTGGCGTCAGGAAGCCGGTTCATAGCTGGTTCCTTGAAGATCGGCCATGACCACACTGGCATCTCGGCCGGCGCGCGCGCCGGGCTCGAAGGACACCTGCAGGGTGTGCCAGACGACGCGCTCGGTGAGCGTGGCGTCGATGAGAGGGAGCGAGCGCAGCGGACCGCGCAGCCGGATGTCCCGTTGCCGCAGCAGGGGCGCCGCCAGCAGCCCATCGGGGCCGGGTGGGGCCGGCACGGCGACAGCCTCGCCCACCAACACCTGAGCGAACGCCGGGCGCAAGGCCTGCAGGGCATCGGCATCCGCGATGACCCCGGCACCGACCACGTGCAGATCGGCCAGCGCGAGCGAGCGCCCGGGCGCCGACACGTCGAACTGCAAGGTGGCCTGATCCAGCCCCTGCCAGCGCCAGTGCCCTGCCGCCGCGTGTGCGGTGAGCCCCGCAGCCGTGGCCAACGCCTCGGCGCGGGCGTAGTCGGCCTCACAGGCCCAACCAGCATCGCCACGGTGCCGGCACCGCACGGCATGCAGCCGCCAGCCAGCGGGCCGCAGTGCCAGGTCGCCCACCGCCTGCCAGACCGCGGCAATCCCGGCCACGGTGGGGCCCGACACCGCAGCGAGCGCAGCGGTCAGCGCGTCGCGCCGCACGAGTTCAGGATCGGGGGCGAGCGCCATCGGCGCATCCAGCGCGTCGGCAGCAGGCGGAGCCTCTTCACGCTGCGTCTGCCACGCCAGCGCAGGCACGGCGAGCAGCATCGGCGCCAGTGCCAGGGAACGCCAGGCACGCGTGCGGGTCTGCAGCAGGCTGCCCGGGCCGCACCCGGCCGCCAGGGCGTCCAGCGTCGGCGCCGGTGCCGAAGCGGCCAAGCCGGCGCCCTCAAGCGTTCCGCAGACGCGCCCCTCGCCGCCGAAGCGCTGCTGGAACTGCGCGATCGCCAGGCGCGCACCGGGCGCGTCGGTGACCATGTCGCCACCGGCCAGCACACGTGTGTCGCGGGCCTGCACGACCCAGAACCGGTCCGCTTCCATCGGCCAGACGAGGGCGTGCGCGCCCGGCCCGGCCTGGGTTGCGAAGAGCTGGGCAGCTGCATGCAGCTCGCGCCGCAGCGGTCCGCGCCCACCCGCGAGTCGCGCCGTGCCCACCGACTCGCTGCGGCCTCCGGCGTGCACCACGTGGGTGGCGCGTTGCTCGCGCGCACGCCGCCACGCAGCGCGCCGCAGGTCCGTGCCGAGGATCGTGTGCCAGGCCAATCCCAGCACCAGCTCGACGTCGCGGCCGCCGCTGAAGGCAGGCAGGCGCACCACGCCAGCCGCCGTGGTGGCCGCACGCGGCCATGGCCATCGTCTCGTCGTCATCAGAAGCCCTCCTCGGGAAAGGCCGTCACGATGACGAGCGTGGTCTGGCGCTGGCTCGACGTGCGCTGCAGGCCACCCAGCAGCAACGGCGCCTTGGCATCCAGCCGGCGGCCATCGGACTGTTCGCCCAGCCGATCAAAGCCGGAGACGATCATCGGCTGGCCCGGCCGCAGATCGACCTGCTGCACGGTGCCCGTCCCATCTACCGTGAGTTGCTGGATCTGCACCGCGTTGTCACCGCGGCCGAAGCTCACGCTCGTGAGCGGCTGTGCCACCGTGTTGTCGTAGGCGATGGACAACAAGATCTGACCGTCTTCCTGCACCGCCGGCAACAAGGTGAGGAACTGCCCGACGGTCTCCTCTTTCTGACTGACCGACACGCTCGGCAACGCGCCCACGCCGCCACCCTCGTCCACCGTGGCCATCGCGGTGGTGCGCACCTGGTCGATCCAGCTGAAGGTGGTGCGCACCGCATGCGTGACCGGCCGCCGATTCAGGGTGACGAGGGGGATGCTGGTGTGGCGCGACACGACGCCCACCTGACTGAGCGCACGCACGATGGCGCTCGAGCCATCCCAGCGGCCGCTCGTCACGTCGCCCGAGAGACTGCCTGCGGCCGGCGCGGCGAGCCCGAGCGGCCCGGCAAAGGCACCGCCCGCGCGGGCGGCGGCATAGACGAGATTCCAGTCGATGCCGGCCTCGGCATCGTCGCGCAGCGTCAGGGTCACCTCTTCGAAGACAAGACGCACGCGTCGCGTGGCGGCGCGATTCTCGCGATCCAGGTAATCGGCGATGCGTGCCAGTGCCTCGGGCGTGTCGGTCGCCACGATGAGTGCGGTGCCCTCCCCCTGCGCCGCGAGCCTTCCGGCCGCGCTCATGAGAGGCTCGATACGCGAGGCGACAGCACCCAGGATGTCCTGGACGTCGGCCTGCAATCGCGTGGCCGATGCCGCCGCGAACGCGCCGCTGCCACCGGCGCCATCCCGGCCCAGGCTCGCCGATGCCGCCGATTGCATCAACAGCGATCGCACGCTGAAAACGCGGCTCTCCACGCGATAGAAACTCAGCGCACCGTCCGCATACCGCCACGACACGCCAAGACGGGCGGCGACGTGGTCGAGCAATCGCGGCAGCGGCTGCAAGCCTGTCGGACTGGGCACGGTGACCGGCAGCGCAGGCACCATCGCTGTCGCGGCCGTGCTGCCTTCGGCAAGACGCCCGATGAAGCGCTCGGCCGGCAGCATGGCCTCGGGCTGAACGCGAACGGCGATGCCGGTGGCGCGGGTAATGCGCTCGGCGAGCGTCGGCAGATCGAGCTGCAGGCCGGGAAAGAGCAACGCCGTATCGACGTTCGCCCGCAACGCCGCGGGCAGCGTGACTTCACGGGCAAGTGGCTCGGGCCGCCCGGCCAGCCAGGGCCGGTCCACCTCCTGAGCCCGTTCCCTGGCCTGCGTATCGCGCAGCGCGCTGGCAAAGCGCGCGTGGCTCTGTGCGAGGGCTTCCCGCGCGGCGCGCGCATCCGCCTCGATGCGCGATGTCGACTGAAACACCGTGCAGCCGGTGCCGGCCGCGGCCAGCGCCAGGACCAGGGCCCAGCGCGCTTGCGGCCGGACGCCACGCGCGAGCGGATGCCGTTGGCGCGCGCTCATGAGCGCACCGGATCCGCACCGGCCGGTGCGAGCGTGCGATCGCAGGGCTGCGCGAGCGGCACGACGCGCAAGACCTGATTGGCATAGAAGCAGGGTTGCAGCGGCCGCTCGCCAAGCTCCGTGGCGCCCAGGAGGCCCCGCACGGCCTGACGAAAGTCACCGCCGAACGCGGCGCTGCCGGTGAGCGGGATGTCGACGTCCACGCTCCAGTGTTCGGCCCCGAAGACCCACCCCGCCTCGCGCGCCCAACGCCCCAGCGCGCGCCGCATGTTCTGATCGGACGGGCCGGCGTCGAAATGCAGGGCGCTGACTGGGTTCGGTGCCGCTGCGACCGGCAGCGCGCTTGCCACAGGGCCGACGGCGGCGTCGGCCATGGCGATCGAGGCACCGCTACGCACGCCCACGCCGGCGGCGGGCAGCCCATCCCGATCACCGGCGGGCGCGCCTCGCGTGCCGTGGACCCAGCGCGCCGAGCGCGTGGCCGAATCCGGT
>NZ_JADCNH010000017.1 GCF_018904615.1 Verticiella alkaliphila | reverse complement strand
CTGGGCGCCGGGCCGCGGTCGCGGCGCCCACGCGTTCGATCAGCGCAGCGCCGGGATCCTGCTCGGCGCAGACGCCCCCGTCGGCGCGGGCCTGGCCGGGGTGAGCGTGGGCTATAGCAACGTGAGGACCGACAGCCAGGACGGCGTGGCGCGCACCCGGGCGGATGCCTATCAGCTCTCGGTGTACGGCTCGGCCAACGCCGGCCACGTCTTCGTGGACGGCACGGCGGCCTATACCTACGTCGATTACGACACCACCCGACGCCTGGCCTTCGGGGGCCTGGCCCGCCAGGCGAGCGCCTCGCCCAAGGGGCACGATCTGAGCCTCGCCACCAAGCTCGGCACGCGCCACGCGCTCGGCGGCTGGCAGGCCGAGCCCTCGCTGGGCCTGGACTACTACCGCCTGTATCGCAGCCGCTTCTCCGAGTCAGGTGCCGGCGCCGCCTCGCTGCACGTCGCGAGCGACACCCGCCACCTCATCATGCCTTCGGTCGGCGTGCGCGTCTCGCGCACCTTCGACCTGAACGGCTATGCCGTGAGTCCCGAACTGCGGGCGCGCTACTACCATCACCTGGGGGATCGCCAGACGGCTGTTGAGGCCACCCTCGCCGGTATCGGCGGCACCGCCTTCCGGGTGGACGGGGCCAGCCTGGGTCGCAGCACGGGTGTGGTGGGCGCGAGTCTCGCCGCGCAGCGTTCTCAGCATCTGCAGTTCTTCGCAAGCTACGACGCCACGTTGAACCGCGACCTCACGGCGCACACGGTGTCGGCAGGCCTCACGTATCGGTGGTGATGGACGGCCGGGTCGCCGACGGCAGCCCGGCTTCCTGCCACGCTACGCGCGCGTCGCCTTGTACGATTGCCACGCCACGAGCTCGGCCATCATCTTGGCCTCTTTCTCGGACATTGGCGGCCCCGCTTCGCTGCAGAACATGAGACTGGCGATCGATGCGCCCTCGGCCAGTCGTTCGTTGCTGCTTTGGCGGATCGCAGCGCCCACCATGTTCGCCAGATCCGCCTGGTCCGCGATGTGCGCGCAGCCCTTGCGAAAGAAGCGATTGACGATGCGTGAGCGCCAGGGATGGCCGATGACGCGCGGGGCCTCGGGCGCCACGCCGGCCAGCGCGTAGCTGAAGGCGGCAAAACCTTCGGACACCTCACGGTTCCACTGCCGCGCAAAGGCGATCCAGGCGTCGATCTGCGCTGGCTCAGGCTTCTCGCTGCCAGACATCGGGTGATCCTTGAGCAGCTGTTCGAGGTCTCGCGAGAACCCGTCGTTGAGTTCCATGGGAACCTCCTTGTCGACAATCCAGGGCCGGACACCGCCGGGCAGCGGCGATTGTAGCGAACGCCTCTGGCTGGCCTCGTGCGGCTGCGCGTACACTCGCGCCCATGGCTTCTCCTACCCCCACCCACAGCGCGCGCGCCGCGCTGCAAGCGGCGCATGCCGCCTACCCTCAGGCCTGGCAGATGGCCGAGGCCATGCGCGAGACGCGTGGACGTCCCGGCATTCCCGACTGGCCCGCCTGGTGCTATCTGCCGATGGCCGGCTGGTATGCCGCCGTGGCCCGCGTGCGCAACGGCGGGCGCCCGCTGCAGGATCTCGCCGCGATCGGCGACGTCTCGCGGCTGGCCGCGCTCGGCACCTGGCGCATGACGCAGGGCATCTATCGTCTGGACGAGGCCGTGCGCGAGCAGCTGGATCAGCAAGGTCTGCCCCCCGATGTGCCCTGCAGCGCCCTGCACCACCTGCCGCAATGGTGTGTGTATGTCGAGACGCCGGGCGGCACTTGGCAGGGTGCCACGGTGGCTGGATTCTGGGCGCACCTCGAGTGCGATGCCAACGACGGCGGTGTCGAACTGCGCCTTCTGCTCGATGGCGAGAAGGGGCTGCAAGCGCTCGCCGTGCCGCTGTCCGATGGCCCGCTGCAGGATGCCCTGGACGCCGCCAGTGGCTCGCGCGCGCCTTCCGGGCCGACGACGGTAGCCGCCGCGCCCGCCGAACGCGCGGCTTGGTGGCCGTGGATCCTGCCCTTGCTGCATCTCGCCGATGCGCAGGCCGTCTTCCGCCGCGACGGCAACGCGCAACGGCCGGTGAATCCGTCGCCTCGCAAGACCAAACGCGGCCTGCAGATGTTCGCCGCTGCCTCGCCAGTCCTGTGGCAGGTCGCCTGAGCCCCCCCGGAATCATTCTTGCAACGCGACAGCGATCATGACGATCGCTTGCCGGTGCCGCCGACGGGGCGGCCCGGGCTGATGAGTGGCACCAGCATGACCTTGCAGTCATCGAGTTGGAGGTGAGGTGGACACCCGTTTTGGTTTCATGCCCGAGGAAGGCGAGATGGCCGAGCGCATCCGTGCGCTCGACTGGCAGGGCACGCCGCTCGGTGAGCCGCAGACGTGGTCGGCGACCTTGCGGACCGCGCTCAGCCTGTGCCTGAGCTCGCGCTTCCCCGTCCTGCTGTGGTTCGGCAAGGATTTCCGCATCCTCTACAACGATGCGTACATCCCGTTTCTCGGCCCCGCGAAGCATCCCATGGCGCTGGGGCAGGCAGGCGAGCAGTGCTGGCGGGAGATCTGGCCCAGCATCGGGCCCATGCTCGAGAGTGTCTACCGCACCCGCCAGGCCACGTGGACCCACGACGGGCAGTACTTTTTCGACCGGGCCCTGCCGCGCGAGGAGGTGTACGTCACATTCACCTATGCGCCCATCTTCTCGGCCGACGGCAGCACCGTCGAGGGCGTCTTCTGCCCCTGCACGGAAACCACGCACCAGGTGATCAACGCCCGACGCTGGGAGACCCTGCGCAAGCTCGGCATGCGTTCGCTCGAGACACGCAACATGGCGGCCGCCTGCCAGCACATCTCGCAGACATTGGACGAGAACCGGCTGGATGTGCCCTTCGCCGCCATCTATGAACGATCGGACGACGCCACATTCACGCTGCTCGCCTCGACCGGCCTGTCCGAGCCCGCACATCTTGCCAGTAGCACTTGGCCACTGGCCCAGGCGAGTCGGACCGGTCAAGCCATCGATGTGAATCTGACCGCGGCCGGGCTGAAGCTGCCGGGCGGTGCCTGGCCCGAGCCCGCCGATGGCGCCCGAGTGGTGCCGGTTCGCTGGGCAGCCGACGGTGCCGTCTCGGGCGTGATCGTGCTCGGGGTGAGCCCGCGTCGGCCGCTCGATGATGAGTACACGCGCTTTCTCGATCTGGTCGCCCTGCATACGGGCACGTCCATTGCCAACGTGCTCGCCTACGAGCAGGAAAGCCGGCGCGCCCAGGCCCTCGCCGATCTCGATCGCGCCAAGACCGATTTCTTCTCCAACGTGAGCCACGAGTTCCGCACGCCGCTCACGTTGATTCTCGGACCCGTGCAGGCGATGCTCGCCGATCCCGTCAATCCGCCCGCGCGCGATCAGCTGGCGATGGTCGAACGCAACGCGCTGCGTCTGCAAAAGCTCGTCAATCAGCTGCTGGACTTTTCGCGGCTGGAGGCCGATCGCCACGCGGCAAGTTTCGTGGCCACCCCGCTCGACACGCTGACGCGCGAACTCACGGCCGTGTTCGAATCGGCGATCGAGAAGGCAGGCCTGCGACTGTCGGTCAGTTGCGATCCGCTGGACGCACCGCTGTACGTCGACCGTGACATGTACGAGAAGATTCTGATGAACCTCCTCTCGAACGCGTTGAAGTTCACGCATGCCGGCGAGATCGCAGTGCGGTTGCGCGATGCGGGCTCACACGTGACGCTGAGCGTGCGCGATACGGGGGTGGGGATCGACGCCGCCGAGCTGCCGAACCTCTTCAAACGCTTTCACCGGATCGCCGATGCGCACGGCCGCACCCGCGAGGGCACGGGCATCGGGCTCGCCCTGGTCCATGCCCTCGTGGAGCTGCACGCAGGCCACACGCAGGTCTCGAGCACGCTCGGCGAAGGCAGCGAATTCACGGTGACGCTGCGCAAGGGCACGGCTCACCTGCCCAGCGACCGGCTGGGCGCGCCGTCCGACCTCACCTCCACCGCGCTCGGGGCAGAGCACTTTCTCGAGGAGTCGCTACGCTGGGCGCCCGACGAGACTGCCGCGACCCCGCGCCCCACCGACGCCTCGGCCGCCGCCCCGCGCGCGCGGATCCTCTGGGCGGACGACAACGCCGACATGCGCACTTACGTGGCGCGGCTGCTCGCACCTGCCTACGAGGTGGAGACCGTGCCGGATGGCCAGGCCGCGCTGGCGAGCGCGCAGCACGATCCGCCCGCCCTGGTGCTGACGGACATCATGATGCCGGGCCTGGACGGCTTCGCCTTGTTGCGCGCTTTGCGCGAGGATGCTCGCACGCGGGACGTGCCGGTCATCCTGATCTCGGCCCGTGCAGGCGAGCAGGCCCGGATGGACGGCATGCGCGCAGGCGCGGACGACTATCTCGTGAAGCCATTTTCCGCGAGAGAGCTGATCGCCTGCGTGGACGGACACGTCCGGCTTGCCGCCGCGCGCGCCGAAGCGCGGCATGCCCTGAGCGCCAGCGAGCAGCGCCTGCGCACCGTCATCGATCAACTGCCGACCGGCGTGGGCGTGACGGACCTGCAGGGCCGCTGGCTGCTGGCCAACGGACTGATGGAACGCTACGTGCCCAAGGGGGTGCCTTCGCGCACGCCTGAGCGGATAGCCCGCTGGCAGGCGTGGGACGCCGACGGCAATGCCCTCGCCCCTTCGGAGTGGCCGAGTGCGCGCGCCCTGCGTGGCGAGTCCGTGGTGCCCGGGCTGGATGCGCGTTATCTTGATGACGAGGGCGTCGAGCACTGGCTGCGCGTGAGCGCGGCACCGTGGCGTGACGACGACGGGACGGTGATGGGCGCCTGCACGGTGGTGCAGGACGTGACCCAACTCAAGCACGCCCAGCAGCGTCTGCAGGACGCCGACCGGCGCAAGAACGAATTCCTGGCCACGCTCGCCCATGAATTGCGCAATCCGCTTGCGCCCATCAGCAACGGGCTCTTCCTGCTTCGCCAGGAAGGCCTGGAGCCCGCGGCCGCTGACAACGTGCGCGATATGCTCGAGCGCCAGGTGCGGCACCTGGTGCGGCTCGTCGACGATCTCATGGAAATCTCGCGGATCGCGGGCGGCAAGATCACGCTGCGCAAGCAGTCCGTCGATGTGGACTCGTTGTTGCGCAATGCCATCGAGACGAGCCGACCGCTCATCGATGCCAACGCCCACCGGCTCACGGTATCACTGCCTGACGCGCCTTTGTACCTGCGGGCCGATCCTGTGCGCCTGACCCAAGTCTTCGCGAATCTCCTGAACAACGCCGCGAAGTACACCGATCCGGGCGGCAGCATCGATGTGTCCGCCCGACGCGAACGCGGCCAAGTGGTGGTGCGGGTACGCGACAACGGCGTGGGTATCACCGCCGAGATGCTCCCTCGGCTCTTCGATCTCTTCACCCAGGTCGATCCTTTGAACGAGCGCGCCCAGGGCGGGCTTGGCATCGGCCTCACGCTGGTGCGCAATCTCGTCGAGCGCCACCAGGGGAGCGTCCAGGCATACAGTGATGGGCCCGGCAGCGGCAGCGAATTCGTGGTTCGGCTGCCGCTGGATCGAGCGCCGGCGCAGCCTGCGGCAACGCCTGCCCCTGTGCCGGACGCCGCGCGACGCCTCGGCAAGATCATGGTGGTCGACGACCATCCCGACGTCGGCGACAGCATGGCCGCCATCCTGTCGGCGCTCGGCGCGCAGGTGCGTGTCTGCCGCAGCGGGCCCGATGCGCTCGCCGCCCTGCAGGGCTTTCACCCGCGCGTCATGCTGCTGGACATCGGCATGCCCGGCATGGATGGCTATGAGCTCGCCCAGCGCGTGCGCGCCCAACCCCATCTGCAGGACATCACCCTGGTGGTGCTGAGCGGCTGGGGCCAGCAAGCCGATATGGCGCGCTCGCGGGCGGTCGGCATCGAGCACCACCTCGTGAAACCCGTGGACCCGGTCGAACTCGAGCGCCTGCTTGCCCGCATCTGCACGCAAGAGGCGCCCAACGCGCCCGGACAGGCCGCGTCCGCGAAGGGCCAGCCATCGCACGACACCCCAGCGGGTTAGACAGGCTCGGCCAGCCTGTGTAGAATTCGCTCCCCTTGGTGAGCAAAGACCGGCTGGCAATGCGCGCTGTCCGCGGGTCGCAGGGCATGTCCTGCACCGCTCACCGGGAAACCGTGTCGAAAACCCCCCAGGCAGTTCCGCTGGGGGTTTTTCGTTTTGGGCGCTTGCAAGGTTGCGAAGATCGCCTGCTCGACCGTGATAGCATCGACCTCGTTTTTCCCGTTGAGATCGCGCTCATGGTTTCCGCTCCCCGGCCCGCCAACGAAGCTGCACGCATCGAAGCGTTGCACGGCCTGGATATCCTCGATACGCCTGCTGAAGAACGTTTCGACAGCCTGACCCGGTTGGCCCGCCGCATCTTTGGCGTTCCCATCGCCCTCGTGAGCCTGCTGGATGTGGACCGCCAGTGGTTCAAATCCACGGCAGGGCTGAATGCAACGGAGACGACCCGTGACGACTCGTTCTGCACCTACGCCATCCTGGAGGACGACATGCTCGTGATCCCGGATGCGCATGCGGATCCCCGGTTCCGGGAGAACCCCTTCGTCACGGGCGATCCGCACGTGCGCTTCTACGCCGGCTGCCCGCTGGAAATTCCGCCCGGCAACAAGGTGGGCACGCTGTGCCTGATCGACACGCAGGCGCGCGTGCTGACGCCCGACGACCGCGAATTGCTGCGCGACCTGGGACGTCTGGCCAGCCAGGAGCTCATGGCCGTGCAGCTCGCGCACATGGACGAGCTTACTCAGCTCCTGAACCGGCGTGGCTTCGAGCGCCTCGCCAAACGCGGGCTCACCGCGAGTCGCCAGCTCAAGCAGCCCGCCTGCCTGCTCGCCTTCGACCTGAATGGCTTCAAGCACATCAACGACACTTACGGGCACGCGGAGGGCGACCGGGCCCTGAAGACCTTCGCCGGGGCCGTGCGCGACAGCCTGCGCGACGGCGACCTGGTGGGCCGACTCGGTGGCGACGAATTCGCAGCCCTGCTGATGTTCACCGACGCCAGCCAGGCAGCGCAGATCGAGGCCAGGGTCAGCGAACTGCTCGAGCACCGAGGCAAGGCGCCGGCCTGCCCTACGACATTCGCTTCAGCATGGGCAGCCTGCCCTTCGATCCCGCATCGGACGACGATCTCGCCGCCCTGATGGCGCGGGCAGACGCCGCCATGTATTCGCGCAAGCAGCATTTACGCCGCGACGGCGAGGCCGACTAGCGGGGTCACTGCCGCCCTGCAAGGCAGGGCGGTGGCGCTACCCCAGCAGCCAGCTGTAAAGCGCGACAGCCACCAGCACGATGATTGCCCAGCGCCACCAACGGCCGCCGCCCTTGCGCTCAGGCGCGTTCGGCTCGGTCTCGCCGAGCATCCAGAACACAGGCGCAGGCACATCGTCCAGCTGGTGCACTTCCTCATGCAAGGCATCGCGAAAACGCTCGCCCTCTGCGGGTGGCAACGTGCGCTCGAACGCTTCGATCTCCGCGTGCTGATCGCGGGCGAACTCGCGCAGATCCTCACCTCGGTTCTCGGCCTCGCCGGCCTTGGCGAGCAGCTGTCTCGCCCAATCTCGCACCCGCGTGCGGTCCGGCGTGCGTCCCTCGAAGTGCACGAGCTCCGTGCGACGCGGGGGACGGGTAGGCAGCAGCTCCTGGGGATCCGGGGCGCGGCCGCCGCCGAAATCCTCCATGTGCACATCGATGTCCAATCCGGCACGGGCCGTCTGCGTCGCGCTCACCTTGGCGGTGGCAATCGAACCCCGTTGCAGTCGCGTGAAGAGTCGATGCTTGTCGTCCCCCGGTACCAGCCCAAGCGGCTGTCGGCGCTCCAGATCGAGCGCGGCCACGACGGCCGACTCCAGGCCGGGATAATCAGCGTCCGGAAAGAGATAGATCCGAGTGCCGGCGGGCAACTCGGGTAAAGAGGCGTCCGCCCCTGCTTCAATCCGCGTCACAAAATCCGTCAGCACAGCGACGTCTCCTCATTGCCCGCCGAATGGCGCGGGCCATGGCAGACATCATGCCGGCGCGCGGGGCAGGTCAGCGGCCGTCAATACGATCACGGCACGTCCATGTGTCTCGCGATGCCGTCGCGCTGCGTGCGCGATCTCACGTTCATGGGCGTGGAACACCTGCAGGAGCGTCTCTGTCCCGGCCGATTGGGCGCCCAAGGCGCGCAACACTGGCAACGGGACTTCGAAGACCTGCGGTCCTCGCACACCGAAGAAATAGGTAAAACGCACACAGTCACCATCCACCACCGGCTCTGCTGCGAAGGCAGCTTCACCGGGATCCTGGCGGTCCATGCTCTGCGGGTCGAGGCGCGTCATCATGCCATACTCCTGCCCGATCAGGAGCGATTGTCCACAGGCGGCGCGCCTGGGGTATTGCTGCCCGGGTCCCAGACCTCGTCCGGCTTCACGCCAGGCGGCACGCGTCCATGCTTTTGATTCACGGCGTTCGGGTCGACCGGGCGGCCACCCAGCGTGCGCGCGGGCTTGTCCTTGCCAGACTCGGACTCGTCGACCGGGGTGGCTTCGGCAGGCTTGCGGGTGTCGTTCATGGCGATACCTCCTCACAGGTTCAAAGCGGGAAGCAATCCGCATGCCCCTGTCCTTACACACACCTTACACACCCTCACGATTCCTCCGCAATTGTTGACGCGAGGAGGCCTACACTTCGCTTCATACCCCCTTGAAGGAGCGCGGTGATGAAAAAGATCGCGATGGTGGCCACGGCCGCCCTGTCTTGTGCGTTGATGGCCACGACGGCCTTTGCTCACGATCACCGCGGTGGTCATCGGGGCGACCGTGAATGGCGTTCTCAGAGTTACGAACGCGGCTACCGCGAAGGCCGCCGTGATGGCCGTCGCGACGAGCGACGCGCGGAGCGTCGGCATGATCGCGGCCCCGGCTGGGATCGCCGTGACTGGCGCGGCCCGCCCGTCGTCGTGGTGCCAGCGCCGCCCCGCCATCACGGCCCGCGCTGGTCACGCGGCGACCGCCTGCCGCCGCACTTGCGTCAGCCACAGTATGTCGTGCACGACTGGCGCGCCCGTCAGTTCCGCGAACCGCCGCGCGGCTACCAGTGGGTGAATGCCGGCGGCGCGGAGTACCTCCTGGTCGGCATTGCCACCGGGGTGATCCTGCAGTCGATCATTGGCCGCTGACCGTCAGGCACCAACTGAGCACCCTGCGCCTGCGGGTGCTCAGCCGCTTTCGCCCAGTGCGGCCTCGACGGCGTCCGCAAGCGTGGTGAGAACCTGCACGCGTGCCGCCCGCTTGTCATCGGTGGCCACCACATGCCAGGGGGCGTGGGGCGTGTCGGTGAGCGCGAGCATGTCGAGCGCTGCAGCCCGGTAAGCCTTGTGCTTGCCCCGATTGCGCCAATCCTCTGGTGTGATCTTGAAGTGCTTGAAGGGCGTCTGCTCACGCGCGCGAAAGCGGGTGAGCTGCTCCTCTCGCGAGATTTCCAGCCAGAACTTGACGACGATGGCGCCATGGTCCTTCCATTGCGCCTCGAAGGCATTGATCTCTTCGTACGCCCGTTGCCAGTCAGCCGGCGCTGCGAACCGCTCCACGCGCTCCACCAGGACCCGCCCGTACCAGGACCGATCAAAGATGACGGCGCGGCCGGGTGTCGGCGCGTGCCGCCAGAACCGCCACAGATACGGGTAGGCTCGCTCCTCCTCGTTGGGCGCGGCGATGGGAATGATGTCGTAACGTCGCACATCGAGCGAACGCACGACACGGCGCACCGCGCCGCCCTTGCCGGCGGCATCGACCCCCTCGAACACGATCACCAGACTGCGCTTGGCGGCTTCAGGCAACCGCACGGCGCGGCCCAGGCGGGCCTGCGCTTCGGCCAAGGCCTCGTGGTAATCCCGCTTGCCCATGCCCGGTTCCCGGCCCGCCACCACCAATCGGTGCCGGGGAGCGCCTTGCGCCTCGGGCTTGGGCGCACGCGCCGGCGCAGGCAGCGGATGCCGCAAGGCCTGTAGCACCGTCGTTGCCGTCACCACCGCCCGCAGGTTGTCGTCTGCCGAGGGAATGACGCGCCACGGCGCTGCCGGCTCGTGCGTGTGGGCGATGACGTGCTCCGCCGCCTTGCGCAGGCGGCCGAACCGGCTGGCGACCTGGCGATCTTCGTCAGACACGCGCCATGCGGTTTCCGGATCGGCCGCGAGCCGCTCGCAGCGCGCGCGCTGCGCATCGCGAGAAAGATGGAACCATAGCTTGACCACATGCACGCCGTCCGCACGCAGCTGCGCCTCGAACTGGCGGGCCGCGCCCAACGCCGCCTCGAGCCGCTCGGCGTCAGGCTTGCGTCGGGCGGCCTCGCGCAGGATCGGGGTGTACCACGAGCCGAACACTACGCCGATGCGGCCACGCGCGGGCAGGCCACGCCAGTAGCGCCAGGCCGCCGGGCGCGCGGCCTCTTCGGGCGTCGGCTTGCCAAAGGCCAGCGTGCGCACGTGGCGGGGATCGAGCCATTCATTGAGCAGATGGATCGCCGAGCCCTTGCCCGCGCCATCCACCCCGGCAATCACGAACAACACAGCACGATCGGCCTTCTCCAGAAGGGCGAACTGCTGCAGCAGCAAGTCTGTACGCAGGGAAGTCTCCTGGGCCTCGAAATCGGCCTGAGCCAGGGCGGGGTCATTCTCGGCGTGATCGAGCAGATCGGCAGGCTTCACACAGACTCCTTCAGCGGACAGCGGATGCGTCATCGTCATGCAGTATGGCAAAGCGCTGGCAGCGAAGCCAGCCGGCACGGATGCTATCCTTCCTCGCCCGCCCCGCACCCAGGGGACGCCCAGCCGCCGAGGAACCCGTTTTGCCGTTTTCGCCCGTGCACCCCACCGCCGTCCTCAATCCCGTTCGCCGCCGTGCCGTGGGCGCCTTCGGCGCGCTCGCCACGCTGCTTGCCGTGCCCGGCGCTGCCCGCGCGACCCTGGACGACGCATTCGAGCCGCAACTGGGGCGCCGCGGCAAGGACGTGATGTGGCTGCCCACCCCGGACGGCGTCATCGACCGCCTGATGCACATGGCGGGCGCAACGCCGCAGGACCGCCTGGTCGATCTGGGCGCAGGCGACGGCCGCATCGTGATCGCTGCCGCACGGGACTTCGGCGTGCGCGGCCGCGGCATCGAATACGACCCTGCGATGGTCGAGTTCGCGCGCCAGCAGGCTGAGAGCGCAGGCGTCGCTTCGCTCGTGAGCTTCGAGCAGGGGGACATCTTCGAGACGGACTTCAGCGACGCCACCATTGTGTCGCTGTACCTGTTGCCGGAATTGAATCTGCGCCTGCGGCCCTTGCTCATGGCCATGCGCCCTGGCACCCGGGTCGTGGCCCATCAGTTCGACATGGGCCGCTGGACGCCTGACGAGACCTCGACGGTGAGTCATCGCGCAGGCTATCTCTGGGTGATTCCGGCCAACGTGACGGGTGACTGGAAGCTGCGATACGGCGAAGGCACCGACGCCGTGAAGGCGACGCTCGCCTTCGAGCAGCGCTTCCAACGCGTGGCCGGCACGGCCGCGCACGAGGCGTTCATCACGACGCTGCGTCAGCCGCGGCTGCTGGGTGACCGGCTGCGCTTTGCCTTGACCGACCCTAGCGGCGTCGTGCGCGAGTTCGACGCACGTGTGGGCGCAAAGACCATGCGCGGGGATGCGCAAGGGGCCGACGGCACACGCGTGCCGTTCTTTGCCGAACGGGTGGGTGACGCCCCGTCGCTCGATGGCGCGCAGGCGCCGAGCGACGAAGAGATGCACGCCGCGGTGGCGGCACTGGGCGGGCAATAGCCCTCAATTTGTAACATTTGAGAAACCCTCCTAAACTTTGCATCGTTGTGGACGTTACGGTCCATAACTTCATGGGACGCTTGCGACCACCTGCGTGAGTGCGCATGGGCGTGCTGGCCCTCTTCATCGTGTGCCGTGAAGTCAGCGTCGGGCCGCGGTCACCCGCTGCCGGCCCGCCCCCCTCACCCGTGGAGTTTCCATGCTTTCCAAACTCACCATCCGGACAGCCCTGATCGCTGTCTTCGGGCTGTTCATGCTGTTGCTGTCGCTTTCGCTGGCATCGCTCTGGGTCAACGCCGATCACGCCGAAGCCAACATCGAATCGCTGGACAACTTTGCGGTCGCCCAGGTCGCACCCCTCATGAGTGCGCAGACCGCCATCCTCGAGGCTCGTGTCGCGCTCTTCGGTGCCGTGCTGGCGCTGACGGAGGAAGCCCGGGAGCCTGGCATCATCGCGGCTGCGCTGACCTCCGCAGCCAGCTTGCGCCAGGAGGCACAAGCGAGCTTCGGCGAGTACATGGCGGTGCCCAAGACGGCGGCGGGCACGGCGCTATCCCAGGACCTCCAACGCAGCTTCCAGGCATATCTCACCCAGTACGACGCGCTGTTGCAGACGGTCGAAAATCGCTCACTCGAGGGCTATCGCACCCAGGCGCCTCAACTGCGCGAGGCCGCCGTGGCCTACACGCGTCAGTACGACGCCTTCCTGCAACGCGTGGCCACGCTGAGCGACGAAGTCCGGATCGACGCGGATGCCGCGGTCACGAACGCGCGCTGGACGACGTTGATACTCCTGGCGGTCGGATTGACGCTGATCATCCTGTGCTGGGTGTTCGTGCGTGGGGCCCTTCTGGTGCCGCTGGTGCACGCGGGTCGTCACTTCGACCGTATCGCCGGTGGCGATCTGTCGCACCACGTCGAAGTCCGCTCCAACAACGAGATCGGCGTGCTCTTTGCCGCCCTGCGCCGCATGCAGGAGGGCCTCACCCGCACCATCACCACCATTCGTCACGGCGTGGAAGAGATCAACACGGGCGCGCAGGAGATCGCGGCCGGCAGCACGGATCTGTCCACGCGCACCGAGCAACAGGCCGCCACGCTCGAGGAGACCGCAGCCACGATGGAACAACTCTCCAGCACCGTCAAACAGAACGCCACCAACGCCCACCATGCGAGCGGCGTGGCCGACAAGGCGGCCCAGGTCGCCCGTGACGGCGGCTCGGCAATGGCCCAGGTCGTGGCCACGATGGACGGCATCTCGACGAGCTCTCGCCAGATCTCGGACATCGTCACCGTGATCGACGGCATTGCCTTTCAGACCAACATCCTGGCGCTGAACGCGGCCGTCGAGGCCGCCCGTGCCGGCGAACAAGGCAAGGGCTTTGCCGTCGTCGCAGGCGAAGTGCGCTCGCTCGCGCAGCGCAGCGCGCAGGCCGCCAAGGAAGTGAAGGAACTGATCGAGCGCTCCGTGGCCACCGTCAACGTCGGCTCCACGCAGGTGCAACGGGCCGGCGACACCATGCAGCAAGTCGTCGACAGCATCGGTGAGGTCGCCACCATCATGGGCGAAATCTCGTCGGCGTCGCGCGAGCAGGCCGCCGGCATCGACCAGGTCAGTCTGGCGGTGGCCCAGATGGATGAGGTCACGCAGCAGAACGCTGCACTGGTGGAGCAATCCGCGGCGGCCGCCACCGCCCTGGAAGATCAGGCCCGTCGCCTCGACCAGGCCGCGGCGATCTTCAAGCTGCCCACGGCATCTGTGATCATCGACGCCGTGGCGCCGGCGGTGCCCTACAGAACGCCGGCGGCCTTGCCGGCCTGACCTTCGTCGGCGATCTCGTCCTGCTCGCGGCGGATCTGCAGAAGATCCATCAGCGCCGCGAGCGCCATGTCTCCCGTCTGTGGCGGCAGGCCAGTGCCGCCCAGCGCCATCATGCCGATCACGCTCACCGCAAGCGACTGCGCTAGCTGATCTGCAGGCTGGATAGACCCAATCGAACCGTCAGCCTGACCGCGCGCGATCGTCCGTCGAAACGCGACCACCAGCTCGGCAAAGTCGGCGTGCACGCGCTCGCGCACCTCGGGGTCCTCGTCCTGGCTCTCGATCGATTGGCGCAGCAGCAGACACGGCGGCTGCTCGAACACCTGACGCAGGATGCGACGGCAGTACGCCTCGAGGCCCGGGCCTGCCGGCGTCGCGCGCAGGTCGATCACCGCCAGTCGACGGCGCTGCGCGCGGTACTGATCGAACGCCCGCAGAAACAGCGCATGCTTGCTGCCAAAGGTTGCGTAAAGACTGCTCTTGCTCAATCCCGTGGCGGCGAGCAGATCGGCAAGAGAACTCTGCGCATAGCCCTTGCGCCGGAACACGGCCAGGGCCTGCTCAACGGCCTCGTCCGTATCGAATTCCTGGGGTCTGGCCATGCATTCCTTCCTCGGCTTGAACAGCAGTGACGGGGCCCACGCCAGCGGCGTTGCCCCGATAACCAACTGAGATGGTCTGAGAGTTTGCAAGATACAGACCAGCGCGCAAAAGCAGAAGCCCTGTGGCCCAGATGCCTCCCGATCGCACAAGAAAAGGCGTGGGAATGCAGTGACTGCGGCATGACGGCAACGTCGGCCACACGACAGGCGTGCTGTTGAGCGACTCGTGCCACTGCGCAGACGACAAAAGGCCCGGATGCCGGTGAAGCCGGCAGATCCGGGCCTGGGTGCCCTAACAAGGAACGCACAGTGCACGACGCGGGGGCCCTATCGATGGCCCGCCGCGCGCCCATGCGCGCGTCGATCAGAACGGAATGTCGTCGTCCATGTCCGCGAAGTTGCCCGAGCCACTGCCCGGATTCGACTGCGCGGGCGGCGGCGCCTGACGGGCCGGACGTTGCGGACGGCCACCGCCGCCTCCGCCACCATTGCCGCCTTCGTTCCAGCCACCACCGCCGCCGCCGCCGCCGTAGTTGCCGCCACCGCCACCACCACCGCCGTAACCACCGCCCTCGCCGCCGCCTTCGCGGCCACCCAGCATCTGCATCTGGTCAGCCACGATCTCGGTGGAGTAGCGATCCGCGCCGGTGTCCTTGTCCTGCCACTTGCGGGTCTTCAGACGGCCTTCGACATACACCGAACGGCCCTTCTTCAGGTATTCGCCCGCGATCTCGGCCAGGCGGTTGTAGAACACCACGCGGTGCCATTCGGTTTCCTCGCGGCGCTCGCCGGAGTTCTTGTCCTTCCAGTTGGACGTGGTCGCGATCGACACGTTGCAGATCGCTGCGCCGTCCGGGCTGTAGCGCACCTCGGGGTCGCGCCCCAGGTTGCCCACCAGAATCACCTTGTTGACCGAAGCCATAGCTGTACTCCCAAAGATTGGATGCTCGATGCGCCATCATCATCCTCGGACGGACGGCGCAGCGCTATAAGAATTCACACGTAAGTGCCTGTGCGGTTCAGGCCGTATCCCGCGCCGGCACGCCACCGCTCTCGGCCCGTCGGCGCAGGGGCTTCATGCCCCAGGCCACCGCCAGCCACAGGGCGACCAGGACGGCAGCCGCCTCGAAGACGAGGCCAGGCCCGCCGCTCGCCAGCAACCGCCCGCCCAGGGCGCCCCCGGCGAACAACCCGGCGGCCTGCGCCGTGTTGTAGAAGCCGAGCGCCAGACCCTTGTGCTGGGGCGGCGCCACGCGCGACACCAGCGACGGCTGCAAGGCCTCCAATATATTGAAAACCACGAAGAAAGCCACCAAGGCGGCGACCAGCGTGGCGAATCCCGTCACGGCCGCTGGCAGGAGCGCACAGACGCCCACGAGCGCGGCCACGCTGCCAAGCAGCGCTTGCCGGTGGGCGCCGTGCCGTTCGGCCGCGAAGATCACCGGCACCATGAAGACGAACGACGCCACGACCACCGGCAGGTACACCTTCCAGAGTTCGCTCGCGGCAAGCCCGCCCGTCAAGGCCAGCTGGCTCGGCACGACGACGAAGAGTGCCACCTGCACCAGATGCAGAACGAACACGCCGGCATTCAGGCGCAGCAGGTCGGTATTGCGCAGCACGTCGCCTGCGGCCGTATCGGCCATCGCCGCGCGGCGGCCGCCCCCCACGTCCGGTACGGCCCAGAGGGCCACGGCGAACGCACCCAGGCCGAGCGCCGTGATGACCCAGAAGAGCCCCGACAGGCCGCCCCAGCCCACGACGAGCGGTGCGGCCACCAGCGACACGGCGAAAGCCAGCCCGATGGAGCCGCCCACCATGGCCATGGCTTGGTACGGACCTCGTCGCGCGTGGCGTCGGCGAGCCACGCCGTGACAGCGGCGGAGATCGCCCCTGCGCCCTGGATGGCCCGTCCCACGGTGATCCAGAAGACGTCATCGGCCAGCGCACAGACAATGCTGCCCAGCACGAAGAGCACCAACCCGGCCAGCACGACGGGGCGACGCCCCCAGCGATCGGACGCCAACCCGAACGGGATCTGCAGCACGGCCTGCGACAGGCCGTACATTCCCAGCGCCAGGCCGATGGCCGCCGGGCTATCCCCGCCGGGCAGCCCTTGCGCGGCCACGGCGAACACGGGCAGCAGCAGGAACAGGCCCAGCATGCGGCAGGCGAACAGACTCGCGAGCGCGAGGCTCGCGCGCCGCTCGGCGCTCGTCATGCGGGTGGGGGAAACGGTGGCCATGAAGGGTCTGGGTGGGAATCGCAGCGCGCTATAGTAACAAGCCAAGCGTACCCGCCGCTCGCCGCGCGCTCGCCCCGGGCTTTATAATCGGCGGTTTGCCCAATCGAGTCGCGATGGACGTCATACGCATCCGGGGCGCGCGCACCCACAACCTCAAGAACATCTCGATCGATCTGCCCCGACAGCAGCTCACCGTGATCACCGGGTTGTCGGGCTCGGGCAAGTCCTCGCTCGCTTTCGACACCCTCTACGCCGAGGGGCAGCGCCGCTACGTCGAAAGCCTGTCGGCCTATGCCCGGCAGTTCCTGCAGCTCATGGACAAGCCCGAGGTCGACCTCATCGAAGGTCTCTCGCCCGCGATCTCCATCGAGCAGAAGGCCGCAGGCCACAATCCGCGCTCCACGGTCGGCACCGTCACCGAGATCCACGACTACCTGCGGCTGCTCTACGCCCGGGTCGGCACGCCCTACTGCCCCGAGCACAATCTGCCGCTGGTCGCGCACAGCGTGAGCCAGATGGTCGACGCGATCATGGCCTTGCCGGCGGACACGCGCATTGCGCTGCTCGCCCCGCTCGCGCGCGAGCGCAAGGGCAGCTTCGAGGGCGAATTCGCCGGTCTGCAGGCGCGCGGCTTCGTGCGCCTGCGCGTCGATGGCGAGATGACCGAACTCGACCGGCTGGCGCCTCTGAAGAAGAACGACAAGCACGACGTGGACGTCGTCGTCGACCGTCTGCGCGTGCGCGAAGGCGTGGAGCAGCGCCTGGCCGAGAGCATCGAAGTCGCGCTCGAGATCGGCGAAGGCCGCGTGATCGCGCTGGAGATGGACGAACCCGGCCATGAGCACCTCTACTCCAGCCGCTATGCCTGCCCGATCTGCAGCTACAGTCTGGCCGAGCTCGAGCCGCGCCTCTTCAGTTTCAACAATCCGGTCGGGGCGTGCCCCTCCTGTGACGGCCTGGGCAGCGTGGGCTTCTTCGATCCGAAGCGCGTCGTCGCCTTCCCGGAGTTGAGTCTCGCGGCCGGCGCCATCCGCGGCTGGGACCAGCGCAATTCCTTCTATTACCAGATGCTCACGAGCCTCGCGGCCTTCTACGAGTTCGACACGGCCACGCCGTTCGAATCGTTGCCCGAGGCCGTGCGCGAGGTGGTGCTCTACGGATCCGGCGAGCGCGAGATCCCGTTCACCTACCTGAACGAGAAGGGCCGCAGCACGGTGCGCTCGCATCCCTTCGAGGGCATCCTCCACAATCTGGAGCGCCGCTGGAAGGAAACCGATTCGACCACGGTGCGCGAGGAGCTCGGCAAGTTCCGGAACATCAAGACGTGCCCGGACTGCCACGGCTCGCGCCTGCGCGCCGAAGCCCGCAACGTGCGCGTGGGCTCGCACGACGCGGCTGACGGCGGCCTGCCGATCTTCACCGTGGAGCACATGCCGCTCGCGGCCTGCCAGCACTGGTTCGAGCAGCTCACGCTGGCCGGGGCCAAGCAGGACATCGCCCAGCGCATCGTGCGCGAGATCCTCGCGCGCCTCACCTTTCTCAACAACGTCGGCCTGAGCTATCTGTCGCTGGACCGCAGCGCGGATACGATCTCGGGCGGCGAAGCCCAGCGCATCCGGCTCGCAAGCCAGATCGGCTCGGGGCTCACGGGCGTGATGTACGTGCTGGACGAGCCGTCCATCGGCCTGCACCAGCGCGACAACGACCGCCTCATCGCCACGCTGCGGCACCTGCGCGATCTGGGCAACAGCGTCATCGTCGTCGAGCACGACGAAGACATGATCCGCTCGGCCGACTTCGTGGTGGACATGGGCCCGGGCGCGGGCGAACACGGTGGCCAGGTCGTCTCGCAGGGCACGCCCGCCGAGATTCTCGCCGACCCGGCCTCGCTCACGGGTCAGTACATGAGCGGCGCGCGCCACATCACGCAGGCCAGCCAGCGCCCGGTGTCCGAGGCCGGCGAGGACAACGGCTGGCTGAGCATCACCGGCTGCCAGGGCAACAACCTCAAGTCCGTGGACCTGCGCATTCCCACCGGCCGCTGGTGTGCGTGAGCGGCGTCTCGGGCAGTGGCAAGTCCACGCTCGTGAACGACACGCTGGCCACCGCCGTCTCGCGCCACCTGCACAACAGCCAGACCGAGCCCGCGCCCTACCAGGGCATCGAAGGCCTGGAGCACTTCGACAAGATCATCATCGTCGACCAGAGCCCCATCGGGCGCACACCGCGCAGCAACCCGGCCACCTACACGGGGCTCTTCACGCCCATCCGCGAACTCTTCGCGGGCGTGCCCGAGGCGCGCGCGCGAGGCTACGATCCGGGCCGCTTCAGCTTCAACGTGAAGGGCGGACGCTGCGAAGCCTGCCAGGGCGACGGCGTGGTCAAGGTGGAGATGCACTTCCTGCCCGACATGTACGTGCCCTGCGATGTCTGCCACGGCCGGCGCTACAACCGCGAGACGCTGGAAGTGCGCTATCGCGGGCGCAGCATCAGCGAAGTGCTGGACATGACCGTGGACGAGGGCGTCGAGTTCTTCTCGGCCGTGCCCACACTCGCGCGCAAGCTGCAGACGCTCACCGCGGTGGGCCTGGGCTACATCCGTCTCGGCCAGTCGGCCACCACGCTCTCCGGTGGCGAGGCCCAGCGCGTCAAGCTCTCGCTGGAACTCTCCAAGCGCGGTACGGGGCGCACGCTGTACATCCTGGACGAGCCGACCACCGGCCTGCATTTCCATGACATCGCGATGCTCCTGGGCGTGCTGAACCAGCTCGTGGATGCCGGCAATACCGTGGTCGTGATCGAACACAATCTGGACGTCATCAAGACGGCGGACTGGGTGATCGACATGGGGCCGGAAGGCGGCGATGGGGGTGGTCGCATCGTGGCGCAGGGACGCCCGGAAGACGTCGCCGCGAGCGAGGAAAGCCACACGGGGCCATACCTGGGCCGCGTGCTGCGCGCCATGCCGGGCAAGGCGGCCTGACCGCCAGGCGCGGTGCGCCGGCCAGCTGCCGGCGCACCGCGCCGTCACCCGACGACTAGGACAGCCGCTGGCATCGCGCCAGCGCCCCTCACCTCAGCGGCTCACTCGCCGCCGAATACGCACACCGGAAACACGGGCACACCGGCCGCCCGCACGGCGGCGCTGCCGCCCAGGCCGTCCAGATCGATGATCGCGGCGGCCTCCACCACGTCTGCCTGCAGGCGCTGCAGGAGCTTCACGGCGGCCAGCATGGTGCCACCCGTGGCGATGAGGTCGTCGATCACCAGCACGCGCTGACCGGGCAACACGGCATCGGTGTGCATTTCGATGGCCGCGCTGCCGTACTCGAGTTCGTACTCTTCGGCCACCGTCAGATACGGCAACTTGCCCTTCTTGCGGATCGGCACGAAGCCCAGGTTGAGCTCGTAGGCGAGCACGCTGCCGATGATGAAGCCGCGTGCGTCGATGCCCGCGATCAGGTCGATCCTCTTGTCCATGTAGCGATAGACCAGCAGGTCGACGAGCACGCGAAAGGCCCGCGGATCCTGGAAGACCGGCGTGACGTCGCGGAAGGTGACGCCCTCGCGGGGCCAATCGGGAACCGTGCGGATGCGGTCGCGGATGAAATCGACGGAAGGCAGCATGATGAAGAAAGAAGACAAATGCCCGCGGCAAGGCGAGCGGTGAACACGGATGCAGCGGCAAACGGCTCACCGGCTGACGGCAGGCCGCGTCAGGGGAAATGCCGGCGCAGGATGGCGTCCAGTGTATCGCGCAGAAACGTCTCGATGTCCGCATCGCCGGCCGCGTCATCGAAGCGTCCTTCGAGTGCCAAGTGCGCAAAGCCATGCACGAGCGACCAGCCGCCCAGCATCTCGGCCTTCATCTGCGCATCCAGCGGCGTGTCGGCATCGAGCCCGCGATACGCCCGCGTGGCCCGCTCCAGCTCGCTCTCGGCCGCGCCACAGGCGGCCACGAGCCGCGGATCGTCCTCGAGCAGGCGATTCATCCGGAACATGAGCTGGAATCGGGCGGGATGGGCGCGTGCAAAGCGTACATACCCGTGGCCAAGCGCCCGCGCCTGTTCGGCTGGGCTCTCGCCGGCCGCTTTCGCCGCGTCGATGAGGTGATCATGCAAGGCCTGAAAGCCCAGCAGGGCGACTTCCGTCAGGAGCCCCGCCGCGCTGCCGAAGTGATGCGCCGGCGCCGCCGGTGTCACGCCCACACGGCGAGCCGCCTCACGCAGCGTGAAGCCATCCACCCCGCGCTCGACGAGAATGGCCTCGGTGGCCGCGATGAGCGCCTGATGCAGATCGCCGTGGTGATAGGAGCGATCGCGCCGACCTGGCGAGGAACGATCGCGCCGCCTTGGCGGCTTGGCCGCCGGACGCGCGCCGACGGGGTGCGCCATGGACAAGCCTCCGGATGGACACGACAGCACAGAGAGACGACAGCATAGCGCACCGACGAGACGGTTTCGCTAACATACGTCCCATGTCTTCGACCCCTTTGCCCAATCCCGCCGCCGACGCCATCCTCGCCTCGGCACGCCGCACTCTCCAGATCGAGGCCGACGCTGTGCACAGCCTGGCCCAGCGCCAGGGCGAGCCCTTCGTCCAGGCCACGCAGCGCCTGTTGGCCTGCACCGGGCGCGTGGTGGTGAGCGGCCTTGGCAAGACCGGCCACGTGGCGCGCAAGATCGCCGCCACGCTCGCCTCCACCGGCACCCCGGCCTTCTTCGTGCATGCCGCCGAGGCCGTACATGGCGACCTGGGCATGATCACTGCCGCAGACATCGTGATCGCGCTCTCGCACTCGGGCAGCTCGGAAGAGCTTCTCACCATCCTGCCGCTCGCGCGCCGCATGGGCGCCGGCATCATCGCCATGACGGGCAATCCGGCCTCGCCCCTCGCGCAGCTGGCCGACGTGCACCTGGACACCAGCGTGGCCCGCGAAGCCTGCCCGCTCAACCTCGCCCCGACAGCGAGCACCACCGCCGCGCTGGCGCTGGGCGATGCGCTCGCCGTGGCCTGCCTGGAGGCACGCGGCTTCGGCTCCGCCGATTTCGCCCGCTCGCACCCTGGCGGCGCGCTCGGCCGGCGCCTGCTCACGCACGTGCGCGATGTGATGCGCAGCGGCGAGCGCGTGCCCACGGTGCCTGCCGACGCCGACATCAACACCGCCCTGGCCGAGATGTCGCGCAAGGGCATGGGCATGACGGCGGTCGTCGATGCGGACGGCCGCGCGCTCGGCATCTTCACGGATGGCGACCTGCGCCGACTCATCGCCCGAGTGGGCGACCTGCGCGGCATGCGCGTGACTGATGGCATGACCCCAGGCCCTCGCACCATCGCCCCCGACGTTCTCGCCGCCGAAGCCGCCGCGGCCATGGATGAGCACCGACTCTCGCAACTGCTGGTGGTGGATGCCGATGGACGCCTGGCCGGCGCACTGCACATGCACGATCTGATGGCCGCCAAGGTGGTATAACACCCGCCATGTCCAAGCTCTGCGTCCCCCACCCCGCCGAAGCCCTGATCCTTGCCCGCGTGCCCGAGGCCGTGCGCAAGCGCGCCGCGCGCGTTCGCGTGATGGCCTTCGATATCGACGGCGTGCTCACCGATGGCTCGCTCTGGTATGGCGAACACGGCGAGACCGTCAAGCGCTTCAACGTCCTGGACGGCCAGGGCCTGCGCCTGCTCGCCGCGAGCGGCGTGGCCGTCGCCTTCATCACCGCGCGCGATGGCGCCATGGTCACGCGCCGTGCCGCGGACCTGGGCATCAAGCACGTGGTGCAAGGCAGCCACGACAAGGCCGAAGCGCTGCAGACGCTGGTCCAGAAGCTCGGGCTCACCGCCGAGGATGCCGGCTTCATGGGCGATGACGTGAATGACCTGCCGGCCATGCGCCAGGCCGGGTTCGCCGTCACCGTGCCCGCCGCGCCCTCCTACGTGGCGCAAGCCGCGCATTGGACCACCGAGCGCGCCGGCGGCTCGGGTGCCGCACGCGAAGTGTGCGATCTCATCCTGGCGGCACAGGGTCGGCTCGGCGCCGTCCTGAGCCAGGGCTCGCGCGTCGTGGCCGCAGGCGGCTCGCTACAATAGCGCGATGCGCGATCGCCTCACTTCTCTCATCGCGGGCTTCCTGCTGCTCGCCCTGGTCGGCAGCACCTGGTGGGCCTCGGATTACGCCAGGCGCTCCGTGCCGGTGGATCCGCCGCGCCGTCTCACCCACGAGATGGACACCTTCATCGACAATTTCGTGATGATGCGCACGGACGAGACGGGCATGCCTGCCGCTCGCCTCGAAGGCCCGCGCGCCGAGCACTTCCCCGACGACGACTCCTACGAGGTCTACCTGCCACGCGCGGTGAGCCAGCGGCCGGACCGCTCCGTCACCATCGCCACGGCCGAACGCGGCCGCATGGATCAGGACGGCGACCGCATCGTGATGACGGGCGACGTGAACTTCCGCCGCCCGCCCCACCAGGAAGAACCCGGCCTGTCCATCCAGAGCGAGGCCATCACCCTGCACCCCAACGAGGACGTCGCCTTCACCGATCTGCCCGCCACGGTGATCCGCGGCGACGGCTCCCGCATCACCGGCACCGGCATGCGCTACGACAATGCCAGCCGGCAACTCGCCGTGGCCTCGGACGCCCGCGTCACGATCGCCCCGCGCACCCCCGAGGCCGAACGCTGAGGCCCCTCACCTTCCTTCCGCTCACGCGAATGCCCACACTCCTCGCCTCGCCCACGATCCGCCTGCGCGCGCGCTCCTGGCTGCCCTGCTCGCCGGCTGTGCCGCCCTGCCGCTCGCGGCCGCGCCTGCGCCAGCCCTGCAGCAGGACGTGCCCACGCTGATCGATTCCGACCAGCTCGATTACGACGACACGCGCCAGACGAGCGTGTTCACGGGCAATGTGGTGCTCACCCGGGGTGAGCTCACCCTGCGCGCCCACCGCCTGGAATTGCGCCAGAACGAAGCGGGCGATCAGTTCGCCGTCGCGACGGCGGCCGACGGCAAGCAGGTCTTCGTGCGCCAATCGCCCGCGCAGGGCGTGGAATCGGTCGAAGGCTATGCCGACCGCGCCGAGTACGACAGCCGCGCCCAGCACCTGGACTTCATCGGCCACGCAGTGGTGAGCCGCCTCGCCTGCGGCAGGACGCTCGACGAGATCCGCGGCGAGCGCATCCGCTACAACCAGGGCAACGACACCTACTCCGCCAGTGGCGGTCCGCAGGCCGGCACGGCCAACCGTCGCGTGCGCACCGTCATCCAGTCGCGCCAGGCCAGCCAGGCCGTGATCGATTCCTGCGCGCCCGGAGGTAAGCCGCAGTGATGGCGTCGGGAAAACTGAGTGCCACGGGTCTGCGCAAGACCTACGGCACGCGCACGGTGGTGCGCGACGTATCGCTGGACGTGGGCAGCGGCGAAGTCGTCGGCCTGCTCGGCCCCAACGGCGCGGGCAAGACGACAAGCTTCTACATGATCGTCGGCCTGGTCGCCGCCGACGCCGGGCGCATCGAAGTCGATGGCCAAAACATCACGGCACTGCCGATCCATCGGCGCGCGCACCTGGGGCTGTCGTACCTGCCCCAGGACGCCTCCGTGTTCCGCCGCCTTTCAGTGGAGCAGAACATCCGCGCCGTGCTGGAGCTGCAGCGCACGCCGGAGGGCCGCACGCTGTCGCGTCAGGCCATCGACGAGAGCCTGAACGGCCTCCTCGCCGAGCTGCAGATCGAACACATCCGCAGCAACGCCGCCATTTCGCTGTCGGGCGGCGAACGCCGCCGCGTCGAGATCGCTCGCGCACTGGCCACCAATCCTCGCTTCATCCTGCTCGATGAGCCCTTCGCCGGCGTGGACCCGATCGCGGTGATCGAGATCCAGCGCATCGTCCGCTTTTTGAAGAGTCGCAACATCGGCGTTCTGATTACCGATCACAACGTGCGTGAAACGCTCGGTATCTGCGATCGTGCCTACATTATCAGCGAAGGCTCGGTGCTCACCTCTGGGCATCCGGATGAAATCGTCGACGACCCAGCGGTGCGTCGTGTTTACCTCGGGGAACATTTCCGCATGTAGTCAGCTTGCATTCGCGGCTGTATTCGCTAGACTAGAGTCGTGCGGTGCCCTGGCGGTCAACCGCACCGCACGCCAACTCAAGCACAGGAGGTCATTCTATGAACCTGAGCATCAGCGGACACCAGCTGGACGTGAGCCCCGCCATTCGGGAATACGTGACGACCAAGCTGGACCGGGTATTGCGACATTTCGATCACATCATCGACGCGCAAGTCATCCTTTCCGCCGTCAAGCTGCGGCACACTGCGGACGTCACAGTCCGTGTGCGTGGCAAGGACATCCACTGCGAGGCCACGGACGAAAATCTCTACGCTGCGATCGACCTCCTGATCGACAAGCTCGACCGCCAAGTCGTGAAGTACAAGGATAAAGCTCAGACGCACACGCCTGATGCCATCAAGCGCCAGCCGATCGTCGAAGAATACGTGGAGCTACAGCCGTAGCGGCCCTCCACAGATTACTGGCATAACGGCCCAGAGCCGACGGCGCAAAGCGCCAACGCCGTCCTGACGGCATGCTGTAGACAGGCAGATGTGGGAGCTTCGTGCTCCCCCTGCCTTTTGTCTTTGGAGCCCACCCCTGCGATCACGATCATGTTACAAAGCCTTATCGCAGCGCACGGCTTCTCCTATAATGGTTTTTTGCTGCAGTGAAGCAATTTGCCCCCATGAGCCTGATCTCCCGCATTCTCCCGGTGTCCAACGTCGTGCTGGACCTGCCGGCCACGAGCAAGAAACGCGCGTTCGAGCATGCCGCCTTGTTGTTCGAAAACCATCACGGGCTTGCCCGGATGGCCGTGTTTGACAGTCTCTTTGCCCGCGAACGCCTGGGCTCCACTGCACTGGGCCACGGCGTCGCTGTGCCGCACGGTCGCATCAAGGGTTTGAACGAGGCGCTCGCCACCTTCATCCGCCTGGCGCAGCCCGTGCCGTTCGACGCCCCGGATGGTCAGCCGGTGCGCATGCTGATGTTCCTGTTGGTGCCGGAGGTGGCCACGCAACAGCATCTCGAGATCCTGGCTGAGCTTGCCCACATGCTCTCCAGCAAGGATCTGCGCACGGCCCTGTGCGAAGCCACCGATCCGCAGGCAGTCCACGCCCTGCTGGCAGGCTGGCAGCCGGCCACCTGTTACTGATGCGATGACCGGGTTGCCGGTACTGACCATCCGCACGCTGGCGGACGAGAATGCAAGCAAGCTTTCGCTGCGCTGGCTGGGCGGCGAAGCCGGTGACCAGCGTACGCTGGGCAACGACTACCTTGCCCCCTCCGACCGCGTCGGCCACCTGAATCTGATCCACCCAAGCCGCATCCAGGTGTTCGGACAGCGCGAGATGCTGTACTTCTCGCGCTTCGACGTCAATCGACGTCAGCACCACCTGGACGATCTCGTCACGGGCGGCGTGCCGGCCATCGTCATCGCGGACGCGCTCGTTCCGCCGGCGGATCTCATTCAGTTCTGCGATGACCATGAGGTTCCCCTGCTGAGCACGCCGGTGCAGGCAGCCGAGGTCATCGACATCCTGCGGCTCTATGTGGGCCGCGCGCTTGCCCCCACCGTCACCATGCACGGCGTCTTCATCGACGTGCTGGGTCTTGGCGTGCTGATCGCTGGCGAATCCGGTCTGGGCAAGAGCGAACTGGCCCTCGAGCTCGTCTCGCGCGGCCATGGTCTGGTTGCGGATGACGCGGTCGATTTTTCGCATGTCGCGCCGGGCATCATCGATGGCCATTGCCCCCCCTTGCTGCAGAACATCCTCGAGGTGCGCGGGCTGGGGCTGCTGGACGTACGCACCATCTTTGGCGAGAGCTCGGTTCGGCGCAAGATGCGGTTGCGCCTCATCGTGCAACTCGTGCGCGCGCTGTCCGAGGAGGCACAGCGTGAGCGCCTGCCGCTGCAGGATACGACGCAGGAAGTCCTGGGCCTGCCCATCCGCAAGGTTGTCCTGCCGGTGGCCGCCGGGCGCAACCTGGCGGTGCTGGTCGAGGCTGCGGTGCGCAACACGATCCTGCAATTGCGCGGTATCGACACGCTCGCAGACTTTATGGAAAGACAGCAGCAAGCAATCCAGAAAAATGCGCTATAATGCGCCCCTGCTTGACGAAGTTGATAGGCAATTGCGGGTTACCGACAGCAAGCGCCGATCAACGCAGCGAAAGAAAATTCTCCGCTGATTTGCCAAGTTTGAAAAAGACAGATATAATCTTTTTCTTTCTTCCCCGATAGCTCAGTCGGTAGAGCGACGGACTGTTAATCCGCAGGTCGCAGGTTCGAGCCCTGCTCGGGGAGCCAAATAAAAGAAGGGGTTGCACTACGGTGCAACCCCTTTTTGCTTGGGCGCTCGCTACGTCACGCGCCCATGAGAAGCAGGCCCTGCTCCACCATCGGAGGGGCCTACGTCAACTCAGGCCGCGCAGCGTCGCACGTGCTGTACGCCGTGAATGTCCTGAGGGCGAAAACGCAGACGAATGCGAACGGGCATCTCGCCCTCCCCATCGCTCACGTCCGCATCGGCGGTGTAGGTCGTGGTGCCGAGAAACGGCGTGTTGAAGATCACCGTGCTGGTGATCGGGGGCCCGTCGAGCGGCTGCACCGTCACGCGGTCGCCGATATCGATGGGGGCATGATCCAGCGGGGCATCGGCCGGACGCTGGACGAGGTGGTGCGGAAACAAGGTCTTCACTGTCAATCCTGAAGGTAGGCACGACCGTCATTGCCGAACACAGGCAGCGGAAAGCTCCGACGCTGGCGGCGCAAATACGGTATCGGCGATGGGCGCTGCCACTAGCGTAGCGAACGCGGATGACGCTTTGATGATGGGCTTGCGGCTGGGAATTGTCGTAGGAGACCGCAGGCGCCGGGCTGCCGGGGCAGCGTGCTTTCCGAGAAGCGGATAGCCAAAGCGTGCCGCATTATGCACGTGGCCCAGGACCATGTCAAGTGGAAAATATCACTTCGCTGACGATTGCGCACAAATGCGCGACGATACGTAAGATTTACGCGCAGTTTTAGGCATCGACATCACCGCCGCGATAGCGTGGCGCGGAGGCAGTCTGGCCAGGCACATCGATTGCTATTAGCGGTTCACTTTGGCGACCCTTGATGATCGCCCCGCATGAGGAGTTTTGATGGCCAGCCGTTTTCACGCTTCGTACACCCGAATCACCCTCCAGCGCGCCCAAGGTCGCCTGGCGGCCGCGCGTCGCGCGTTGCCCTGGGAAGACCAGATCGCCGCGCGACCCGACGACGATCTCGGTGATCGTCCGCTGGAATTGCCGGTGCTCAAGCGGCCCACCGAGGCACCCGCCCGGCGGCCGGACGACGTCGAACCGCCGCGGCCGAATCACGTGCCGCTGCCCAGCCGTTCTCCGGTCGGCGTGAGCCTGCACGCCTGATTGATCACGCGGGCGGCGCGAGGCGGATCAGGCCTTCCTGCATGGTGGAGGCCACGAGCCGCCCGTCCCGTGTGAAGAAGCGGCCACGGCACAGACCGCGGGCGTTGCTGGCACTAGGCGATTCGGTGACGTACAGGAGCCATTCGTCCATCCGAAACGGCCGGTGGAACCACATCGCATGATCCAGGCTCGCGATATGTAGCGCCGGGTCGAAGAAGCTCATGGCATGGGGCAGCAGCGCAGCATGCAGCAGATAGAAATCCGACGTGTAGGCCAGCATGGCCTGATGCAGCACCGGCGAATCCGGCAGCGGGTCGGCCGCGCGCACCCAGGCCGTGAAGAGCGGCGGACGCGCCGTGGGCGCCAACGGATCGAAGCGCGTCACGGGACGGATCTCGATCGGCCGCACGCGCTCGTAGGCCGAGCGCACTTTTTCCGGCAGCCGCGCGATCACCGCAGCCAGCAGTTCGGATTCCGGCGTCAGCCCTTCCGGACCGGGCACGTCGGGCATCTCGTCGGCATGCTCCGCACCGTCTTCGAACACCTGGAAGGACGCCGACATGTTGAAGATCGGTCGGCCATGCTGGATCGCCACGACGCGGCGGGTGGTGAAGCTCGAGCCGTCACGAATGCGGTCGACGTCGTAGACGATAGGCGCGCGCTTGTCGCCTGGTCGCAGGAAGTAGGCGTGCAGGGAATGCACCCCGCGCCCCTCCTCCACGGTGCGCGCCGCAGCCGCCAGGGCCTGGCCCAGAACCTGGCCACCGAACACCGCGCGGCTGCCGATGTCGCCGCTGATGCCGCGGAAAAGGTTGAGCTCCAACGGCTCGACCTGCAACAGATTGATCAACTCCTGGGTCATGCTCATGGCGGGGAATCCTCGCAGCGTGTTCTCTGGAATATCCGCATTATCCGCGTTTCCCAGCCGCGCTGGTGCAGCGCAGCATGACGGCCCAAACAAGGCATTTTCGCTGGAGACGACATGGCGTGGCTCAAGGCCTTGCACATCATCTTTCTGATCCTGTGGTGCACAGGCCTCTTCTACATGCCGGCACTCTTCGCCCATTACGCCGGCGCCACCGACGCGCGCGAACGTCACCGGATGCGCATCATCACCCGCTTCACCTTCATCGTGATCACGTCACCTGCAGCGGTGCTCGCGATCATCACTGGCACCATCCTGGTTTACGCGACAGCCATCCAGGGGGTGTGGTTGCCCGCCAAACTCGCGGTGGTCGCGGGCATGGGATTCTTTCATGTGTATTGCGGGCGGCGTGTCGTGGAGCTCGAGCGGGGCGAACACATCGAGCGACGCAGCTTTCACATTGCGCTGGTGTTGGTGCCGTTCGTGCTCGTGAGCACGGTGCTGTGGCTGGTGCTTGCCAAGCCGACCCTGTGGAGCAGCGGCGCATGAGCGCGCCGCCTCAGGGCCGCGCTCAGCGCGAGCTGTCGTCCGCCAGGTCGAGCGGATCGGTGTCGTGGTCCTCGCCCTTGTCCACGGCGATCTGGTGTTCGAACACCAGCTTGCCACCCAGCCACCCCGCCGCTCCGACCAGTACGGCACCCAGCGCTGACAGATACAGCCCCGTTGGCATGATGCTGCCCACCGGGTCGGCCAAGCGCATCACCCAGTTGATGACGGCCGTGGCCAGCAGCGCGACGGCCAACACGAAGTGGTTCCAGCTCGCCGGACGGCGTCGGATCTCGGTCACCCACAACAACTCCACGGTGCCGGCGATGCCGGCGAGGATGCCCATGAAGGCCCCTGCGCCAACCAGCCAAAGCGAGACGCGCGCCCAGAAGGCGTCGCCCGTGTACCAGAAAGCGAGGTCCGTCCCCAGCACGCCGAGCAGAAACGCGATGGGAAAGGTGACGAGCATGGGGTGCAACGGGTGGCGGGCAAACGCGACCAGTGTGCCGGAGCCAGGCGGGAGGGGCTTGCCAAATCGTTCCATGAGTCTCCTGCGGGCGGAATCGTCGCCGAACACAGATGCACCCGGCGTAACGGGCGCCGTCTGCAAGGAACATTCCTGATGCCTCCTCGTCATGTCGTCGCCGGCCTCACCGCCCTGCCCCTGCTAAGCGGTTGCATTCGTCAACCCTTGTCCACGCTCGATCCTGCCGGCCCCGCCGCCGCCGACATCGCCCAGGTCTGGTGGGTGATGTTCTTCGGCAGCATTCTCGTCTGGCTCCTCGTAGTCGTTCTCGCGCTCTATGCCGGTATGCACCGGCGCCGCACGGGCAAGGCGCCACGGAATTGGCTGCTGATCGGTGGTGGGCTCGTGTTGCCCATCAGTACGACGCTCGCCCTGCTGATCTATGGCATCAACGCCGGACAGTCCATGCTGCCGCTACCGACGAAGGAGCCGGTGTATCGGGTAGAGGTGCGCGGGCACCAGTGGTGGTGGGAGGTCATCTACCTGGACGCACCGGGTGGGCCTCGGTATTCCGCCAATGAGATCCACATCCCGGCGGGCCGCTTCGTCGACGTACACGTCAGCACGAACGACGTGATCCACAGCTTCTGGGCGCCCGCCTGGGCGGCAAGATCGACGCCATTCCGGGACGCACCAACGTCGTGCGCCTGCGCGCCGATGCGCCCGGCGCTTACCACGGGGTCTGCGCGGAATTCTGTGGCGCGCAGCACGCCCGCATGCGCCTGGTCATCCACGCTCATGACGAGGCCGGCCTGGACGAGCGGATGCGTGCCCTGGTGACGCCCGCCGCCACGGCGGACATGACGACTCATGGTGCCCAGGCCTTCGCGCGCGACTGCCTGGCCTGTCACAGCCTGGATCCCGCCAGCCGCAGCGCGCAGCCGGGTCCCAACCTCGCGGATCTCGGCCTGCGCGGCACGCTCGCCGCGGGCACCCTGCCCAATACACCCGAGAGCCTGCGCGACTGGCTTGCCCACCCGCAGGCGCGCAAGCCCGGCAATCTCATGCCCGACCAGAACCTGTCCGGCGAGGACGTCGAGGCCATCGCCACCTTCCTGGAAAGCCTCCCGTGACCGAACCGTTGTCGCCCATTGCCCGCCATCACCGCCTTCAGGCGATCTGGAACGATCCCCAGCACGGGCTCGCGCGCATCTTCTGCGCCGTCAACCACACGGCGATCGGCCAGCGGTTCGTCGTCACGGCGCTGATCTTCTTTTTGATCGGCGGCGTGCTCGCCATGCTGATCCGCGCGCAACTCGCCACCTCGGGCAACGCCTTCCTGGGCAACGAACTCTACGCGCAGCTCTTCACCATGCACGGCACGGTGATGATGTTCCTCTTTGCCATTCCCGTGCTGGAGGGGATTGCGCTCTACCTGCTGCCCAAGATGATGGGCGCGCGCGATCTCGCCTTCCCGCGCCTCGGTGCCTACGCCTACTGGTGCTACGTGTCGGGCGGGATCATTCTCATCACGGCCCTCCTGCTGGGGCTTGCGCCCAACGGCGGATGGTTCATGTACACGCCGCTCTCGAGCACGGAGTTCACACCCGGCATCCAGGCTGACATCTGGCTGATCGGCGTCACTTTCGCCGAGATCTCGGCGATCTGCGGCGCGGCCGAGATCGTGGTCACTATCTTGAGGCTGCGCACGCCCGGCATGGGCCTTCGCTCGATGCCGATCTTCGCCTGGTACATGCTAGTCACCGCCGGCATGATCCTGATCGGCTTTCCCCCACTCATCCTTGGCAGCATCCTGCTTGAGATCGAGCGCGCCTTCGGCTGGCCGTTCTTCGAGGTCGCGCGCGGCGGCGACCCTCTCCTCTGGCAGCATCTGTTCTGGCTGTTCGGCCACCCTGAGGTCTACATCATCTTCCTGCCCGCAGCCGGCATGGTGTCCACCATTCTTCCCGTGTTCGCGCGCCGCCCGTTGGTCGGCCACACGTGGATCGTGGGTAGTGCGCTCGCCACCGGCTTCATCAGCTTCGGCCTCTGGGTGCACCACATGTTCGCGGTGGGCATCCCGTATCTGGGCCAGATCTTCTTCTCGGCCGCGAGCATGCTCGTGGCCGTGCCCACGGCCATCCAGTTCTTCGCCTGGATCGCCACGCTGTGGTCGGGCCGCCCGGTATTTCGCCTGCCGATGCTGTATCTCTTCGGCTTTCTCACGATCTTCGTCATGGGCGGGCTCACTGGCGTCATGGTGGCGCTGGTGCCGTTCGACTGGCAGGTGCACGACACGCACTTTGTGGTTGCGCACTTGCATTACGTGCTGGTGGGCGGCATGGTCTTCCCCGTGATGGCGGCGATCTACTACTGGCTGCCCCACGTGACGGGGCGCATGCCTTCGGAGACCATGGGCAAGTGGGCGTTCTGGATGATCTTCATCGGATTCAACGCCACTTTCCTCATCATGCATCTGACCGGGCTGCTCGGCATGCCTAGACGTGTCTACGTCTACGACGGTCACCTGGGCTGGGACGTGCTGAATCTGGTGTCCTCGATCGGCGGCTTCCTGCAGGCGATCGGCTTCGGCCTGCTGGTGCTCGACATCTTCTTGCAGGGCAGCATGGGACGCGCCGCTGTGCGCAACCCGTGGGGGGCCGACACGCTGGAGTGGACGACGGCGACCCCGGTGGCGCCCTACAACATCGGCGCCCAGCCACACGTCACCTCGCGCACCCCGTTGTGGGACCACCCCGATCTGGCGCCCGAACTGGCCGCTGGCAAACACTATCCAGGGAGCGCTCTGCCCACGCGCCGCGAGACGATCAGCGTGGACGTTCTGACCGGCGAGGCACGGCACCTCGTGATCCTGCCCGGCCCCAGCCGCATGCCAATCATCGGCACGCTGCTCACGGGAGGCTTTTTTCTCGCCGTGCTCTTCAAGGTCTACTGGCTTGCCGCCCTCTTTCCGTTCGCCGTGGCCGCCCTCTTCCTGCGCTGGGCGTGGAGCACCGGCGTACGTGAGGATCCGGTGCCGGTCAACGTCGGCCAGGGGCTGATGCTGCTGCCTCACCATGGTGATCCGGAAGGCAGCCCCGGGCGCGCTGGCACGATCTACACCTTGGCCGCCGACGGAACGCTCTTCGCGTGCCTGCTCTTTGGCTATGTGTTTCTGTGGACCATCGCACCGAACTGGCCCCCACCGGCGTTCATCGATCCCTCGCCGTGGCTGCCGCTTCTGGCCGCGAGCGGGCTCGCCGTCGCGCTCGGCACGTCCAGCCTGGGCCTGGCCCGTGTCGGCGCAGGTCGAGTCGGGGCCGGCGCCACGCTGGCTTGGCTCGCCACCGCGGGCAGCGTGGTTGGCGCGCTGGCCTTCGGCCTGCTGCCCAGTCTCGCGCTGCCGGCGCCCACGGGCCACGCCTACGCCGCCATCAGCGCGGTGCTCTGCTACTACATGGCCCTGCATTGCGCGATCGGGGCGCTGATGACCGGCTTCGCCGCGCAGCGCTGCCGCCATGGGTTCATCTCGGCCATGCGTCGCCTGGAGTTCGTCATCGCGCGCACCTGGTGGCGCTACACCGCGGCGGCCGGCGTCATCGCCCTGGTCGCCCTCTACGGCTTTCCGCTGGGGGCACGATGAGCACGTTTCCGCGCGGCCCCGTCTCGCTGCTCATCATGACCGGCGGCGTCATTGTCTGGAGCGTGTGCTTCGTCGTACTGTATGGCGGCATGTCGCTCGCCTGCACCCAGGGCTGGTTCGACGTCACGCTGGCCGGCCTGCACGGCATCAACTGGATGCTGGTCGTGCTCTGGGTGGCGCATCTCGTCCTGCTCGCGCTCATGACATGGGTGTCGCTGGGACACCTGCGCATGACCCCGCGCGAGGACGCGTCCACGCGGTTCGGCTGGCGCACGACGTTCGTTCTGAACGTCGTGGGGCTCGCAGGCACCGTCTGGATTGGTTTCCCGATCCTGATGACGGTGCCCTGCATTTGACCTTCAGCCGCTGACGCTCGGCCACTGACGCTCAGCCCATCAAGGCGTAGGGCCCACCGCGCTCGAGCGCTGCCCGGTAGGCCGGCCGGGCGTGAATTCGCGCAAGGAAATCCGTCAGACGCGGGTGCGTGGCCGCGGTGAGCCCCGCCCGCTGCGCCGCAGCCTCCAGCGGAAAGCTCATCTGCACGTCCGCTGCCGTCATCTCGTCACCGGCGAACCACTCGCGCAGCGCCAGTTCCGATTCCATGTACGCGAGCTGGTTGCGCAGGTTGGGCTCGATCATGCGTGCTTTCACGCCGTTGGAGATCGCACGGGCGATCGGCCGCGCGAAGAATGGCATCGGCATCGTTGGGATTTTGCCGAAGATCAGGCTGAGCAGGAGCGGCGGCATGGCCGAACCTTCGGCGAAGTGCATCCAGTAGGTGTAGCGCCGATGCGCCGGCGTGCCGGCAGCCGGGCGAAGCTGCCCGCCCGCCTTGTCCACCAGGTACTCCAGGATGGCGCCGGATTCGGCCACCGTGATCTCGCCATCGGTGATGACGGGCGACTTGCCCAGCGGGTGCACCTGGCGCAGCTCAGGCGGCGCCAGCATCGTCTTGGCATCGCGCTCGTAGCGCTTGACCTCGTAAGGCAACCCCAGCTCCTCGAGCAGCCACAGCACACGCTGCGAGCGCGAATTGTTCAGATGATGGACGACGATCACGGCGTTGACTCCTCGGATGCCCGGCAAATGTGGGCATGTGGGTTGCTTGAGCGCCTCATGGGCGCCCGGCCATGGTAGCGGCACGCGCGCGCCGCTACAACGGTCGGAGGAATCGCCATGCCACGCGTCGTCTGGAAAGGTGCCATCTCGTTCGGGCTGGTGCACGTGCCCATCGTGCTGCATCCCGGCGCACGCCGCGCCAATCTCGATTTCGACTGGGTCGACAAGCGCGACATGGCGCCGGTGGGCTATCAGCGCATCAACAAGGTCACCGGCAAGACCATCGAATCCGAGCACATCGCCAAGGGGTATCAGTACGAGAAGGGCGAATACGTGCTGATGAGCGACGAAGACTTTCGCCAGGCAAACCCGACGGCCACGCAGACGGTCGAGATCGTGTGCTTCGTCAAGGCCGAGGAACTGCCGCCCTACTACTTCGAGACGCCCTACTACATGGTGCCGGACAAGCGCGGCACCAAGGGCTATGTGCTGTTGCGCGAAACCTTGCGCAAGGCCGACCGCATCGGCATTGCCAACGTGATCCTGCACACCAAGCAGCACCTGGCGGCCGTCATGGTGGTGGATGACATGCTGGTGCTCAACACCATGCGCTATGCCGACGAGATCATTGCCCGCGACGACCTGGACGTGCCCGCAGGCAACCTCGACAAGGCCGGCATCTCCAGCCGCGAGGCGGACATGGCGCGTCGGCTGGTGGACGACATGACCGAAGCCTGGGAGCCCTCGCAATTCCGCGATGCCTATCGCGAGGATCTGCTCGCGCGCATCGAAGAGAAGATCGATGCGGGCCAGACCCACACCCTCACCGAACCCTCCCGCGATGCCCCGAGCACGCGCAGCAGCGCCAAGGTGATCGATCTGGTGTCCATGCTCAAGCAGAGCATCGAATCCCGCACGGGGCGCAAGTCCGCCGCCAATGACGACGAGGAGGCCACCCCGCGCCGGGGCCGAAAGGCAAGCGCATCGGACGACGCGGACGCGACCCCCGTGCGCAAGCGGGCGACGAAGGCGGCCGGCAAATCCGCTGGCAAGTCGACGGCGCGCAAGACAGCCACCAAGACAGCGGCCAAGGCGGCAGGCAGGCGTGCGGCCAAGCGGCCCGCGAAGACAGCATCTGAGCGTGCGGCACCGGCAAAACGCCCCGCCAAGACGACGGCCCCGCGTCGGCGCGCCGCCTGAGCGGAGTGACGCATGGCCAGGGATGCCCTCACTGCCTACCGCGACAAGCGCGATTTCTCGGCGACGGCCGAGCCTAGCGGCAAGCGCGCAGGCAAGCGACGTCAGGCGCAGGCACCGATCTTCGTCGTGCAGCGCCACGAAGCCCGTGCCCTGCACTACGATTTCCGGCTGGAACTCGATGGCGTGCTGCGCAGCTGGGCCGTGCCCAAGGGGCCATCGCGAGACCCTGCCGCCAAGCGCCTGGCCGTGGCCGTGGAAGACCATCCGATCGACTACGCGACCTTCGCTGGCGAGATCCCCGAAGGCCATTACGGCGCCGGCCATGTCGACATCTGGGATGGTGGGACCTGGGCGCCGATCGATGCCGATCCTGCCGCCGCACTGGACAAGGGGCGGCTGCATTTCACGTTGCAAGGTCGGGTATTGCAAGGCGAATGGATCCTGATCCGTACCGGTCGCAGCGGCAAATCCTGGCTGCTGCGCAAGCGCGACGATGAATTCGTCGTGCCCGGCGATGATGCGGAAGCGATCACGCCCGTGACGGCGTCGCAGCCGGCCGATGCCGGCTCGGCGAAGGCGCCATCGCATGCCGCCAGCAAAGCGCCTGACAAGACGGCCCCGCGTCGTGCGCCGAAGGCCAAGCGAGCGCCCCTGCCTGAGCGCCTGACGCCCCAACTCGCGACGCTGGTCGACGCCCCGCCGCCCGGCCCGGGTTGGCGCTATGAGCTGAAGTACGACGGCTATCGCATGCTGTGCCGTATCGACGGCAAGGACGTTCGCTGGATCAGCCGCACCGGCAAGGACTGGACAGCGCGCATGCAGCCACTCTCTGACGCCATCGCCGCGCTGGACCTCGGCCGAGGTTGGATCGACGGCGAGGTCGTGGTCTTCGGCGAGAACGGCAAGACGGAATTCCAGGCGCTGCAGAATGCCCTGGATGCGCGGGCGGACACGCTGCACTTCATTGCGTTCGATCTGCCTTATTGGGGCGGCAAGGACTTGCGCGCGCTGCCCCTGGAGGACCGCCAGGCGCAATTGCAGACCCTGATTGCCGCCATCGAAGGGGCCCCCATCAGCTTCACCGACCGCATCGACGCGCCGGATGCCGCCAGTGCGCAGGAGGCGTTGGACCAGGCGTGCCGGCTTGGACTGGAAGGGCTCATCGCCAAGCAGGCCGATGCGCCCTACACCGCGGCACGCTCGTCCACCTGGGTGAAGCTCAAGTGCCGGCCGCGCCAGGAGTTCGTGATCGGCGGCTACACCAGTCCCGCGGGCAGCCGCACCGGCTTCGGCGCCTTGCTGGTCGGCGTACGCGAGGGCAACAAGCTGGTCTACGCCGGGCGTATCGGCACTGGGTTCGACAGCGACACGCTGGATTCCCTGCATGCGAGGCTGCGCAAGATCACCGTGGCGACGAGCCCTTTTTCCGCCCCGTTGCCGCCCAACCAGCGCCGCTTCGCCACCGGCGGGCCACGCGACATCTTCTGGGTCAAGCCAACGCTGGTGGTGGAAGCCGAGTTCGCGGGCTGGACGAGCGACAACGTGCTGCGCCAGGCGAGCTTCGCCGGGCTGCGGCAGGACAAACCCGCGCGCGACGTGGGACGCGAGACAGCGGCCCCGCCGCCGGCAGATGACCCTGCGGAATCCGCGGCCGCCACCGGGCGCCGCACCACGACCCGTCGCGGCAGCACCGCGGCCCGACCCGACAGCGCCGCCCGGCCATCGCGAGGCCGCGGCGCAGAACGCCCGAACCCGGTGGCGGGTGTGCGCATCACCCACCCGGATCGCCTGCTCTTTCGGGATCCCGACATCGACAAGCTGGATCTGGCCACGTACTACGAGGCCGTGGGCGAATACCTCATGCCACACCTGCGGGGGCGTCGCCTGGCGATGCTGCGCTGCCCCGAAGGCACCCAGGCGGAATGCTTCTTCCAGAAGCACATCGCTCAGCGGCTGCCCGCCGGCATACGTCGCGACGGCGAGCACATCCTCGTGGCCGCGCCCAAGGGCGTGGTCGCGCTCGCACAGAACGGCGTCATCGAACTACACACGTGGGGTTCGACGCTGCCAAAGGCCGATCGTGCCGATCGCCTCACGCTCGATCTGGACCCTGGCCCCGGTGTCGATTGGCCCGCGCTCGTGGAAGCCGCCCAGCTGACGGCAACCCTGCTGCGCGAGATCGGCCTGGTCCCCTTTCTCAAGACGACGGGCGGCAAGGGGCTGCACGTGGTGACACCGATTCGTCGTACGCTGGATTGGGATGCGGCCAAGCGGTTTGCTGGAGGGCTCGCGCGGCACCTGGCCGGGCTCATGCCGGATCGCTATACCGCGAACATGAGCAAGGCGCGCCGCCAGGGCCGCATCTTCATCGACTACCTGCGCAACGGCGAGAATGCCACGGCAATCGCGGCCTTCGCGGCGCGCGCCCGGCAAGGGGCCCCTGTCTCCCTGCCTCTGGCTTGGGAAGACCTGGCGCCAAGCCGTGATCTGCGCGGCGCCGTCTTCAACATCCGCAACGTGCCCACGCTGCTCGCCCAATGGACGGACCCGTGGGCAGACTACGCCGGTGCGGCGCAAACCGTCACGCAGGATCTGCTCAAGGCATTCGCGGACAAGGCATGATTCAACCTGGGGGGCACGCCGCTTGCTCTACGAGAGCACACCCTCTCAAGGAGACTGGCATGGCCCACCAACCCGTCGAACCCGATACTCCCGACGCACCGATCCCGGTCGATCCCGATCCGGTACCCCCGTCGCCCGATGACGTGCGCGCGCGCCCCAGCACCATTGCCGGCTCGCCGGCCCGGGACCTGCCCGGTACGCCCGGCCCTGACGCTTCCGGCCAACGCCCCTGACCTCTTCACCAAGGACCTGTCCATGACCCGTTGGATCCTCACTCTCGCCGGCATGACGCTGGCTGCCGGCACCGCCATGGCGGATGTCACCGTGCCCATTCATGCCGCGACAGACAAGGGTCAAGGCGATTCCCTCGGGTCGGTCACGGTGACCGCTACGGAATACGGCCTGGTGTTCACGCCCAAGCTCACCGGACTCACGCCAGGCATCCACGGTTTTCACATTCACGAGAACCCCAGCTGCGACGCCAAAACCACGGACGGCAAGGTAACTCCGGCGGGCGCAGCGGGCGGGCACTACGACCCGCAGAAGACAGGCCGCCATGGCGCGCCCTGGGGGGATGGCCATTTGGGCGACCTGCCCGCGCTCTACGTCAACGACCAGGGCCAGGCCGTCCAGCCTGTCCTGGCGCCGCGGCTGAAAGACCTCAAGGAGATTCAGGGCCGATCCCTCATGGTGCATGCGGGTGGTGACAACCATGACGATCATCCCGAGCCGCTGGGCGGTGGCGGGGCTCGCATCGCCTGCGGCGTGGTGAAGTAAGGAGCTGACTCATGCAGGCAGGATGGCTGCGCCGTGTGCGCGAATTTGGTCCCTTGGCGGTCTTCATCGATGCCGCGCAACGCTGGATCGACAAGCGTGCCTCGAGCAAGGGCGCGGCGCTCGCGCTGTACATGGTGTTCTCATTGGCCCCCATGCTGTTGCTGGTGATCGCAATCGGGGGATGGTTTTACGGCGAGGATGCCATACGGACAGAGTTGCTCGCGCAGATCGGGCTCTATGCGGGCGAACAGAGCGTGCAGGCAATCCGCACGGTGCTGGAAAGCGCGCAGTGGTCTGAGGGCAGCCTTATCGCCGCGCTGATCTCCATCGTGCTGCTGGTGTTCTCCTCGACCACGGCGTTCGCCGAGCTGAAGGCAAGCCTGGACGACATGTGGGATGTGGACCTCCTGGCGCAGGCGGGCCTTCGTGCCACGGCCATGAGCCGCGTGCTCTCGTTCGGCATCGTCGTGACGCTCTCGTTGTTCCTGCTCATCTCCGTCGTCATCGATGCCGTGATAGCTGCCTTGCAGACCCGCTGGGCGGCGCTCTTCAATGAGCAGTTCTTCACGATCCTCGCCCGCGTGATCTCCAACGCATTCTCGTTCGCCGTCTTCGTGATGCTCTTTGCGATCGTGTTGAAGACGCTGCCGAGCGTGAAGATGCGCTTTCGCGATGTGCTGCCGGGTGCGCTGCTGACGGCCGTGCTCTTCGTGCTCGGCAAGGTGGGGATCGCCTACTACCTGAGCCAGGGCACGCTGGTGTCGTCCTACGGTGCGGCCGGCTCGGTGATTGCACTGATCCTCTGGATCTACTTCTCGTCGCTGCTGTTCTTCTATGGCGCGGCATTTACTCGGGAGTACTGGCTGCGCTACGGGGCTGGCCGCAAGCTCAAGGCCGTCGTGGAGCCGTCTCCCGCCTATGGCGCGATGGGGACAGGGCACTCGCGGCTCTGAATAAAGACGGGGCGCCGCTTGGCGCCCCGTCTTCGTCTGTTCGCGTCAATCCGTCAGGTAAAGGCGTGGAGCATGACGAATCCACAGCCGAGGCAGAATCCCAGGGCCACTAACGCCATCAGCCCATCGCGCCCTATCAGGGCCAGGCCGAACGCCGTAATGGCCACGCCTGCGCTCGTGGCAGCAAAAGGCAACAGTTCGAGCGGTGGCATTGTGAGAGCCACCAATGAACACATGGCCGCGACGAAATATACCGCATAGCTTTCGACCAGGAACGTGAGACGCTGGCGCAACAGTCGGTCGATCCAGCGGGCCACCGGGCGCGTGAATCGCATGGCCTGCTGCAGGCGCTGATGGGACACGCACCGATTGAGCAGCCACTGCGGCATCCAGAAATGCTGGCGGCCGATCAGGAGCTGCACGCTCAACAGCAGCACCATCAAGCCAGCCAGCGAGGGCACGCCCGGCACGCCACTCAAGGGCGACAGCACGAGCAAGCCGGGAAGCAGCAGCAATGGCCCGAAGGAGCGGCGACCTATGATGTCGAGCATCGCATCGACTTTCACCTGGTCATTGTCGCGTTCAGCGAACTCCAGGCGGTCAAGCATCTCGGTGAGGGTGGTAGCTTCCAGGCGCGTGACCCGGTTGCGCTGGAACCGCTGGCGGACCCAGTCGCGATAACGCCGACGCCGCGGCAGCGGCACCTCGGATTCAGGAGCTGACATGCGACGGGACCCAGCACAAAACGTGCCAGATCCGTCGCATCCTAGTCACGACACATCTGTGCCTGCGTGATGCTGCTCTTGGCGGGCACGCTTTGCGTCAACCACACATTGCCCCCGATCGTGGAGCCCTGGCCAATGGTCACGCGACCCAGGACGGTGGCCCCGGCATAGATCACCACGTCATCTTCGACGATGGGGTGACGCGGCGCGCCCTTTTGCAGCGAGCCGTCTTCGTTGGCAGGGAAACGCTTCGCCCCCAGCGTCACGTTCTGATAGATGCGTACGTGATTGCCAATGATCGTGGTTTCGCCGATGACCACCCCCGTGCCATGGTCGATGAAGAAGCTATGTCCCACCGTGGCTCCGGGATGGATGTCGATCCCGGTCTTGGAGTGCGCGATTTCCGTCATCAGTCGAGGCAGTAGCGGAATGCCCTGCGCATAGAGCACATGCGCCAGGCGGTAATACGTGATGGCCAGAAAGCCCGGGTAGCACAGCAGGATCTCGGAGATGCTGTGCGCTGCCGGGTCGCCCTGGAAGGCGGCGCGCAGGTCGCTCACGAGCAACGCGCGCACCTCGGGCAATGTATCGGCGACATGGCGGGTGACTTCCACCGCTTTGGCATCGAGCGCCTCGCTCGTCCAAGCGTCGTCGTCCGACAGAAACAGCAAACCGCGCCGCAACTGCCCGCGCAACGCATTGAGCGTGCGATTGAGCGTATTGCCCACGAAGTAGTCGATGCTCTCGTCCGTGAGATCCGTCTCGCCGTAGTGCGTGGGAAACATGGCACAGGCGAGCCCGTGGAGGATGTCCTGCAGCACCGCGCGCGACGGCAGTTCGCGCAAGCGGCCGCGATGGCGCACCTTGTGGGTATGTTCGCGCGACGTGCGCAAGGCCTGCACCAGCCCGGTCAGATTCCAGTCGGGCTGGCCATGGTCAGGGTACGAGGGCATATAAGGGAGTCGGGACATGGCGAATCGGAGGCAGATACGGCAAGGGCCGTGGCGCATGCACACGGCCCTCTACCTTACACCGCGTGCCGACGCGGCAGCGGCAAGCCCCGTCTGATGACAGGGGCTTCACGATGCCACTGTCAGTTGCCCGGGCCGTTGCCGCCGACGCTGTAGCGACCGGCACCCAGGAGCGCCACCGCCAAGGCACCGAAGAGGAACAGGCCCTGGAGTTCAAGCGACCAGCCGCCGCCATTGCCCAGCGAAAAGAGTTGCTGGCTGTGCGCGAGGAAGATCGCGACCAGCATGTTGACTGCCACCAGCAGAGCTGCCCAGCGCGTATAGATGCCGATGATGAGCAGCACCGGGGCCAGCACCTCGCCCACGTAGACGCCCCAGGCCAGAAAGGCCGGCAAACCCTTGGCGGCCAGCATGCCCTCGATCGGCCCGATGCCGTTCATGAGCTTGGCCAGACCGTGGAGCAGTACCAGGATACCGATCGTGAGGCGCAGTACCAGCTTGCCCGCATCATCCGTGCGTTGTAACGACATGACAGCAACTCCCAGGGTTGTGTGATGGCCACGAGCGGCCGCCGGTACTCTAGACCTGCCGATACGCAATGCAATGGGGGGGGGGGCCGCGGCGCCGTCAGTCGTCCTCGAGCTTGACGGTCACCGGCGTGGCTTTCAGCAGTTCGGTCAGCACCTTCGGATCGATGCCGATCAGATACCCCCGACGCCCCCCGTTGAGCAGGATGTCCGGCATGTCGAGGATGGACGCTTCGACGAACACCGGCATCGCGCGCCGCGTGCCGAATGGCGATGTGCCACCCACCTGGTAGCCGGAATGCCGCTGGGCCACCTCGGGGGTGCAGGGCTGGATGCGCTTGCGGCCCGCCTGCCGGGCGAGATTCTTGGTCGAAACCTCGCAATCCCCATGCATCAGCACGATGAGCGGCTGGGCCTTCTCATCTTCCATGACGAGCGTCTTCACGACCTCGTGCGGGTCGCGTCCGAGCTGACGGGCGGACTCGCGTGCGCCACCGTGATCGACGTAGTCGTAGACGTGTTCGGTGAAGGCAACGCGCTGGCGGCGCAGGAGATCGGTGGCTGGCGTGGCCGAGACGTGACGGGACTTGGACATGAGGAATCATCCGCGCGATGGTGTTGCGCGTGCAGCTGCTTCAGGCGCTCGCGAGCAACGTGAGTGTAGATCTGGGTGGTGGAAATGTCGGCGTGACCGAGCAACAGCTGCACGACGCGAAGATCGGCGCCATGGTTGAGCAGATGCGTGGCGAACGCGTGGCGCACGACGTGCGGCGACAGGGGTGCGTCGATGCCGGCGCGCGCCGCCGCTTTCTTGACGATGAGCCAGAACGCCTGGCGGGTCATGCCCTCGCCGCGCGCCGTCACGAAGACGTCGTCGCATGCGCGCGCGCCCAGGAGCGCGCCGCGCGCTTCGGCGAGATACCGCGCCAGCCAGTGCGCCGCCTCCTCACCCAGCGGCACGAGCCGGTCCTTGCCGCCCTTGCCGCCCACGACACGCACCACCCCTTCCGTCAGGCTCACGTGCAGGAGCCGCAGGCCCACGAGCTCGGAGACACGCACACCGGTGGCGTACAAGGTCTCCAGCATGGCGCGGTCGCGCAACCCAAGCGGCTCGCGCACGTCGGGCGCGGCGAGCAAGGCCTCGACCTGCGCTTGCGACAAGGTCTTGGGCAGGCGCGGGGGCGGCTTGGCCGACGCCAGGCGCAGGCAGGGATCCTCCGTGCAATGGCCTTCGCGCAGCGCCCATTGGTAGAAGCGGCGCAATGTGGCGAGCCGCCGGTTCGCGGTGGTGGCGCGTGTGTCCAGCGCATTCTCGGAGAACCAGGCCTGCAGCGCAGCGGCATCAGCCCGGGCGAGCTCGGTGACGCCCTGCGCGGCCAGCCACGCCGCGAGCGCCTGCAGGTCGCGCCGGTACGCTGCCAGCGTGTTGGCGGCCAGACCGTCTTCCAGCCAGAGACTGTCGACAAAGGCATCGATGAGCGCGGGAGCGGCGTGGGGCATGGGAGTGACCGTGAGAATCCGCATGATAGGCGATCCGCAGGACGTGCGCACGCGGCGTGATGATGTCTTATTGTTCCTACATTACGGTGGGAAATGAAGCACCACAGACGCGGCCATGGCTCATCGGAGCCATGGCCTGCCCGCGCGTCGGTTGCTAGAGTGACTGCACACCCACTCCAGGGAGACGTTCATGCCCGCCAACGATCTGCTTCCCACCCTGCACGGCCTCGTGGCCAGACACCACGACCTGCTTGAACGACTGGCCCAGGTCAAAGACTCCGCCCAGGCAGCACGGCTGATGACTGACGCGGCCGCCGCCGAAGGGCTGCGCCTGGATACCCGCGCCGTGGAGCAGCGCCTGATTGCCGAGCAGCACGGGGCATTGGGCCTCATCAGCGACGAAGCCCTCGCCTTGCTGGCCGGCCCGGCTTGCAGGCGATCCTGGCACGGATGAGTCATCATCCACCGATTGCTGCCATGGTCGAGCGCGCTGCACTCGACCTTAGCGGTCGACACGCTGCACCGCAAGGGCTGGCACAGGGGTTGCCTTGAAGTCAGGGCACTGACTACCACGAGGAAGATCCCATGTTTGCCCACAACAAGCGTCTGCAATACACCGTGCGGGTGTCGCAATCGAACCCCGCGCTGGCCAATCTCCTGTTGGAACAATTCGGCGGTCCGCAAGGCGAGCTCGCTGCGGCGTGTCGGTACTTCACCCAGGCCCTGGGCGAAGAGGATCCGGGCCGCAAGGACATGCTGATGGACATTGCCACCGAGGAGCTCAGCCATCTGGAGGTGATCGGCACGCTTGTGGCCATGCTCAACAAGGGCGCCAAGGGCAAGCTTGCCGAAGCCACCGACACCGAGGCCGAACTCTTCCGTTCGCTGCAGGGCGCGGGCAACGATTCGCACGTGACCCAGGTGCTCTACGGCGGCGGCCCGGCACTCGTCAACTCGGGCGGCCAGCTGTGGACGGCCGGCTACATCGATACGATCGGCGAGCCCTCGGCCGACCTGCGCTCGAACATCGCTGCCGAGGCACGTGCCAAGATCGTGTATGAGCGGCTCATCAATGTCACGGACGACCCGGGCGTGCGCGACGCCCTCACCTTTCTCATGACGCGCGAAGTGGCGCATCAGCAATCCTTCGAAAAGGCGCTGTACTCCATGGACAAGAGCTTTCCGCCGGGCAAGTTGCCGGGCGATCCGCGCTTTACCAACGTCTACTTCAATCTGTCCCAGGGCGAAGGCGACACGACTGGTCCGTGGAACGATCCGGCGGTGTTCCAGGTGGAGAACGATGTGGCCAATGCCCACAGCATCGACGGGGACGGCATGGCGAGCGTCGCCATGGCGCCGGACGAGGAAGCCGCCGTGCAGGCACTGGCGACCCGCACGATGTCGAGCCCGGACACGAGCCCGGTCACGGGTGCCGAACTCGCCTCGGGCCCACCTGTCGAGCAGGCCGGGCAGCGTCGTTGAGCGTCCGGGATCCGGCTAAGTCCCGATCCGGCAACCCGCGCCGGCAATGGCGCGGCGACACGGCGGTGAGGCATCGCGCCTCGCCGCCCCTTTGCGTCAACCGTTGACGACTTCTCCTCCGTTCGGATGCAGTACCTGACCCGTCATGTAGCTCGCATCGTCGGAGGCCAGGAAGACATAGCACGGACCCACTTCGTCGGGCTGCCCAGGTCGCTTCATCGGCACCTGTTGTCCGAACTCAGCGACTTCCTCCGGTGTGAAGGACGCGGGGATCAGCGGCGTCCAGATCGGTCCAGGGGCCACTGCATTGACGCGGATGCCCCGCTCGACCACCGCCGAGGACAGCGAGCGTGTGAAGGCCACGATCGCGCCCTTGGTCGAGGCATAATCCATCAGCTTCGCGCTGCCCCGGTAGGCCGTGACCGACGTCGTATTGATGATGCAACCGCCCGACGGAATGGCCGGCAGCAATTCGCGCGTCAGGTTGAACATCCCGAAGAAATTGGTGCGAAACGTACGCTCGAGCTGGGCGCTGGTGATGTCTTCCAACGCCTGCTGCGTATGCTGTTCAGCAGCATTGTTGACGAGAATGTCGATCTTGCCGAAGCACTCGCGCGCGCGTGCGGCCACCGCCTTAGCGTGGGCCTCATCGCCCAGATCACCGGCGATGAGTTCGCAACGGCGGCCGGTGGCTTCTACCAGGCGCTGCGTCTCGTGCGCATCCTCTTCCTCATCCAGATAGGCCACGAGTACGTCGGCACCTTCCTTGGCAAACAGGACGGCGACGGCGCGGCCAATGCCACTGTCACCGCCGGTGATCACCGCCGTGCGCCCCTGCAGCTTGCCCGCCGCGAGGTACTCGCGGCCATCGCCCTGCGGCCGTGGCTGCATCTCGGATTGGATGCCGGGTTGGCGATCCTGCTGCTGCGGCGGCAGCGTATCGGGTTTCGAGCTCGACATGAACAGACTCCTCAAGAAGACCAAAATGTGAGGACATGTCTGAGCAAACCCTATGCCCCTTCGCGGGGCGGCATGCCGGGTGGGCGCATGAATGAAACGCCGAGCAGGCCAAGCGTGGGCTCGGTGAATCCTGCTCGGCGTCAGCGGCGCGGAAGGAATGGCGAGCCGATGCGGTCTGTCGCTGAGGCAGACCCGGCCCGCCGGCGCCTTACACGTAGCGACGCGATTCCAGATCGGCCACGCGCGAGCGCGAGCCCGCGAGGCCGGCCCCGCCACTCACCAACGCACCGATCACGAGCGCGATGAAGGCCCACAGCGCCGAACGCGACGCGGCAGCAGCCGCCTTGTCCGCTTCTTCACGCGCGCGTTGCTCGGCCGCCTCGAGGCGCTCACCCAGACGGTTGAGATCCTCTTCGACCTGCGTGAGTCGGCGCTCGAGTGCAGCGACCGACTCCCGGTACTGGGCAATCGCCTGGTCGACCGCTCGCTCGGCTTCCGGGCGGGTCATCTGCGTGTTGTTCTGCAGGGCTGTCACCGCCGCTTCACGATCCACGTTGTCGGCAATGCCTTCCGCCCGCTGGCGCAGTTGCTGGCCGAGTTGCTTGGCGATCTCGCCCACGTTGTCAGGACGGTCGAGCATGTCGCCCACCGCGCGGCTCACGTCACGACGGGCTTCGGCGACCTGCCCGCGCAGATACTGCGGCTGCAACTCCGGCACACCGGTGTCGCGCAGGATCTGGCCGATGCGCTCGCCGGGATCGGCCTGGACGTCGTCGCCGAATTGCTCGTTGAGCTGCTGCGTCGCCCGCTCGATGAGGCTGCCTGTCCCACCGGCCGCGCCGGCAGCGGCCTGGCCGACGCCCGAGGCGACCGTGCCTGCGGCAGAGAAGATGGACCCGACGGCATTGCCGGCGATACGCAATGCGCCGCCCAGTGCCATGGCGCCGATCACGGTGCCGATGAGCAACGCCGTGCCCCAGGTGAGGAACCCGTGGATGAAGCCGGTACGGCCCGCCAGGCGGCCCGCCACGTAGCCGCCCGCTGCCAGGCTCACGATCATGGCGATGGCGGACACGATGGTAAAGCCCGTGCCCACGCCGGCGAGCGGATCGCTCTCGAGCGGCTCCACCATCCCGAACCCGATGGCCGCACCCAGCATCGCCAGCGCGATGGAGATGGCAAACACTGTGACCACGCCCCCGATGATGCTGCCCCACGAGGCCCTGCGCACCTCGAAACTCTCGATCACCACACTCATGATGTACTCCTGCGCCGATGCCGGCTGACAAGCCGATGCGCCGCGCCGGCCCATGCCGGTACCTGCATCGTGCTGCGGGCCAAAGCAATCGGTGTGCCGTCGAGCTGGAAACCGCCCGCCTGCGTCGCCGCGGAGTGTCGGCAAAGCAACGCGGCGCAAAGGCGCATCCCGCGCCTGCTGCAGAAGACAGGCAAAGAAAAAGCCCCTGGATCGCTCCAGGGGCTTCGAAATACTTGGTGGGTCGTGCGCGGCTCGAACGCGCGACCATCGGATTAAAAGTCCGGTGCTCTACCAACTGAGCTAACGACCCAAGCCCATGATTATGGCAGGACAGGCACTCATCCGTCAAATCGGGGTCGTCTCCTGGGTAGGCGCGCGACCTCGCGGCACAGAAATTGCAATCTGGTTACCTCGACAGCAGAGGCACCCTGCCCCTGCCGGCGAGCCGGCTGCCGAAAGGCCGGACTGGCACGTCTTTCCCTGCGACCGCATGCACGCTCCACTTCCCGCTGTGACGCCGTCCCGGACGGCCTTCTTCTTCGATCTCGACGGGACGCTCGCGGACTTCTGCCTGCGGCCCGAGGATGTCAGGATCGCAGCCCAGCCGCTGGCCGACCTGGCGGCGCTGGCCGATCTCTCCGGGGCGCTTGCGGTCGTCTCCGGCCGGGCCCTCTCGGAGATCGATCGGCTCATTGCACCGCTGGCGGTGCCCGCTGCGGGCGTGCATGGCGTGGAACGACGCGACGCCAACGGCACGGTGCACCGCCTTCCGCCTGAAGAACTGCCACCGCCTGAACTGGCCGGACGCCTCGAGCGCGCCCTGGCGGCATTTGCAGGAGCCTTCGTCGAAGACAAGGGCGCCGCCCTCGCCCTGCACTACCGTGGCGCGCCGACGCACGCGCGTGCCGTGCTCGCCATCGCGCAGGCGGCGGTGGTCCGTCATCCCCAGTTGCGCCTGCAGCCCGGCAAATTCGTCGTCGAACTCAAGCCGGCGCGTGCGGACAAGGGCCGCGCCATCACGGCCTTTCTCGACGAAGCCCCGTTCGCCGGCCGCACGCCGCTCTTCATCGGCGACGACCGCACCGATGAAGCCGGCTTTGCCGTCGTCAATGCAGCGCGTGGCATCAGCATCAAGGTCGGCCCAGGCGAGACGTGCGCCACGTATCGGCTGGACAGCGTCGAGGCCGCCGCGGCGTGGCTGCGCGACCTGGTGTGCCCCGGCACGCCCCCCGTTTGAAGAGGACACGAGTATGGGACGTCTCATTGTGGTATCGAACCGGGTCGCCCCGGTGGGCGACGAAAAGCGCAATACCGGCGGTCTCGCGGTAGGCCTCTTGGGCGCCATGCGCGAAGCCGGCGGCATCTGGTTCGGCTGGAACGGGCAGGTCACGACGACGGCCGCTCCGCTGGCGCGGCAGGAAAAGAATGGCATCACGTTCGCCACCATTGGCCTGAACAAGCGGGACTACCGCCAGTACTACAGCGGGTTCTCCAACGCCACCCTGTGGCCGACCTTCCATTACCGCATCGATCTCGCGCGGTTCGATCGCAACGAGTATGCGGGCTACCAGCGTGTGAACGCCATGCTCGCCGACGAGCTGATGACGTTCCTGCAAACGGACGACGTGGTCTGGGTGCACGACTATCACCTGCTGCCCTTCGCGCAGGCCTGCCGCAAGCGCGGTGCGCTCAACCCGATCGGCTTCTTTCTGCACATCCCGTTTCCCGAGCCGCAGGTAGTGGCCACCATCCCGCCGCACCAGGAATTGATGCGGGCGATGCTGAGCTATGACCTGCTGGGCTTTCAGACCGAAACGGATCGGCGTGCTTTCCTGAACACCATCGCCCAGCAATCGGGGGTGCAGGTGCACGAGGACGGCAGCGTCCATGCCGAGGGCAACGTCACCCGCACAGGCGTCTACCCGATCGGCGTCTCGCCCGGGCACATCGCCGAGGAGTCCGCCGCCGGGCGTGACCTGTCGCGTCAGATCACGCGAGGGGTGAGTGGCGATACCCGCAAGGTGGTGGTGAGCGTGGACCGGCTGGATTACTCCAAAGGCCTCGTGGAACGCTTCTGCGCCTTCGATACGTTGCTCGAGACGACGCCTGAGCTTCGGCATCGCGTGCAGTTCATCCAGATCGCCCCGCCGTCGCGCTCGGACATCAACAGCTACCAGCTCATCCGCAAGCAGCTGGAGGCCGAGGCCGGTCGCATCAACGGGAAGTTCTCCGACCTGGACTGGGTGCCCATTCGCTACATCAACAAGAGCTACGACAGGCGCACCCTGATGGGCCTCTTTCGCAACGCGCAGGCGGGCTTCGTCACGCCGCTGCGCGACGGCATGAATCTCGTCGCCAAGGAGTACGTGGCCGCGCAGGATCCAGAGGATCCCGGCGTCCTGGTGCTCTCGCGCTTTGCCGGTGCAGCGCAGGAGCTCGACGGGGCGTTGCTCGTCAATCCGTACGATCGAACCGGCATGGCCGAGGCGCTGCGCACGGCGCTGTCGATGCCGCTCGAAGAACGCCAGGCACGCCATGCCGGCATGCTGCAGGTGCTGAAGACGGCGGACATCGATGCCTGGCGCAACCGGTTCCTGGAGGACTTGCGCCGCGGCTAGCGCGCATGCTCCGGCCGCGGCAACGGCGGAAACGACGAGGGGCGGCGCAGTGCGCCGCCCCTCGTGGCAGGGATCAGGTCATTTGACCTTCGACCCCCCCGTGCCTGGTTGATCAGGCCATGGCGTGCGTCGCGCGCTTGCGTGCGGCGAGCCAACGGCCCACGGCGACGATCAGCACCGCGCCCACGGCTGAGGCGGCGAGCGTGACCGTGCTGGAAGGCTCGCCGAAGTTGTTGACCACGACGACGTCCGTGACGAGCATGCCGCCGGCGATCCAGCCCAGCAGCGCCGCACCGAAGGTGACGACCATCGGGAAACGATCGATCAGCTTCAACACAAGGGTGCTGCCCCAGACGATGATCGGCACGCTCACGACCAAGCCGAAGATCACGAGGCCAAGCTGGTGATCCGGGTTGGCGTTCTGGGCCGCGCCGGCGATGGCGATGACGTTGTCCAGGCTCATGACGAAGTCGGCCACGATGATGGTCTTGATGGCCCCCATGATCGTCGTGCCGCCCTGGATGCCATCATGGCTCTCGTCTTCCGGCACGAGCAGCTTCACGCCCACCCACAGCAGGAGCAGTGCGCCCACGACCTTCAGGAACGGGATCGTGAGCAGCGTCAGGGCAAAGAAGATCAGGACGACGCGCAGACCGATGGCGCCGGCCGTACCCCAGAGGATGCCCTGCATGCGCTGCTTCTTGGGCAGGTTGCGGCAGGCGAGCGCGATGACGACGGCGTTGTCGCCGCCCAGCAGGATGTCGATCAGGATGATCTGGAACACCGCGGCCCAGCTCAAGGTTTGAAGAAATTCAAGCAAAGTGTTCTCCCCGGAGGGTGGAAGTTTGGGATGACGCACGTGCCCAGTCCGGACATGGCGGATCGGGCTGATGGCAATGATGGGAAAAAAGCGAAGCGGTCACCGCGGCGGCACGCCACGACAGTGGCAGCCCAGGGCGCGGGCCAGCGGGCACGGCTGAGCGTGCGGCGGGGTGGGAACGAAGCGACGTCTCCTCAAGCAAAAAGGCCTGTGATCCATTCGGGACACAGGCCTTTTACGTGGAGTACGCGGACCTTGCCCCTTGTTGGGCAAGGTCTTGCTTGCAGCCGAAGCTGCCCGGGGCACCGGGCGACGTGTGCAAAGCACCCATCGCCGTCATGACGATACCGCGGCGGAAAAGCTACTCCCCTTGACGCCGCGTAGTTTAAGCGGGCGGATTCCGAAGTCAACCCCGGGCAGGCGATTTATTCGCACATTTCCCGCAAACCTGAGGAATACCCTGATGACTCGGGACCGTCGACGATCAGCGAGCGGGCATCCGGAACGAGAACCGCGTGCCGTCGGCGTCGGACTGCACCGACACCTCGCCACCGTGCGCTCGCGCGATCTCGGCCACGATGAACAGCCCCAGGCCCAGGCCTTCCGCACCCGGATCGGCCGTGCTGCGCGTGAACGGCTCGAAAAGCGCGGCCTGAACCGCCAGCGGGATGGGCTCGCCTTCGTTGAAGACGGTGATCTCCAGCCCCTGGGCGGAACTCGTCATCGCCACCCGGACCGGGCGGTCGGGGGCGCCATGCTGCAGGGCGTTGGCCACGAGATTGGACACGAGCTGCCCGATGCGCGCGCCGTCGCAAGCGATAGATACGGCCAGCGCGATGCTGGCTTCGATCCGGCGCTCTGGCCAGGCCGCGCGCAACTCGGCCACCACGTGCTCGAGCTCGGTCGCCAGCGCCGGATTGCACGTGCGCTGCAGGCGCAGGCCGTCGCCCAGCCTTCCGCGAGCAAAGTCCAGGATGTCGTTCACGAGGCGTGCCATGCGCCACGTGCTCTTCTCCATCAGGCCCACCACGGCGGCCGCGCGAGGCTCGAGTGGCGTGCGCCGCAACACGGCCGTCGCCGCCGTCATGGACCCGAGCGGCGCGCGCAGGTCGTGGCCCAGCACCGCGATGAACTGCTCGCGAAGCACCGCCAGCTGGCGTTCGTGCGCGAGCTCGGCCTTGCTCATGGCCAGCGCCTCCTGTGCCTGCAGGTGTTCGCCGATGAGGTTGGCGAAGAGCTGGAACATGCCGAGCACGCCCCCGCCCTTGACCGTCACGGCATTCACATCCAGGGCGCAGAGCGTGCCGAAGAAGGCACCATCCGGCCGACGGATTGGCACGGAGATGTAGCTGCGGAAGTTGTACATCGCCGGGATGACATGATCGTGGTAGACCGGATCGGTCGTCACGTCATCGATGAGGATCGGCTCGTTCTGCGCGCGTACGGTGTCGCAGAAGGTGGTCTTGATGTCGAGCTCGTGGCCCGCCGTCATACCAAAGCCCAGTTCATCACGCACGCTGCACGCGACCCAGCGGGCCTCGGACACGCGGGCCACCGCCGCGAACCGCATTCCGGTCATCTGGCACACCACGTCCAGGATAGGCCGGACTACGGCCAGCCGGCCGGCGGCGGCGACTTCGTCATCGAACATGGGGTCTCAGCAATACGGGTGACGGGCCGCCTCGTCATCGACGGCGCCGGAATATGACATTTTAGAGGGCAATGGCCGAGCATGCCGTGCCGCGGCGGTCTAGATCGTTTCTGCACCCGTGGCCCGTGATGGCCAGCTCACCTGCAGAACAGTACCCGCCTCGGACGATTGCGCTACGGACAGACGCCAGCCGAGCCTCTCGCAGACCAGGGTGACGATGAAAAGCCCAAGCCCGGAGAGGCCCGCGCCTTGCACAGGGCCCGCGCCGGCCAGTGCCTCGCGACGCTCGGGCGGCAGCCCTGCGCCCTGGTCGGCCACCTCGAGACGGGCCTCGCCCACGCGCACGCGGATAGGTTCGCGGGTGTGCTGCACCGCGTTCTGCACGAGGTTGCGCACAAGCATCTTGGCAAGCGCCGGATCCGCGGTGACCCGGCACGTGGCATCGGCCTCGACATGGATCCGCCCGGGGGCGGCCACGCCGACACGCTCGAGTTCATCGCACACCTCGCGCACCAGCGCGGTCAACGACAGCGTCTGTGTTGACGGATCCTGGCCCGTGCGGCGGGTGAGGTGCAAGATGGCGCGCACGTTGTCGCCCATCTCGTCATTCGCGCGCCGCACGCGGGCGAACGTGCGCGCGTCCTCAGGCGTGAGCCGGCCGCGCTGCTCGATCACGTCCAGCGCGCCGCCGATCACGGCCACGGGCGTGCGCAGTTCATGGCTGGCCAGACTGAGCAGCGACTGCTCGCGCCGCACGTAGGCTTCCATCTCGTCGAGGAAGCGATCGAACGTATCCGCGATCTCGCGCAGCTCCAGATCCTGGGACGCGACAGCGAGCCGCGGCATGGTGGGCGACGGCTGGGTCCGCCCGATCTGGCTGGCCAGTTGCTGCAACGGCTGCACCAGGCGACGGCTCGTGAGCCAGGCCAACAAGACGCCGATGCCCACGACGCCCAAGGCAATCACCCAGAGCAGCGCGAGAAACTCGGTCTCGCGCTGCTCGAAGAGCGTGATGTCCTTGGCGATGTAGAGCCGCCCGCCGGCCGCCTCGCCGGCCGTGACGAGAAAGGTCGACGCACCGAGCTCGACCTCCCCCGAGAAGGGGTATGGCAAACCGGCGAAGACCGCGGGCAACGGCACGGCCGGATCTGCCGGCACGCCCGGCGGCGCATAGTAGGCCTTCACGCTCGCCGTGTCCCACACGAGCGTCTCTCCCGGCCGGACGTTCTGCACGAGGAAGTCGCGCTCAGCCTGCAGATCCAGCTCCAGGACGGATTGCTCGAGCTGCTCGTTGGCGAAGTAGACGCTGAATACCGTGACAGCCAGCGTGAGCAGCACCGCCAGGAGGACGGTGCGCTGGATGCGCTTGAAGACGGTACGGGCCATGCGGGCTCAAGCCTCGCTCGGTGGCTCGAGACGGTAGCCGCGGCCATGGACCGTCTTCACGAGCGCGTGCCCTAGATGATCCTGCAACTGGCGACGCAACAGGTAGACGTGGGTCCGCACGCTGTTGGCGTCGGTATCGCGCTCGCCGGACACGTGCTCGGCAAGCTGTTCGTGCGAGACGTAATGCGGGTGCGCGCGCATCAGGGCCTCGAAGAGGCGCGCTGACGCCCCGGACAACTGCACGTGGGCTTGGCCGAGACCGGCCTGCAGCGTACCCGGGGCGAAGCGCACGGCCCCTGCCGTGAGCTCGCCCGGCCCGCCCGTGCTGCGTCGGTGCAGTGCTTCGATGCGCACGGCGAGCTCGCGCAGATGGAATGGCTTGACCAGGTAGTCGTCCGCCCCCCGGGCAAACCCTTCGACCTTGTCGTCGATGTGATCCTTGGCCGTCATGAAGATCACGGGCGTGCGGCACTGCAAGGTTTCGCGCAGCGTCTGGCATACGTCCAAGCCCGACATGCCGGGCAACATGACGTCCAGCACGATGACGTCGTAGACGTTGGCGGCAACCAAGCGCAGCGCCGTGGGCCCGTCGGCGGCGAAATCCAGCGCGTAGCGGGTCTCGCCCAGGAACTCGAAGAGGTTCTCGGCGAGCCCGCGGTGGTCTTCGACCACGAGGACACGAACGGGAGGCGGCGTCATGCAGATTCCTGACAACAGTGCCGAAGCCGGCAGGCGAGATCGGCCTGCGTGGCATCAACGTGGCGGCAGACGGTACTGTCCCTGACGATAGGCGAATTCCGGCCAGAGCGCATGACCCAACGCCGTGCGGGCGAGCGAGGGCGAAAGCTCGCGGGGCTCCAGGCCCTCCGGCATCGTGTAGTGGAACTGGCGCGCGGGCTTGTCAGGCTCGAGCACCACGAGATCGTCGCCCACCAGATATCCGAAGTTGTCGCCGTACTGCATGATCGCGCGCCCGCCGTCCGTGGCGCGGGTCAGATCACGCCCCGGCATCGGATGCTCGCTGTCCACGCCCATCACCGAGAGCAGCGTGGGGGCCAGATCCACCTGACTCACGAGACGATCGTCGCGGCGCGGGGCGACGTCCGCCCCGAGGATGAGCGCCGGGATGTGGAAGTGACGCACGGGCACGAGGCTCGCCCCGCCCACGCGGGCATCGTGATCGGCCACGACGAGGAACACCGTGTTCTTCCAATACGGCGCCTCGCGCGCCTTGCGAAAGAAGTCGCCTAGCGCCCAGTCGGCATAGCGCACGGAATTGTCGACCGAGGCTGGCTCGCCCTCGGGCGTGATGCGTCCCGTCGGGTACTCCCAGGGGGAGTGGTTGGTCACGGAGAACGCCAGCGTGAAGGTGGGCTGCTCGCCGCCAACGCTCAGGAGCCGATGCAGCTCGTTGAACATGTCCTCGTCGCTCGCCCCCCAGGAGCCCACGAAGTTGGGCTGGCGAAAGGCATTGCCGCGATCGACGACTTCATTGAAGCCGTTGCCGAGGAAGAACGCGCGCATGTTGTCGAAATGGGCCTCGCCCCCATACAGGAAACGCGAGTGAAAGCCTTGGCGGCCGAGCAGCTCGGCGATCGTGAAGAACTGGGTCTGTGCGCGCGGCAGCTTCAAGACTGCCTCGGCGGGCGTCGGCAGAAAGCCGGTGGACAAGGCCTCCAGACCACGCACCGAACGCGTGCCCGTGGCGTAAGCTCGGGTGAAGGCCCAGCCTTCGTCGTACAAGGCATCGAGCGCGGGGGTCAGACCCCGTCCGCCCAACGTGCCCACATACTGCGCGCCCAGGCTTTCCTCGACGATCATCACTACGTTCAGCGGCTTGTCGCGCCGCACGGTGGCCACCTGCCGATGCAGTGTCGGGATGCCCTCGACGCGGCTGGGCTCGGTCATGCCCGCCCCTTCGCGCACGATGGCCAAGGCTTCGGCCTCGGGCATAGCCCCGTACAGCGCGGAGGCCGAACGCTCGTCCTTCATGCGATACGCTGCGTAGGTGACGCTGTAGAAGCCGTTCAAGGGCAGCGCGTTGACCATGGCATCCGCGCTGAAAGCGACGGTGGCTGGATTGATGGGGCGGTGTGCCAGCGTGCCCCGGATCGCAAGGAACATGGTCAGCAGCAGCACGACGCTGGCGATGACGCGCCAGGCGAGCGGCAGCCTGCGATCCGGCGTGCCGGGCCGAAAGATCCGTCGTGATGCCCAGATCGCCAGCGCCAGGACGGCGAGCCCTGCGGCCAGCATGCCGAGATAGCCCTTCACCAGCATCTCGCCCACTTCGCGCGGGTACAGCAGATACTCGAAGAAGAGTCGATTGGGACGGGTGTCGTATTCCATGAGGAACTGCGGCGAGCAGATTTCCAGGAAAGCGAGCAGCACCCAGGCAAAGCGATACCAGTACGCGGTGAACCGCACGGCGCCCAGGCGCTGCCCCAGCCAGGGGCCGAACACCGCGAGCGGCGCGCTGAGCATGGCGAGCACGACGACATCCATGCGCAGGCCGCCCAACATCACGGGCCAGAGACCCTCGACCGCGGAGACGCGCGGCCACAGCCAGGCAACCAGGGCCAGTCGGCTCAATGTGAGAAGGGCAAGGCCGGCAATCCAGAACCGGACAGTCAGGCGCAGCATGCAGTCTCTCGCGACAAGGAAAGTGCGCGACTGTAGCCCGGATATTGTCAAGAATTCGTCAAACGCCATTGCGTTCGACGCAGACAGCAAGGCGCTGCCGCTGGCGCCCCGGACACGAATCGAACGTGTGACCCCCTTCTTAGGAGGAAGGTGCTCTATCCACTGAGCTACCGGGGCATAGCCCGACATTCTAGCGCAAGGCGCGCGCGAACAAGGGCGGCCAGGGCGGCCCACGCGGTATAGTGCCGGGTCAGTCACCCCGCGGCCCGCCATGTTCAGTTATCGCCACGCCTTTCACGCCGGCAACCACGCCGACGTGCTCAAGCACAGCATCCTCGTGCAATTGCTCCAGTACCTGCGCCGAAAGGACACGCCCTTCTGGTACCTGGACACGCATGCCGGTGCCGGCGTGTACGACCTGGGCAGCGCCTGGGCCAACAAGACGGCCGAATTCGCGGGCGGTATCGAGCGGCTGTGGGAGGCCACGGATCTGCCGCCCCTGCTGGCGGACTACGTGGCCCTCATCAAGTCCATGAATCCGTCCGGCAACCTGGGACGCTACCCCGGCTCGCCCTGGATCGCGTTCGAGTTGCTTGGCGAGCGCGACAAGCTGCGCCTCTTCGAGATGCATCCCACGGAAGTGGTGGTGCTCGAGCAGAACCTGCAGCGGCGCGGACGCGGCGATGCGCGCAAGTTCATGCTCTACGCGACCGACGGCTTCGTGGGCTTGAAGGCGTTGCTGCCGCCGCCGCCCCGGCGCGGCATCGTGCTGATCGATCCTTCGTACGAGGACAAGAACGACTATCGTCGCGCCCTCATCACGGTTCGCGAAGGCCTGGAGCGCTTTGCCACCGGCTGCTATGCCGTCTGGTATCCCCAGGTGCAGCGTCGCGAATCCCAGATGCTTGCGGAGAAGCTCGAACGCCTGCCCGTCAAGAGTTGGGTGCACGCCACGCTCACCGTCGCCGCCCCGAGCGCGAGCGGCGTGGGTCTGCATGGCAGCGGCATGTTCATCATCAACCCGCCCTACACGTTGCGCGACGAGCTTGCACGCACCCTGCCCTATCTCGCCAAGACGCTCGGCAACGACGGCGCGGGCACCTATACGCTGCGCCACGCAGGCTGACGGCGCGGATCCCCCCCGCGCGGGAAAGGATGCCTTTCCCCACCGGGGGCTGTGTTTTGTGGCGGACGGCCTCATCATGAAGGCATCCCTGCTTTCGTCGAGACCGCCATGGCCGCTGCCACCTCTGCCCGCATGCCCACCCTCTTTCTCGCCCATGGCTCGCCCATGAATGCGATCGAGGACACGCCCTACAGCCGCGCCTGGCATGCGCTGGGCAAGGCCTTGCCGCGCCCGAAGGCGATCCTGGCCATCTCCGCGCATTGGGAAACCCACGGCGTCGGTGTGACCGCCATGGAGCGCCCGCGCACGATCCATGACTTCGGCGGCTTTCCGCGCGCGCTCTTCGAGGTGCAGTATCCGGCGCCGGGCAGCCCGGCACTGGCCGCTCGCGTGGCCGAACTCCTCGCCCCCACCACGCCCGTGATCCAGGACACCCAGGCCTGGGGGCTAGATCACGGCAGCTGGTCGGTGCTGGTGCACGTGTATCCCGGCGCCGACATTCCGGTCGTGCAACTGAGTCTGAACGTCGATCTCTCGGCAGCGGCGCACTACGCGCTCGCCCGGCAACTGCGCCCACTGCGTGACGAGGGTGTGTTGATCGTGGGCTTCGGCAACATCGTGCACAACCTGCGTACCGCCCGGCGGGGCGACGATGCACAGGCCTACCCCTGGGCCGAGCAGTTCGACGCGGCCGTGGCCCGCGCGCTCGAGGCGGGCGATCACGCTGCCATCACCGATTGGCAGAACCTGGCGCCGCAGGCCAGCTTCAGCGTGCCCTCGGACGAACACTACCTGCCGCTGCTCTATGCGGCGGGCGCGGCAGAGCCTGGCGAGGCGGTGAGCTTTCCTACCGATGGCATCACGTGGGGCTCGCTCAGCATGCGCAGCGTGGGCTTCGGGCTGGATCCGGCGGCGACGACCGCGGCACGGGCGGCTGCCGGCTGAGCGTCCCGGGCCAGACGGACGAGCGCACCGGTTCGCCGCCGGCATCGTCGGGAAGATGTCCGCAGGCCGACACGCGGGCTATCATCGTCGGGAAACGGGCGCCACAGCCCGTACCCTGGCGCGGCAAGCGCCTGCCCGAGGAGACACGATGCCTGACCCGCACGCCGCCCCGCCCGTGGTCTGGACGCCCACGTCCGCCCAGATTGACGGTGCCAACCTCACGGCCTTTCGCCGCTGGCTTTCCACAGCGCGTGGCCTGGACTTCGCCGACTACGACGCGCTCTGGACGTGGTCGACCACTGAGATCGAGGCGTTCTGGCAAGCCGCCTGGGATTACCTGGACGTGCCCGCCCCACAGCCCCCTGCCACGGTGCTGACCGAGCGCCGCATGCCGGGCGCGCGATGGTTTCCCGGCACCCGCGTCAATCTCGCCGCCGCGGTGTTGCGCCAAGGGCAGGACATGCCCCACCACCCAGCCATCCTCTATCGCAGCGAGACCGGCACAAGCGCTGAGCTGGTCTGGACCGATCTGCAGCAGCACGTCGCGGCATTGGCGGCCCGGCTGAGCGCGCTGGGGGTGAGCCCAGGCGACCGCGTCGCCGCCTACCTGCCCAACGCGCCCGAGAGCATCGTGGCCTTTCTGGCGTGCGCGAGCGTGGGCGCGGTCTGGTCAGTCTGCTCGCCAGACATGGGGCCCGCGAGCGTGCTGGACCGCTTTCGCCAGATCGAGCCCGTGGTGCTCATCGCCTGCAACGGCTATCGCTACGGTGGCAAGTCTCATCTGCGCCAGGATGCCGTGGCTGCGCTGCGTGCTGGCCTGCCCAGCATTCGGCACGTCATCGGCGTGGACTGCCTGCCCGAGGCCGGGGCCCTGCCGGATGCCTTGCTTTGGGAGGACGCCATCCAGGGTGAGGCGCAGGCGGCGCCGGTCTGGCTGGATTTCGATCACCCGCTCTGGATCGTGTACTCCTCCGGCACCACCGGCATGCCCAAGCCCATCGTGCATGGGCATGGCGGCATCCTGCTGGTGATGGGCATGCTCACGCTCATGCACAACGACCTGAAGCCGTCAGACCGCTTTCACTGGTATTCGAGCACCGGCTGGATCATGTGGAACACCCAGATCGGCGCACTGCTGGCGGGCGCCACCCTGTGCATGTACGACGGCAGCCCCGCGTGGCCGGATTGGGGTGCCCTGTGGCGCTTCGCGGGCGAGATGAAGCTCACATTCTTCGGTGCGGGGGCGGCGTTCTATGCGAGCTGCGAGAAGGCGGGCGTGGCACCTGCGCGCATCGCGGATCTCTCGAGCCTGCGTGCGGTCGGCTCGACCGGTTCACCGCTCGCGCCTGCCTCCTACGAGTGGATCCACGCCCAGGTGAGCCCGACCGTCTGGATCGCGCCCATCTCCGGCGGGACGGACTTCGCCGGCGCCTTTCTCGCAGGTGACATCACGCGACCCGTGTACCTGGGTGAGATGCAGTGCCGCTGCCTGGGCGCGGCCGTGCACGCGTACGACGACGCGGGGCACCCGGTGCAGGATGACGTGGGGGAACTGGTCTGCGTGGAGCCCATCCCGTCCATGCCGCTCTACCTGTGGGGCGACACCGACGGCAGCCGCTATCACGAGAGCTACTTCGACACCTACCCCGGCGTCTGGCGCCACGGCGACTGGCTGCGCATCACGCCACGCGGTGGCGCGATCATCTACGGGCGCTCGGACACCACCATCAACCGCCAGGGCATCCGCATGGGCACGAGCGAGATCTATCGGGTGGTGGAAGCCTTGCCCGAGATTGTCGACAGCCTGGTCGTGGATCTGGAATACCTGGGCCGCCCGTCCTACATGCCCCTCTTCGTGGTGCTGCGTGAGGGCCATACGCTGGACGAGGCCTTGCGCGCCCGCATCCGCGATGCGATCCGGGCCGCGCTGTCCGCGCGCTACCTGCCGGACGACATCATCGCCATTGCCGCCGTGCCGCGCACGCTGTCCGGCAAGAAGCTCGAGCTGCCCATCCGCAAGCTGCTGCTCGGGCAGCCGCTGGTCAAGGTGGCCAATCGGGATTCGCTTGCCAATCCGGACAGCGTGGACTGGTTCGTGCGCTTTGCGGTGGAACGTGCGCGACAGAACGAAGCGCAACCCAACGTGGCGACGCGCACGGTCTGAGGCCGCCAGCGGCTGGCCGGCTACTGCACCACGCCCAGCATGGGGCCGAAGCCACCGTGCCATGAACGGTCGTTGCGGCCCAGCGCGGGCGCATAGATCCCCGCGCCGCGCCCCCCATCGAGGAACAGTGCGTTCGGGCAGTGCAGATGGTCGCGGAACAGGCGCGCGAAGTCGTGGAAATTGATGGGCGCCTCGCTGATCGCGAACTGCACGACGCCGTCGCGGCAGACCCCGACGCCGCTGCGGCGCGTGCGATCCGTGGAGCCCGCGATAAAAGCCGGATGCAACGCGCCGTCGATCACCAGCATGGGCCCGGACTGCGTCGCAAAGCGCACCGCGCGCCGCTGCGTCAGGAACGCCGTGGTGCTCGCCACCCCCGCCCCGGCATCATCGAGATAGAACACGCCGTTGGGCTGCTTGTAGAAGTTCGGCACCTTGGCAGGCTCGGCATCGATGGTCTGGGTATTGGCGGCCTTCAGGCGCTGGCCGTCCTCCACGTAGAGGCCGATCGGCGAGAAATCCTTGGCGTACATGCCTGCGTTGATCGCGAACCGCAGCGACCGGCCGTCATCCGCCACGGCCTTCGCCAGCGACGAGAACCGTCGGTACGGTTCGCCGTCCGCACCCTGCCAGAAGAGACGCAGATCGGTCTCGCCCGGCTTGACCGTGCACACGACGATGCCCTGGCCTTCGAACGTCTGCGGCTGGCAGGGATCGGTCGATGCACCCGCCGGCGACGCCCAGGCGACGCCGGCAAAAAGAGACGCCAGAGCAGCACGGATCGCACGCACACGGGAATGCAGGAGAGAAGACATGACGCTATCGATGAGGCGAGGTTCAGGCAAGCATAGCGCACGCCCGGCCAGTGCCTGCTGACAGCGGGACGGCGTCAGCCCTGGGCGAGCAGGCGGGTGAGACTATCCGGCAAGCCCGCGTTCGGCTTCGTCGGGGGCGGCGCGAAGCTGCCCCGCGTGGCTTTGCCGGGGTTCAGCCGCACCAGCCCCATCGCGTGCTGCACGGCGCTCGACACCCCGTCCACGACCGGCACGGGCAGGCTGCCGTGCAGCGCACGCGCGAGGCCGGCGAGCGGCGCACCCGCGACGATGATGACCTCGGCGCCATCCTCCTCGACCACACGCTCGCACAGATCACGCAAGGCCTGCGCGTGGTCTTCCTGCACGGATCCCACCGACGCGAGCGGCCGATCCAGCGCACGAATGCTGGCCAGACGATGCTGCAAGCCATGCGATTCGACGACCTCGCGGTACCACGCCTGGATGCGTTGCGAGATCGCGACGATGGAGAAGCGATGACCCAGTAGACACGCGGAGGCCAGCGCGGATTCGGTCAGCCCCAGCACGGGCACCGGCATCACCTCGCGCAAGCCGGATAGCCCAGGATCACCGAACGCCGCCACGATCATGGCATCGTGACCGGCATGATGCTCAGCGGCCGCCAGTGCCGTGGCATAGGCGCCGATCAGCGCCTCGAAGCGTGTCTCGATGTAGGCCACGCCCATCTGTGCCGTGACCATGGTGATATCCACATCCGCGCCTGCGCTCAACCGGGCTTCCTTGTGGATGAGATCGGACACGCTGGTGGAGATGTTCGGGTTGATGACGAGCAAACGCATGAGGAGAAGTCCGAAAAAGCAGAGGGAAGTCGAAGGGGTCAGGCGCGACGCGGCGCCAGCGTGGGTTCGCCGCACGTGAGGAACTGGCCGCGACCGGGCGAGGCATGAAAGCCCGCCGCATCCCAGGCAACGCGACCGCGCGCCAGGGTGATCGCAGGCCAGGCCGACAGCTGCATGCCTTCGTACGGCGTGTAGTCCACCGCGTGGTGCAGGTGGCTGTTGGTGAGTGTCAGCTCGCGCTCGTCCCAGATCACCAGATCGGCATCCGAGCCCACCGCGATTGTGCCCTTGCGCGGATGCAGGCCATAGGCTTTCGCGGGGTTGGTTGCCGTCAGCTCCACGAACTTCTGCGGCGTGAGCCGGCCCGCCAGCACGCCCTCGGACCACAAGAGCGGCATGCGGGTCTCCAGACCGGGAATGCCGTTCGGAATGTGCCGGAACGCCACGGCTTCGCCACCCGGATGCTTGCCATCCTCGCCCTCGAAACGGTAAGGCGCGTGATCGGACGAGAACACCGTGAAAAGGCCATCGGCCAAGCCGTTCCAGATCACATCCTGATTGGACTTGTCGCGCGGCGGCGGGCTGCACACGCACTTGGCGCCCAGGTAGGCGTGCTCCCCCTCGGTGCCAAGATCCTCGGCCGTGAGAAACAGGTACTGCGGGCAGGTCTCGGCATAGATCTTCAGACCCAGGCCGCGCGCCCAGCGGATCTGCTCGACCGCATCCTTGCCGGAGACATGGACGATCAGGATGGGCACGTCGACCAACTGCGACAGCGAGATGGCCCGATGCGTGGCCTCGCGCTCGACGAGCATCGGGCGCGCATGCGCATGGAACCGCGGCGCCGTGCGGCCCGCCGCCTCCAGCCGTTGCGTGAGCCAGTCGATGCAGTCGGCGTTCTCGGCATGCACCATGGCCATCGCGCCACGCTGACGGGCCACCTCGAGCACATCGAGGATCTGTCCATCGTCGAGCTTCAGATCGTCGTAGGTCATGTAGATCTTGAACGATGTGTAGCCCTCGGCGATCAGGGCCGGCAGCTCCTCGTGCAACACTGTCGGCGTCGGGTCGCTCACGATCAGATGAAAGCTGTAATCGATGTGGGCCTTGTCACCGGCACGCCGGTGATAGTCGTCGACGGCCGCGCGCAGGGACTGCCCCTTCTGCTGTGCGGCAAACGGGATTACGGTGGTCGTCCCGCCGCACACGGCCGAGCGGGTGCCCGTGTCGAAGTCGTCGGCCATGCGGATAGGGGCGGCATGCGGCTGGTCCAGATGGCAGTGGGCGTCCACGCCGCCCGGGGTCACGTACCGCCCCGCGGCGTCGATGTCCCGGGCGCCAGGCGGCAGGTCCGTGCCCAGCGCCGCGATGCGCCCGTCGCGGATGCCGATGTCGCAGGAGAAGACGTCGGCCGCTGTGACCACGCGCGCGTTGCGCACGACGAGATCGAAGAAGTGTTCAGGCATGGCGTGTCGCTTGGAAAGGGAATCAGGCATGGCTCAGGCCGCCATCCAGCCACCGTCGACCATCAGCGTGGCGCCGGTGATGAAGGTGGCCTCGCCACTGGCGAGGAACACCGCGGCAGCCGCGACGTCATCGGGATGACCCAGGCGCGGCCAGGGCGTGCGGCGCGTCGCACGATCCAGCACGCCAGGGTCGACGGCCCGGCCGCCCGCCCCCGTCTGGATCTTGCCGGGCGCGACGGCGTTGCAGACGATGCCGTGGGCGGCATAGTCGGTGGCCACCTGGCGCGTCAGGTAGTCGACACCGGCTTTGCTCACGCCATACGCGAGATCCCCGGGCGCCGCGATCATCCCGTGCTGGGACGACAGATTGACGATACGTCCGCGCACGCCGTGCGTCTCGAACCCGGCGTCAGCGGGCTGGGCAAGCATCTGGCGCACGGCGGCCCGACAGCATCGATACACGCCACCCAGATTCACGTCGAGCACACGCTGCCACTCGGCCTCGTCGAGTTCCAGCAACGGGCGCGCATGACGCACGCAGGCGTTGTTGACGATGACGTCGAGCCGGCCAAAGCGCGCCACGGTGTCTGCCACCATGGCCTGGACCTGCGCGTCATCCGACACGTCGGTGCGCATGTAACGCGCGGCATGCCCGTCCCGTTCGATGCACTCGACGGTCGATGGCCCGCCCTCGATGACGTCGGTGGTCACATCCGCCACGACGACGTGGGCGCCATGGGCAGCGAACAGGCGCGCAATGCTGCGGCCAATGCCCGATGCGGCGCCTGTCACGATGCACACCTTGTCCTGCAGACGGCGCGCGGCCTGCGGCAACGGATTCGTCATGATGCCTCCTGGCGGTGACGCGGTGGCTGGCTTTCGCGCCAGGCCAGATAGTCGTGCGCAGCTGCCGACAGATCGTGGCGCGGGACGAAGCCCGTGTCGTGCGCCAGCCGCTGCCAGCACAGGCCGGCACGATCATAAGACGCGTAGAGATCGATGTTGGCCGGTTCGTCGGCGTTGGCCACGCGCCAGTCGAAGCCCGGATACCGGATGACGAGCATCGCGCACCAATCCGACAGCGCCCAGCGAAAGCCAGCCGCGATGTTGTAGCAGCGGTGCGTGAGGCGGGGCGCATCCAGCAGGCAGGCCATACCGGCCGCGTTGTCACGCACGTACAGCCAATCCCGCAGACTGTCGCGCGGCAGCACCGCCGTCTCGCCGCGCTCGGCGCAGCGCAGAATCTGCAGGGGCGCGCTCAAGGTGTCGCGCACGCCCGTCTCGGCTTCCCACGGACCGAAGCAGGTGCCGAGTCGGGCCACCACCAGATCCAGACCATGGAGTTCTGCCAGGCGCTGCGCGCCGGCCTCGGCGGCGAGCTTGCTGATGCCGTAGAGCGCCTCGGGCGCAAGCGGCGTCGTCGCCTCGTCCAGCAGCGCCGTGCCCCGCCCGCTATGCCCGTAGACCGAACCGGAACTGGCGTGCACGACACGCGGGACGCCACACGCAGCCGCGGCCGCCACCACGTTCCAGGCCCCTGCCACGTTGACGTGCGCAATGCTGCCGGGCGCGCTGCGCTCGCGGGTCTGCCCCGCCGTGATCGCAGCGAGCGAGACGAGCCGCGTCGGCCGATGACGCGCGAGGACATCCTGCAGGCTCACCAGGTCGCATACGTCGCCCGGCTCGAAGACGAGCTTGCCGGGCAGCGATGCGAATGCCTGCTGTGCGGCCTCGGGCAACGCGCGCACATCGAGTCCGATCACGGTCTCGCCCCGGCGCAGCAGATGCTCGGCCAGGGCCAAGCCCACGAACCCGCCCATGCCGGTGATGAAGGTGCTCGCCATGGCTCAGGCCGCCTGTGCCATCGGGTTGGCGGCCTCGGGCCGAAGCAGAGACAGGATATGTCGCTTGTAGTCGTTGAAGCGCGGTGAGGTGGGATCGCGCGGACGGTCCAGATCGATGGGCAGCAGTTCGCGGATGCGTCCTGGGCGTGCCGACATCACGGCCACGTGCGTGCCCAGGGCCAGCGCTTCATCGATACCGTGCGTGACGAAGACGATCGTGCTGCGGCTCTCGCGCCAGATGCGGATCAGCTCGGCGTGCATGTCCATCTTGGTCTGCTCGTCGAGCGCGCCGAAAGGCTCGTCCATGAGGATGACTTCCGGGTTCATGAGCAATGCGCGCGCGATGCCCACGCGCTGGTTCATGCCACCGGAGAGCTCGCTTGGGAAATGGTTCTCGAAACCCGTGAGCCCGACCATGTCGATGAAGCGCTGCGCGCGTTCGCGACGATCCTTGCGTGGCGCACCGCGCATCTTCAGGTGAAAGGCCACGTTCTCCCAGACGGGCAGCCACGGCATCAGGTTGGCCTGCTGAAAGACGACGCCGCGGTCCGCCCCGGGCGCCTGGACATCGTGACCGCCGACGCACACCGTGCCGCTGCTCGGGTGATCGAACCCCGCGATCATGTTGAGCAGCGTCGACTTGCCACACCCGCTCGGCCCGAGCAGGCACAGGAACTCGTTGCGCGCAACCTCGATGTTGACGTCTTCGAGCGCCACGACGGGCTTGCCGCGCTTGGCATCCTCGAACAGACGCGAGACGTTGCTGACGGTGATGAGAGACATGGCGTCAACCTTCCTTGGCCTGAAGTGTGGAACCGCGCTGCCAGCGCAGCACGTGCGCGGCGAGGTGCTTGATCGCGAAGTCGCTGAGGAACCCGAGCAGTCCGATACTCACCATCGAGGCGATCACGATGTCATAGCGCAGGAAGTAGTAGGAATCCCACAGCACGTAACCCACGCCACTCTTGACGGCAACCATCTCGGCTGTGACGGTGAGCATCCAGGCCGAACCGATGGCAATGCGCAGCCCCGAAAAGATGCTGGGCAAGGCCGCCGGAAACACGATGTGCGCGAGCAGCATGCGCGGGGTGCCCCCGGTCATGGCGCCTGCGCGCAGCAGGTTGCGGTCGCACGTTTTCACGCCGTGGATCGTCGAGAGCAGCACGGGAAAGAACGAACCGAGAAACACCAGGAAGATGGCGGGCTTGTCGGCGATGCCGAACCAGATGATGGCCAGCGGGATCCAGGACACGGGCGGCACCGGCCGCAGCACCTGCAGCGTGGGTTCAATCAGCTTCTCGACCTTGCGCGACCAGCCGATCGACATGCCGAGGAAAATGCCCAGTGCCGTGGCGATCCCAAAGCCCGCGAACACCCGTCCCGCACTGGCGGTCACGTCGTGGATCCATTGACCGCTGTAGTTCTGCGTATTGCCGTCCAGGCCGAAGACCCAGTCGGCCCATGCCAGCATCACCTGCGAGGGCGCGGGCAGCAACGCGGGCGGCAACACGCCGGAGCGAGAAAAGAGCTCCCAGCCCACCAGGATGAGGACCGGGACGATGCCCCGATCGATGCGTTGATAGGTGCGCCTTGCGAGCGAAGATGACATGGTCGTTCGCCTCATCAATAGCCGAGTTCAGCCTTGGGTTTGCCGGTGGCGGCCTCCAGGAACTGGTAATCCATGTTCTTGTCGATGGCCTCGCTCACGTCCTTGCTGATGTAGTTGAGCTCGCGCATCATCTTGCCGATGGCCAGCGCAGATTCGCGGTGCATCTGGTGGTCGGGATAGAGGTTCTCGACCGCACCGGCGGCAATCTTCTCGTCCAACCCGGTGATCTTGTGAATGGTCTGGACGAAGAGCGGCTTGTCTTCGGCCATCTTCTCATTGACGGCAACGATGGCGCGAACGGTCTGTTCCACGGCCTTCGGCTTGTTCTTGATGACGTCCGAGCGCGTGATGATCAGGTTGGTGAGCTTGCCCGCAGCCTGGTCATACGGAAAGGCGAAGAACTTGGCGGCCTCGACCTGGCGGATCTGGGTGGCAAAGGGGTCCACCGACGTGATGAGCTCAACTTCGCCGCGGCGCAAGGCCTGCACGTGATCCGATGGGTTCGGGATGTTGATGAACTGCACGTCCTTGTTGACGTCGATGCCTTGACGCGCGAAGGCGCCACGCATGTGGATGTCCTGGGCATTGCCGCGCGATGCCGCCACCCGGAAGGGCTTGCCCTGGGCCTTGTAGTCGGCAATCACGGCCTTCAGGCTGTCCCAGTCGTTCTCCTGGATGGGAAGATTGTTGCCCACCAGGATCTGCGAGCCGCCATTGATCTGCCCCGAGATCGCCACCACGTCGAATCCCTTGTCCAGGGCCGTCGCGTAATGGAGGTAGGTGAGCTGGGCCACGTCCACGCTCTTGGACAGCAACGCGGTCATGGCGTCATTGCCGGTATTGAACGAGATGGCTTCGAGCTTGACGCCGTCGGCGTACTCGGGCGTCAGGCTCAGGGGCGTGCAGTGCGCGCACTTGGCGTAGCCAAGCTTGATGGCGTCCTCGGCAGCGGTGGCCGTGAAGGGCAGGATGGCCGCGACGGCCAGGGACAGCTTCAGGAGGGAGCGACGCATGACAGACCTCGGTTCGGTGAGTGGAACGACCCACACGGGTCGCTACCGAACCAGGTTCATGCACGCATCATGCCAACTTGCATGCACTTCGGCAAATTTTTGTCTACGATCCTCTCAGCAACCACCAAGAGAAGGAATAATCTGTTTTGCATACATAGTCATATTTCTTTGTATGCATTAATACGGAGCATCGGTGATTCAGGATAGTGCGCACATGCACGCGCTGCGCGCGCCTGGAAGCCGTTAACCGAACAGGACTTCTGCCAGATCCACCTCGACCTCGCTCTGACGATCCAACCGGAGCGCACTTTCGATATGGTGCAGATGATGCGCCATGACCGCCAGGGCGCCCGGCAGGTCGCCGGCTTCGATGGCCGACACGAGCGCGGCATGATCGTCGTTCGGGCAGGCCGAGGCGAGCGGCGCATCAAATGTGAGGATCGCCAGGCACGTGAGCGGTGTCAGCTCGCGCATCATGCGCGACAGAATGCTGCTGCCGGACAACTCAGCCAGCAGCACATGAAACTCGCCCGACAGGCGGATGGCACCTGGACGGTCGCCCTGCGCACGGGCGTCACGCTCGCGTGCGATGAGCTCGCGCAAACGCGCCACGGCATCTGGCGCCGCACCCTCTCCCATGCGTTCGATCAGCCGCTGCACCACCGAGGGCTCCAGCGTGCGGCGCACGGCGAGCACGTCCCTGGCCTCCTCGGCGGTCGGGGTGGCCACGAAGGCGCCGCGATTGGGCACGAGCGTGACGAGCTGCTCGATGGCCAGACGCTGCAAGGCGCCCCGCACCTGCGTTCGACTGACCTCGAAGAGCTCGGCCAGACGCTCCTCAGGCAGCTTGGTGCCCGGACGCAACCGATGTTCGGAGATCGCCCGGTAGATGCGCTCGTGGATGTCATCGCGCTTGGGAAGCGTAGCGGGCGGGCGGGACTTGACGGCAGCGGGCATGGATCAGCGAGGTAGACGACGACCGGCGGCGGACCACCGTGAAAACCCGCAACGGCGGCGGGTGCATCATGATATTGTATACAAACGAGCAGCCTATTGCACAAGGGCTGACTGACACCGCAGCCGCCCTTCAGGCGCATTGCGATGTCCTCGTCGTGCGCCATTCGATGGAATGTTATGTCGCGTCTGCGCCTGGGCATGCTCACGCCCTCCTCCAACACCACGCTCGAGCCCGTCACCTCCGCCATGGTCGAGGCGCTGCCCGACGTGAGCGCGCACTTCAGCCGCTTTCGGGTCAAGGAGATCACGCTCTCGTCCACGGCGCTCGGTCAGTTCGACCCGAGCGGCATCCTGGCCGCGGCCACCTGCTGGACGATGCCCATTGCCAGGTGATCGGCTGGAGCGGCACCTCGGCATCGTGGCTCGGGTTCCATACCGATGAGGCGCTTTGCGCCTCGATCGAGGCCCAGACCCAGGCCCAGGCCTGCACCTCTGTGCTCGCACTCAACGAAGCCTTGCGCGCCTGCGGCGTCTCTCGGCTCGGGCTCATCACGCCCTATCGGACAGATGTTCAGAACGCCATCGTCGCCAACTACGCGAACACTGGCGTCAGCTGCGTCGAGGCCCACCTGGGCATCCAGGACAATTTCTCGTTCTGCGAAGTCACGGCCGCGCAGATTCGCGATATGGCCGAACGCCTCATGGCTGGGCCAGTCAGTGCGCAGCCCGAGGCCCTGACGATTCTGTGCACCAACGTGCGCGCCGCACACCTCGCCGTGGAGCTCGAAGCGCAATACGGCGTGCCGGTGTTCGACAGTGTGTCAACGGTCGTGTGGAAAGCGTTGAGACTGGCCGGCGTAGAGACAGCCAGCATGCAAAGGCGTTGGGGCGGCCTCTTCGCCCTCCCCCCACACGTCGCGCAGGCTCATCCGACCGCCGACCCTGCCCACTGACCGTGCCATCCAGGCGAAGCGCCGCTCAGCCGGCTGCCCGGCCGAGCGCCGCTTCGACGTCGCGCAGCTTGTCCTTGCCGAAGTAGATCTCGTCGCCCACGAAGAACGTGGGCGAGCCGAACGCGCCGCGCTCGAAGGCCCGCTGCGTGTTGGCAAGGAGCTCGGCCTTGACCTCGGGCGTCTGGGTGGCGGCGAGCAGCGCCTGTGCGTCGAGCCCGGCCGTTTGCAGGACCTCGCCCGCGACGGCCGGATCCGCCATGTCGCGCCCTTGCTCCCACATGCCGGCGTAGACGGCATCGACGTAGGGGGCGAGGACGCCGGCCTGGCGCGCGGCCACGGCGCCCCGCATCACGAGGAGCGTGTTGACCGGGAAGTGCGGATTGTCGCGAAACCGCTGCAGGCCGTGTTGACGAACGAAGCGCTCACGCTCCAGGCGCTCATACTCGAGCTTGTTGGCGACACCCGCGAAGGCCTCCATGGGAGAGCGGTTGTTGGTGAGCTTGAAGAGGCCGCCCAGCAGGATCGGCACGTACTCGACGGTCACGCCCGTACGGGCCTCGATGGCCGGGATGACTTGATGGGCAAGATAGGCGTTGGGGCTACCGACGTCGAAGAGGAACTGGACGGTGGGGGACATCATGACTCCAGCAGGTGGCGGTTGAGAGATCACCAAGACTCCATCCAGGGACGCAACTCCATCTCGTGCGTCCAGGCATTGCGCGGCTGGCAGTGCAGTTGCCAGTAGACCTCGGCGATGCTCTGCGGATCGACGATGCCGTCCTGATCCTTCAGGGCATAGCGCTCGGGGAATTGCGTGCGGATGAATTCGGTGTCGATCGCACCGTCGATGATGGGATGCGCGACGTGGATGCCCTGCGGGCCGAGCTCTCGCGCCATGCTCTGCGCCAGTGCCCGCAGCGCGTGCTTGGCGCCGGCAAAGGCGGCAAAGCCCTCGCGTCCGCGCAGGCTGGCGGTGGCGCCCGTGAAAAGAATGGTGCCCCGCCCGCGCGGCAGCATCACCCGGGCGGCCTCACGGCCCATCAGGAAACCCGCGAAGCACGCCATCTCCCACACCTTGGTGTAGACGCGCGCCGTGGTCTCGGTGATGCCGAAGCGCACGTTGGCGCCGATGTTGAAGACGGCCACCTCGATCGGGGCGATGTCGCGCTCGATGCGCTGCACGAGCTCGACCATGGCCTCTTCCTGCCGGGCATCGCTGCCGAAGGCATGGGCCACCCCGCCGGCAGCCTCGATGTCTTCCACGAGGGGCGCGAGCTTGTCCGCATGCCGCCGGGTGACACAAGCGATGTAGCCCTCGCGGGCAAAGCGCCGGGCGATGGCGCCACCCGTGGCGTCGCCGGCGCCAATCACGAGAATGGCCTTGCGCTGGTCCATGCGAGTCTCCTGCCGAGGCCTTCGCCCCAATACGTGTAGCTACACATACTAGCGGAGACGCCGGCCCTGAGCCAGCGCGTGTTTGCCCTACCCCTTGCGCCTCGGGTAACCCTGGGCCGTGATGCGCTGCCAGACGACGCGCTTCTCGTCGTCGGACAGAAAGACCCAGTTGGCCACTTCGGCCGCCGTACGGCCGCAGCCGCGGCAGACCTCGTCAAAGAGGGTGGAACACACGGCCACGCAGGGAGAATCGGTATTGCGGAAAACCGCCACGGGCTTGGCCGCGGCGGCGTCATCAGGGGAAGTCATGCGGCGCAGCATACCACCGGGCCGCGGCCCGCCCGGGCATTGCCCCTTCAGGCAGCCTGGGCGGCGAAGACGCGACCGCGACGCGGCCGTGCCAGCAGACGATCGCCCTCTTTCAGGCCCAGCGCGTGGAACTGCGCCTCCGGGATCTCGGCTTCGATCGGATCTGTGCTGCCGTCGCGCATCAGCTCGAGATACGCACTCGGGCCGGCCAGCCAGGCATGGTTCAGGCGCACCGCAAAGCCCTCGCCACCTTCCTGCCAGGGCGACACGTCGAGCTCGTGCGGACGCACGTAGGCCACGGCCGGTTGCGCGTGCGCGCCGAGGTCCGGCGCGGCGAGTTCGATGCCGTCCAGACGCATAACGCCGTCGCGCGCCTCGCCACGGAACTGGTTGACCCCGCCCAGAAAGCCGTACACGAAGGGCGACGCAGGGCTTTCCCAGACCTCGCGCGGCGTGCCCACCTGCTCGATGTGGCCGGCGTTCATCAGCACGACCCGATCGGCCACTTCCAAGGCTTCTTCCTGATCGTGGGTGACGAAGACGCTCGCGACGTTGAGCTCGTCATGCAGGCGACGCAACCAGCGGCGCAGCTCCTTGCGCACTTTGGCGTCCAGCGCGCCGAAGGGCTCGTCGAGCAGCAATACCTTGGGCTCGACTGCCAGCGCCCGCGCGAGCGCGATGCGCTGACGCTGGCCACCGGAGAGCTGGGCCGGATAGCGATCGGCCAGCCAGTCGAGCTGCACGAGCTTGAGCAGATCCGTGACCTTCTTCTTGATGGCGGCTTCGGACGGGCGCTGTGACCGGGGCTTCACGCGCAGGCCGAAGGCCACGTTCTCGAAGATCGTCATGTGACGAAAGAGCGCGTAGTGCTGGAACACGAACCCGACCTGGCGTTCGCGCACGTTGACGTCGGTGGCATCCTCGCCCGCAAACCACACCCGGCCGGCATCTGGCGTTTCCAGGCCGGCGATGATGCGCAGCAAGGTCGTCTTGCCGCAGCCCGAGGGGCCGAGCAATGCCACCAGCTCGCCGGTCTCGATGTGCAGCGAGATGTTGTCCAGCGCGCGGAAGTTGCCGAATTGTTTGGACAGGCCGGAGACTTCGATACTCATGGGAACTCCTCTGGCGGGCGCGCTTGGCGCGCCCGCGCAACGATCAGGGGGCCGCAGCCGCGGAGACAGGGATGACGGCGGGCGTGTGCGTCTCTTCAGGCGCGTGACGCGCGCCGGACATCAGCCGGGCGTGACGCCACTCCACCCACGACTTCAGCCCCAGGGTCAACAGTGCCAGCAACGCGAGCAGCGAGGCGACGGCAAACGAGGCGGCGAACATGTACTCATTGTAGAGAATCTCCACATGCAGGGTCATGGTGTTGGTCAGACCACGCACCTGCCCGGACACCACGGACACCGCCCCGAACTCGCCCATGGCGCGAGCGTTGGCCAGGATGGCGCCGTAGAGCAGGCCCCACTTGATGTTGGGCAGGGTCACCCGGCGAAACAGCTGCCAGCCACTGGCGCCCAGGGTGAGCGCTGCGAGCTCCTCGTCCGCCCCCTGCGCCTGCATGAGCGGGATGAGCTCGCGCGCGATGAAGGGGAAGGTGACGAACAGGGTAGCCAGCACCACGCCGGGCACTGCGTAGACGATGCGCAGGTCGTTGTCCTGCAGCCAGGGGCCGAACCAGCCTTGCGAGCCGAAGAGCAGGATGAAGACCAGGCCTGCCACGACCGGCGACACCGAGAACGGCAGGTCGATCAGGGTGATGAGCGCCTGCTTGCCGCGGAACGTGAAGCGGGTGATGGCCCAGGCCGCCGCCACCCCCACGGCGAGGTTGATCGGCAGACTGATGGCCGCGACGATCAAGGTCAGGCGGATGGCCGACAAGGCGTCCGGATCGACGATGGCCTGGAGGTAAACCTCCCAACCGCGCTTGAAGGCCTCGATGAACACCACCAACAGCGGCAGGAAGAGGAAGATGCCCAGGAAGACGAGGGCAACGGTGAGCAGCGCCCATCGCACCCAGCGGGGTTCCTCGAGCACCGGGGACAGCGGTGCGCGTGAATCGCTTATTCCGCTCATAGGGTGACCCTCCTGTCGCTACGCGACATCCTCCCCGAGGGAGGCATGGCGCCGCCTTCGGGCGGCCGGGCGGCGGCGCGAACGCCGACTGCCCTCCTGTCGCTACGCGACATCCTCCCCGAGGGAGGCATCGCGCCGCCTTCGGGCGGCCGGGCGGCGGCGCTCATGGCTGCCTCCCTGCACCGCGACGGGCCTGCCAGAACTGCAGGCCATTGATGATGAGCAGCAGCACGAACGAGAAGGCCAGCATCACGGTCGCGATGGCGGCCGCACCGGCATAGTCGAACTGCTCGAGCTTGGAGATGATGAGCAGCGGCGTGATCTCGGAGATCATTGGCATGTTCCCGGCGATGAAGACGACCGCGCCGTACTCGCCCAAAGCGCGAGCGAAGGCGAGGGCAAAGCCCGTGAGCAGCGCAGGCATCAGGGTGGGCAGCAGCACGCGCTGGAATGCCTGCCAACGGCTTGCCCCCAGGCTGGCCGCAGCCTCCTCGGTCTCGCGCTCGATGTCTTCGAGCACGGGCTGCACGGTGCGCACCACGAACGGCAGGCTGATGAAGATGAGGGCGATGACGATGCCCACCGGCGTGTAGGCGATCTTCCAGCCGAACCAGTTCTCCAGCGGCTGCCCCAGCCACCCATTGTTGGCATAAAGCGCAGTGAGTGCGATGCCGGCCACCGCCGTGGGCAAAGCGAACGGCAAGTCCACGAGGGCATCGACCAGCCGCTTGCCGGGGAATCGGTAACGCACGAGGCACCAGGCCACGATCAGGCCGAACACCACGTTGACCACTGCCGCGAACAACGCCGCGCCGAAGGTGAGCTTGTAGGAGGCGACCACGCGCGGCTCGGTGACGACCGCCCAGAAGTCCGCCAGGCTCAGTTCGGCGGCCTTGATGGGCAGCGTGGCCAGCGGGATCAGCACCAGCAGGCTGAGATACAGCAGGGTGAAGCCCATGGACAGGCCGAACCCGGGCAGCACGCCCGCACGGCTGCCCCGCCGCCGTGGCGGCGACGGGGCCATGGACGCAGAGACGACGGCGCTCATCGACGACCCGGGGTGTAGACCTGGTCGAAGGTGCCACCATCCGCGAAGTGGGTCTCCTGGGCCTTGCGCCAGCCACCAAAGGCACCATCGATCGTCACGAGATCAACCTTCGGGAACTGGTCGGCGTATTTCGCAGCCACGCCCTCGTCCGTCGGACGGTAGTAGTTGCTCGCGATGATCTCCTGCGCCTCAGGGGTGTACAGGAACTCGAGGTAGGCTTGAGCGGCCTCGCGCGTACCCTTGCGATCCACGACACGGTCCACCACGGCCACGGGGGGCTCTGCGAGGATGCTGATGGACGGCACCACAATCTCGAACTTGTCCGGACCCAGTTCCTTCAACGCGAGGAAGGCCTCGTTCTCCCAGGCGAGCAGCACGTCTCCCTGGCCGCGTTCGACGAAGGTCGTCGTCGAGCCACGGGCGCCGGTGTCGAGCACAGCCACGTTGCGCAGGAGCTGGCCCACGAACTCGCGGGTCTTGGCCTCATCGCCACCGAACTTCTTCTCCGCATACGCCCAGGCGGCGAGGTAGTTCCAGCGCGCGCCCCCCGAGGTCTTCGGATTGGGCGTGATGATCGAGACGCCCGACTTCACCAGATCGTCCCAGTCCTTCAGGCCCTTGGGGTTGCCCTTCCTGACCAGGAACACGATCGTCGAGGTGTAGGGCGAGCTGTTCTTGGGCAGGCGCGCCTGCCAATCTTCGGGCAGCAGCTTGCGGTCGGCGATGGCGTCGATGTCGTAGGCCAGTGCCAGGGTGACGACGTCGGCATCCAGGCCGTCGATCACCGAGCGCGCCTGGCGGCCGGAGCCGCCGTGGGACTGGCGAATGGTGAGCGTGGTGCCAACCTTCTGCTCATAGAGCTTGATGAAGGCGTCGTCGATCTCGCGATACAGCTCGCGGGTCGGGTCATAAGACACGTTGAGCAGCGTCTGGGACTGGGCAGCGTGGGCGGGAACGGCAGCGGCGATGGACGCGAGGCCGAGGGTGGCGGCGATGGCGGCCAGGCGAAGGGTTTGGGACAAGCTCACTGCCGGACTCCTTGTTGCAGAGAAGGGATTCGAGGCGTGATGGTGACGCGCGGCGGGTATGGAGGGAACGACGGTTTGGCTGGTTCTTTATTTCCTCTTGTCATATGGCGGTGGCGCAACGCATCCGCCGGCGCACCGGCGGCGCCTCGAAAAGCCCGTACACTCTGCGCCGTACGCCGTCCCTAGCGAGACCCCATGACCCCTGACGCCCTCGAACGCCGACTCACCGAGCTGGAGATCAAGGCCAGCTTCGCCGATGACCTGCTGGAGCAACTGAACCAGACGATCTTTCGCCAGCAGCGCCAGATCGAGCAGCTGGCACGTGAGCTCGCGTCCCTGCGCGACCAGGTTTCCGATGTCGACCCTTCCCGCCAGGCGAGCCTGCGCGAACAGATCCCCCCGCATTACTAGAGTGAGCCCACCATGGCCAAGAAACCCGAAGCCCTCGATCCCGAAACCGAAGCCTTGATCGCGTGGTGCACGCAGGTCGAGGAGATCTTCGTCGCCGCCGGCGCCAGCCGCGAAGAGGCGCAGGAGCAGATCGAAGAGAACGCCGAATGGTTCACCGATCTCTTCTATGAGGGCCTGACGCCTGAGGAAGCGGCGCGGCAGGCGCTCAACGACTGACGTCACGAAACTGCAATAAAGTCTGACAAAACGCGGCATTTGGCGGCAAGCCGCGACATACTGCTTCCTCCCTGATTCGTAGCATTGCCGTCCGCGCGACGGCCAAGGAGAGCCTGTATGTCCCTGCGTCCATCCTGGTGGTTAGCCGCCCCTGCGGCCCTCGTGGTGCTGTCCGCCTGCGGCGGCGGCGACGATACGCATACGCCGATCGCCGATAACGCGTGCGAAGTCGTGGCCTCGGGCGGCTCCGTGGTCGTTGGCTCGGGCCTGCCCGGCGATCCCGCGGCGCCCGAGCCCGCCTCGGGCTACCGGCTGGGCAAGGAGGCCGTGCAGACGCGCTCGTACATGGTGGTGGCGGCCAATCCCCTGGCCACGCGCGCCGGATGCGACGTGCTCAAGGCTGGCGGCAGCGCGGTGGATGCCGCCGTGGCCGTGCAGGCCGTGCTGGGCCTGGTCGAGCCGCAATCGAGCGGCCTGGGCGGCGGTGCCTTCATGCTGCACTACGACGCGGCCACGCGTGAAGTGGTGGCCTATGACGGACGCGAAACCGCGCCCGCCGCGGCCACGGCAGACTACCTGCGCTGGATCAGCGACGAGCAACGCACCGCGCCGCTGCCCAATGCACGCGGCAGCGGCCGTTCGATCGGCACGCCCGGCGTGGTGCGCATGCTCGAGCTCGCGCATGGCGATCATGGCAAGCTGGCCTGGAACGGTCTCTTCGACGCCGGCATCACGCTCGCGCGTGACGGCTTTCCGATCAGCGGGCGCATGGCCGATGCACTGGCGGGCGGCGCGAGCAACCTTGCCCGCGACCCGGATGCCGCCGCCCTCTATCTGAATGCGGACGGCACGGGCCGCGCGCTCGGCAGCCGGTTCCAGAACCCGGATTACGCGAGCGTGCTGCAACGCATCGCCAACGATGGGGCCGACGCCTTCTACACCGGCACCATCGCCCAGGGCATCGTCGACAAGATCCGCATGAGCACGAGCGCGGACGGCTCGCCGATGACACCCGGCCTGACGACGCTGGACGATCTGGCCGGCTACGAGGCCAAGCGCCGCGAGGCCGTGTGCACGCCCTACCGCGCCTACTGGGTCTGCGGCATGCCCCCGCCCTCCTCCGGCGGCATCGCCGTGGCCTCTGCGCTCGGCATCCTGGAGAACTTCGATCTCGCCGCGCACCGTCCTACCGCCATCGACCGCGACGGTGGCAAGCCCACGGTGACGGGCGTGCATCTGGTGAGCGAAGCCGAACGCCTGGCCTATGCCGACCGTGACAAGTACATCGCGGATACGGACTTCATCCCGCTGCCGGGCGGCACCTGGAACACGATGCTCAATCGCCCCTACCTGGCGAGCCGGGCAGCACTGATCGACGTGAACCGCAGCATGGGCACCGCCCAGGCCGGCAATCTGGGCGACGTGCCGCTCGGCATCGATCGCACGCCCGAACGCGGCACCACGCACTTCAGCATCGTGGATCGCGCGGGCAACGCCGTGGCCATGACCACCACCGTCGAAGGCGGGCTGGGGTCGTACCACGTCACCCAGGGTTTCATCCTCAACAACCAGCTCACGGACTTCTCCGCGCAGCCGCGCGACGCCGCCGGCGTACCCGTGGCCAACCGCGTGGCCCCCGGCAAGCGCCCGCGCAGCTCCATGGCACCCACGCTCATCTTCCGTGCCACGCCGGACGGGGCCCGCGGTGAGTTCGTGATGGCCACGGGCTCGCCCGGCGGCGGCACGATCATCCAGTACGTCGTGAAGACCGTGGTCGGCGTCCTGGATTGGGGCCTGGATGCCCAACAGGCGACCTCGCTCGTGGATTTCGGCGCCGCCAACAGCCCGACCACCACGGTGGGCGGCGAGCATCCGAACATCGACGCGGCCAACGGCGGCGCCAACGACCCGCTGGTGCAAGGCCTGCGGGCCCTGGGCCACACCGTGTCGGTGAACGCGCAGTCGAGCGGCATTGGCACCATCGTGCGCAAGGCTGTCAATGGCCAATGGCAGCTCGAAGGCGGGGCGGATCCGCGCCGTGAAGGCATTGTGCTGGGCGACGCCCTGCGCTGATGGCCGCGATGCCCGGCGTGCCGTGGCGCGCCGGGCATCAATATTCCTGACGACAGCCGTCAAGGAATCTCGCTTTCTCGAGACCCTGGCGGGCTCCTAGACTCGACGACGACAACAACGAGGAGACCCGCATGATGAACCGCCGTCAATGGCTCACCGCAATGGCTGCGGCCGCCGCTGCCACCGCCCTGCCTGCCTGGGCCCAATCCCGCACCACGCGGCTGCTCGTCGGTGCCACGCCAGGTGGGGGCACAGACCTCGTCGCGCGCAGCCTGGCCGTGGCCATGGAAAAGCCCTTGGCCTCGACGGTCGTGGTGGAGAACCGGCCCGGCGCGGCGGGCAACATCGCCGCAAGCGCTGTGGCAGCGGCGCGCGGCGATGCGAGCACGCTGCTGCTTGCCTATACGAGCCACGCCATCAACGCGTCGATGATGCAGTTGCCCTTCGACCCGATGGCGGACTTCACGCCCATCAGTCTCGTGGCCACCTCGCCTCTGCTGCTGATCGCCGGCAAACAGGTGCCTGTCTCGTCCCTGCCCGAGCTGATCGACTACGTGAAGCGCGAAAAGCGTGAACTCAGTGTCGGCATCCCGGGACTGGGCAGCGCCAGCCAACTGGCGGGCGCCATGCTGCAACACCAGACTGGCCTCACGATGATCAACGTCCCTTACAAGGGCGCCTCACCGGCGATGCAGGATCTGCTCGGCGGCCAGATCGATCTCATGGTGTCGAACCTGGCCACGGCACGCGCGTTCCTCGCGGCCGGGCAGGTGAAGGCGATTGCGGTCACGACCCGCGATCGAGTCGCGGAGTACCCGACGGTGGCGCCCGTGGCCGACGTGATCCCGGGATTCGACTTCAGCAGCTGGTATGGCCTGCTTGGCCCGGCCGACATGCCCGCCGACACCCTGGCCAAGCTCGAAGGCGCGGCCCGCGAGGCAGCAGGTTCCGAGCGGCTGCGCCAGCAACTCAGCCACGAAGGGCTGCGGCCGGTGGGCAGTGATCGCGCCGAATTCGCGGCATTCCTGAAGGTAGAAGCAGAACGCTTCGCCGCCGTGGTCAAGGCGACCGGGCTGACGATGGGATAGCGACATGCCGGGCCTTGGCCTGGCCGCGCAGGGACGGATCGGGGCAAGCCCGATCCCATCCGGCAATGCACATCGGCCCCGGCATCGACGCCGGGGCCGCGCAGGATCAGAGGCCCGCGCTCTTGCGCAGCGCTTCGGCGCGATCCGTGGCTTCCCACGTGAACTCGGGCTCGGAGCGGCCGAAGTGGCCGTAGGCGGCCGTCTTGGTGTAGATGGGGCGCAGCAGGTCGAGCATCATCACGATGCCCTTCGGGCGCAGATCGAAGTGCTCGCGCACGAGCTTGGCGATCTGGTCGTCCGGGATGACGCCGGTGCCTTCGGTGTAGACGGTGATGTTGATGGGCTCGGCCACGCCGATGGCGTAGCTCACCTGCACCTGGCATTGACGCGCGAGGCCTGCGGCCACGACGTTCTTGGCGACGTAGCGCGCGGCGTAGGCGGCGGATCGGTCCACCTTGGACGGATCCTTGCCGGAGAAGGCGCCACCGCCGTGCGGGCATGCGCCGCCATAGGTGTCGACGATGATCTTGCGGCCGGTGAGGCCGGCGTCGCCTTGCGGGCCGCCGATCACGAAGCGCCCAGTCGGGTTGACCATGTAGCGCGTCTTGGCCGTGAGCAGGCCGTCCGGGAAACTCTTCTTGATGATCTCTTCGATCACCGCTTCGCGGATCTCTTCCTGGCTGATCTCCGGATGGTGCTGGGTGGAGAGCACGACCGTGTCGACTTCGGCCGGCTTGCCATCCACGTAGCGGAAGGTGACCTGGGACTTGGCATCCGGGCGCAGCCACGGCAGGCGGCCGTCGCGGCGCAGTTCGCTCTGGCGCTGCACCAGGCGGTGGGCATACCAGATCGGGGCGGGCATGAGATCCGGCGTCTCGTCGCACGCATAGCCGAACATGAGGCCCTGGTCGCCCGCGCCCTGGTTCAGGTAATCCTCGGAGCTGCGATCCACGCCCTGGGCGATGTCCGGCGATTGCTTGTCGTACGCGACGAGCACGGCGCAACCCTTGTAGTCGATGCCATAGTCGGTGTTGTCATAGCCGATGCGCTGAATGGTGTCGCGCGCGACCTTGATGTAGTCGACATTGGCCGTCGTGGTGATTTCCCCGGCCAGCACGACCAGGCCGGTGTTGCACAGGGTCTCGGCTGCCACGCGGGCGTTCGGATCCTGCGTGAAGATGGCGTCAAGAATGGAATCGGAGATCTGATCGGCGACCTTGTCGGGGTGCCCTTCCGAGACGGATTCCGATGTGAAGAGGAAATCGTTGTTCATGGCCACGCGATAATCCTTGCAAAGAAGTGGAAAGCGCGTTGCACGCCGTATCCAGATCAGTGCTGAGTTCCGGACCTCGACCAGGCAGCGACGCTTTAGCGGATGCATACACCGGCAGGAAACCTGCCACGGCCGCCCCGCAAGTTGTCGTTAACTCGGCGGCCGCTTTCATTTTAGGCGAAAATTCCCGGTTCGCTCATGCCGGAATACCGCACGTTTCATGCTGGTTTTCTTCTATCGCTTCCTTGCCTGCCTGCCCCTGCGCCTGTTGCACGCGCTGGGCCGCGGACTGGGCCGCCTGGTCTATGCGCTGCCTGGTCGCTATCGCGAGCGGCTGCGGGCGCACGCGGCACAGGCGGGCTACCCGGACGCCCGTTTCGCCCGCGAGGCCGCGGCGCAATCCGGGGCGGCCATGCTCGAACTCGCCTGGGTCTGGTTCCGTACCGATGACGCGCTTGCGCGGGTCGTGTGCGATGACGTCGCCGTGCTCGACGCCGCGCTCGCAGCCAGGCGCCCCGTGCTCTTTCTGACACCGCACCTGGGCGGCTTCGAGATCTCGGCGCGGTATGCCGCGCGCCGTGGGCCGATCACCGTGCTCTTTCGCCCGCCGCGCCAGGCCGCCCTCGTGCCGCTGGTCGAGGAGGCGCGCGCGCGCTCGGGCGTGGCCACGGCGCCCACCACCATGGGGGGCGTGCGCCAACTGCTGCGCGCCCTGCGCGATGGCGGCCAGGTCGGCATGCTGCCCGACCAGGTGCCTGGCAACGGCGAAGGCGCGTGGGCACCCTTCTTCGGCCGCGAGGCCTACACCATGACCCTGCCGGCGCGCCTCGCCGCGCAGACCGGCGCCACCGTCATCGGCGCGGCGTGCGAGCGCCTGCCGCGCGGACAAGGCTGGCGCGTGCACCTGCGCGTCATCGACGGCCCCGTCCCCGACTCACCCGCCGCGCAAGCCGCGTGGATCAATACCGCCATGGAAGAACGCATCCGTCTATGCCCCGAGCAGTATCTCTGGAGCTACAACCGGTACAAGCAACCGTGAGCGCGCATCGCCGCGTGCGCGTCCTTCGCCTGGCGCCCCGTCGGAGGCTCGCCGATGACCGGTGATCGTCACGACGGCACCGCCACCGTCCACCCCGAGGGCGCCGCGGGCTGGGTCTCGCGCGGGTTCGCCTGGCTCGCCCGGCGCTCGCCGGGGG
>NZ_JADCNH010000016.1 GCF_018904615.1 Verticiella alkaliphila | reverse complement strand
CGCCGCCCAAGCCCAAGCCCGAGCCGCCCAAGCCCAAGCCGCAGCCCAAGCCGGAACCCAAGCCGCAGCCGCGTCCTGAGCCGCGCCCGCAGCCGCGTCCGGATCCGCGTCCGCCCGTGCCCACGCCGGTGATCCCGCAGCCTGCGCCGCCGGCCGCGACACCCCCGGCAGGCACGCCGGATGCCGCGCAGCAGCGTTCGACGGCACCGGATCTGCCGCAGGCGCCGTCGATGGACAAGCCGCGTCTGATCGGCTCGGTGGATTACGTCGGTCGCCGACCCTCGCCGGATTACCCGCGCGCTTCGCAGCGCATGCGGGAAGAGGGCCGCGTGGTCGTGCGTGTCACGATCGACACGAGCGGCAACGTCGCGCGTGCCGTGGTGCAGCAGTCGTCCGGCTTTGACCGCCTGGACGAGGAAGCCCTGAAGGCGGCGCGCCGAGCGCGGTTCCGCCCGTACACGGAGAACGGCGTGGCCTATCCGGCCGCGGCTGATCTTCCTTTCGATTTCCAATTGAGATAACCGCAATGTCCGAACCTACCCAAGCCCAATCCGGCCTCGTGCAAGGCGGTGCTGCGCCGGGCGGCCCGCAGAACCTCACGCCACCCACGGGCGCGGCGCCCGGCGGCCTGCCCGACGTGGCGGCCAACGCCGCGGCCACCAACCAGGCTGCGCAGCCGATGGTGCAGGTGCCCACCGGCGAGCAGGAAGCGATGGGTTTCATGCACTTCATCGCGCAAAGCGATGTGGTGGGCAAGTCGCTCTTCGTGATCCTGATCGTGATGTCGCTCGCGAGCTGGTATCTGATCGTCGTGAAGTCGATCTCGAATGCCGCCGTCAAGCGTCGCTCGCGTGCCTTTCTGGACAAGTTCTGGCAATCGTCCTCGCTCGAGGCCGTGCAGAACGAGATCGCCACCCACGGCGCCCGCGATCCGTTCTCGCATCTGGCGAGCCACGCCATCCACGCGCGCAACCATCACGCCAAGTTCGGCGCGGCCAAGCTGGAAGAGGCGGGCAGCGAGAGCGACTTCGTGATGCGCACCATGCGCAAGGTGATCGACGAGGAGACCGCCAAGGTCGAAAGCGGTCTTACCGTGCTGGCCTCGGTGGGCTCGACGGCACCGTTCGTCGGTCTCTTCGGCACGGTGTGGGGCGTGTATCACGCGCTGGTGGGCATCGGCCTGGGCGGCGGTGCCACGATCGACCGCATCGCCGGCCCGGTGGGCGAAGCGCTCATCATGACGGGCCTGGGTCTGGCCGTGGCCATCCCGGCCGTGCTGGCCTTCAACGCCTTCGTGCGCCGCAACCGCGTGATGCTCGCGCAGCTCGACGCCTTCGCCTACGACTTGTTCGCCTTTCTCACCACCGGCAGCAAGGTCTCTGAAAACCGCGTGCGGGCCATCCGCTAGCCCACGACAAGGAGATCCCCATGGCATTCGGCGGCTTGAACGGCGGCGGCGGTAGCAGCCAGCCCCAATCCGAGATCAACATGGTGCCGCTGATCGACGTGATGCTCGTGCTGCTGGTGATCTTCATGATCACCGCGCCCCTGTTGTCGCATTCGATCGTGATCGACCTGCCTCAGGTCACGAGCCAGCAGGTCAAGGAAGACCCGGAGGTGATCGATCTCGCGATCGATGCCGATGGCGCGATCTTCTGGAACGAGCAGCCGCTCGCTCGTGATGCGCTCGCGGCCCGTTTGCGCGAGACCGCGCAGCGCCAGCCGCAGCCCGATCTGCGGTTGCGGGCCGACCGCAACACGCGCTACGAGATGCTCGCCGAAGTGATGGGCGAGGCCACGCGCGCCGGTGTGAAGGGCCTGGGATTCGTGACGACGCCCGGGGCGGCGAAGCCGGCCGGCGAGACGCCCGCCACGCCCTGAACCTGGCGCTCGCGCGGGGTACCCCTTCCGCTGCGCATCCGCGGCTGCCGCGTGCGACGGCAGCCGCCGAGCGCCGGTAAGCGCGCGGCGCGACCCGGCGAGCGCCGGCACATCAGCATGTCCGCCTGTCTGGCACTGCCTGCCATGCGCGGCGAATGGCCGCCTACCGCGTGCGCTGTTCATCGCATGCGGCGGCTGGTATAACCCGCCTCGACGAAGTCTCCCTCAAAGGACGTGCCATGGCAGCCGAAGGCAATGCAGGCCAATTGATCGGCATGGTGACGCTGCTGGGCGCAGCGGTCGTGGCCGTTCCGCTTTTCAAGCGGATCGGCCTGGGCTCGGTGCTCGGGTATCTCGCAGCCGGCCTGGCCATCGGGCCGTTCGGCCTGGGGCTGCTCTCCGACGCCCAGACCATCATCCACGTGGCCGAGCTGGGCGTGGTGATGTTCCTCTTCGTCATCGGGCTCGAGATGAAGCCCTCTCATCTCTGGAGCCTGCGCGGGCAGATCTTCGGGCTGGGCAGCATGCAGGTGGTGCTCTCGGCCGTGCTGCTCACAGGCATCGGCCGGCTCTTCGGTCTGTCCTGGCAGGTCGCCTTCATCCTCGGGGCGGGCTTCGTGCTCACCTCGACGGCCATCGTCATGCAGGTGTTGTCCGAGCGCGGCGACATCCTGGCCCCGCGCGGGCAGCGCATTGTCTCCATCCTGCTCTTCGAAGACCTGCTGATCGTGCCGCTCCTGGCCGTGGTGGCGTTTCTCGCGCCGGCCGAGGCTGCCCCGGTCAGTGCCGATCCGCTGTGGCAGCGTGCTGGCACCGGCCTCATCTGCCTCGCGGTGCTCGTGGCGGCCGGTCTCTGGCTGCTCAACCCGATGTTCCGCGTGCTCGCCAAGGCCAAGGCGCGCGAGGTGATGACGGCCGCCGCGCTGCTCGTCGTGCTGGGTGCGGCCCTGCTAATGGAACTGGGCGGCCTGTCGATGGCGATGGGCGCATTCGTGGCGGGCGTGCTGCTCTCGGAGTCGTCCTTCCGGCACCAGCTGGAGGCCGACATCGAACCCTTCCGCGGTCTGCTGCTGGGGCTCTTCTTCCTGGGCGTCGGGATGGCGCTGGACCTGGACGTGGTGGCGCGCAACTGGCAACTGATCGGCCTGGGCGTGCTGGCGCTCATGCTGGCCAAGGCGGCCTGCATCTATGCCGTGGCGCGCGTCGCGGGCAGCGGCCATGCGGATGCGGTGGACCGCGCGGTGCTCATGGCGCAGGGCGGCGAGTTCGCCTTCGTGCTCTTTGCCGAGGCGCTCAAGCTGCGGGTCATCAGCCCCGAGACCAACGCCAACATGACGGCCATCATCGTGTTGTCCATGGCCATCACGCCGCTCGTGGTCGCCGTGCACAAGCGCTCGACCCCGCCCGCGCGCGCGTCGCTCGATGGCGTCGAGGCTCCCCAGGATCTGCGCGGCAACGTGCTCATCATCGGCTTCGGGCGGGTGGGGCAGATCGCGAGTCAGGGGCCGCTGGCACGCGGCGCCACGCTGTCGATCATCGACAACGACCCGGACGTGATCCAGAACGCCGCGCCCTATGGCTTCAAGGTGTACTACGGTGACGGCGCACGGCTGGACGTGCTGCATGCCGCTGGCGCGCAACATGCCCGCGCCATCCTGATCTGCGTGAACGATGCCGCCGCGGCCACGCGCATCGTGGAGAACGTGCGGCGAGCCTGTCCGCAGACCCAGGTGATCGTGCGGGCATTCGATCGGGAGCATGCGCTCGAGCTCGTGCAGCTCGACGCCGATCATGTCGTGCGCGAGACCTTCGAATCCGCGCTGGTGATGGGCCGGCGTGCCGTGCTGGCGCTCGGGGCCACGGATCAGGAGGCCGACGATCTGATCGACGAGGTGCGCACGCGGGACGCCGAGCGCTTCGCGATGGAGACCGCGGGCGGCACCTTTGCAGGGCGCGCCTGGTGCTGGGCAACATCGAGCGGATCGACCCGCCGCGCCGGCGCAAGCCCGTGGATGCCCCGGACGCGAAGCTGACCGGCTGAGCGGGGCAGGGCATCCGCGCGCCGGCTGCGGGTGCGGATCACGACCGCTCTGCGCGTGCGTTCGACTGCGCCACAATAGATCACGGCCGCATGCGCGGCCGTTATCTATGAGCCATCAGGCTGCATCAGGCCTTGCCAGCGCCTTCGGCCTGCGACAGCAGATACTGCACCAGCAGCGGCACGGGACGGCCCGTGGCGCCCTTCTCCTTGCCACCCTTCCAGGCCGTGCCGGCGATGTCCAGGTGCGCCCAGCGGTACTTCTTCGCAAAGCGCGAGAGAAAGCATGCCGCCGTCACCGAGCCGGCGGGCGGACCACCGATGTTGGCGATGTCCGCGAAAGGCGAGGAAAGCTGCGGCTGGTAGTCGTCCTCGACCGGCATGCGCCAGGTGGGATCGACGGCTTCGCGCGAGGCCGCGAGCAGCGCATCGGCCAGGGCGTCGTCCGGGCTGAAGAGGCCCGTGTTGACGTGACCCAGCGCCACGACGCAGGCGCCGGTGAGGGTGGCCACGTCGATCACCGCGGCCGGCTCGAAGCGCTCGGCGTAGGTGAGGGCGTCGCACAGCAGCAGTCGGCCTTCGGCATCCGTGTTGAGCACTTCGATCGTCTGGCCGGACATGCTGCGCACGACGTCGCCCGGCTTGTTGGCGCGGCCATTGGGCATGTTCTCGGTGGCGGGCACCAGGCCGACCACGTTGATCGGCAGACCGAGTTCGGCGATGGCGCACATCGTGCCGATGACGCTCGCCGCCCCGCACATGTCGAACTTCATCTCGTCCATGGTGGCGGCGGGCTTGATCGAGATGCCGCCCGTGTCGAACGTGACGCCCTTGCCGATCAGCACGATCGGCGCGGCACCCGAGGTGCCCGCGGCGGCGGCCTTGCCGCGCTTGCCGGCGGGCTTGGCGGGGGCGCCTTGGCGCCGTCGTACTGCATGATGATGAAGCGTGGCGGCTCGTCCGAACCGCGGGCCACGGACAGGAAGGCACCCATCTTGAGGGCTTCGATCTGCTTGCGCTCGAGTACCTCGACCTTGAAGCCCAGGCGTGCGCCGGACTTGCGGGCCGTCTCGGCCAGATACGTCGGGGTGCAGACGTTGCCGGGCAGGTTGCCCAGGTCGCGCGCCACCGTCATGCCGTTGCCCACGGCACCGCCTTCGGCAAGCCCGCGCTTGACCTCGGCCGCGTCCGCGCGCGTGGTGAGCACGGTGAGGCGCGTGAGCGCAGCGGCCGGCTCCTCGCGCTTGATCGTGGCTTCATACCGATAGTTGGCCGCTGCCGTGGCCATGGCGACCTGACGCGCCCGCTGGCGCAGGCTGGTGCCGGCCACGGCGACTTCCGTCAGGGCGGTAGCGGCTTCCTGGTTGCCGAAACGCGCCAGGGCGCTGGCCGCAGCAGACAGCACGTTGGCGTAATGCCGTGCGGTGAGGTCCTCGGCCTTGCCCAGCCCCACGAGCAGCACGCGCTTGGCGGCCACGCCGGGCAGGTTGCGCAGGACCAACGTGCTGCCGCGCGTCGCCTTGAACTCGGCACCCAGCACCGCCTGCACCGCCCCTTGGCTGGCGGTGTCGATGGCCTGCGCCGCGGGCGTGAGCACGCCACCGCTGTGCACGCCGACCGCGAGTACGGCGGTTTTGAGTTTCTCGGGGGCCAGATTCTGTGTGCTAAATTCCATGAAGATCCCTGCGCTAGCCTGTTGGTGAGTGGGGCTCGACCGCCGCGAGTGGGGGCCTTCCCGCTGCCGGTCCGCCTGCATGGCCGTCCCGGCCAGCCTTCCCGATTATGTCACTGTTTCAACGCTCCGTCGTCGGCGAGCTCTCCAGCCATGCCGCGGTCGTCTTCTCCACGTTGGTGGTCGTCTGGATCAGCGTGTTGCTGGTCCGTCTGCTGGGCGATGCCGCCGCTGGCAGCATCGGCGCCGACGTCGTTCTCGGCCTGGCCGCGTTCTCCACCATCACCGCGCTGCCCACGGTCATCACCGTGGCGGTCTTCATTGCCGTGCTGACGGCGGTGGGCCGCGCGTATCGCGAATCCGAGATGGTGGTGTGGTTCGCAAGCGGTCTGAGCCTGGCGAGCTGGGTGCGCCCGGTGCTGCGCTTCGTGATCCCGGCGGCCGTGGTGGTGAGCCTGCTCACGCTGGTGATCGCGCCGTGGTCGTATCGCCAGATCGGCGAATACCGGGTGCGCTTCGAGCAACGTTCCGACATTTCCCGCGTCGTCGTCGGCCAGTTCGGCGAGACGGGCGGGGGCGAGCGCGTCTTCGTGGCCGAGTCGCCCGAGCAGCCGGGGCAGGAGCTTGGCTCGGTCTTCGTGCGCGAAGTCGATGCCGACAGCGGCCGCGTGAGCGTCGTCACCTCCAGTGGCGCGGGCATCCAGGTGATGGAGAATGGCGATCGCTTCCTCGTGCTGGACCAGGGCCAGCGCTACGACATCACCCCCGGCCAGCGCGAGAGCCAGCTCGTGCACTTCGAACGCTATGGCGTGCGGCTGGAGCGGCGCGACGACACCGATGCCGCGGCGGCCGCGCGCAACGAAGCCGAGAACATCATCAAGGCGCGGCCCACGTCGCTCCTGCTCCAGGATGGCGACGATCGCGCCGCGGGCGAGATGCTCTGGCGCCTGTCGTTGCCGCTGGTGGTGCTCAATCTCGCCCTGCTCGCCCTGCCGTTGGGAGCGGTCAATCCCCGGTTGGGCCGCTCGGGCGATCTCCTGATGGCGGGCCTGCTCGCCATGCTGTATCTGAATCTGCTCAACCTGCTGCGATCCTGGGTGGCGGCCGGCACGCTGTCCTTCACCGTGGGTTTCATTCCGCTGCACGTGGCCGTGGCGTGCATCGCCTTCTGGCTGTTGCGCAGGCGCCTGCGCATCAAGGCCCCTAAAGAGGCTTGAGCCGGTCCAGCGGTGCCGCGCTGCGTGCACGGTGCCAAGTCCTCAGCGTCGCCCAAGGTCTCCAAGGCTCGCTATGTATATGACTATCGGTTATATATAAGCGTGTTCCTTATACCTTAGAATCGCTGGCATGAACCTGCAACAATTCAAGTTCGTGCGCGAGACGGTACGCCGCGACTTCAACCTCACCGAGGCCGCCCGGGTCCTGCACACGTCGCAGCCGGGCGTTTCCAAAGCCATCATCGAGCTCGAGGACGAGCTTGGCGTGCGCATCTTCGAGCGCCACGGCAAGCGTCTGAAGGGGCTGACCCGGCCTGGTCAGATGGTGGCCCAGGTGGTCGACCGCATCATGGGTGAAGTCGACAACCTGAAGAAGGTGAGCGATGAGTTCGCCCGCCGCGATGAAGGTGGACTCACCATCGCCTGCACGCACACCCAGGCCCGCTATGCCTTGCCGCGCGTGATCCCCGAGTTCCGTCGGCGCTTTCCGAAAGTGCACCTCTCGCTCGTGCAGGGCAGCCCGGCGCAGCTTGCCGAGATGGTGTTGCACGAGCAGGCGGATCTGGCCGTGGCCACCGAGTCGCTGGCCCTCACGCCCGGCCTCATCAGCCTGCCGTGCTACAGCTGGGAGCACGTCCTCATCGTGCCGCAGGATCACCCGCTCGCGCAGCTCACCTCCAGCGCGGTCAAGAAGCTCTCGCTCGCCGAGCTCGCGCAGTACCCGGTCATCACCTACGAGCGCGCGTTCAGCGGCCGTACCGCGATCGACCAGGTCTTCAGCGAGAACAACATCCACCCGGACATCGTGCTCGAAGCCATCGATGCAGACGTCATCAAGACGTACGTGGAAATGGGCATGGGGGTGGGGATCATTGCCGGCGTGGCCTACGATCCGCGGCGCGACCGCGGGCTGGTGGGCATTCCCGTGGGACGGCTCTTCGGCACGCACACCACGCGAGTGGCGGTGAAGTCGGGCGTGTTCCTGCGCGACTACATCTTCACCTTCCTGGAGCTCATTGCGCCCACGCTGGAGAAGGCCGCGATCCGGGAAACGATCGAAGCCGGCATCGCCGGCTGAGCGGTCGCACGCGGCCTGGCGCCGCGTCACATGGAGCCGCGTCGGCGTGAGGCCGGGCGCGGCTCCCTACCGTCAGGGCGCGGCCGGGCCGCCTGCGGCGCCTGCCTGCGCCGGTGACGGCATCTCGATCTTCACCTCGAGGACCTCGAAGGAATCCTGGCGCTCCAGGTTGACCTTGATATCGTCGGCGTTGATGTTGACGTACTTGCTGATCACCGCCACGAGCTCGCGCTGCAGCTGAGGCAGGTAATCCGCGGAGGGCCCGCGCCCGCTGCGTTCGTGGGCCAGGATGATCTGCAGGCGTTCCCGGGCGACGTGGGCCGTGGCGGCCTTCTTCTGGCCCAGAAAGAATGAGAGCAGGGACATGGGTTACTTGCCTCCGAACAGTCGCTTCAGGAAGCCCGGCTTTTCGTAATCCACGAAGCGCAGGGCGCGCTCTTCGCCGAGATAACGTGCCACCACGTCCTGGTAGGCCGTCGCGACGTCGCTTTCCTTCAGGTGGATGGCGGGCAGGCCTTGGTTGGATGCGTGCAGCACGTCCTCCGATTCCGGGATCACGCCGATCAGCTTGATGCGCAGGATCTCTTCCACGTCCTGCAGCGAGAGCATCTCGCCCGCAGCCACGCGCTTGGCGTTGTAGCGGGTGAGCAGCAGGAATTCCTTGACCGGCTCCTGGCCTTCGACGGCGCGCTTGGACTTGGACGACAGGATGCCCAGGATGCGGTCCGAATCGCGCACGGACGAGACTTCCGGGTTGGTGACCACCAGGGCGTCGTCGGCGAAGTAGGCCGCGTGCAGGGCACCCGCCTCGATCCCGGCCGGCGAATCGCACACGATGTACTCGAAGCCCATCTCCTTCAACTCGTTGAGCACGCGCTCGACGCCGTCACGGGTGAGGGCATCCTTGTCGCGTGTCTGGGAGGCGGGCAGGATGTACAGATTCTCGAGCTGCTTGTCGCGGATGAGCGTCTGGTTCAGCGTGGCTTCGCCCTGGATCACATTGACGAAGTCGTACACCACCCGGCGCTCGCAACCCATGATGAGATCGAGGTTGCGCAGGCCGACATCGAAGTCGATCACCGCGGTCTTGTGGCCGCGCATGGCCAGGCCGGCACTGAAGCTGGCGCTGGTGGTCGTCTTGCCGACGCCGCCCTTGCCGGAAGTGACGACAACGATACGTGTCATGGCGTGGGAATCCTTCTGGTGAGGTAGCTTGAGAGGTACTGGAAGCGGGGCGCGCACACCCCGCGGTGTCACACGGCGAGCGGCTCGATGGTGAGCGCGCCAGCCTGCAATCGTACCGCAGCCGGGCGATCCAGCACGGTGGCGGGCAGTTTGGTGTCGACGACGCGGTAGACGCCCGCCACCGCCACGAGTTCGGCGTCCAGGCGGGTGGTGAAGATGCGCGCGGCTTCGTCGCCACGGGCGCCGGCCATGGCCTTGCCGCGCAGGGCTCCATAGACGTGGATGTTGCCGTCGGCGATGACTTCCGCGCCGGCATTGACGGTGCCCACCACGACGAGATCCGCGCCGCGGGCGTAGACCTTCTGGCCCGTGCGCAGGGGGCGATCGACGATGAGGGTGGCACGGGCTTCCTGCGCGGTGGTGCGCGAGGGCTCCACGGGGCTGTTCTGCGCGACGCCGGCTTCGGGCACGACATCGACGGCGATCGGAGGCGCCGGCGCTGCGACGGGCGCGGCCGCGGGCGGATCCCGATGGATGCTGGCGCGCGGGAGTTCGGCCGCGGCCTCGCGTGTGGCGGGCAGGTGTACCACGGCCAGCCGCGCGGCGGTCACGCCGGCCTGCAGCGCGTCAGGCGCCGTCACGCCTACCACGGGCAGGCCACGATCCGTCAGGGTGCGCGCGAGGGCGACCCAGTCGGGCGCCTCGGCAAGACCGCTGGCATCGATGACGACCGGCTCGCCGTCGAAGAAACCATCCGCGTCATCCAGCCGCTGCCCGAGGGCGGCCAGGACAGCCGGCGTGTCGGACGAGTGCAGCACCAGCCGGATGGCATACAGGGTGGCACTCTTGAAATCCAGAAGGGGCGTAGAAGAGGAATGCATGCACCGGACGCTGCGTGAAATAATGCATTTTAGTGCAACCCTGCGACAAGACCGGGCGTGCCCGCGTTGTCCCCCTCTCGCATATGGAGTCTCGCATGAAAGCCGAGGTGACCGTGAATTTCGGCAACAGCCGCGTCCTCAACCTGGCTGCCCGGCTCGACGATGGCGACCCGCAGGCTGCGGTGCTCGCCCATCAATGGCTGGAGCAGACCTACGAGGCGCTCGGCGCCGAACCCGTGCGCGCGAGCGGCAAGGTATTGCTGCTCGATCGCATCCTGGCGATTGCCATGGCCGCAGGCTACCAGGGCCTGAGCGAAGATCCCGATCTCGCCGAAGCCTATGCCCGGCATACGGCCGCGGCCGTCGGCCGGGCGCGCGTGATCGTCGACGTGGCCGGGCTGACTGTCGGGTATTGAGCCAGCCTCGGGCTTGGTGTGGCGGGCCTGTCTCTGCGAGCCAGACGGCTGCAGACTCAGGCCGTCAGCGGCGCGGGCGTGAAGAGCCGTCGCAAGGCGGCGCGTACGCCTACGCCCCAGACGAGAAGCGCCTGGACGCCTTCGACGGCCACCAGCGCAAGCACGGCGCCTGCTGTGCCCAGGAAATGCAAACCGAGGGGAAGGGCCACCGCCAGCGCGCCCAGGCTTGCGAGCGAGGACGTGAGCATGCTCCGGTAATCGTCTGCGCAGAGCAGGAACACCGAACCGATCCAGCGCACCGCCGACAGCGCAAAGTAGAGCACCCACAGCCCGAGGAGCGTACTCACGCTCGCGTAGTCCGTACCCAGCAGGTGACTCAGGAGCCAGGGCAATGCGCCCCAGATGGCGGTGACGTAGAGGAGAATCAGCAACAGCAGGACGAACAGTGAGGCCAGGAGGACGCGCATCAGTGCCTGACGGTCGGCATCGGCCATCAGCCGACTGACGCGCGGGCGGGCGACGCGCGACCACGCCACCACGATCAGCGCCGTCGGCATGAGCAGCAGCCTGGCGGCATTGAGTTCAGCGGTCGCCACGGCGCCGAGCCAGGCCGCGACGACGTACACGTAGCTGTGACTGCCGAGCCAGGTCGCCACGGCGCCGGGCAGCGCCAAGCGGCCGCGTGCCCATAACATGCCGAGTTCCCCCGATTCGATGCCAGGCGCGGGCGCGTTACGCGCAGTGTGTCGGCCCCGCCACAATACCCAAAGGTTGGCCAGGACCAACGCCAGCATGACGCCCATCAGGGTGACGCCGTCCCATGCGGCAATGACCGCAACCGCCAGCGCCAGCGCAAGGCCGTACTCGATGTCGGTACGCAGAACGCGGCCAGGGTCGTGTTGAAGAAACCCTTCGCTGCGCTGGAACTCGCGACGGGCACTCAGGTAGATGTAGGCTGCAAACAGCACAGCCAGTGATGCGGCGTGTTCGGCCTCGGCCTGCCACAACACGATGGCACTGACGCCGCCCAGCAACGCTGCCAGTGCACCGCTCAGCCGCCTATGCAGCCGATTGACACGGGCAATCATGGCATCGCGCTGAGCGGGGGCCTTCGCTGCCGCGAGCGTGGTCAGCGGATTGATGAGCAGTGCTTCTGCCACGATGACGGCGAACACGCCGCCGGCGAAGAGCAGGGTGTAGACGCCGTAATCTTCTGGTGTCGTCAACCGGATCAGCAGGAGGCCGATGATCAGGTTGAGCATGCTGAGCCAACTCTGATCGACGACCGAGACGAGCGACTGTCGCCAGAGCGAGCGCGGGGCTCCCGCGCTCCCGGTCACGCTGCGACGTGCGTCAGGCATGCGCACGCCTTGACCGATGTCAGGACGATGCGGCATGGGCGCGCTCGCCGGTCACATCGACACGTGACACGGCCCCGCGCGGGACAGCGCCGCACGGCAGGAGAGTGGGAGGGGGAATCGACAGCGAGTTCACGTCAACGGCAGGCAGTAACGGCAGAGGCTGCGTGACCAAATCCGTCGCAACCACGCCCCGCGCCGCACATGGCGGGCTTGAGGCGTGGTCGATGCTAGCACGAAGACGTGACGGAATCCTACCGCGAGGGCGGCGCTGTCACATCTTCGTCAAGCCGCCTCAGCTTGTGCGTCAACGCTGACCCCCGTGGCCAAGTGACGATTGACCGCGCCGAGCACGGCGTGGAACGAGGCGGTCACGATGTCGCGGTGCACACCAACGCCAAAGCCCGTGGCCGAGTCGCCCAGGCGCAGCTCGATGTAGCTCGCGGCCTGCGTATCCGTGCCGGTGCCGATGGCATGCTCGTGGTAATCCATGATGCGCACGGGCACGCCGAGCGCGTCGACGAAGGCCGACAAGGCGCCGTCGCCGCTGCCCTTGACCGTGCGGCGTTCGCCGTCGACTTCGATCTCGGCTTCCACCCGGAACTGGTGGCCTTGCGAGGTATCGGCGTCGCCGGCGATCTGGTGGCGGATGAGGCGCCACGGGGCGTGACGATCCAGGTACTCGCCGCGGAAGAGGCCGTAGACGTCCTCGCCCGTGACTTCGCGGCCCGTCTCGTCGGTGACGCGCTGCACGGTGCGGCTGAATTCGATCTGCAGGCGGCGCGGGAGATCCAGGCCGTGTTCGGAAAGGAGCAAGTAGGCCACGCCGCCCTTGCCGGACTGGCTGTTCACGCGGATCACGGCGTCGTAGGTGCGGCCGAGATCGGCCGGGTCGATCGGGAGGTAGGGCACTTCCCACACGCCATCGGATTTCTGCTGCGCGAAGCCCTTCTTGATGGCGTCCTGGTGCGAGCCGGAGAAGGCCGTGAAGACGAGGTCACCGGCGTAGGGGTGGCGCGGATGCACGGGCAACTGGTTGCAGTACTCCACGCAGCGGCGCACTTCGTCGATGTCCGAGAAATCCAGGCCAGGGTTGATGCCTTGCGTATAGAGGTTGAGCGCGAGCGTGACGAGATCCACGTTGCCGGTGCGCTCGCCACTGCCGAAGAGGCAGCCTTCGACGCGATCGGCGCCCGCCATCACGGCGAACTCGGCGGCGGCCACCGCGGTGCCGCGGTCATTGTGCGGGTGCACGCTGATGATGATCGAATCGCGATTGGCGATGTTTCGATGCATCCATTCGATCTGGTCGGCGTACAGGTTGGGTTGCGTGGCCTCGATGGTGGCGGGCAAATTCAGGATCATCTTGCGCTCGGGCGTGGGCTGCCACACGGCAGCCACGGCCTCGGCCACGTCCTTGGCGAATTCCGGCTCGGTCGTGCTGAAGACTTCCGGCGAGTACTGGTACACCCACTCGGTGCCGGGCTGCTGCTCGGTGAGCCGCTTGATCGTGGTGGCACCTGCCACGGCGATCTGCTTGATGTCGTCCTTGGCCATGCCGAAGACGATGCGCCGAAACGCGGGGGCAACCGCGTTGTAGAGGTGGATGATGACGCGCCGCGCGCCCACGGCGGACTGGATGCTGCGCTCGATGAGGTCGTCACGCGACTGCGTGAGCACTTCGATCGTGACGTCCTCGGGAATGCGGTCTTCATCGATCAGCTTGCGGATGAAGTCGTAGTCCGTCTGGGAGGCCGAGGGAAAGCCCACCTCGATCTCCTTGAAGCCGATCTTCACGAGTTGCTCGAAGAACCGCAGCTTGCGCTCCACGCTCATCGGCTCGATCAGCGACTGGTTGCCATCGCGCAAATCCGTGCTCATCCAGATCGGCGGCTGGGTGATGCGGCGCGAGGGCCAGGTGCGTTCGGCGTAATCCTTGGCGAACGGAACGAACGGGATGTACTTGGTGCTGGGATTCTGGAGCATGATGCCTCCGTCAGATAGGGACAATGCGAATCAGGGAATGCGGCGCGACGACCGTGGCGCCTGCAAAGGGCGCCCACGAACGAGGTGGCGGAATAGGGGACGGCTGCCGAACTGCCACGAGCACGAGGCTCAGCAGCCGATCGGTAGGCCTAGCAGACGGAGGGAGGAGAGCGCGAATGCGCCGACACCGACAGCCGTCGCGCCGCGCACGCGAGCCTCGCCACGCGCTGTGAGCGCGGTGTTGGGCTGGGCGATGTGGGCCAAGGACATGAAGGGCTTGTGGTGTCTGGTGAAAGCGGTGCCTGGCGACGGATGCCGCACGGCAATGCCCGTCATTTACGCACAACGCCAGGTCTTTGGCAAGCCCTCGCAGCTTGCCCAGGGTTTCTGAGCATGCGGGTTGCACGCCCGATGCGGGTATCATCTCGTCGCAAGCTATTCCCAACTATGTCGGATTGTCCGGAGACACCTGATATGCAACGTCGTTCCTTTCTGAAGCAGGCTGGCGTTGGCGCCGCTGCTGGCACCGCTGCGCTCGCCGCGCCGGTGTTCGCGCAGGATGCCCCCACCCTGAACTGGCGCCTGCCCACGAGCTTCCCGCGCAGCCTGGAAGCGCTGTACGGCACCGCCGAAAACATGTGCCGCCACATCAGCGAAGCCACCGGTGGCAAGTTCAATATCCGCCCCTTCCCGGGCGGCGAAATCGTCCCCGCCCTGCAAGTGCTGGATGCCGTGCAGAACGGCACGGTCGAATGCGGCCAGACGGTGAGCTATTACTACTACGGCAAGGATCCCATCCTGTGCTTCGACGCGGCCGTGCCCTTTGGCCTGAACGCGCGCCAGATGAACGCCTGGATGTTCCACGGCGACGGCATGAAGCTCACGCGCGAGATGTTCAAGAAGTACAACATCGTCAACTTCCCGATGGGCAACACCGGGGTGCAGATGGGCGGCTGGTTCCGCAACGAGATCAAGTCCGTCAATGACATGAAGGGCCTGAAGATGCGCACCGCGGGCTTTGCCGGCGAAGTGCTCTCGCGCATGGGTGTGGTGCCTCAGCAGCTGGCCGGTGGCGACGTCTATCCCGCGCTCGAGAAGGGCACGCTGGACGCCGTCGAATTCGTGGGCCCGTTCGATGACGAGAAGCTCGGCTTCAACAAGGTCGCGCAGTACTACTACTACCCGGGCTGGTGGGAAGGTGGTCCGCAGATCTCGATGTACATCAACGACAAGGCGTGGAACAACCTGCCCAAGAGCTACCAGGCCGTGGTCGAGGCTGCCACGCGCCAGGCGCTGGTCGAGACCCTCTCGCGCTACGACGCCGGCAACGCCCCGGCCCTGCGCCGCCTGATCGCCAACGGTGCCCAGCTGCGCGCCTTCCCGCGTGAGGTCATGGACGCTTCCTGGGAAGCCGCGACGACGGTGTACAAGGAATTCAGCGATCGCGACGCGAACTTCAAGGCCATGTACGACAACTACATGTCCTTCCGCGACTCGTCGGTGCCGTGGTTCCGCGTGGCCGAAGGCTCCTACGACCAGTACCTGTCGACCGCTCTGGGCCGCACCCAGCGCTGAGTCTGACAACCGGGTGCGCCCCACGGGCGCCCCGGTGGCCGGCCCGAGTGGCCGGCCGCGGTCGGCGCGGCTATCATGAGCCCATGCCGACCTTCGCTCCCGCCTCACTGCGCGCACGGCGCATCGTTGCCACCTGCCTGCTGCCGCTCGCGTGTCTCACGCTGCCGTCGGTGCATGCGCAGCCTGCCGGCCTGCCCGAACTGGGCGATTCCGCTGCCGTCGATCTGTCTCCCCGCGTCGAACGCCGCCTGGGCGAGGCCATCATGGCCGACGGACGCCGCGATCCCACCTACATCGACGATCCCGCCATCCGCCAGTACCTGACGGACATGGGCCGCGACATGGCACGCCACACGGCCGGCGCGCCCGCGGTCGAGGTGTTCGCGATCCGGGATCCTGGCATCAACGCCTTCGCTTTGCCCGGTGGCTTCATCGGCCTGCATTCGGGGCTGGTGGTGGCCACGCAGAGCGAGTCCGAACTCGCCGGGGTGCTGGCGCACGAAATCGCGCACGTCTCGCAACGCCACGTGGCCCGGCAGATCGGCCAGCAGGGGCGCAACTCATTGCTCATGCTGGGCATGATGGCTGCCGCCCTGGCCGCCGCGGCCTCGGGGGCGGGCGATCTCGCCCAGGGTGCTGCGGTATTCGGTCAGGCGGCGGTGGTAAGTCAGCAGCTGGCGTTCTCGCGCGATGCTGAGCGCGAGGCCGACCGTATCGGCCTGGAGATGATGGGCAAGGCGGGCTTCGATCCGGCCGGCATGTCCGCGATGTTCGGCCGCCTGATGCAGAACACGCGATTCAATACGGGCGCTGGCCCCACCTACGCCAGCACGCACCCGCTGTCTTTGGATCGTATGTCTGACATGCAGAACCGGGCCCGTGAAGTGGCCGCGCGCCCGCAGCGCGAGTCGCCCACCTTCTGGTTCGTGCGGGCGCGTCTGGCCGTGGCGCAATCCGGCTACAGTCGGGCGAGTGATCCGGTGTCGGTGCTGCGGGCCGAGGCGTCGGCGAATCCGGGGGTGCGCGCCGCGGCCGCCCACTACGGCATCGCCGTGGCCATGCTCCAACGCAACGACCCTGTCGGTGCGCGCGCGGCGTGGCGCGATGCCATGAGCCAGGGCGTCCAGCATCCGATGCTCGCCCAACTGGAAACCGACCTGGATATCGCTCAGGGCGATTTCGCGGGCGCCGTGGCGCATTCGGCCAAGGCGTTCTCGACGTGGCCGCAGCAGCGGTCGCTCGCGTTGAGCCACGCCAGGGCGTTGCAGCGCGCCGGCCAGGACGCCCAGGCGGTGCGCTTTCTCGACGAGCGGATCAAGGCCTGGCCCGAGTCGGAGCCCGAACTCTATCGGCTGTCGGCCGAGAGCTACGCGCGGCTCGGCCAGCGCGCCGAGCAGGCGCGTCGCATGGCGGATTACTACAACCAGATCGGTGCCTTGCCGGCCTCGCTGCAGCAGCTGCAGCAGGCGCGCAGCGCCACGACGGACTTCTACGAGCAATCGGTGCTCGATGCGCGCATTGCCGACATGCAGCGACGCATCGAGGATGACCGGGCGCTGAGCCGGCAGTTCCAGAAGCAGATGGGGTGAGGCGTTCGCTTCAGCCCACCGCGCGTCTCACGGCATCCTCCCACTGCGCCATGCGACTTGCGGCATCCTCGCGCGACATGGCCGGCTCGAAGCGGCGGTCTGCCCGCCATAGCCCGCGCAGTTCGTCCAGACCGCCGTACACGCCCGTGGCAAGGCCCGCGAGATACGCGGCGCCCAGCGCCGTCGTCTCTGTGACGGCAGGCCGCACCACCGGAATGCCGAGCAGGTCGGCCTGGAACTGCAGCAGCAGATCATTGGCGGCCGCGCCGCCATCGGCCTTCAGTTCGGTCACCGCCGGCCCCTGACCCTTGGCCATGGCACCCAGCAGGGCTGCACTCTGGAACGCGATGGACTCCAAGGCGGCACGGGCGATGTTCGCCATCGACGTGCCCCGCGTGAGCCCCAGCAACGCGCCCGTGGCCTGAGGCTTCCAGTAGGGCGCGCCCAGCCCCGTGAAGGCCGGAACGAACACCACGCCGCCCGCGTCGGGCACGGATTCGGCCAGTTGCTGGACGTCGGCGGAAGACTGGAAAGCGCGCAGGTTATCGCGCAGCCACTGCACCACCGCGCCGCCAATGAAGACGCTGCCTTCGATGGCGTAGTTCGGCTTTGGCCCGGCCTGGGCCGTGGTCGTGGTGAGCAGGCCGGCATCCGAGCGTTCGATGTGCTCGCCCGTGTGCATGAGAAGAAAGCAGCCGGTGCCATAGGTGTTCTTGGCCGAGCCGGGTTCGAAGCAGGCCTGGCCAAAAAGAGCTGCCTGCTGGTCGCCCGCCATGCCGGCCAGCACGATGCCTCGCCCGAACCAGGCCTCGCCCATCACCCCGGCGTCGTGGCTGGAGGGAATCACCTCGGGAAGCAGGCTTTCCGGGATGTTCATGGCGCGCAAGAGTGTGGTGTCCCAGGTGCGCGTACGGATGTTCCAGAGCAGCGTGCGCGACGCATTGCTGACATCGGTGATGTGCTGGCGACCGCCCGAGAGCTGCCAGGCGAGCCAGGTGTCGACGGTGCCGAACGCGAGCTCGCCGCGATCGGCCGCCGCCCGTGCGCCATCGACGTGCGCCATGATCCACGCGATCTTCGTGGCCGAGAAATATGGATCGATGATGAGTCCCGTGCGCTCGCGCACCTCGTCGAGCAGCCCATCGGCAAGCCACTGGTCGCAGATCGCCTGGGTGCGGCGATCCTGCCAGACGATGGCGTTGTAGACGGGCTCGCCCGTCCGTCGGTTCCAGACGAGCGTGGTCTCGCGCTGGTTGGATAGGCCCATGGCATGGACGTCGCCCGGGCCGATGCCGGCGCGCTCCAACGCCTGGCGCGCCGTATCGCGCTGAGTCTCGCAAAGCACGCGGGGGTCGTGTTCCACCCAGCCCGGGCGCGGATAGATCTGCGTGAATTCGCGTTGCGCGCTGGCGCGTGGGCGGCCCTGCGCGTCGAACACGATGGCGCGGGAACTGGAGGTGCCCTGGTCCAGGGCCAGCAGATACGTCATGACAGGGTCTCCTCGCGAGCCGGGGCGTTACCCAGGCCGTGTCGTGCCATCCAGGCATCCAGCCGCGCGGGCGCATCCGCCGGCAGGTGCAAGCCCAGTTTGCTGCGCCGCCAGAGGATGTCATCGGCCGTGCGTGCCCACTCCTGGCTCACGAGATAGCGTACCTCGGCCTCGAAGACGCCGGGCAGGATCTCCTCGCCCAGGCCGGCCGTGTCGCGTGCGGCGCCCAGGATCTTCGCGAGTCGGCTGCCATAGGCACGGGCGTAGCGGGCGATCAGGGGGCCGGGCAGGCCGGGGTTGGCGGCTTGCGTCTCGCGCACGAAGGCATCGAACGGCAGCAGCGCGCGGCTGCCGGGATGGGCCACGGGCAGGTCTCCGCCGGGCAAGGGCGCGGCGTGGGTCCACGCGCCGCGCGGCATCGGCAAGTGCGGAGCGAGGCGCTCCAGCGCGTCCTCGGCGAGCCGGCGGAAGGTGGTGATCTTGCCGCCGAAGATCGACAGCACTGGCGGGCCATTCGTGTCCAGATCGAGCCGGTAGTCGCGCGTGACCTCGGCCGCGGCTTCGTGACCGTCCGCGAGGAGGGGGCGCACGCCCGCGTAAGTCCAGGCCACGTCGGCCGGCGTGACGGGCTCGGCGAAGTAGCGGTTCACCGCCGCACACAGATAGTCGATCTCGTCCTGGCTGATGGCGATCGGGCCTCGCTGGCCCGTCACGTCCACGTCGGTGGTGCCGATCAGCGTGAAGTCGCGTTCGTAAGGGATGGCGAACACGATGCGCTCATCGGTGTTCTGGAAGATGAAGGCGTGCGGGCTCGCGAGTTGGCGTCGCACGACGATGTGGCTGCCCTTCACCAGCCGAAGGCCAGGGTGGTGCTGCCCGGGCACGGCCTCGCCGAGGAAGCTGGCCGTCCAGGGGCCCGCGGCGTTGACGAGCGCGCGGGCATGCACGGTCTCGCTCGTGCTGCCACCGCTGGGCGCGAGCGTGATCGCCCACAAGCCGTTCTCGCGCCGCGCCTGCGTGACGGTGGTGCGCGTGCGGACGACAGCGCCGCGCTCGGCAGCATCGCGGGCGCACAGCACCACGAGGCGGGCATCGTCGACCCAGACGTCCGAATATTCGAAGCCGCGCGTGAACTCAGGCTTGAGTGCCACGCCGGCGGGGTGACGGCGCAGCGCCACGCCGGTCGAATCGGGCAGGAGCTCGCGTCGCGCGAGGTGGTCATACAGGAAGAGCCCGGCGCGCACCATCCAGGCCGGGCGCTGACCGCGATCGTGCGGCATGACGAAGCGCAGCGGCCGCATGATGTGCGGCGCCGCCCGCAGGAGCACTTCGCGCTCGGCAAGCGCCTTGCGCACCAGCCCGAAGGCGTAATGTTCGAGATAGCGCAGCCCGCCATGGACGAGCTTGGTAGACGACGAGGAGGTGTGTGCAGCGAGATCATCGCGTTCGCACAGCAGGACCGACAGACCGCGGCCCGCCGCGTCGCGCGCGATGCCGGCGCCGTTCACGCCTCCCCCCACGATGACGAGATCGAACGGACCCGAGGCAGCAGTGACAGACATGGCGAGACAGGAGGCGATAAACCCTCAGTGTGTCCGAAAGCGGGCGAAGCGTGCAACCGCAGCCAGATGACACCGCACGCAAACCAGGGCTCAGTCGCCGCTGCAGTCCGGCACCATGGCCATGGTCATGCCGCCGCCGAAGTTGGCGATGGGTACGTGACGCAGGCGGCAGCCCTCGGTGTTCTCTTCGCCCGCGGTGGCGGCGCGCGCGCGCCGCAGATCATAGCGATAGGACAGCACGGAGCCTGCCGGCACGCCTTGCTGGGCGGCGCCGAGCGTCACGTCGTTGCGCAGACGCAACCGGCTGGCCTCGACCTGGCCATCGAGCCGAAGCACGACGTCCTCGGCCGCAATCGGTCCGCCCCCCTCGATGCGCCCATCGGGCGTGACTTTCAGGGTCACCGCGCCGGGCGCGCTTTGCCAGCCGCCGTCCCGCCACGCGCCGATGACCTGCATGTCGCCGCGGGTGCTGCTGCCCGGCACGGCGGCTTCGATCACCAGATCGACGCGTTCGCCGTCCTTGACGACGAACCGCGCGCTCGCCTCACCCCGCTGGGTCTGACGGTTGCCGTCGGGTCTGCGCAATTCCAGGCGGAAGTCGCCCGTATAGGGCTCGCCCGTCCACGGGGGCGTGTCCGCGGCGGACGCTGCGCCCATGACGAGCAGCAGCGCTGCGCAGGCGCCGTGCGAGAACCCGCGGGCAGAATTCAGGGATGAGCGCATGGTGGCCACTTCGCAAAAGGGTGGCCTTCAGGGTACTGCCTGCGCGCGAATGCGGCTAGCTGCCGTCCAGGAAGAAGCGCTCGAGCCGGCGCGGCAGCCAGTGCAGATGCGGCCGGACGTGACCGCAGGGGAACACGGCATGGCCGCCGTGCGCCGGTTGATGCAGGAGGACCGCATCGGACGCATCCCAAGGCCCAGGCAGAAAGCGGGCCGGAAGGAAGGGGTCGTTGCGCGCATTGAGCACGAGCGTGGGCACGGTGATGCCGCGCAGCCAGGGCAGGGCACTCGCACGCGACCAGTAATCGGCGACGTTGGCAAAGCCATGCTGGGGAGCGGTATAAGCGTCGTCGAATTCGTAGAGATCCTGCGCGTTGGCCACGCCGACCACGTCGAAGACGCCTGGGAAGCGGCGCGCCTTGTCCAGCACCTTGGCGCGCAGGGTGCGCACGAACATGCGGGTGTAGACCTGCCGGTTCACGAAGCCGCGGCCAAGCGTATGGCCGCCTGCCGTCAGATCGAGCGGCGCCGACACCGCCGCCGCTGCCGTGAGGCCGCTGGCGGCGGTGCCGCGCTCGCCCAGATACTTGGCCAGGGCATTGCCGCCCAGCGAGATGCCGGCGGCGTGCCAGCGCGCCTGCGGCAGGCGCGCACGGACGGTGTCCAGCATGAACGCGATCTCGTCGCTGTCGCCGGAGTGATAGGCGCGTGGCAGTCGATTGGGTGTGCCGGAGCAGCCACGGAAATGCGGGATGACGACCGTCCACCCACGGGCGCGGAAGTGATGCGCGATGGACTGGGCGTAGGGGCTGAGGCTGCTGCCTTCCAGCCCGTGGAAGAGGGCGAGGGCCGGGCCTTGGCCGAGCGCCGTACAGGCCGGATCCGGAATGCGGGAAGGCCCGGGCACGGCCCAGTCAAGGTCGATGAAGTCGCCGTCGGGCGTCTCCACGCGCTCGCGCGTGAAGCTCGCGCGATGATGGATGGCAAGCCGTGCACCGTAGATGGTCTGACTATGACCTTCAGGGAGCCAGGCGGGGACGGGGCAATTCGATGCGTCGAAGCGGGCGGGCATGACGGGCGTGGATCAGCCGGTGAGGCAGCGTGCCGGCACGGGGCCGACACGCCATCCGGCGTGCGAGGCTCAGTGAGCCCCGACGTGTTCGCCCGGGCGCAGCCGGTACTCGGCGCCACAGTACGGGCAGCGGGCCGAACCCGTGGTGGCGACGTCCAGGAAGACCTTGGGATGCAGGTTCCAGAGGGGCGTATGCGGCCCCGGGCACGAGATCGGCAGATCGGCAGCGCCGACTTCGTGGACTTCGGTGGGGGCGTTCGAAGAGGATGCGGCTTGGGACATGGCGACGCGTCTTAGACCTTGGTGAGCCAGTGGTGGTACTTGGGATTGCGGCCGTTGACCACATCGAAGAATGCGGTCTGCATGCGTTCCGTGATGGGGCCGCGCGAGCCTTGACCGATACGGCGGTTGTCGAGTTCGCGAATGGGCGTGACTTCCGCGGCGGTGCCGGTGAAGAAGGCCTCGTCGGCGATGTAGATGTCGTCGCGGGTGAGGCGGCGGGTGCGAACTTCCAGGCCCAGATCGGCAGCCAGCGTGTGCACCGTGGCACGCGTGATGCCCGTGAGCGCCGAGGCGATCTCCGGTTCGTAGATCACGCCGTCATGAACGATGAAGAGGTTCTCGCCGGCGCCTTCGGCCACGAAGCCTTCGGTGTCGAGCAGCAGCGCCTCGTCGTAGCCGTCCTGCGTGGCTTCGAGGTTGGCGAGGATCGAGTTCGCGTACGTGGCGGCCACCTTGGCACGCGGCATGATGTTGTTCACGTGCTGGCGCTGGAAGGAGGCAGTCTTCACGCGGATGCCCTTTTGCAGGCCTTCTTCGCCGAGATAAGCACCCCAGGCCCAGGCGGCGATGGCGACGTGCACCTGCGCGCCACGCGGGGACACACCCATCTTCTCGGAACCGTAGAAGGCGAGCGGACGGATGTAGCAGGACTCGAGCTGATTCGCGCGCACGGTCTCGAGCGTGGCTGCGTTGATCTCGTCCTGCGTGAAGGGCATCGGCATCTGGTAGATGTGCGCCGAATTGAAGAGACGCTTGGTGTGCTCCTTCAGGCGGAACACGGCCGTGCCGATCTCGGTCTTGTAGGCACGCACGCCTTCAAAGACAGACAGACCATAGTGCAGCGAGTGGGTGAGCACGTGGGTGGTCGCCTCGCGCCAGGGAACGAGCTTGCCATCGAACCAGATGTGGCCGTCGCGGTCTGCCATCGACATGGAAAAGTCCTTATGAAGTCTAGCCCGCCATTATACGGCGGCCGCACTCGGCTGGGCACGGGCGTAGAATAGGGTTTTGCCGTCGCTGCATCATGGTTTTCCCTTTCCTCATTCCGGCCGCCAGGCCGAGGCGCCTGTCGTGACCGCCGTGCCGTCCATCCCGGTCGATGGCACCTTCCGCGACGGCTTTCGGGAAGGCACGCGGGCCATTGCCGGCCTGCTCTTCGCCACGGGTACCTGGGGGCTGGTGACCGGGGTGGCCATGGTGAAATCCGGCCTGACCGAATCCATGGCGCTCGCCATGACGCTGCTCGTGTACGCCGGGTCCGCGCAGCTCACCTCGCTGCCCCTCATCATCACGGGCGCGCCGATCTGGCTGATCTTCGCAGCCGGTCTCGTGGTGAACCTGCGCTTTCTCATCTTCGCCGCGGCGCTGCATCCGTATTTTCGCCATCTGCCGTGGCAGCGCCGGCTGGCGCTGGGCTACTTCACCACGGACATGAGCTTCGTGCTCTTCATGCCCCGCTACGGCGAGGCCAAGGTGTGGGGCACGGCCGAACAGGTCGGATTCTTCGTGGGCTGCATCCTGCCGGGGTGGTTCTCCTGGCAGATCCCGTCCATCCTCGGTATCTATCTGGGCAGCCAGGTGCCCACCGAATGGTCGCCCGAGTTCGCCGCGCTGCTCGCGCTGCTGGCGATCACGGTGCCCCTCATCAACGGCCGCCCCGTTCTGCTCGCGTCGATCGCCGCGGGCATCGTGGCCTGGGTGGCGCAGCCCCTGCCGCTGCGCCTGGGCCTGGCGCTGGCCGTGGTGGCCGGCATCGCCACCGGGCTCTGGGCCGAGCGCGCCAAGTCGCGCCTGACTGCCCGCATGCCGGAGCGACGGCCATGACGGGCGGCTTCGATACGGCGTACGTGCTGTGGGTGGTGATTGTGCTGGCGCTGTGCACGGTCATCACGCGGGCGGGCTATCTCTTCGTCGGCGACTGGCTGCCGCTGCCCGAAGGCCTGCGTCGGGCGTTGCGCTTCGCGCCGGTGGCCACGCTCGTTGGCATCATCGTGCCCGATCTGCTGCCCTGGTCGGGCCACGCCTGGCCAGAGGTGGATCTGCGGCTGCCCGCGGCCGTCTTCGGCATCTGGGTGATGGCGCGCACGCGCAGCGCGGTGCTCACCATCATCGCCGGCATGCTCGCCTTGTGGTTGCTGCAGTGGCTGCTGGCCTGACGGGCTGGGCTCAGTTCAGGGCCTGCGCAGGGCCGAAGAACTCATAGCGTGCCTGGGCTTGGGGCACCCCCAGTGTGCCCAGGTCGCGCCGCACGCTCCCCATGAAGGGTGCCGGTCCGAGGAAGTACACATCCACGTCGCGATCCTCGGGCAGCCAGGCGGCTAGGCGTGCGGCATCCAGCCGACCTTGCACCACATCCTCGCCGTTGTCTGCGCCGGCCGCATCGTCGTAGCAGTAGAAGCGTTGCAGCTTCGGGGTCTGCGCCGCGCGGGCATCGATCCAGTCGCGAAACGCGTGCACCTGCGGGTGCCGAGCGCAATGAATGAAGCGCACGGGTCTGCCCGCCGCCAGCGCGGCATCCAGCATGGGCAGTGTCGGCGTGATGCCGACGCCACCGCTGATCAACACCACGGGCTTGTCACCCTCGGCCAGCGTGAAGGCACCCGCCGGCGGGAAGACGCCGAGCGTGTCGCCGACGTTCACGCGATCGTGCAGGTGCCGCGACACGGCGCCGTCGGGCTCGCGCTTGACGCTGATGCGCAGGCTGCGCCCATCCGCGGGCGCCGACAGGGAGTAGTTGCGCCGATGCTCGACACCGTCGATGACAAGTCGCAAGCCCAGATACTGACCCGGCTGGTGGCTGAGCACGGGGCCGCCGTCTTCGGGGGCGAGATGGAACGAGGTGATCTCGGCGCTTTCGCGCACCTTGCCTGTGACGCGAAAGCGCCGCTCGCCGCGCCAGCCACCGGTTGCCGTCGCGGTCTCGTCATAGACGCGCGCTTCTGCGGCGATGAGGATGTCGGCCAACTGCTGGTAGGCCGCGGCCCAGGCGTCGATCACGGCATCCGTCGCGATCTCCTCGCCCAGCACCTCGCGGATCGCGCGCAAGAGGCAGGTGCCCACGATTGGATAGTGTTCGGGCAGCACCTGCAGGGCGACGTGTTTGGCAATGATCTGGGCCGGCAGATCGCCCAGGCGCTCCAGATGATCGATGTGTCGTGCGTACATCAGCACCGCATTGGCCAGCGCACGGGGCTGCGCGCCACTCGTCTGATGGGCCTGATTGAAGAGAGGGCGCACCTGCGGGTACTCGGCGAGCATGATGCGGTAGAAGTGGGTGGTCAGCGCCTCCCCACCCGTCTCGAGCAGTGGGACGGTGGCCTTTACGATGGCGCGTTGGGCATCGGTCAACATGGAAACTCCTGGTCGTCGGTGTGTGGGCTCCTCCATGCAACGCCTATGCCAATGTCGGTGGCCAGCGAACATGCGGCTGTGCGGCTGTATGGGTCAATTTGACCACTGTCATGAGGGTGTCATTGAGACCACAATGGGGTCGATATGACCCACTCCGTGCTCCTCCAATCGCTCGTGCCGCTGATGGCCGATCTCTCGCGCGACATGCCTGAGCGTGAGCGCTTTCGCCGGCTCCTCGACACCCTGCGTGGCCTCTTGCCCTGCGACGCCACGGCGCTGCTGCGCCTGGACGGCGATGCCTTGCTGCCGGTAGCCATCGACGGACTGGTGCCGGACACGCTCGGGCGACGCTTCCGGCTGGACGAGCATCCGCGCCTGGCGGCGCTATTGGCAGCGGACGGGCCGCTGCGCTTTCCGGCCGATTCACCGCTGCCCGACCCTTATGACGGGCTGATCGACGCCGTGACGGGAGAGCTGGACGTGCACGACTGCATGGGCTGCCCGTTGCACGTGGATGGTGAGCCCTGGGGCGTCCTGACGCTGGATGCGCTGGCACCGGATCGCTTCACGTCCGAGCACATGGCAGCGTTGCGCGCCTTCGGCGAGCTCGCCTCGGCCACGGTGGCCGCCGTGGCCCGATTGCGGGCGCTGGCGCGTCAAGCCCGCGAGGAGCATCTGCGCGCTGAAGCGTATCGGGCCGCGGCGCATCCCCCCGCTCGTCAGCTCACCGGGCAGAGTGCCGCCTTCAAGCGGCTGTCCCGGGAGATCGACCTCGTTGCCGGGAGCGAGCTCACGGTGCTCGTGACGGGGGAGACGGGTGTGGGCAAGGAGCTGGTGGCGCAGGCGCTGCATGCCCGCTCGGCGCGCGCGGCCCGTCCTTTGATCAGCGTGAATTGCGCGGCGCTGCCGGACACCCTCGTCGAGAGCGAGCTCTTCGGCCACGTGCGCGGCGCCTTCACCGGGGCGAGCCGGGATCGTCAGGGCAAGTTCGAGCTTGCCGATGGCGGCACCTTGTTCCTCGATGAGGTGGGTGAGTTGCCACTGGCCGTGCAGGCCAAGCTGCTGCGGGTGCTGCAGAGTGGGCAGCTGCAGCGCGTGGGATCGGATCGCGAGCACCGGGTCGATGTCAGGCTGATCGCAGCCACCAACCGGGATCTGGCGGCCGAAGTCCGGGCAGGGCGGTTGCGTGCCGACTTCTACCACCGTCTGAGCGTGTACCCCTTGCACGTGCCGCCCCTGCGCGAGCGCGGTCGCGATGTCCTGGTCGCGGCGGGCTTCTTCCTGGAAGAGAACCGCTCGCGTCTGGGCCTGGGGGGTGTGCGGCTCGATGCCGATGCTCAAGCCGCTCTGCTCGGCTACGCCTGGCCCGGCAACGTGCGCGAGCTCGAGCATCTCATCGGGCGCAGTGTGCTCAAGGCGCTCGGCCGGCACGTGCCGCGGCCGCGCCTGTTGACGCTGACGGCCGACGATCTGGGACTGCCTGTCGTCGCACCGACGACGAGCGCTACCCCGGCAGCGGTGTCCGACGCTCCGGCCATGGACGAGGCCCGGCTTCCGACCGCGCCCGCCTCCTTGCGGGCCGCCGTGGATGCGCTCCAGCGCCGGCTCATCGAAGGCGCGCTCGCGCAGCACGATGGCAATCGTGCCGCGGCAGCACGCGTGCTGGGACTGGATCGGGCAAACCTCGCCCGATTGTGCCGACGCCTCGGCCTGGGCTGAGCACTGCCCGGCCCCGGCCCCGGCCGCCTTAGTCGGCAGTCTTGGCCAGTCGAGCGCCGAGCACTTCCGTCCACAACGCCTGCACGGCCGTGCGTTCGGCCACCATGAGCGCGGGCTCGACGCGCGCCTTGTCCACGCCTTGCAGGCGCAGGGCATGCTGCTCGCGCCGCAGACGGCGGTAGGCGTTGCCGGCCTGCAGCGCGATCTCCGTCGGGATCAATCCTGCCTCGCCGGCGATGCGCAACAGGGCGATGTTGCCCAGGTTGTCCAGGAGGGCGGGGTGCGCCTGCGCGTGGCGCAGCACCAGGTATTGGGTGACGAATTCCACGTCCACCATGCCGCCCGCGTCGTGCTTGAGATCGAAGAGACCTGTGGGATTGGGGTGCCCCGCGCTGATGCGCTCGCGCATGGCTCGCACTTCGGCAGCGAGTGCCTCCGGTTCGCGCGGCAGCAGCAGCACCTCCCGGCGGATCTCTTCGAAGCGCTCCCCCACGCCCGGATCGCCCACGGCAAAGCGGGCACGCGTGATCGCCTGGTGTTCCCACACCCAGGCCTGCGTGCGCTGATAGCGCTCGAAAGCGCTCAGGGCGGCGGCGACCAGGCCGGCGTCGCCGTCCGGGCGCAGCCGCAGATCGACTTCATAGAGTCGGCCCGAGGACGTCATTGAGCCCAGCCAGGACACGATGCGCCGGCCAAACCGCACGTAGCGCTCGCTGTCGTCGCCATTGGTGTCATCGAAGAGGAAGACGAGATCGAGATCGGACTCGTAGCCGAGCTCCTTGCCACCCAGCTTGCCGTAGGCGATCACGGCAAAGCGCGGCGGGCGCTCGTCGCCACGCGCGGCCTGCGGCCACACGCGGGCCAGTGTCTGCTCGAGGAGGAGATCGGCGAGCAGGGACAGGTAGTCGCCCACTTTTTCGACGGTGGCATGGCCTTCGAGATCCTGGGCGAGGATGTGAAAGCTCACCTGATGCCGCGTGTCTCGCAAGAGATTCATCTGGCGCTCGACGTCCGGCGAGCCGTCCGGCATCACGCAGGCATCCAGGCTCGTGACGAGCTGCTCGCGGATCTGTGCGAAATCCGGCGGCGCCATGAGGGCGCGCCAGTCGATGAGGCTGTCCAGGAGCAGAGGATGACGGGTCAGGTACTGCGCGGCCCACTCGCTCGCGGCCACCATGCGCGCCACGCGGGCGAGCGCCTGCGGGTACTCGGTGAGCAGCGACAGGTAGACGCGGCGCTGCGCGATCTGCTCGAAGAGATCGCACAGGCGCCCCAGCGCCACCTGCGGTGCGCGCGTGCCGGCCGCGGCCTTGATCGCCTCGGGCAGCAGCGCGTCCAGGCGTTGCCGGCTGGGCTCGGGCAGCGCGCGGATGCGCGGGGCGTCGCACAGCGCCGACACGCGGGCGCGCGCGCCTGCGGTGTCATCGGGGAACCACGCGCGGATCGCGGCTTCCATTGCCGAGCAGTCCGGATCGGCCGGCGGCGCCGTGGTCTCGGCAGTGCCGTTGTTCGCATCGGGCAGGCCTGTCATGCGGAACACGTCCCGGAAGGTGGCCTCGACAAAGGTGCGGTGTGCCGCGAGCTGCGCCTCGAAGCTCGCGCGATCGGCAAAGCCCATGGCGCGCGCGAGCGCCTCGCGCAGTTCCGGCTGGGTGGGCAGGATGTGCGTCTGCTGGTCGTCGCGATACTGCAGCATGTGCTCCAGTCGGCGCAGGAAGCGGTAGGCCGATTCCAGCTGCGTGGCGCTCGCGCTGTCGATGAGGCCGGCATCGCGCTCGGCATGCAGCGAGGCGAGGAGCCCGCGCGTCTGCAGCGCTGGCATGCGCCCGCCACGGATGAGCTGCGAGAGCTGGACGATGAACTCGATTTCCCGGATGCCGCCTTCGCCGAGCTTGACGTTGTCTGCCTGGCTCGCGTCGTCACCCGCGCGGCTGACGGCACGTCGATTCCAGTCGTCGCGGATGCGTTCGCGCAGTCCACGCAGGGCGGCAAGGGCGTCGAAATCGAAGTACTTGCGAAAGACGAATGGCCGCCGCAACGATTCGAGCTGCTCGATCTGGCCGCGCGAGGCGCTGCCGGGAAAGGCATCGGCCTCGATGTGGCGCGCCTTCAGCCAGGCATAGCGCTCCCACTCGCGGCCTTGGCTCACGAGATAGCTTTCGAAGGCGTCCAGGCTCCAGGCGAGCGGCGCCGCGTCGCCATCCGGACGCAGGCGCAAATCCGTGCGGAACACGTAGCCATGTTCGTCGATGTCGGCGAGCACCGGCATCATGCGCCGTGTGAGGCGGCCATAGAACTCGTGATGCGAGAGCGGTCGGCGGCCGGTCGTCTCGCCCTCATCGCCATACAGCATGACGAGATCGATGTCCGAGGAGACATTGAGCTCGCCACCGCCCAGCTTGCCCATGCCCATGATGAGCATTTCCTGGGGCAGGCCGTTGGCCGCCTCCTGTGGCACGCCGTGTGCTAACGCCAACTCCGCCGCAACGCTCCGATAGGCGCAGCCGACGGCCAGGTCGGCCAACGTCGTCATGGCGCCGGTGACTTCTTCCAGGCTCGCCTGCGCGCCCATGTCGCGCACCATGGCAAGCAGGAAGACGCGCTGGCGCAGGCGGCGCAGCGCGGTGCGGCACACGTCCACCGGCAAGGCGGCGGTGTCCGCATCGGGCACGCCGGCGAGCTCCGCAAGCCAGCCGCGGATGCGCGCCGGCGTGATAGGTTCGGTGCCAGCCTGCGCCAGCCAATCGGCCAGCGCCGGTTGGGCCTGGGCATGCAGCCGCAGATACGACGACCAGCCCAGTGCCGGTTCCAGCAAAGGGTGCCCAGTTGCAGCCATACGGAAGTCCTGAAGAGGCGTGAATGAGTGCGCGTGACACGCGGTATAAGATTAACGCATCGCCCCGACAGGCCTGACCCTGTTGTAGCACCCGAAAAGCAGGAAGCATGTTCATGGGCCAACCAGGGTCGCCTTCGCCAACGCCGGTGTCCGCCTCGCGCGCGCCCGGCCGGCGCTGGCTACGCGCGCTCCAGGTGTTGCTGTTGGCCGTCATGGCCGTGGCGGCCCTGGCGCTGGCCGCGCTGCGCTTCTGGTTCGTTCCCCATATCGATACCTATCGCCCCGCGCTCGAGCGCGCCGCCAGCCGCGTGGTGGACGCGCCGGTGCGCATCGATCGTCTGGCGGCGCAGTGGGAGGGCTGGACGCTGCGGCTCGAGGCCGATGGCGTCGCGGTGCTGGACGATGCGGGAGAGCCGGCGCTGAGCATCGGCCAAGCGCAGGCGGCGATCTCCTGGCGCAGTCTGGTGTATTGGCGTCCAGAATTCACCTATCTGGATGCCAGCGGCATCCGGCTGGACGTGCATCGCGAATCGGCGCGGCAATGGCAGGTGGCAGGCCGCCAGATCGAGGTGGGGCGCCGCGAAGGGCGGCTCCTGGATCGTCCGGCCATGCGGTGGTTGCTGCGCCAGCCGAGCGTGCAGGTGCGCGACGTCCAGGTGCAGCTGACGGATGCACTGGGCGAATGGCCTGACATGACGCTCACCGACGGCGCCGCGGCCCTGCAGCACGATCTGTTGGGCGATACGCGCTTTTCGGTGCAGGCCACGCCGCCGGCGGATTTGGGGCAATCGTTGACGGTGCGGGGCGAGCTGCACCGCGACGCCTTGCTCGATGCGACAGCCTGGCAAGGCGATCTCTTCGCGCAATGGCAGGACGTGGATGCCACGACACTGCAGGCGCTCCTGGGCGTGACGCAAACCCAATTCAGCGGCCGCGTGTCGGCCCGGGGCTGGGCGCGCGTGGAGGCTGGCCGGGTCGGCGGGTGGTCGGCGGACCTGGCGGTGTCCGACTTCGGGATGGCCGCACCGCAAGTGGCCGTGCAGGTGCCTGTCGGCACTGCGCACCTGCAAGGCGATGCCCGGCGAGAGGACGCCACGCTGACCTGGGAGCCGCTCGCTGGCACGCTCAGCCTGCCGCGCTGGTTCGAGGAGGCCGACATTCCCCTGCGGGATCTGGCCGGGGAACTGCGCGTGACGTACGCGGATGCCACGCCGGTGTGGCACTTCACGGGTCTGCGCGGCAGCGCGGGCGAGCCGGGGCAGTCGGCGCACTTCGCCGTCGATGGCCAATGGCAGAAAGGCGGGCGCGGCGTGGCCGGGCTCATCGATCTCACCGGGCGCGTGGAGGAGGCCGATGCACGTGCTGTCTCCCGCTTCATGCCGCGCCAGATCGGGCCGGCCGTGCGGCGCTGGCTGCGCGACGGCATCGCCGACGGTCGGATCTCCCAGACCCAGGTGACGCTGCGTGGCGATCTCGCGGATTTCCCGTTCGACAAACATCCCGACGCGGGCGAGTTTCGGGTGGCGGGCGAGGTGACTGACCTCACCCTGGACGTGTTGCCGCAGCGTGCCGGCACGTGGCCGCGCTTCGAGGCTGTCAATGGGCACCTGGAAGTCGCCCGGGCGAGCCTGACCGCGCACGTGCGAGATGCCCGGGTGCAGGCTGGCCTGCCGGCCGCCGTGGCCATCGGACCCACGCACGTCGAGATTCCCGATCTGCACGCGGGCGCCGTGTTGACAGTCGGGGGCGAGGCGCACGGTCCGGCCTCCGCCTTCCTCGCGTATGTGCGGGCCACGCCGCTCGAGGGGTTCACCGGCGGATTCCTGCGCGAGACCCGGGCCGACGGGAGCTTGACCGTACCGCTGACGGTGCGGGTGCCGTTGGCGCAGGTGAGCGACACCGAGGTCGAGGGAGAGGTGCAGTTGGCGGGCAATACGGTGCGCCTGCATCCGCTCGCGCCGCCCTTCGCGAACACCCATGGCGCCGTGACGTTCACCCAGAAGCGCATCGGGGCGCGCGACGTGCGCACCCGGTGGCTGGATGGGCCGCTGCGCGCCCAGGGCGAGGTCGAGCTGGCCGGCGGTGGGGCGATCACGCTCGATGGTGTGCTGCAGGCGAGCGCCATCCGGCGTGCCTGGCCCGCCGGGGTGCTCGAACAGATGCAAGGCAGCCTGACCTATCGCGGCGAGGTGACGGGCGGCCCGAAGGGCTTGGCCATGACGGTGAACTCGGATCTGCGTGGTCTGGCCCTGTCGCTGCCCGCGCCGCTCGCCAAGCCGGCGGGCGTGGCATGGCCGACGACGATCCGGGTTCGTCAGGGCGCCAGCGAAGGGACGCGCGAGGTGGCGGTTTCCGTGGGCCAGGTGCTCGATGCCATCGCCGAATTCGGCGGGACTGACGCCGGGGCGGCGCCGCGCCGGGTTGGCGTCGGTGTCGGCCGTGCCGCCCGTCTGCCAGAGGCCGGGGTGGGATTGGATGTGAAGACCGACGTGCTCGATCTCGGGCAGTGGGCCGAGGCGGCCGCCGCGCTCGCTGCCCAGGGCGAAGACGCCGCCGGCGCCGCTGCGGCAGATTGGGCCGCGCGCCTGCCGGTCACCGCCACCATCGAAGCCGGGCGGATCGACGCCGTGGGACAGCGCCTGGATGCGGCCCGCGTGCAGGTGACGCGTACCGCCGCGGGGCGGGTGGCAGGCCCGGCTGCGGGCGCGCCAGGCTGACGGCTCACTCACGGTGGTGCCGGGCACGCCAGGGTCTTGGCAAGGCCGCTTCGCGCGGCTGTCGCTGGAGCCGGCGCCGGGCGCGGACAAGGCCAGGCAGGGCACGACGACATCCGAGGCCGACACCACGGCCACGCTGCCCGACCTGGACCTGCAGATCGATCGATTCGCCTTTCATGGCCGCGATCTGGGTCAGGTGCGCGTGGCGGCGGACAACGTCGGTACGGACGGGCACCGATGGCACGTGCGTGAACTGTCCATCGTCAACCGCGACGCCGCCTTGTCCGCGCACGGCAGTTGGGAGCCCGTCAATGGCGGCACGCGCCGGCGCACCACGCTGGACGTGAGCGTGGAGGTGCACGATGCCGGTGGCCTGCTCGGCCGGCTGGGCTTCAACGATGTCGTGGCGGGCGGCAAGGGTCACGTCAAGGGCTCGGTGGGCTGGGCCGGGGCGCCGTTCTCCTACGATGTGGCCCAGCTGGATGCCCACGCCGGCGTCGCCCTGGACGAGGGGCGCTTTCTTCAGACTGACAATACCGCCGGTCGTCTGCTGGGCCTGTTGTCGCTGCAGACGCTCGCGCGCGCCGCGACCTTCAGCGAGGGCAACCTCTTTGCCGCCGGATTCGCGTGGGACACCTTGCGCTCGGAGGTGTCGGTGGGCGGGGGCGTGGCCCGCATCGACAGCTTCCAGCTGCATGGGGCCAGCGCCACGGCGGTGTTGTCCGGCACGGCCGACCTGGTGCGCGAGCGCGCCGACCTGCGCGCCGTGATTGTGCCCCACGTGGATGCGAGCGGCGCCGCACTGCTGGCGGGGCTGGCCGTCAATCCCGTGTTGGGCGCGGGGGCGTTCCTGGCACAGTGGCTCCTGCAGAAACCGATTTCCGAGGCGTTGACCATGCAGTATGCGGTGACCGGCCCCTGGAGCGGACCGCAAGTCACCCGGATTGATCGCTGATACGGCGGGTTTACACTCACACTATCCTCTTCTCCCCTGAGACCATGCCTGGATCGTCCTCCCCCGCCGCGCCCTTGCCGGTCGCCGCGGTGCAAATGGTGTCCACACCCGACGTCGCCGAGAATCTCGCCGCGGCGGGTGAGGGCATTGCGCGGGCGGTCGCCGGGGGCGCGCGGCTGGTCCTGCTGCCCGAGTACTTCTGTCTGATGGGGCTGTCGGAGACCGACAAGGTCCGGGTGCGCGAGACAGAGGGCGAGGGCCCTATCCAGGCGTTCCTTGCCGAGTCGGCCGCTCGCCACGGCATCTGGCTCGCCGGTGGTACGTTGCCGCTCGCCTGCAGCGAGCCGGATCGCGTCTACAACACCACGCTCGTGTATGGGCCAGAGGGCCAGCGCGTGGCCCGCTACGACAAGATCCACTTGTTTCGCTTTTTTCAGGGTGGGGATGCGTTCGACGAAGCCCGCACCATCGTCCCGGGTCGCACGCCAGTGGCCTTCGATGGGCCAGGCGCGCGTGTCGGCTTGTCGATCTGCTATGACCTGCGCTTTCCCGAACTGTATCGGGCGCTGGGCGAGGTGGACTTGATCCTCGTGCCCTCCGCCTTCACCTACGCCACAGGCAAGGCGCATTGGGAGATGCTTCTGCGCGCGCGTGCCGTGGAGAACCAGTGCTATGTGCTCGCGGCCGCCCAGGGCGGCACTCACCCGAGCGGGCGCCGCACGTGGGGCCATTCCCTGCTGATCGATCCGTGGGGCGAGGTGCTCGATTGCTGTGAGACGGGGCCGGGCGTAGCTGCCGGCCTCGTTGACCCCGCCCGTCTGGCCCAGGTGCGCGCTGCCCTGCCTGCCCTGTCGCATCGCGTCCTGGCCTGACGCGCGTCCAAACCTTTCTGCCGAATCTATGAAACTCGTCGAACCCAACATCCAGGCCCTGGCCACCGCCGAATCCCTGTTGCTTGCCCCGTGGGGCCTGACGCAGGACGATCTGTCGCGTGCGCTGGCCGAGATCTTCACCCATCGTGTCGACTACGCCGACCTGTACTTTCAGTACACGCGCAGCGAAGGCTGGAGCCTGGAGGAGGGCATCGTCAAGACGGGCAATTTCTCCATCGAGCAAGGGGTAGGGGTGCGCGCCCTGTCCGGCGAGAAGACGGCATTCGCCTACTCCGATTCGCTCTCGCGCGAAGCGTTGCTGTCCTCTGCGCGTGCCGTGCGCAGCATCGCCCGTCAGGGCGCGGGCCGCACCAAGGTGGCCGGGGCGTTCTCGCAGCGTGGCGCCCGCACGCTGTACGGCGATCTCGATCCAGTCGCCTCGATGGACGCGCCCGAGAAGGTGGCACTGCTCGAACGTCTGGAGCGTCGGGCCCGCGCCGCCGATCCGCGCATCATCCAGGTGATGGCGGGCCTGGGGGCGGAGTACGACGTCGTCATGGTCGTGGGCAGCGATGGGCGCCTGGCCGCAGACGTGCGCCCGCTGGTGCGGCTGAGCCTTACTGTGCTCGTGGAGCAGGGTGGGCGGCGTGAGGCCGGCCACGCTGGCGGCGGCGGCCGCTCGGGGCTCGAATACTTCTCCGACGCGTTGCTGGACGAATACGTGGCCCGGGCCGTGCACGAAGCCACCACCAATCTGGAGTCCCGGCCCGCACCGGCGGGCGAGATGCCCGTGGTGCTGGGCTCCGGCTGGCCGGGCATCCTCTTGCACGAGGCCGTGGGTCACGGCCTCGAAGGCGACTTCAACCGCAAGGGCTCCAGCGTCTTTTCCGGGCGCATCGGCGAGCGCGTGGCGGCCAAGGGCGTCACGGTGATCGACGACGGTACGCTGTCCGGGCGACGCGGTTCGCTCAACGTGGATGACGAAGGCAATCCTTCTCAGTGCAACGTGCTCATCGAGGACGGCATCCTGCGCGGCTACATGCAGGACAGCCTGAACGCCCGGCTCATGAAGACCGCGGTCACCGGCAACGGCCGGCGCGAATCCTTCGCCCACCTGCCGATGCCGCGCATGACGAACACCTACATGCCCAACGGCGACAAGGATCCGCAGGAGATCATCGCGTCGGTCAAGCGTGGCCTCTACGCCGTGAACTTCGGCGGCGGCCAGGTCGACATCACCAACGGCAAGTTCGTGTTCTCGGCTTCCGAGGCCTACATGATCGAGAACGGCCGCGTCACGTATCCGGTCAAGGGCGCCACCCTGATCGGCAACGGACCGGACGCGATGACGCGCGTGCGCATGGTTGGCAACGACATGCGGCTGGATTCCGGGGTGGGTACGTGCGGCAAGGATGGCCAGAGCGTCCCTGTCGGCGTGGGGCAGCCGACCTTGCGGATCGATGGGTTGACGGTGGGTGGTACGGCCTGACGGTCGTCCCGCCTACCCTGGCGTCTGCACCTGCGTCGCTCGGCCTTGCGGCGGCGCGGCCGTCTTGCCTTTGCCCAGGCGTCCACGCTCCGAGAGCCGCATCAGCGTGCGCAGGGCAACGACGCCGCCGATGGCCTCGATGACGCCAGCCGGGATCCACAGGATGAGCCCGCCCAGGTTCTGGTCGAACTGCGCCGTGAAGTTCAGGGCGCGGCCGCAGACGTCATAGACGGGGTAGAAATCGCGCTCGCTGAAGGTGAGCACGGCACCCGCGATGATCTGCGGGGTCATGGTGATGATGGGCGAGAGCACGCGCATGCCGGGCGACAGGGCGGCGGGCGGGCTGGGGCGGCGGTCCAGCAGCAGATTCCAATAGAGGATGCCGCTGATCACCACGGACCAGTTCATGAGCCGGTAGAGCTGCCAGTCCAGCATCGCGTAGAACTGGATGCCGGGCACCAGCCAGACGAGCACGAGCAAAACGAAGGCGAGCCCGACCAGGAATGGGTTGGTGAGGAGCCAGGTGACTGCCTGGCCCGGCCCGGTGCGCCGGAATCGGTGCAGCGCGCTGCGCCAGGCCAGAGGCATGCCCGCACGCATCACGGAACCGGGATAGGCGGCCATGATGAGCAAAGGTGCCAAGTGGTGCAGCACGACGTGCTGAGCGCGATGGATGAAGAACATGCGCTCGGCGTAGTAATCCAGGCGCGTGTGCATGGACAGGTACAGGATGACCATGCCTGTCCAGAAGAGCGCGTGGCGCGCCGTGCCGACGCGCTGATGGCGGGCGCCGCGCACGAAGAGCGCGATGCTCACGGCGAAAGCCGCGAGCAGGGTGGGCGAGAACTCCCACGGGACGAGCCACAGCAGCCAGTCGGTCATGGCGCGGCACCCTGCGTGTCAGCGTGGCCTGCCACGCTCAACGCCCGGCCAGCCACGCGATGAGCCGGTCGTTGAAGGCGCGGATGCCGGAGGCCTTCGGATCGTTCGCCATGATCGCGACGAGATACCGGCGTCCGCTCGCACCCAGCACGTAGCCCGCCAATGCACTCACATCACGCAGCGTGCCGGTCTTCAGGTGGGCGCGGCCGGCGGTGTTCCCGTCGCGCCAGCGGCGGCGCACGGTGCCGTCTTCGCCTGCCACGGCCATGGACGACAGGAACTCCGGCATGCGCGGCGATTCCCAGGCGGATTCGAGCATGGCCGCCAGGCTGGCAGCCGAGATGCGTCCGTCGCGCGAGAGGCCGGAGCCGTTGTCCACCACCAGTTCGGGAAAACGCAGGCCCTGGCTCGCCAGCACGTTGGCCAGCGCGCGCTGGCCGGTGAAGGTGGTCGCGGGCCCGTCGCCCAGCTCGGCGCCCAACGTGAGCAGCATCATGCGCGCCATCACGTTGTTGCTTTGTTTGTTCACCGTGCGGATCTGCTCGGACAACGGGCGCGATTCGCGCGCGGCCAGCACGGTGGCGCCAGCGGGCGTCTGGCCGCTCACCACCGGGCCCGTGAGCGTGCCGCCGAGTTCGCGCCACATCTGGGCGAGGACGGCGGTGGTGTGCTGGGGCTGGGTGAGCGCGAGCCGGTAGGCCGAAAATTCCCCACAGGACAGCGCCACGCTGCCCGTCACGCGCAGCGTGATGCCTTGTGCGTCGCTGGATTGATCGGTGCGCACGGCCGGCGCGCCGGGGCAGGCGGCGCGGGTGGCGCGCACCTGATTGTCGACCCGAATACCGGGGATAGGCGGGTCGAGCACGACGTTCCATTGCCCGGTTGCCGTGTCTGGCAGATACAGCAGACGCAGCGCACCGAAACCCACCATCAGGGCATCCGGGCTCGCGTTGTAGACGCGGTCAGGCGAATTGTCGAAGGCACCCGGATCGATCGTGACGTCGCCGAAACGGCTGCGGTCGACGACGATGCCTGGCATCTGTCTCACGCCACGCAGGCGCAGCTCACGCATCAGCTGCCAGAGATCTTCCAGGCGCATGTCGGGGTCGCCGCCCGCGCGTAGGTAGAGCGGGCCGGACAAAGTGCCGTCCGGTCCGACACGCGCGCCGGCCGGTGCCAGGAGCTCCGTGCGCCAGGTGTAGCTCGGGCCCAGCCCTTCGAGGGCGGCATAGGTCGTCACGAGCTTCATCACCGATGCCGGATTGCGCGGCTGTCCGGGGTTGATGGCGATCATGGGCGGCTGGCCAACTTCGGCCACTACGACCGACACGGCGTTCTCGGACAGGCCGCTGCGCTGGAAGGCTTCGCGCAGCTCGGCCGGCAGCATGTCCATGCGGTCGGCCGCTGGCGTGGCCACGTAATCGATGGGCGCGCGCATCTGCGGCGTCACCGTGAGCCGGCTCTGCGGCTCGACGGTGCCTTGCGCGGCGGGTGCGCCCGTGTCCAGCGTGGGCGTCATCGCTTCGCGTGGCGTGCCACACCCGGCGAGCACGAGAATGAAGCCGGTTGCGCCGAGACGGCGCAGCGTGCGGGCCAGGGGGAATGAGGCTGCCACGGGAACTCCGATGCGGGGAGGGTCGATCAGATGCGCGAATTCGCCGACCCGCCACTGTACCGCGTCCATGGGGGTGCGAAAAAGTCGTGTCACATCGTAGCGGCCAGGGGCCGGTTCCTGTGAGGTCTCCGTCCAGGCATGCCGTTTGCTTCAGCGGACTCGCTCCGGCAGGCTCATACCGGGCTGTTGGGAGCGGTACGGCGCGCGGCTTGGGCAAGGCGCGCTGCTATCATGATTTCCCGTCATACGCCCTTTGAGGAATCATCATGTCCACTCGTGGTAGCTCCAGCCAAGATCTGATTACCGACGTCAAGAGCGGTTTGCACAATGTTGAGGAACTGCTGCGCGAAGCGGCCTCCTCCACGGGCGACAAGGCTGCCGAACTGCGCGACTCTGCGCTGTCCTCGTTGAAGCGTGCGCGCGAGACGCTGATGGACGTGCAGGACACGGTCGTCGAACGCGGCCGCAAGGTGGCCCGCGCCACGGACGACTATGTGCATGACAATCCCTGGCGTTCGCTTGGCGTGGCCGTGGCTGCCGGCTTCGTCATCGGCCTGCTGATCAATCGTCGCTGATGGCTGCGCAACCGCCCACCATCAGCGCCGCGCTGCGCTCGCTGTCAGCTAGTGTGCTGGCAGTCGGGCGCACTCGCCTTGAGCTCTTCGGCATCGAGTTCGCCGAGCAGAAGGCCAATGCGATGCGCGCCGGCATCCTCGCCGCCGTCGGACTGCTGTGCCTTGCCATGGCTGCCGCGGTGTTCACGGCCTTCATTGCCGTCATCTTCTGGGATACCGAGCACCGCTTGCTCGCTGTCGGGCTGCTGGGCCTGGCCTGGCTGCTGGGTGGGGTGGCTTGTCTCCTCATCGTGATGCGCAGCGTGCGTCAGGCGCAACATCCGTTCAGTCTGACGCTGGCCGAACTGGAGCGCGACTACGACGTGCTGACCTCACCGTTGGCTGATCCGGACTCCACGCGTGCCGAACGTCAGGCCGTGGTGCAGCGCGCCGATGCCGGGCCGACCGAGCCCGTGCCCCCCGTCACGCCAGGAGGCCAGTCATGAGTCAATCCGCATCGGATCGTGCGATCCGCAAGGCGCTCCTGCAGGCGCATGCCGAGGTCGAGCGCATCGAGCTCGCCCGCAGCATCGCCGTCGTGCGCGAGGCGGTGCAGCCGCGCACGCTGCTCCAGCGCGTGCTGCCCTTCAAGCTCGGTGGCGGCGGTGGACAATCGTCTGGCTCGCCTGGGCTCTTTTCCCAGATCGGGTCCCAAGTCTCGACTTTCTACAACCGCTATCCACTGCTCTGGTCGAGCGTGGGCTCCGTGGTGTTTCGGCGTACGCGTTTTGGCCGGCTCTTCAAGCTGGCGGGCGTGGCGCTGGCGGTGCAGCGCGGTTTGAAAGGCTCGCGTCCCGTGCGGCGCGCACCGCGCTGACCCCTGTTGACGGATAGGGTGTCGCCGGGGCCTGCGGGCCCCGGTATGACGTCGGCGCCCGTGGGCGCCGACGTCACGTGGGTGCCCTGCAACGTCTCACAGCCCCAGCGCACCCCACATCGCGTCCACGCGGGCGTTCACGGTGTCGTCCATGACGATGGGCCGTCCCCACTCCCGCTGCGTCTCGCCCGGCCACTTGTTGGTGGCGTCCATGCCCATCTTGCCGCCCAAGCCCGACACAGGCGAGGCGAAATCCAGATAGTCGATCGGGGTGTTCTCCACGAGCACGGTGTCGCGCACGGGATCCATGCGCGTCGTCATCGCCCAAACCACTTCCTTCCAGTCCCGCACGTTCACATCCTCGTCCACCACGACAATGAACTTGGTGTACATGAACTGGCGCAGCACGCTCCAGATCCCGAAGAGAATGCGCTTGGCATGGCCGGGATACTGCTTGCGGATCGACACGATCGCCATGCGATAGCTGCAGCCTTCAGGCGGCAGGTAGAAATCCACGATCTCCGGGAACTGCCGGCGCAGCAGCGGCACGAAGACTTCGTTGAGCGCCACGCCCAGCACGGCCGGTTCGTCGGGCGGTTTGCCGGTGTAGGTGGAGTGGTAGATCGGGTCCGAACGCATGGTGATGCGCTCGACGGTGAAGACCGGGAACCACTCCTGTTCGTTGTAGTAGCCCGTGTGATCGCCGTAGGGGCCTTCGAGCGCCACTTCGTAACCCGTATCGGGCGGAGGCGGCGCGCCCTCAGGCCGCGTGGGCGGCAGGGCGTCCGGATGGTTCGACGGCAGCAGGTGGCCTTCGAGGATGATCTCGGCCGTGGCCGGCACTGTCAGGTCACTGCCCAGGGCCTTGACCACCTCGGTGCGTGCCCCACGCAAGAGCCCCGCGAACTGATACTCGGACAAGGCATCCGGCACTGGGGTCACGGCGCCCAGCGTCGTGGCCGGGTCCGCTCCCAGGGCAACGGCGATCGGGAAGGGCTGACCGGGGTTGGCCAACGCATGGTCGCGAAAATCCAGGGCGCCGCCGCGGTGCGACAGCCACCGCATGATGAGCTTGTTGCGCCCGATCGGTTGCTGGCGATAGATGCCCAGGTTCTGGCGCTTGCGGTGCGGCCCGCGCGTGATGACCAGCCCCCACGTCAGCAACGGGGCGACGTCGTCAGGCCAGCAGTGCTGAATGGGCAGTGAGGCCAGATCCACGTCCTTGCCTTCGATCACGACTTGCTGGCAGGGCGCGTTGCGCACGGTGCGCGGCGCCATGTCCCAGAGCGCCGCTTTGAGCATGCCCACCTTGGCGACCGCATCGCGCAGGCCGCGCGGCGGCTCGGGCTCGCGCAGCGAGGCGAGCAGTTCGCCCACCTCCCGCAGCGCGCCCACGCTGTCTGCGCCCATGCCGAAGGCCACGCGATCCGGGGTGCCAAAGAGGTTGGCCAGCACCGGCATGCCGTGTGGCGCACCCTCGCGCGTTCGCGCGTTCTCGAAGAGCAGGGCAGGGCCGCCGGCGCGTAGAACACGGTCGCTGATGGCGGTCATTTCCAGGTGCGTGCTGACGGGGGCTGTGATGCGTTTGAGCTCGCCTCGCGATTCCAGCCGCGCGATGAAGTCGCGCAAATCCTTGTACTTCATGCTCTTTGCTTACCGATATCTTACAAAAAAGTCTGTTAATACCCGGGTAGAAAGCGGATTTTTCCTTGCCGAGGCAGAAATCGCATTCCTATACTAGCGCCCGACTCCCACGACGTCTGCACGCACGGCAGGCTTTACGCCGCCGCGTGAGGACGATTTTTTTCCAATGAAGTGGCGCGCTCGCGCCATGATCGAATGGGTACGGCCATATAGGATACCCCGCGTATCTGGTCGTGCAGGTTCCCCCGACAAGGAGGTAAACATGCCCGACGCGCAAGGTCCGAGTACGTTGCGTAGCCCTTCAACCGCCAGTGCGCAACCGCGCAGCACGCCGCGTGCGCGCCATGCCGTCGCCGCCCTGGCCGCCGTTGCCGCACTTGGCTTCGGCACGAACGCGCAGGCTGTGCAGCCGACCGTGACCGCCGCTCAGGCCGCCACCGCTGTCACCACCTCCACCAGCGTGCTGCTGGAAGCCGCCAAGGCCCTGGAGGCCACGCGAGAGCAAAGCAGGAATCAGACCCGCCATGCGGCGGGCACGAAGGACGCCCACGCCAAGGCGCTGCAGTCGTACATCGCGGACAAGTACCGCGTGTCCGCCGGCACCGTGCGTTCGGTCGTCGAGACCGCCTGGAACGTGGGCGGCTCCATGCAGATGGATCCGTTGCTGCTGCTGGCCGTGATGGCGATCGAGTCGAGCTTCAATCCGCGTGCCGAGAGCGGGATGGGCGCCCAGGGGCTGATGCAGGTGATGACGCGCATCCACCGTGACAAGTTCGAACCGTTCGGTGGCATCAAGACGGCATGGCATCCCGAGGTGAACATCAACGTGGGCGCGCAGATCCTGCAGGAGTGCATCAACCGCCGCGGTTCGGTGGCCGCAGGCCTCACGTGCTACGTGGGCTCGCCGGGCACGGCGAGCAGCTATGGTCGAAAGGTTCTGGCCGAGCGTGACCGTCTGCGCGCCCTGATGCCGGTCGAGGCCGAAGTGCTGACGGCCTCCGCCCCGGGCGAGAGCGATGTCTCCACGCTGAGCCTGGCAGCACGCGAAGGCGACATCGGCAACGAGCCGGTGGAGATCACCGCTTCGCTCACCCAGCGCGATCTGAGCAGCGCGGACATGTAAGCGCGCGTTGGCCCCTGCGGTGCCAGCGCTTGAGGCGAGGCGGTGTACCATGCCGCCTCGCCTGTTTTTTTGCCGTGTCTCTATTATTAGTAGGCTCCATGCAGCCCTCGCGTCGCGCCTTTCTCACCGCCGGCCGTGGCCTCGCGACGGCCTGGGGCCGCTTCTCCCAGCGACTTGCGCTCGTCGTGCGGGGCCGCTTCGAGGATCTCACCGAAAGCCGTGATGCGCCCGGTCTCGCGCGGCTCACGCTGGCCCGTGACGAAGACGTGCATCACGCCCGCGCGCTCTGCGCGGAGTGCGGCGTGACGCTGGCACTGGAGGGTGCCGCCATGGCCCCTACGGAGGCTCCTCGTCTGCTGCTCGACCCGCGGCGCCTGGACGCCATCACCCCGCAGGCCGATGGCCGTTGGCGCGTCGCGCCCGGCGCCACGCTTGGCGCACTTCGTGAACACTGGCCCGAGGCCTGCCCAGGCGCGCCGTCGGATCTCACCGTGATGCACTGGCTTGCCGAGCCCGCCTGGCAAGGCTGGGCCACATCCGGCACGCCAGACAGCGGGCTGATGCACGCCGACGTGCTGCTGGCCGATGGCACGCTTGAAGCCTTCGGTCCTTTCGGTGCCGACGCCCGGCGTCCCGCGCTCTCGGCTGCGGCCAGCCGGCGCGTGGCCGATCTCTTCAGCATGGCCATGGACCCTGCCCACGCCGCCTGGCGCGACGCGCCGCGCTGGCCGGCCCGCTACCGCCTGGACGCCTTGTGGGCCGAGTCCCCGAATCTGTCTCATCTCATGCTGGGCGGTGCCGGCACGCTAGGCTGGCCCGTCGCTCTGGTGTTCGCGCGCGTGTCCCACGCAGTCATGCTGCCGTCCGCAGAGGCTCTCGTGCCGAGGACGCTGGCGCCCGCGAGCCGTCCTCTCGAGCACCGCCTGCGTGCCATCCTCGACCCGGCCGGCCTCTGGCCCGATCTGCCGCCGGTTGTCTAAAGGCCGGCTCCCAGCCGATAATCCGCATTCTTCTCGTCGACGTGTGATGTATGGACCCCACTTTTCGCAAAGCTGCCCTCGAATATCACGAGGCAGGACGCCCTGGCAAGATTTCGGTCACCCCGACCAAGCACCTGACCAACCAGCGTGATCTCGCGCTGGCCTATTCGCCAGGGGTAGCGGCGGCTTGCGAAGAGATCGTCGACGATCCGGCCAACGTGTTCCGCTACACCGCGCGCGGCAACCTGGTGGGTGTGATCACCAACGGCACGGCCGTGCTCGGCCTGGGCAACATCGGTGCGCTCGCCTCCAAGCCCGTGATGGAAGGCAAGGCTGTCCTCTTCAAGAAGTTCGCCGGCATCGACGTCTTCGACATCGAGATCAACGAGTCGGATCCGGACAAGCTCGTCGAGGTGATCGCCGCGCTCGAGCCCACCTTCGGCGGGATCAACCTCGAAGACATCAAGGCACCCGAGTGCTTCACCGTCGAGCGCAAACTGCGCGAGCGGATGAACATTCCGGTCTTCCACGACGATCAGCACGGCACTGCGATCACGGTGGCCGCCGCCCTCATCAACGGTCTGAAAGTCGTCGGCAAGGACATCGGCACGGTCAAGCTCGTGTCCTCTGGTGCCGGCGCTGCCGCGCTCACCTGCCTCGAACTCATGGTCGATCTCGGCGTCAAGCGCGAGAACATCTGGGTCACGGACATCGAAGGTGTGGTGTACGAAGGCCGCACGGTGCTCATGGATCCGGACAAGGCCAAGTTCGCTCAGCCGACCGAGGCGCGTCGCCTGGCGGACGTGATCGGCGGCGCAGACGTCTTCCTGGGGCTGTCCGCTGCGGGCGTGCTCAAGGCCGACATGATTGCGCAGATGGCCGATCGTCCCCTGATCCTGGCCCTGGCCAATCCGACGCCCGAAGCACTGCCCGAAGACGTCTTCGCCGTGCGCACGGACGCCGTCATGGCCACCGGCCGCTCGGATTACCCGAACCAGGTCAACAACGTCCTCTGCTTCCCGTACATCTTCCGCGGCGCGCTGGACGTGGGTGCCACGACCATCACCCGCGAGATGGAGATCGCTGCCGTCCATGCGATCGCCGGCCTCGCGCAAGAGGAAATGAGCGACGTCGTGGCCCTGGCCTACGGGCGCACCGATATTTCCTTCGGCCCCGAGTACCTGATTCCCAAGCCGTTCGATCCGCGCCTGATCGTGCGTATCGCCCCGGCTGTGGCCCAGGCGGCCATGGATGGCGGCGTGGCCACGCGCCCGATCGCCGACATGGAGGCCTACACGAACCAGCTGCAGCAGTTCGTCTACCACTCCGGCGCCTTCATGAAGCCGGTGTTCGCCACCGCCAAGCAGCTCTCGCGCGAAGGCGGCAAGAATCGCATCGTCTTCACCGAAGGCGAAGACGATCGCGTGCTGCGTGCGGCGCAGATCGTGATCGATGAGAAGCTTGCCCGCCCGATCCTGGTGGGGCGCCCTCGGTGCTCGCCTCGCGCATCGAGAAGGCCGGCTTGCGCATGCGCCTGGGCGTGGACGTCGAAGTCACCAACCCGGAATTCGATTCGCGCTTTCGCCAGTACTGGACGGCCTATTGGGAGATCATGAACCGGCGTGGCATCACGCAGGATCTGGCCAAGGTCGAGATGCGCCGTCGCCTCACGCTGATCGGTTCGATGATGATCCATCTGGGCGAAGCCGACGGCATGGTCTGCGGCACCGTGGGTCTCTTCGGCAATCACCTGCGCTACATCGACGAAGTCATCGGCAAGCGTGATGGCGCCAAGGTCTATGCGGCGATGAACTTCCTCGTGCTGCCCGAGCGCACGGTGGCGATGGTCGACACGCACGTGAACGAGGACCCGAGCGCCGAAGAGCTGGCGAACATCACCATCATGGCCGCCGAAGAGATGAAGCGGCTCAACCTCGAGCCCAAGGCCGCGTTGCTGTCGCACTCGAATTTCGGTTCGCACAATTCGCCCTCGGCGGTGAAGCAGCGCGAGGCGCTCGAGATCATCCGCCGCGACGCGCCCTGGCTCGAAGTCGACGGCGAGATGCACGGCGACGTGGCCCTGGATCCAGTCGCGCGCCAGCGCCTCCTGCCCACCTCGACGCTGTCGGGCTCGGCCAACCTGCTCGTGTGCCCGACGATCGAGTCGAGCAACATCGCCTACAACCTGCTCAAGACCGCCGCGGGTGGCAACGTGGCCGTGGGCCCGGTCCTGCTCGGCGCGAACGCGCCGGTGCATGTGCTCACCCCCAGTGCCACGGTGCGACGCATCGTTAACATGGCCGCCCTGGCCGTGCTCGATGCCAACTCGCAGCGCTGACGCTGCAACCCGTGCACCGGCCCCGCGCACGGGCCTGGTGCTGACGGGCGGCGGGGCGCGCGCGGCCTACCAGGCCGGCGTGCTCAAGGCCGTCTTCCGCCTCATGGCGGACGAGGCAGGCGGCGCGCTCGCGCGCAACCCGTTCGACATCATCTGCGGCACCTCGGCCGGCGCCATCAACGCCACGGCCCTGGCCTGTGGCGCGGAGAATCCCCGGGCTGCGCTGCGGCGCCTGCTCGCCATCTGGGAGAACCTCACCACCGATCGGGTGTATCGATCGGACTCCCTTGGCATCGTGCGCACTGGTGCGCGCTGGCTCTCGATGATGTCCTTCGGCTGGATGCTGGCCCGGCTGCGCCGCGAGCGTCCCCGTTCTCTGCTCGATAACGCGCCGCTCGCCGAACTGCTCGCACTCACCCTGGATTTCCATCAGCTCGAGGTCAATCTCGCGCAAGGCGCGCTCGGTGCGCTCGCGGTGACGGCCTCCGGCTACACCTCCGGTCGCCACCTCACGTTCTACCAGTCGTCGCTGAACATCGCGCCCTGGCAGCGTTCGCTGCGCCTGGCCGTGCGCGATCGCATCACCGTGGACCACCTGCTCGCCTCCAGCGCCATCCCATTCATCTTTCCGGCGCGTCGCCTGGGCGTGGGCGACTACACCGAGTGGTGCGGCGACGGCGCCATGCGTCAGCTCGCGCCGATCAGCCCGGCGATCCATCTGGGCGCCGAGCGCGTCCTGGTGATAGGGGCAGGGCGTTCGCACGAGAACCCGGCCGCGGAGCGCGAATCCGGTTACCCGACGCTCGCGCAGATCGGCTCGCATGCGCTGTCCAACATCTTCCTGGACAGCCTGTCGGTGGACATCGAGCAACTCGAACGCACGAATGCGGCGGCGCGCATCATGCCGCCGGCGCTGCGCCAGTATCTGGGCGTGCGGCCCATCGCGGCACTCGTGATCACGCCCAGCCGCAACCTGGACGAGATCGCCGCGCGCCATGTGCAGTCGCTGCCGCCCACCATGCGGGCCCTGCTGGGCGGCGTGGGGGTCTCCGCCAATGGCGGCGGCCAGACGCGCGGCTCGGGCCTCGTGTCCTACCTGCTGTTCGAGCGCGAATACACGCGCGAGTTGATCGCGTTGGGCTGGGACGACACCATGGCCCGCGCAACCGAGGTGCGCAGTTTCTTCGCAGGCGAGGCGGTCTCGTGAGCCCGCCAGAGGGGTGTTGCCACGCGCGCGCGCGTCGTGAAAAATGCGGCCCTGAGGCCATGGTTGCCAGGCCCGGTTTTTTTGCAGATGCGTTGCACCACAGCGTGGCGTTTTAGGGTTTAATCGCCCCCTTTGCCTTCGGCACGAAGGCGCACGTCGCATCCAGGTCAGGAGGGTCATCGTGACGATTACGCACGATTCCTTGCAAGCATTGATTCAACAAGGCGGAATGCTCCAGACGCATCCGCGCGAGCCCCTGGCGGCGGCTGCCGAGGCGCTGGGCTACGTGGTGTTCGACGTCGATTGCAGCCGCGCCAAATCCAAATCGGCCGTGTTGCGCGCCATTGCGAGCGCCGTCGATTACCCCGAGTTCTTCGGCAGCAATCTCGATGCGCTGCTCGATTGCCTCACCGCCACCGTCCTGGATGCGCAAAGGCCCGGTGCGCTGGTGCTGCTCGTAGGCATCAATGCCGAGGAGCCTGGCGTGGGTGAACACGTGGACGACATCCTCACCACGTTCTCCGACGCTGCGGAATACGTGCGCGACAACGGCCGCGCGCTGGCTTTCGTGCAGGTTGACGGCGGCGCCGCGCTCAACGACTGAGTCGCGGCCAGGCGCCAGCGGGCGACGCTGCGGCGTCCGCCTGTGACGGCGCGCTAGCCCGCTGTCGCGGCCAATCCCGAGGCGACGTGACGCAGCGCGGGACGCGCCGGGGCCCGCCGCCACGTCAGGGCTGTGCGTCCTGCCAGCCCAAGAGGGCCGTGGCGGCCGCCGTCAAGGCCAGGCCCGCCGTCTCGGTGCGCAGCACCCGCGCGCCGAACCGCACTGCCCGCACGCCCTGCGCGCGTGCCAACGCCAGTTCCTCGTCCGACCACCCGCCTTCCGGCCCGATCAGGAGCATGAGCTCGCGCAGGTCTTGCGTCTGTGCGAGCGTCTCGGTGAGCGTCTGGGCGCCTTCGGGATGGCACAGCAGCGCGAGGCTGTCGGCGGTTCGCGGCTGTGCCAGCCACTGCGCCAGCGTGACGGGGGCATGCACCTCGGGCAAGGTGTTGCGGCCACACTGCTCGCAGGCGGCAACCACCGTGCGCCGCCATTGCGTGAGGCGCTTGGCTTCACGCTCGTCGGACAGGCGCAGCACGCTGCGCTGCGCGGCCACCGGCACCACCGCATGAACCCCCAGTTCCACGGCCTTCTCGATGATCCAGGCCATCTTGTCGCCCGAGGCCAACCCCTGCACGAGCGTGATGCGCCCGGCGAGTTCGGTGGTGTCCTCGAGCGGGGCACCCGGGCGGGCTGACGCGGCCTTGCCATGCACCTGCAGTGTCGCGTGACGGGCATTGCCGCGCCCGTCGAAGAGCACGATCGGCGCTCCATCGGCCAGGCGCAGTACGCGCAGCGCATGGTGGGCGAGTGGCTCAGGCAAGGGGAGGTCGGCGTCCCCGGCGAGCGGGGCATCGAGATGGAAGCGGGGCAGGGCCATGGCACAGGGCGAGCCGGCGGTTTTCCGGCCGGTCGGCGAATCACGCTAAAATTCTGGGTTTCGCAGTATTGCATACCGCCTATCCGCCATGAGTGCTTCCACCTCCCCCGATACCGCCATGGCCTCGCGCATGGCCAATGCCATCCGTGTGCTTTCCATGGACGCCGTGCAGCAGGCCAACTCCGGCCACCCCGGCGCGCCCATGGGCCTGGCCGAAGTCGCCGAAGCGCTCTGGAATCGGCACCTCGTCCACAACCCGGCCGATCCGGCCTGGCCGGGGCGCGATCGCTTCGTGCTGTCCAACGGCCACGGCTCGATGCTGCTGTACTCGCTGCTGCACCTGACGGGCTATGACCTGCCCGCGAGCGAGCTGCGCAATTTCCGCCAGCTGCATTCGCGCACGCCGGGCCACCCCGAAGTCGGCATCACCCCGGGGGTCGAGACCACCACCGGCCCGCTGGGCCAGGGCCTGGCCAACGCGGTGGGCCTGGCGCTTGCCGAGCAGTTGCTCGCGGCCGAGTTCAACCGCGACGGTCACACCGTCGTCGATCACCACACCTACGCGATCGTGGGCGACGGCTGCCTGATGGAAGGCATCTCGCACGAGGCCTGCTCGCTCGCCGGCACGCTGGGGCTGTCCAAGCTCGTCGTGCTGTACGACGCCAATGGCATCTCGATCGACGGGCACGTCGAGCACTGGTTCGCCGACGATACCGCCAAGCGTTTCGAAGCCTACGGCTGGAACGTGGTGCGCGACGTGGACGGCCACGACGCCAATGCGGTGAGCGCAGCCATCGATGCGGCACGCGGCGCCAACGCCGGCCCCTCGCTGATCGTGTGCCGCACCATCATCGGCAAGGGTTCGCCCAAGATGGCCGGCACGCACAACGTGCACGGCGCGCCGCTGGGCGCCGAGGAGATCCTCGCCACCCGTGGCGCGCTCGCCTGGACCGACGACGCCTTCGTCGTGGCCGACGACATCCATGCCGCCTGGGACGCCCGCGAGCGCGGCGCCAAGGCACAGGCCGAGTGGCAGCAGCGCTTCGACGCTTATGCCAAGACGCATCCCGAGCTCGCCGCCGAGTTCCTGCGCCGCATGCGCGGCGACCTGCCGGAAGGCTTCGCCGATCGCCTGGCCGGCCTGCTTGCCAGCACCGTGGAAAAGGCCGAGACGGTCGCTTCGCGCAAGGCCTCCCAGTACGCCATCACGGCGCTGGTCGAGATCCTGCCCGAAATGCTCGGCGGCTCGGCTGACCTCACCGGCTCGAACTTCACCGACTGGAAGGGCGCGGTGGCGGTGCGCGCCGGTCGTCCGCTCCACGCCGGGCGCCACATCAACTACGGTGTGCGCGAATTCGGGATGGCCGCGATCATGAACGGCCTCGCGCTGCACGGCGGCTATCTGCCCTTTGGCGGCACCTTCCTCACGTTCTCGGATTACTCGCGCAACGCCATCCGGATGGCTGCGTTGATGAAGCAGCGCGTGGTCCACGTCTTCACCCACGATTCGATCGGCCTGGGCGAAGACGGCCCCACGCACCAATCGGTCGAGCACGCCGCCAGCCTGCGTCTGATCCCCAACCTGTCCGTCTGGCGTCCGTGCGACACCGTCGAGACCCTGGTGGCCTGGGGCCACGCCGTGCAACGTCCGGCCAGCATCGGCATGGAAGTGCATGCGGGCGGCCCGACCGCGCTGCTGCTCTCGCGCCAGAACCTGCCCTTCGTGCAACGCGACGACGCCACGATCGCCGCCGTGGCGCGCGGTGGCTATGTGCTGCGCGACGCGCAGGACGCCAAGGCGGTGATCATCGCCACCGGCTCGGAAGTCGCCCTGGCGCTGGCCGCCCAGGAAGCGCTGGCCGCCGAAGGCGTCGCCGTGCGCGTGGTGTCCATGCCCAGCACGGACGTCTTCGACCGCCAGGACAAGGCATGGCGTGCCAGCGTGCTGCCGGCCGGCCTGCCGCGCGTGGCCGTGGAGGCGGGCATCACCGATTACTGGCGCAAGTACGTGGGCCTGGACGGCGAAGTGGTCGGCATCGACACCTTCGGCGAGTCCGCCCCCGCGGGTGTGCTCTTCAAACACTTCGGCATCACCGCCGAGGGCGTGGCGCACGCCGTGCGTCGCGTCCTCGCCTGACGGCCTCGTGCCTCGCTGACGATCTTCGCTTTCGATTGCCATTGCATCATCACTGGAGCTTGACGACATGACCATCCGAGTTGCCATCAACGGCTACGGCCGTATCGGCCGCAACGTTCTGCGTGCCCACTACGAAGGCGGCAAGAAGCACGACATCGAAATCGTCGCGATCAACGACCTGGGCGATCCCAAGACGAACGCCCACCTCACGCGCTTCGACACGGCCCACGGCAAGTTCCCCGGCACGGTCACGGTCGATGGCGAGTACATGGTCGTCAACGGCGATCGCATCCGCGTGCTGGCCAACCGCAACCCGGCCGAACTGCCGTGGGGCGAGCTGAACGTGGACGTCGTGCTCGAATGCACGGGCTTCTTCACCACCAAGGAAAAGGCCAGCGCCCACATCAAGGGCGGCGCGAAGAAGGTCGTCATCTCCGCGCCCGGCGGCAAGGATGTCGACGCCACCGTCGTCTACGGCGTGAACCACGACGTGCTGAAGAAAGAGCACACCGTGATCTCGAACGCTTCGTGCACCACGAACTGCCTGGCCCCGCTGGTCAAGCCGCTCAACGACAAGCTGGGTGTGGTCTCGGGTCTGATGACCACGATCCACGCCTACACCAACGACCAGGTGCTGACGGACGTCTATCACGAAGACCTGCGTCGCGCCCGTTCGGCCACGATGAGCATGATCCCGACCAAGACGGGTGCTGCCGCTGCCGTGGGCCTGGTGCTGCCCGAACTCAACGGCAAGTTGGACGGCTACGCGATGCGCGTGCCGACCATCAACGTGTCCGTGGTCGACCTGTCCTTCATCGCTGCCCGTGAAACCACGGTCGACGAAGTCAACAGCATCCTGAAGGAAGCCTCCGAAGGTGCGCTGAAGGGCATCCTCGACTACAACACGGAGCCGCTGGTGTCGGTCGACTTCAACCACAACCCGGCCTCGAGCACGTACGACGCCACGCTGACGAAGGTCTCCGGCACGCTCGTGAAGGTCTCGAGCTGGTACGACAACGAGTGGGGCTTCTCCAACCGCATGCTCGACACCACCGTGGCCCTGGCCACGGCCAAGTGAGCGGCGCGGCCATGGCCAAGCAGCCAATCACCCTGGCCGCGCTCGCCGAGCGCGGCGAGCTGAAGGGCAAGCGCGTCTTCATTCGCGCCGACCTGAACGTGCCCCAGGACGACGCGGGCAACATCACGGAAGACACGCGTATCCGCGCCTCCGTGCCGGCCATCCGGCTGGCGCTGGAAGCGGGTGCCGCCGTGATGGTGACCTCGCACCTGGGTCGCCCCACCGAAGGGCAGGTCACGCCCGAAGACAGCCTCGCCCCCGTGGCCGAGCGCCTGTCCGCGCTGCTTGGGCAGCCCGTGCCGCTGGTCTCCGGTTGGGTCGACGGCGTCGACGTGCAGCCCGGCCAGGTCGTGCTGCTCGAGAACTGCCGCTGCAACGTGGGCGAGAAGAAGAACGACGAAGGGCTGGCGCGAAAGATGGCCGCCCTGTGCGACGTCTACGCCAACGACGCGTTCGGCACGGCGCACCGCGCCGAGGCCACGACGCATGGCATCGCCCGCTTCGCCAAGGTCGCGTGCGCCGGTCCGCTGCTCGCGGCCGAGCTCGATGCCCTGGGTCGCGCCCTGACCGAGCCCAAGCGTCCGCTCGCGGCGATCGTGGCCGGCTCCAAGGTGTCGACCAAGCTCAGCATCCTGCGTGCGCTCGCCGACAAGGTGGATCAGCTCATCGTGGGTGGCGGCATCGCCAACACCTTCATGCTGGCCGCCGGTCTGCCCATTGGCAAGTCGCTCGCCGAACCCGCGCAGATCGAGGAGGCCCGCGCCATCATCGATCTGATGCGTGAACGCGGCGCCGAGGTGCCGATCCCCGAGGACGTGGTGTGCGCCACGGCGTTCGCCGCCGATGCGCCCGCCACCGTGAAGGCGGCGAACGAGGTCGGCCCGGATGACCTCATCCTGGACATCGGCCCGAAGACGGCCGCACGTCTGGCCGAGGCCTTGAAGCGTGCCGGCACCATCGTCTGGAACGGCCCCGTCGGCGTGTTCGAGTTCGATGCGTTCGGCAAGGGTACCGAGACCTTGGCGCGTGCCATTGCGGATGCGCCTGGCTTCTCGATCGCGGGCGGTGGCGACACGCTCGCGGCGATCGCCAAGTACGGCGTGTCCGATCGCATCGGCTACATCTCGACCGGCGGCGGTGCGTTCCTGGAGTTCCTGGAAGGCAAGACCCTGCCTGCCGTGGACGTCCTGCAGCAGCGCGCCTGAGCGGGAAGTGCCGAGACGGCTGCAGCCGTCCTGGCATGTTCTGGGAAGCCCACCAGCGTGACAGCGGGTGGGCTTTTCTCTTGGCGTTTTCGCATGACCGATTACGACTGCATCATCGCCGGCGCGGGCGTCGTCGGCCTGGCCATCGCGCGTGCGGTGGCCGCCACGGGCCGCTCCGTGCTCATCGCCGAGGCTGCCGACGCCTACGGCACGGCCACGAGTGCGCGCAATTCCGAAGTCATCCACGCGGGCATCTATTACCCCGCGGGCTCGCTCAAGGCGCGACTGTGCGTGGAGGGCAAGACGCGGTTGTACGCGTACTGCGCCGAGCGCAACGTGCCCGCACGCCAGGTGGGCAAGCTCATCGTCGCCACCGCGCCCGACCAGGTTGCCCGACTCGCGGGCATTCAGGCGCAGGCCCGCGTCAACGGCGTGGACGATCTCGTGTACCTGGAAGGGACCGAAGCGCGTACCCTGGAGCCGGCGCTCGCCTGTGAGGCTGCCCTGTTGTCGCCGGCCACCGGCATCGTCGACAGCCACGCCCTCATGCAAAGCCTGCTCGCCGATGCGCAGGCGTACGGCGCCGATCTGGTGGTGCGAACGCCTGTGCTGGCTGCCGAGCCGTCAGACGAAGGCTGGGCCGTCGCCATGGGTGGCGACGAGCCCATCACCCTCTCGGCCAGCTGGTTCATCAACGCGGCGGGGTTGCATGCGCCGGCGCTCGCCGCGCGCATCACCGGAATGCCGCCGCAGGATGTGCCCCAGGCCTTCTTCTGCAAAGGCACCTATGCCGCGCTGGCGGGGCGCGCGCCATTCTCTCGGCTGATCTATCCCGTGCCGGAAGCCGCCGGGCTCGGCGTGCATCTGACGCTGGATCTCGCCGGGCAGGCGCGATTCGGCCCGGATACGGAATGGGTGTCGGGGGAGGAGTATGGTCTGGATGCCGCGCGCCTCGCGGGCTTCGAGGCGGCCGTGCGCGCCTACTGGCCGGGTCTGCCGACTGACGCACTCACGCCCACGTACGCCGGTGTGCGGCCCAAGATCACCGGCCCAGGCGTGCCCGCGGCGGATTTCGTGCTGCAAGGCCCGCAGGTGCACGGGCTCACTGGCTTGATGAATCTTTTCGGGATCGAGTCGCCAGGGCTGACGAGCTGTCTTGCCATCGCCGACGAGGTGTTGAGCCGACTGGAAATGACCGGCGAGCCACCGATGAGCGGCATCCAATCGGCAGGATTGGCCTAAGTCTCGGGCAAACCAACGATTTTTAGCATATGTGCCAATGCGATACAATGCGGGATGTTGTGGAGCCCGTGAGACGTGTTTGTCTCATGCTGGCGCGATGGCCCGCCGCAGCGGGTGAGTGAGGAATGTCTTCCATGGTTATCGACTCCTATCTGCCCGTCCTGATGTTCATCCTGGTGGGCTCCCTGGTCGGTGTGGCCTTGTTCACGGCGGGTTCGGTCATCGGGCCGCGCAAGCCGGATGCTGCCAAGCTGGCCCCGTACGAGTGTGGCTTCGAGGCGTTCGAAGACGCCCGCATGAAGTTCGATGTGCGCTACTACCTCGTCGCGATCCTCTTCATTCTCTTTGATCTCGAGATCGCCTTCCTGTTCCCCTGGGCCATGGCCAATGGCCAAGTCGGCATGCTCGGCTTCTGGACCGCGATCATCTTCCTCTCCATCCTCGTGGTGGGGTTCATCTACGAGTGGAAGAAGGGCGCCCTCGATTGGGAGTGAGCACCACGCTCACGCATACCCTGCATCCCGGAATCATCTCATGGCTATCGAAGGACTCCTGAAGCAAGGCTTCATCACGACCAGCGCCGACACGGTCATCAACTGGGCCCGCACGGGCTCGATGTGGCCGATGACGTTCGGTCTGGCCTGTTGCGCGGTCGAAATGATGCACGCGGGCATGGCCCGCTACGATCTGGACCAGTTCGGCATCATCTTCCGTCCCAGCCCCCGCCAGTCCGACGTGATGATCGTCGCCGGCACCCTGTGCAACAAGATGGCCCCGGCCCTGCGCCGCGTGTACGACCAGATGGCCGAACCGCGCTGGGTGGTCTCCATGGGCTCCTGTGCCAATGGCGGCGGCTATTACCACTACTCGTACTCGGTGGTGCGCGGCTGTGATCGCATCGTGCCGGTGGATATCTACGTGCCGGGCTGCCCGCCCACGGCCGAGGCCCTGATGTACGGGCTGCTGCAGCTGCAGAACAAGATCCGCCGCACCAACACCATCGCTCGCGGCTGACCGGCATGTTTGCCCGTCAGCGCCGCGCCCCTTCGGCAGACACCGCATGACCAAACTGGAAACCCTGCAGGAAAACCTGCGCGCCGTGCTCGGCGCCGGCCTGCAACTCACCGAGGCCCTGGGCGAAGTCACCCTGGTCGTCCCGGCCGAGCGTCTCATCGCCGTGTGCACCACGCTGCGCGATCACCCCGATCTGCGCTTCCAGAGCTGTATGGACGTGTGCGGGGTGGATTACGCCACGTACCGCAACGGCATCGAGCCGGCGCCGGCGCGCTTCGCCTCGGTCATCCACCTGCTGTCGCTCGAACACAACTGGCGCCTGCGCGTGCGCACGTTCGCGCCGGAAGACGCCTTCCCCGTGCTGCCCTCGTTGATCGACGTGTGGCCGAGCGTGAACTGGTTCGAGCGTGAGTCCTTCGATCTGTACGGCATCCTGTACGAAGGCCACCCCGATCTGCGTCGCATCCTGACGGACTACGGCTTCATCGGCCACCCGTTCCGCAAGGATTTCCCGCTCACGGGCAACGTCGAGATGCGCTACGACGAAGACCAGAAGCGCGTCGTGTACCAGCCGGTGACCATCGAACCGCGGGAGATCACCCCGCGCGTGATCCGCGAAGATTCCTACGGGGCAGGGCGCTAAGACCATGGCCGAGATCAAGAACTACACCCTGAACTTCGGGCCTCAGCACCCGGCCGCCCACGGCGTGCTGCGTCTGGTGCTCGAGCTCGATGGCGAAGTCATCCAGCGCGCCGATCCGCACATCGGCCTGCTGCATCGTGCCACCGAGAAGCTCGCCGAGCACAAGACCTTCATCCAGGCGCTGCCCTACATGGACCGCCTGGATTACGTCTCCATGATGTGCAACGAGCACGCCTACGTCATGGCGATCGAGAAGCTGCTCGGCATCGAAGTGCCGCTGCGCGCACAGTACATCCGCGTGATGTTCGACGAGATCACCCGCATCCTGAACCACCTCATGTCCGTGGGCAGCCACGCGCTGGACGTGGGCGCGATGGCGGTGATCCTGTACACCTTCCGCGAGCGCGAAGACCTGATGGACTGCTACGAAGCGGTCTCGGGCGCACGCATGCACGCGGCGTACTATCGTCCGGGCGGCGTGTATCGCGACCTGCCGGACACGATGCCGCAGTACAAGGCGAACAAGTACCGCAAGAACAAGGATCTGGAGGCCATGAACGCCGCGCGCGCGGGTTCGCTCCTGGATTTCATCGAAGACTTCACCAACCGCTTCCCGGCCTGCGTCGACGAGTACGAAACCCTGCTCACCGACAACCGGATCTGGAAGCAGCGCCTGGTGGACATCGGCATCGTGACCCCGGAGCGCGCCATGGCGCTGGGCTTCTCCGGCCCGATGCTGCGCGGCTCGGGCATCGCCTGGGATCTGCGCAAGAAGCAGCCGTACGAAGTCTATGACCTCATGGACTTCGACGTGCCCGTGGGCAAGAACGGCGACTGCTACGACCGCTATCTGGTCCGCATCGAAGAGATGCGCCAGAGCAACCGGATCATCAAGCAGTGCGTGGAGTGGTTGCGCAACAACCCCGGCCCGGTCATGACGGACAACCACAAGGTCGCACCGCCCGAGCGCGCGGCCATGAAGTCCAGCATGGAAGAGCTGATCCACCACTTCAAGCTCTTTACCGAAGGCTTTCACGTGCCGCCCGGCGAGGCCTACTCGACGGTCGAGCATCCCAAGGGTGAGTTCGGCATCTATCTGGTCTCGGACGGCGCGAACAAGCCGTACCGCCTGAAGATCCGCGCCCCCGGCTTTGCGCACCTGCAATCTCTCGACGAGATGGCGCGCGGCCACATGATTGCCGATGCGGTGACGCTGATCGGCACGCAGGACATCGTGTTCGGCGAAGTCGACCGCTGACACCAGAACTGTTCCAGGAACCGACATGACGTTGTTGTCCGACCAGGCCTACCGAAGGATCGATCGCGAGCTCGCCAAGTTTCCGGCTGAGCAGCGCATTTCCGCCACCATGGCGGCGCTGGCGATCGCCCAGGAAGAGAAGGGCTGGCTTTCCACCGAAACCATCGAGGATGTGGCGAAATACCTCGGTGTGCCCCCGATCGCCGTGCAGGAGGTCGCCACCTTCTACAACATGTTCGACACCAAGCCTGTCGGCACGTTCAAGATCTCGGTGTGCACCAATCTGCCCTGTGCGCTGCGCGATGGCGAGAAGGCGGGCGAGTACCTCAAGAAGAAGCTGGGCATCGGCTATGGCGAGACCACGGCCGACGGCCGCTTCAGCCTCGTCGAAGGCGAGTGCATGGGCGCGTGCGGCGATGCTCCGGTGCTGATCGTGAACAATCGCCGCATGTGCGTGCAGATGTCCGATGAGCGCCTGGAAGCCTTGCTGGGCGAATTGAATACGACCGCAGGAGATGCCTCGTGAACGACTCGACGCTTCCCCTCTCGGTCGGCCTGCACGACCGTCACATCACGCCGCAGATCATGGCGGGCCTCGATGGCTCGAACTGGCATCTGCAGGATTACGTCGCGCGCGGCGGCTACGAAGCCCTGCGCAAGATCCTCACCACCGGCATGACGCAGGAAGAAGTCATCGCCGAGGTGAAGTCTTCCGGCCTGCGTGGCCGCGGCGGCGCGGGCTTTCCCACGGGCCTGAAGTGGAGCTTCATGCCGCGGGCGTTCCCCGGCCAGAAGTACCTCGTCTGCAATTCGGACGAAGGCGAGCCGGGCACGTACAAGGATCGCGACATCCTGCGCTACAACCCGCACATCGTGATCGAAGGCATGGCGATCGCCGCCTATGCGATGGGCATCTCCGTGGGCTACAACTATATCCACGGCGAGATCTGGGAGGTCTACACGCGCTTCGAGGAAGCTCTCGAAGAGGCGCGTGCGGCGGGCTTCCTGGGTGACAAGATCCTGGGCTCGGCCTTCAACTTCCAGCTGCACGCGTTCCACGGCTACGGCGCCTACATCTGTGGCGAGGAAACCGCGCTGCTCGAGTCGCTCGAAGGCAAGAAGGGCCAGCCGCGCTTCAAGCCGCCGTTCCCGGCGAGCTTCGGCCTGTACGGCAAGCCCACCACGATCAACAACACCGAGACCTTCGCGGCGGTGCCCTGGATCATCCGCCACGGGGGTCCGGCCTACCTCGAAGTCGGCCTGCCGAACAACGGTGGCACCAAGCTCTTCTCGGTGTCGGGCGACGTCGAACGTCCCGGCAACTTCGAAGTGCCGCTGGGCACGCCGTTCTCCAAGCTGCTCGAGCTCGCCGGTGGCGTGCGTGGCGGGCGCAAGCTGAAGGCCGTCATCCCCGGTGGCTCGAGCGCACCCGTGCTGCCCGCGGACATCATGATGAACTGCACGATGGACTATGACTCCATCGCCAAGGCAGGTTCCATGCTGGGTTCGGGCGCGGTCATCGTCATGGACGAGACCCGCTGCATGGTGAAGTCGCTCATGCGCCTGTCGTACTTTTATTTCGAGGAAAGCTGCGGCCAGTGCACGCCGTGCCGGGAAGGCACCGGCTGGCTCTACCGCATGGTGCATCGCATCGAAAACGGCCAGGGCCGCGCCGAGGATCTCGCGCTGCTCGACGACGTCGCCGCCAACATCATGGGCCGCACCATCTGCGCCCTGGGCGACGCCGCCGCCATGCCGGTGCGCAGCTTCATCAAGCACTTCCGAGATGAATTCGCCCACCACATCGAAAACAAGCGGTGCGTGGTACCGGAGTATCTGTAATGGTTGAACTCACGATCGACGGCGCCGCAGTTGAGGTGCCCGAGGGCAGCATGGTGATGCATGCGGCCAACAAGCTGGGCGTCTACGTTCCGCACTTCTGTTATCACAAGAAGTTGTCGATTGCCGCCAACTGCCGCATGTGCCTGGTCGAGGTCGAGAAGGCGCCCAAGGCGCTGCCGGCCTGCGCCACGCCCGTCACCAACGGCATGATTGTGCACACGCAATCGCCCAAGGCGGTGGCCGCGCAGAAGTCCGTCATGGAATTCCTGCTGATCAATCACCCCCTCGATTGCCCGATCTGCGATCAGGGCGGTGAATGCCAGCTGCAGGATCTGGCCGTGGGCTACGGCGGCTCCGCTTCGCGCTATCGCGAGGAAAAGCGCGTCGTCTTCCACAAGAGCCTGGGTCCGCTGGTCTCGGCCGAGGAAATGGCCCGCTGCATCCACTGCACCCGCTGTGTGCGCTTCGGCCAGGAAATCGCCGGCGTCATGGAGCTGGGCATGCTCAATCGTGGCGAGCATTCCGAGATCACGTCCTTCGTCGGCCGCGCGGTCGAGTCTGAGCTCTCTGGCAACATGATCGACGTGTGCCCGGTGGGCGCGCTCACCTCCAAGCCGTTCCGCTACAGCGCCCGCACCTGGGAACTCGCGCGCCGCCGCTCGGTGAGCCCGCACGACAGCCTGAACGCCAACATCATCGTCCAGGTCAAGATGGACGAAGTGCTGCGCGTGGTGCCGTTCGAGAACGACGACGTCAACGAATGCTGGATCAGCGACCGCGACCGCTTCTCGTACGAAGGCCTGGGCGTGGAAGACCGCCTCAAGGTGCCGATGGTGCGCATGGACGACGGCAGCTGGCGCGAGGCCTCCTGGGCCGACGCGCTGCGCCTGGTGGCCGAAGGCCTCACGCAGGTCAAGGACAGCTTCGGTGCCGGCCAGATCGGTGCGCTCGCCGCCCCGTACGCCACCACCGAGGAATTCTCGCTGCTCGCCCGCGTGGTGCGTGGCCTGGGCTCGGACAACGTCGACTTCCGCCTGCGCCAGACGGATGCCGGCCTGGATGCCGTGCTCTCGGGCACGCCGTGGCTGGGCATGCCGGTGGCCGACATCGGCACGCTCGATCGCGTGCTCGTGATCGGTTCGTTCCCGCGCGCGGATCAGCCCCTCATCACGCAGCGCCTGCGTCAGGCTGCCAAGCATGGCACCCAAGTGACGAGCATCGACGTCGCAGCCGATGACCTGCTGATGCCGCTGGCCGGCCGCCTCACCGTGACGCCGGACCAGCTGGCCAACGCCGTGGCCGAAGTCGCCGTTGCCTTCGCACAGTCGCGTGGCACCGAGGTGCCCGCGGCGCTCACGAGCGTGCAGCCCTCGGACGCCGCGCGTCGCATCGCCGACAGCCTCGCGGGGGCCACCAATGCCGCCATCTGGCTGGGCAGCGTGGCCATCGAATCCCCGCAAGCCGCGCGCATCGTCGCCAACGCACAGGCGCTGGCGCAAGCCGCAGGTGCCCGTCTGGGCTTCCTGGTCGTGGGCGGCAACGCCGTCGGCGGCCACCTGGCGCGCGCGATCCCGGAGCGTGGTGGCAAGAACGCCGCCGCGATGCTGGCCGAGCCGCTCAAGTCCTACATCGTGCTGCATGCCGAGCCCACGCTCGACACGGCCAACGGTGCGCAAGCCCTGGCGAGCCTGAAGGCCGCCCAGTTCAACGTGGCGCTGGTGTCCTATGCCTCCGCCGCGGCCGACTGGGCGAACGTCATGCTGCCGGTCGCCCCCTTCACCGAGACCTCCGGCACGTTCGTCAACCTGGCCGGCACGGTGCAGAGCTTCAAGGGCACCGTGCGTCCGCTGGGCGAGACGCGCCCGGCCTGGAAGGTGTTGCGCGTGCTGGGCAACCTGCTCCAGCTGCAAGGCTTCGATGAGGAATCGTCCGAAGCCGTGCGTGACGCCGCCCTGGGCAGCGTGGCCGAGCGTCTGTCGAACACCGTCACGGGCGAGCTCGCGCTCACCCCGGCGGCGGCAGGCGAAGGCCTCGCGCGCATCACCGACGTGCCGATCTACTTCAGCGACGCCATCACCCGTCGTGCCACCTCGCTGCAGGCCGCACCGGCCTCGCGTGCGCCGCGCGCCCGTCTGAACCCGGCAGAGGCCACGCGCCTGGGTCTGGGTGCCGATGACCGCGTGCGCGTGCGTTCGGCGGCGGGCAGCGTCGAACTCGGCGTGGCCCTGGATGCCGCGGTGCCCGAGGGCGCCGTCCGTATCGCGGGCGCACATCCCGGCACGGTCGCGCTGGGCAGTGCCTTTGGCAACGTCACCGTGGAGCGTGTGTGATGCTCGACTCGCTGCACCAATTCGGTCTCTCCCTGCTCGGCCCGTACGTTTGGCCGGTCGTCTGGATCCTGCTCGGCATCGTCTGCATCCTGGTGCCGCTGATCCTGTCCGTCGCCTACCTGACGTTCTGGGAACGCAAGCTCATCGGTGCCATGCACTTGCGCAAGGGCCCGAACCGCGTCGGCCCCGGCGGCATGCTGCAGGCCTTCGCCGACGTCATCAAGCTGCTCCTGAAGGAAGTCATCACCCCGGCGCAAGCCAACAAGGTGCTCTACATCGTGGCGCCCATGGTGGTGCTGATGCCGGCCTTCGCCGCCTGGGCGGTGATCCCGTTCGGCCCGGAAACGGTCCTCGCCAACGTCAACGCCGGCCTGCTCTACGTCATGGCCATCACCTCGGTGGGCGTATATGGCGTCATCGTGGCGGGCTGGGCGTCGAACTCCAAGTACGCCTTCCTCGGCGCGCTGCGCGCGTCGGCCCAGATGGTGTCCTACGAGCTCGCGATCGGTTTCGTCCTCGTCACCGTGCTGCTGGTCTCCGGCAGCCTCAACATGATCGAGATCGTGAACGTCCAGCTGCGCGGCACGTTCGCCGACATGGGCCTGAACTTCCTGTCGTGGAACTGGCTGCCGCTCCTGCCGCTCTTCGTGATCTACGTGATCTCGGCCGTGGCAGAGACCAACCGCCACCCGTTCGACGTCGTCGAAGGCGAGTCGGAAATCGTGGCCGGCCACATGGTCGAGTACTCGGGCATGGGCTTCGCGCTCTTCTTCCTCGCCGAGTACGCGAACATGATCCTCCTGTCCGCGCTCGCGGCGATCATGTTCCTCGGCGGCTGGGATGCGCCCATCGGCATCGCGCCCTTCACCTGGGTGCCGGGCTGGCTGTGGCTCTTCCTGAAGACGCTCTTCGTGGTTTCGCTCTTCATCTGGTTCCGCGCATCCTTCCCGCGCTACCGCTATGACCAGATCATGCGCCTGGGCTGGAAGATCTTCATTCCGCTCACGCTGGTGTGGCTGATCGTGGTGGCCGTCTGGATGCAGACGCCGTTCAATATCTGGGCGCCCTGAGAGAACTGACATGTCTAGTGCCATCAAGGATTTCATCGGCAGCCTCATGCTGACCGAGCTGTTCAAGGGGTTGCGCCTGACGGGCAAGTACGTGTTTGCGCGCAAGGTCACGCAGCACTACCCCGAGGAAAAGACCCCGGCATCGCCGCGCTTTCGTGGCCTGCACGCGCTGCGCCGTTATCCCAACGGCGAAGAGCGCTGCATCGCCTGCAAGCTGTGCGAGGCCGTGTGCCCCGCGCTGGCGATCAGCATCGAATCGGAAGTGCGTGACGACGGCAGCCGCCGCACCACGCGCTACGACATCGATCTCACCAAGTGCATCTTCTGCGGGTTCTGCGAGGAGAGCTGTCCGGTCGATTCCATCGTCGAGACGCACATCCACGAATACCACGGCGAGAAGCGCGGCGATCTGTACTTCACGAAGGAGATGCTCCTGGCCGTGGGTGATCGCTACGAATCCGAGATCGCCGAGAACCGGGCTCAGGATGCCCGGTATCGCTAAGCAGCACTACGTACACACGCCATGACTGTAACCACCGTTTTGTTCTATCTGTTCGCCGCGATCCTCGTGGTGGCGGCGTTTCGCGTCGTCACCGCGCGCAGCCCGGTCACGGCGGCCATGCACCTGGTGCTGTCGTTCTTTACGGCCGCCATGCTGTGGATGCTGATCCACGTCGAGTTCCTCGCCTTGCTGCTGGTGCTGGTCTATGTCGGCGCGGTCATGGTGCTGTTCCTCTTCGTGGTCATGATGCTCGACATCAACATGACTGAGCTGCGCGCCGGGGCTCGGGCCTATCTGCCGCTGGGGCTCATCATCGCTGCCGTCATGGTGGGCGAGATGTCCTTCGTGCTGGCGCGCACCTGGTGGGATTCGGGCAATCCGCTGCCCGTGCCCGCCTCGGACTACAACAACACCCTGGCGATCGGTACGGCCATGTACACGGAGTACGTGTATGCCGTGCAGGTCAGTGCCGTTCTTCTGCTGGTGGGTATGGTGGCGGCCATCTCGCTCACGCTGCGCCGTCGCAACGACGTCAAGCGCAACGTGCCCAGCGAGCAATTGAAGGTCAAGCGCGAGGATCGCATCCGTCTGGTCAGCGTGCCGGCCGAGCGCGAGCGCGCTGCCGATGCCGCGCAAACCGCCGCCCCCCACGGAGACAAGTGATGACGCTCACTCTTGGCCATTATGTCGTGCTGGGCGCGATCCTCTTCGCGCTGGGCATCTTCGGCATGTTCTGGAACCGCCGCAATCTCATCATCCTGCTCATGTCGATCGAGCTGATGCTGCTCGCGGTCAACATGAACTTCGTCGCGTTCTCCGCCTGGAGCGGTGACGTTGCCGGTCAGGTGATGGTGTTCTTCATCCTCACCGTGGCTGCCGCCGAGTCGGCCATCGGCCTGGCGATCCTGGTGCTCCTGTTCCGCAACCTGAACACCATCAACGTAGACGAACTCGACCAGCTCAAGGGCTGACGCAGCGGGCACGAGAAAGACATGACAACTGGCGTACCCAACCTCTACCTCCTGATCGCCTTCGCGCCGCTGGTCACGGCCGCGCTGGCCGGCATGCTCGGCACGAGCTTTCTCACCGGTCGTGCCGTCATCGGCCGCAGCGGCTCGCACCTGCTGACGATCGCCGGGGTGCTGATTTCCGCACTCGGCTCGGCCTGGGTGCTGTATGACGTCGTCGCCAACGGCACGACGTTCAACGGCACCGTCTACACCTGGAGCCTGATCGGCGACATCCGGGTGGAGATCGGCTTTCTGATCGACGCGCTCTCGGCCATGATGATGGTGGTCGTGACCTCCGTCTCGCTGATGGTGCACATCTACACCATCGGCTACATGGCCGACGATCCCGGCTATCAGCGCTTCTTCTCGTACATCTCGCTCTTCACGTTCTCGATGCTGATGTTGGTCATGGCCAACAACATGCTCCAGCTGTTCTTCGGCTGGGAAGCGGTGGGCCTGGTGTCCTACCTGCTGATCGGGTTCTGGTACAAGAAGCCCACGGCGATCTTCGCCAACATGAAGGCCTTCCTGATCAACCGGGTGGGTGACTTCGGCTTCATCCTCGGCATCGGTCTGCTCTTCGCCTACACTGGCTCGCTGGACTACGCCGAAGTCTTCGGCCGTGCCGACGATCTGGCCGCGACGGGCTTTCCCGGCACCGACTGGCAACTCCTGACCGTCGCGTGTATCTGCCTCTTCATCGGTGCCATGGGCAAGTCCGCCCAGGTGCCGCTGCATGCCTGGCTGCCCGATTCGATGGAAGGCCCGACCCCGATCTCGGCGCTGATCCACGCGGCCACCATGGTGACCGCAGGGATCTTCATGGTCGCGCGCTTCTCGCCGCTCTTTGAGCACTCCGAGACCGCGCTGTCCTTCATCATCGTGATCGGCGCCATCGGTGCGCTCTTCCTGGGTGTGCTGGGCATCATCCAGAACGACATCAAGCGCGTGATCGCGTATTCCACGCTCTCGCAGCTGGGCTACATGACGGTGGCGCTGGGCGCCTCGGCCTACTCGGTCGCGATCTTCCACCTGATGACGCACGCGTTCTTCAAGGCGCTGCTGTTCCTGGGTGCGGGCTCGGTCATCATGGCATGCACCACGAGCAGGACATCCGCAAGATGGGCGGCCTGCGCAAGTACATGCCGATCACCTGGATCACCTTCCTCCTGGGCACGCTCGCGCTGGTCGGCACGCCGTTCTTCTCGGGCTACTACTCGAAGGAACACATCATCGAGGCCGCTCACGCCGCCAACGTGTGGGGCGCAGGCTTTGCCTACTATGCCGTGCTGATCGGTGTCTTCGTCACCTCGTTGTACTCGTTCCGCGTGTACTTCATGGTGTTCCATGGCAAGGAGCGTTTCGACACGCATGCGCACGACAGCCATGGCCATGACGCCCACGGCCATCACGCGCCCGCTGCCCATGCCACGCACGCTCACGCCGGCACGCACACGGAAGACGGCCACGGCGCACACGCCGCGCCGGCCCACGATGCGCACGATGACCACGGCCATCACGGCGGCCCGCCGCACGAATCGCCTGGCGTGGTGACCTTCCCGCTGGTGTTCCTGGCCATCCCGTCGGTCATCATCGGTGCCATCGCGATCTTCCCGATGCTCTTCGGTGACTTCTTCGACGGCGTGATCACGGTGTTCGACAACCACCCTGCGATGGCCGAGATCGCCTCGACCTTCCATGGCTGGGTGGCTTACGGTCTGCATGGCTTCATCACGCTGCCGTTCTGGCTGGTCGTGGCGGGTGCTGTCGTGGCCTGGTACACCTGCCTCTTCCGTCCGGCGTCCGGTGCTGCCTGCCGCCGCGCGTTCAGCGGTGTGATCAAGGTGCTCGAGAACAAGTACTACGTCGACTGGGTCAACGAGCAGATCATTGCTCGCGGTGCGCGCCTGCTGGGTACGGGCCTCTGGCAGATCGGCGATCGCCGCCTGATCGACGGCCTGCTGGTCAATGGCAGCGCGCGCCTGGTGGGCTGGGTTGCCGCCGTGTCGCGCCACCTCCAGTCCGGGTACATCTATCACTACGCGTTCTCGATGATCATCGGCATCCTGGCGCTGATTACCTTCTTTGTGCTGATTAATTGAAGATGGCAAGCGAAATGGTGCAATCCTCTTTTCCGTGGCTCTCGCTTGCGATCTTCGTGCCGATCGTCTTCGGTTTCGTCACGATGTTCCTGGGTAGCGACGAGAATCCCGGCTTCACCCGCAAGCTGGCGATGATCGGTGCGCTGCTCGGGCTCGCGGTCACGATCCCGCTCTACACCGGGTTCGATGCCAGCACGGCCGACATGCAGTTCGTCGAGAAGGCGCTGTGGATCGCGCCGCTCGCCGTGCACTACCACCTGGGCGTGGACGGGATCTCCCTCTGGTTCGTGATCCTCACCGCGTTCATCACGGTGATCGTGATCGCCGCCGGCTGGGAAGTCATCACGAGCCGCGTGGCCCAGTACATGGGTGCTTTCCTCGTGCTCTCCGGTCTGATGATCGGCGTGTTCGCGGCGCTCGACGGTCTACTCTTCTACATCTTCTTCGAAGCCACGCTGATCCCGATGTACATCATCATCGGCGTGTGGGGTGGGGCGGATCGCGTCTACGCGGCCTTCAAGTTCTTCCTGTATACGCTGCTGGGCTCGCTGCTCACGCTCGTGGCCTTCGTGTACCTCTGGAACGTCTCGGGCGGCAGCTTCGACATCGCTACCTGGCACAACGTCCAGCTGGGCTACACCCCGCAGGTGCTGATCTTCCTCGCGCTGCTCATGGCCTTCGCCGTGAAGGTACCGATGTGGCCGGTGCACACCTGGCTGCCGGACGCCCACGTGCAGGCGCCCACGGGCGGCTCGATCGTGCTGGCCGCGATCATGTTGAAGCTCGGCGCCTATGGCTTCCTGCGCTTCTCGCTGCCGATCGCCCCGGATGCCTCGCAGTCGCTGTCCTGGCTGATGATCTCGCTCTCGCTCGTGGCCGTGATCTACATCGGTCTGGTCGCGATCGTGCAGAGCGACATGAAGAAGCTCGTGGCCTATTCGTCCGTGGCGCACATGGGCTTCGTGACGCTGGGCTTCTTCATCTTCAACACGGCCGGCGTCGAAGGCGCGATCGTGCAGATGATCTCCCACGGCTTCGTGTCGGGCGCGATGTTCTTCTGCATTGGCGTGCTCTATGACCGCATGCACACGCGCAACATCGCCGACTACGGTGGCGTGATCAACGTGATGCCGCGCTTTGCCGCCTTCGCCGTGCTCTTTGCGATGGCCAACAGCGGCCTGCCGGCCACCAGCGGTTTCGTGGGCGAGTTCATGGTCATCCTTGGCGCGGTCGAGTACAACTTCTGGATCGGTCTCCTGGCGGCCACGTCGCTCATCCTCGCGGCGAGCTACTCGCTGTGGATGGTCAAGCGCGTGTTCTTTGGCGAGATCACCAACGACCACGTGCGCGGTCTCTCGGACATCAACACCCGTGAGTTCGCGATCCTGGGCGTGCTCGCCCTGGCCACGCTGTACATGGGCGTGTACCCCAAGCCCTTCACCGACGTGATGCACGTGTCGGTGCAGGCTCTGCTGGAACACATCGCTGTGTCCAAGCTGTAAGCCTGACACCGACCAACCGATCCTGTAGCCGACTATGCAAGACATTAACCTCAACTTCGCCCTGGCAGCGCCCGAGATCCTGCTGCTGGTCGCGGCCTGCGGCATCCTCGTGGTGGATGCCTTCGCGCGGTCGGCCAACCGCGCCATCACGTACGGGCTCACGCAACTCACGTTCGCCGTGCTCATCGTCGTCTCGGCGATGCAGTGGTCCAACGGCGTCGCGGGCGCGACCTTCCACGGTCTGTACGTGGCCGATGGCTTCTCGCACGTGCTGAAGATCTTCACCTACCTCGCCGGCATGGTCACGCTCGTCTACGGCCGCGCGTACGCCGAAGCCCGCGACATGGTCTCGCGCGGTGGCGAGCTCTATGTGCTCGCGCTCTTGAGCACGCTGGGCCAGATGGTCATGATCTCGGCCGGCAGCATGGTCACGATCTTCCTCGGCCTGGAACTCATGTCGCTCGCGCTGTATGCGCTCGTGGCCCTGCGCCGCGATCACACGCAGGCCACCGAAGCCGCCATGAAGTACTTCGTGCTGGGCGCGCTCGCCACGGGCTTCCTGCTGTATGGCATGTCCATGCTGTACGGCGCGACGGGCAGCCTGTCGATCGCTGGCGTGGCCGCTGCGCTCGCGCAGGGCGTGCCTGCCGATCGTGAGCTCGTGCTGGTCTTCGGCCTCGTCTTCATCGTGTCGGGTCTGGCCTTCAAGCTCGGCGTGGTGCCGTTCCACATGTGGGTGCCGGACGTCTACCACGGTGCGCCGACGCCCGTGACGCTGCTGCTGGGTGCCGCGCCCAAGCTCGCTACGTTTGCCATCACCGTGCGCATCCTGGGCGAAGCCCTGCCCATGCTCGCTCCGCACTGGCAGTCGATGATGGCCGTGCTCGCCGTGCTTTCGCTGCTGGTGGGCAACCTCGCCGCCATCATGCAGACGAGCTTCAAGCGCATGCTGGCGTACTCGACCATCGCGCAGATGGGCTTCATCCTGCTGGGCCTCATGTCCGGCACGGATGCCGCGAGCCGCCACGAAGCCTTCGGCATGGCCATGTTCTATGTCGTGACCTACGTCATGACCACGCTCGGCACCTTCGGCGTCATCCTGCTGCTCTCGCGCGCCAATGGCTTCGAGGCGGACAACCTGGACGATCTGAAGGGCCTGAACCGGCGCAGCCCCTGGTTCGCGCTGCTGCTGCTTATCATGATGTTCTCCCTGGCCGGTCTGCCGCCCACGGTGGGCTTCCAGGCCAAGCTGGTCGTGCTGAGCGTGCTGGTCGACTCCGGCTACTACTGGCTGGCCGTGGCGGCCGTGCTGCTCTCGCTGATCGGTGCGTTCTACTACCTGCGCGTGGTCAAGTTCGCCTACTTCGATGAGCCGACCACGGCAGACGCTGCGGCCCCCATCGAAGCGGGTGGCGTCTCCCGCGGTGTGCTCTCGGCCAACGGCCTGCTCACCGTGGTGCTGGGTGTGGTGCCCGGTCCGCTCATGGCCTTGTGCCTGGCGGCTGTCGTCTCGATCTTCTAAGGAAACCGCGCCGCATGAATCAGACGCTCGCCATCGTCGTTCTGATCGGGTTGATGGCGATCGCTGCCAACATCCCCTTCGTTTCCGAGCGAGTGATGGGTCTGGTTCCGTGGCGGCGCGCAGGCGTCCCCCAGGTGAAGTCGTTCTGGCTTCGCGTGGGGGAAGTCCTGGTCTTCTACGCCATCGTCATCGCGATCGGCTTCGCGTTCGAGTCCCAGCTGGGCAATCGTTTCGCGCAGGGCTGGCAGTTCTATGCCATCACCCTGGCCGTCTTCCTCGTGTGTGCCTATCCCGGCTTCGTGTGGCGCTATCTCATGCGCCGTCGCGGCGCCTGAATACCCCCCACCACGCCAGACATCCCATCTGCACCGTCGCCAGGCCGCCTAGCGCCATCTGGTAGGACAGCGCACGCGCCACGCCCTGGGCTTGCAGGGCTTCCACGACCAGCCCGATGCCCCACTGCATCAGGAAGGCGCCGAGAAAGATGAAAAGGTTGTAGAGCGTCAGCACGCGCCCGGCGATGCTGCGGGGAAAGAGCACCGCAAGGCCCGGCTGCACGAGCGACATCAGCGGCACCGTCATCACCAGGAGCAGCCAGAGCCATGCGGCCTCGCGCCAGGGCAGGAACGCGATCGCGACGATCAGGGGAATGCTTGCCACGTGGCCTGCCACGCCCATCTGCACGAGCGTGAAGCGCCGATGCAGCCAGCCACTCAGAAAGCTCAGCGCCACGTACGACGCCATGAGCGTCAACATGATGGCAAGCAGCATGTGGGCCATGTGGGTATTGTCCAGGCCCAGCACTTCCGTCAGGTAGGGGCCTGCCCAGAGCGTCTGGATGGCCATGACCCCGCCGTTGCTCAGGAGGCCGAGCGGCAGCAGGGGCAGGATGTGCGGGTGACGCCAGAGACCGGTCGTGCGAGCGGCCGATGGCGTCTCGGGCGCCGTGTCATGGCGGCCAGATCATGATCCGGCACGAGCCGATAGACCGCCACGGCTGAGCCCAGCAGCAACACCGCGATGGTCCCGAAGACGCCTCGCCAGCCCAGCCACTCGGCCATGGCGCCGGTGGGCAGGGTGGCGAGCACCGCCCCCGTCGTGCCTGCCACCAGCATCCACTGGCTGAGCCTGGCCTGCCGTTCGGGGGTGCAGCACCGACGGAAGTACGTGTAGGGCGCCATGAGGCAGGCCGAGACGCCGATCCCGATGCACAGACGTCCTGCCGTCGCGACGGTGATGTCGCGGCCCAACGCCATCAGTAACGCGCCGACCGCCGCGATCACGAGCAGCATGGCTTCGACGCGGCGCGCACCGTAGCGATCCAGCCAGTGCCCCAGCGGCAGCTGCAATGCAGCGAAAGCGATGAAATACGCCGCGGACAATCCACCCAGGCCGGCCGCCGACAGACGCAGATCCTCAGTGAGGTACGGGGCGAGGGTGGCATTGACGGAGCGCAGGCCGTACGCGAGCACATAGGTCAGGGCGAAGGTGGCGAAGACGGCCAGGCCCACGCCCTGTGCGGGGAGCGCAGGGGGCGTGGAGCCCTTGATCACGGACGTGATCTTCACGCGTGCCTTGGCGTCCGTTGTCGTAGCGTCGTGAGCACGCTTGCGCCCAGGATGCAGGCAGCGCCGGCCAGCATGCGCACACTCGGCACGTCGGCAAAGAGCAGCCAGGCGAAGGCGATGGCATACACCGGCTCGAGGGCGATGACCATACCGGCGGTGCGGGCGTTGATCCGGGCGAGGCTGCTCACGAAGAGGTAGTGCGACAGCCCGGTGCAGAAGATCCCCAGCAACGCGAGCCAGAACCAGTCGATGTTCGCCACCTGCCCCACCTGACTGCCAGCGAAGGGCAGCAGCAGAACGGCGACGGCCACGTTCTGCCAGCATGCCACCTGCAGGGCTTGCAGCCCGCGCGCGGCCCACCGATTGACGATGGCGAGCAAAGCGAACGAGAAGCCGGAAAGCACACCCCAGGCGAGTCCGACGGTGGCGGTATCTCGCAGATCGAAGGTGGGCGCGACCAGGATGAGGCCTAGGGTGACGAGCGCGAGCAGGCCAAGCTCGGTGCGCTGGATGCGATCGCCATAGATCACGCGTTCGAGCATGACGGTGAAGGCCGGCACGCTGGCAAAGCCCAGCGTGGCCACGGCCACGCCTCCGAGCTTGACGGCCTGGAAGAAGGTGACCCAGTGCACGGCGAGCAGGACGCCGGACCCACCCAGGGCCAGGGCACGGCGCACCGTGAGCCCACCCAGGAGAGACCAGCCTTGCCAGCGCGCGACGAGCGCCAGGGCGATCACCGCAAAGGCGGCGCGTCCGAGCGTGATGGCTTCCGGGGATGCCTGGATGGCATGACCGAAGACGCCGGTCAGGCCAAAGAGCACGGCCGCGACGTGGATGGCGGTCAGGGCGCGACGCGAGGACATGACGCGAGTTCCTCAGGTGGCCAGGTCGCGCAGGAAGTCGAGCACGGCAGTGTTGAAGCTGTGGGGCTTGGCGAGGTTCATGCCGTGCGCCGCGCCGTCGATGACCACCCGCCGCGCGGCGGGCAGGAGCGCTTGCAGCTTGTCCTGGGCCTGTGCATAGCGCGCCGGTCCCTGCGCGCCGCCCACCAGCAGGACGGCCTGAGTCAGGGCCTTCACGGCATCGGCGTCGAGCGGCGCCGATGGCTCGACCACCTGCAGCGGCAGGGTGCCCGCATTGTCGCGGGCCATGCGTTTGAAGCCCTCGACCATCCGGGACCACGTGTTGGCACCGTTGACCGCGTCGACGAAACCACCGAGCGCGGCCTCCGGGTCACCGCGATCCAGGGCCGCACGCGCCTGCGCGAGCGCTGGGCTGACCGGGGCGGCAGCGGCGTCGCGCCATTGGGCCGAGGGATCGGCAAGGACCAGTCCGGCCACGCGCGACGGGTGCTGCAAGGCGAGAGCGAGCGCCACGCGCGCGCCCCGCGAGTGGCCCAGCACGTGAGCGCGCGGGATCTGCAACTCGGCGAGCAGTGCGGCGAGCTCGTCGGCGTGGGTGGCAATGGAGAAGGGCGTGTCGGCCTGCGGCCCGCCGGGCCAGTAGTGGCGAAGGCTCGGCGCGATCACGCGATAGGTGCGGGCGAATGGCCCGATCTGCGCCTGCCAGTATCGGCAATCGCATAGCGAGCCATGGACGAGGAGGAGGGCGGGGCCGTCGCCAGCCTCCTGGTAGTGCAGCGCCGTGCCATCGACGATGGCAGAGCGCAAGGGAATGTCGGGGGAGAAACGCATGATCACAGCGGGGCCGCACAATCCCGCATTGTGCCCCATCCCTGCCGCCTCTCGGGGGCGTTCACCCGTTCAGCGCGGGATACAGCGAGGCGACGAGCAGCAGCGCCATGACGATGTTGAAGCTGCGCATGGCGTGCGGATTCTGCAGCAATCCGCGCAGCAAGGTGCCCGCACCGGCCCAGAGCGCGATGGTGGGCAGACCGACCACGGCCATGACCAGCGCGATGCGCGCGACGTGGTGGTAATAATCCTGCGCTGGGGCGAAGGCGGCCACCGCCCCCACGACCATCATCCAGGCCTTGGGATTGACCCACTGGAAGGCCGCCGCCCCAAGCAGCGACATCGGCCGCGCGCCCGCGGCGGCACCGGCGGGTCCACCCGCCACCGCAATACGCCAGGCGAGATAGAGCAGATACGCCGCCCCCAGGTACTTCATGACGATGTGCACCTGCGGCCAAGTCTGGAAGACGGTGCCCAACCCCATGCCGATGGCGAGCACCATGATCACGACGCCGGTGCTGATGCCCACCATGTGAGGCACGGTGCGACGAAAGCCGAAGTTCACGCCGGAGGCGGTAAGCATGACGTTGTTGGGGCCGGGCGTCACCGACATGGTGAAGGTGAAAGCGATCAAGGGAAGCAGCAGCGAATCGGGCATGAGGGCACTCGACGAGAAACACATCGGGAAGATCTGGCTGACACTTTATGCCTACTGTGCAGTACAGTACCGGTACACTTTTGCAGAATCCCGCCGGGTTCTGGCCCGGAGATTCACCATGACACTGTCCGCATCGGGACCGTACACGCCGCCCGGCGGCTCGGTTTCCTCGTCTGCCGCCTTCACCGACCACACCCTGGCAGGCCGGCTTGCGCAAAAGCTGGTTGGCCAGATGGAGTCTCAGGTGTTGCGCGCCGGTGCCCGGCTGGCGTCCATCCGGGACTTCGCCGTGGCCGAGGGGGTGAGCCGGTTCACCGTCGTGCAGGCCTATGACCGGCTCGTGGCGGCGGGCTTCGTCGAATCCCGGCGCGGCGCCGGGTTCTTCGTCACTCACCGGCCCACGCCACCGCTGGTGCCCATGCCGCAGCCGGCGGCGCCGGCCCGGGTCGAAGTGAGCTGGTTGCTGCGCAGCATGTTCTCCGAGGCCGCCGTGGGCACGCCGGGCGGGCCAGGTCTGCTGCCCGTGGAGTGGCTCGATGCCGACATGGTGGCGGCGGCGGTGCGCGCGGTAGGGCGTGCAGCACGCGGCGGCTTGCTGGGTTATGGCCATCCGCGCGGCTTCGTGCCGCTGCGCCAGCAGATCGCCGCGCGGCTCCAGGCCGATGGTATCCCGGCCCATCCCTCGCATCACCTGGTCACCACGGCAGGCGTCACGCAAGGTCTGGATCTCATCCTGCGGCACCTCGTGCAGCCGGGCGATACGGTGCTTGTCGAAGACCCGGCGTGGTTTCTGATGTTCGCCCGGCTGGCCGCCTTTGGCGCGCGCGTCGTGGGCGTCCCGCGCGGTCCGGACGGGCCCGACCTGGAGGCGCTCGGCCGGCTCGCGCAGGAGCATCAGCCCAAGCTCTTCATCATCAATGCCGCCGTGCACAACCCCACCGGGTTCTCCTTGTCGGCGGCGGGCGCCTACGGGGTGCTGCGTGCCGCCGAGGCCTATGGGTTCATGGTGGTGGAGGACGACACTTATGGCGACCTGCATCCGGGCGGGGCGATCCGCCTGGCTGCGCTGGACGGCTTGCGCCGGGTGATCTACGTGAGCGGCTTTTCCAAGATGCTGGCCGCCAGCCTTCGGGTGGGCTTCATCGCGGCGCCCCCCGAACTCGTGCAGCCGCTCACGGATCTGAAGATGCTCACGGGGCTCACCACGCCGGAACTGGGCGAGCGCGTGGTCCACCGCATCCTGGCCGATGGCCAGTACCGCCGACATGTCGAGCGCGTGCGCCTTCGCGTGGACGACGCGCGCGAACGCTGCCTGAAGCTGCTCGCATCCCTGGGCGTGCGCGTGCATCACGCGCCGCACGCCGGCTTCTTCGTGTGGGGCGACTGTGGGCGGGATACGCAACCGCTCGCCCTGGCCGCCGCTGAACAAGGCCTCATCCTGGCCCCGGGCAGCCTCTTCTCACCGGATCAGCGTGATTCAACCTTGATGCGGTTTTCGGTGGCGATCGTCGATGACGCGGCGTCCGGACGGACACTGCGCGCCTTGCTCGGCCCGCCGCCCGACAGCGCTGCCAAGGCGCGCGGGCGTGTCGACTGAGCCCGCTGGCAAGGTCATTGCGAGCCAGAATTTTTGCAACAAAACGTGACTTTTATTGTAGGTACAGATCACGTTAAAGATCGCTCGGCGCAAGGGCATCTCAGCAGCGGGCCGGGGTTTGATCGGGGTTGACCAAACATCCAGCGTTAGTTGATGTCCAGTGTCGTTATGGCTGCGTGACTGGCCGTTTGGGGCGAGCGATTTTCCAGGACCAAGCCCCGCATTGTGGGGTCTTTTGATCTCGGCAATCCCAGTAAGATCCGGGCCCTTGCGCACGTCAAGGATCGCACCGTCGAGCCGTGTCGTGGCGATTCCCGTCGATGCTGCCCGAGTCATGGATTCCCAACGATCGCCCATCGCGTACTTCCCCTACATCGATGGGTTGCGCGCCATCGCAGTTCTCGCTGTCTTCGTCTACCACCTGAACGGCGCCTGGCTGCCGGGCGGATTCGCCGGGGTAGACATCTTCTTCGTCATCTCGGGCTTTATCGTCAGTGCGTCGGTTGGCGCCAGACGAGACATGGGGTTGCCAAGCTTCCTTGCGTCGTTCTATGCCCGTCGACTGCGCCGCATCGGGCCGGCCCTGTTGGTCTGCCTGCTCACGACGGCACTGGCCAGCGCCATACTGATCCCCGCCGTGTGGCTGAGCCATACGGCACCGCTCACGGGGCTGTACGCGTTCTTTGGATTGAGTAACTTCATCCTGGCGCGCACGCAGAACGACTACTTCTCACCGATCAGCGAGTTCAATCCTTACACGCACACGTGGTCGCTTGGCGTGGAAGAGCAGTTCTACCTCGTCTTTCCGCTGCTCTTCATCGCGTGGATCGGTCGGCATCGCCGGCCGCGCCTGAGTATGGGCCTCTTCGCCCTGGCGGTCATCCTGTCTCTAGGGTGGGCGGCGTGGCCGGGCCAGATCGATCGGACGTCGGCCTACTACATGATCACCAGTCGCTTCTGGCAGTTGGGGGCGGGGGTGCTGCTCTACCAGGCGATGGCGATGGCGGGCCGCCGCTTCGACGTGGCCACGCCCGCGCCGTGGCGATGGGGCGGGGCCGTTGCAAGTGCGGGTCTGGTCGCGCTCGCCGTGGCCCTGGCGACCTCACGTGCGCAAACCTTCCCCTTCCCGGGCGGCCTGCTGGTCGTCGCCGGCGCGCTGGCGGTGCTGGCCGGTCTGCATGGCACGCCGAGCGGCCACTGGCTGGTGCGCGCGCTCACGAACAGACCCATGCTGTTCGCGGGCCGCATCTCCTATTCGCTGTACTTGTGGCATTGGCCGGTGTTCGTGCTGTTCCGATGGACGGTCGGGCTGGATATGCCTGTCATGCGCTTCGCTGCGGCATCGCTGTCGCTGCTGCTGGCCGCCGCGTCGTACCGGTGGGTGGAGACGCCTATGCGCACGTTGGCCATGACGCGCCGCGTGCCGCAAATCGCCATCGTGATCGTTGGGGTGGGCATGCTGATCGGCGGCGCGGGGCTTGCCAGCCTCATCCAGAACAAGCAGTCCTCGCTGTCGATCACGGCGTTGGCGCGCGCACCGCACGACTGGTATCCGTACGGCAGCCATGCGAGTCAGGCGCAGCCGGGCTGCGAAGTGCATGCCGAGATTCATCTCCTGTCGCTGGACAGGCGGGTCGATTTCCGTGCGCATGGGTGCCGCGAAGACGCACAAGCCCCGCGCCGCATCCTGGCCATCGGCGACTCGCACGCGATGAGTTACGAGGCACTGTTCCGGCGCTATGTCCTCGACACGGGCGCTGAGGTCTCGGTGTATATCAACGGGGGTTGTCCCTTTCTCAGCCTGCAGCCCTGGCGCGAAGACAGTGCGCATTGCCAAGGCCACGCCAGGGTGGCCATCGAGGACATGCTGGCCACCGCCCGCCCCGGTGACGTGATCTTTCTGCCGAGCTTGCGCTTGCCGCGTCTGACGGACCAGTGGATGAATTTTCCCCTTGCCGGCTTCGAGCGAGACCTGTTGTCGCCTGCCTTCGCCGAGCGGCGCGATGCGGCGGCGCGAGAGGCTGTCGAGGTGGTGCGAGCGCTTCGCCAGACAGGGGCGCTGGTGGTGTTCGAGGCCCCCAAGCCTATCTTCAGGTCGCCCCCGATGCGTTGCGTTCACGCCTATAACGCCACCAACGCCATCTGTGCGGATGGCCTGAGCATCGACCGGGATCAATTGCTCAAGTGGCGTGAGCCGGTGATGGCTGCCATGGCGTCCGTCACCGACGGGGTACCCGGGGCCGCGATTTGGGATCCGTTCCCCGTGCTTTGCCCCGAAGGCCCCGAATGCCATGCCATGCGGGACGGCCGGCCGCTGTTTCTGGATGGCGATCACATCAGCGGCTACGGCAATGAACTCGTCGTTGACGCGTTCAAGGGATTTCTCAAAGGCCTCGCCAATCCGGGCAAACCGGCACCGTCGCTCTAGCCCGACAGTTCCGCCAAGCCGCGAACCCTGGCAGACTAAGGGAATGCGTCACTCGCTCGCCCACTCGTCCGCGCCTTCTGGCACCGCCCAGCGCCTCCTGCTTCGGCTCAAGACAGCCGGGGAGCAGGCGACGGCCGAGCTGGCGACGTGGCTGGGTATCTCGGGCGAGGGTGCGCGGCAGCAACTGGCCCGGTTGCGCCGGGATGGCCTCGTCCAGTCTCGCGCGCTACGGGCCGGGGTAGGGCGCCCGACGCTCGGCTGGACGCTCACAGATCTCGGCCACCAGCGCTTCCCGGACGGTCACGCAGGGCTTGCCGTTGGCTTGCTGCACTCCGTACGCGCTGCGCTGGGCGAGGCCGCCGTGGTCACCCTCGTGGATGCCCGGGATCGCGAGATCCGTCGGCGATACCGCGCCTGCCTTTCCGCCTGCATCTCATTGGAATCTCGCGTGGCGGCGCTGGCGGGTTTGCGCACCGAGGACGGGTATCTCTGCGATTACCGCGTCGAGGCCGACGGCAGTTTCCTGTTGATCGAGCACCACTGCCCGATCTGCTCGGCGGCCCAGGCCTGTCAAGCGTTCTGCGACAGCGAACTCGCCACGTTCGCGGATCTGCTGGCGCCCGCGCGGTGTCTCGTCTCGAACATCTCCAGGCCGGCGACGCGCGCTGCGCCTATCGCATCACGCCCGGCTGAGCGCCGGGGCGGTCGCGCCGTCCTCTGATCACCTTGTTTTGAGCCCGCTTCTCACGACTGCGCGCGCCCGCACGTCTTCGTCTTGCGCGACATTGAAATGACCTGCAATGTTTTCAGTTGACATGATCTCGGTAGGAAATTTCTGCCTTCGATGCCAAAGTCACTCAACCATAACAGGCGCTCGACACGAGTTAAGTTATTGAATCGGCAAAAATAAGTGGATTTTTCACTTGGCTATTCTGATCCAGGCCCGCCACTTGCTTGAAGGGTTTCATCCTGGGGTAATCCCGAGCCAAGGCCCAGCCGGTTGACGCAATCGGCTTCAGTGAATATGATTGCAGTAGAAATTAATTCATTTGAACGCATCTTCGAAGCCATGAAATCCGGGCCGAGAGCGGCGAAAATCGACCTTGTCGATCCATTCGTCGGCCACTTGTCGAGCCAAGGTTTTCCCATGAACAACACGCCTCTTTCCGAGCAGTACGATCTGCGCATCCTTCGGGCACTGCGCCGCATCACCCGGGCCATTGCGCTGCATTCCAAGCAGTTGGCGGCCTGCAGCCACATCACGGCGCCTCAGCTCGTGTGTCTGCATACGGTGATCGCCGGCGGGCCGATGACGGCCACGGCGATCAGCCGCGAGATCCACGTCAGTGCCAGTACGGTCGTCGGCATTCTCGATCGCCTGGAAGAGAAGGGTCTGGTGCGCCGCGAGCGCGGGCGCGAAGATCGCCGCACGGTGTTCGTGTCTGCGACGGAAGCTGGCGTGAAGCTGGCCAACGACGCGCCGTCGCCGCTGCAGAAGACATTGTCCGAAGCGCTCAACGAGTTGCCCGAGCTGGAGCGGGCCACGATCACGTTGTCGCTCGAGCGCATCGTGGACTTGGTCGAGCGCCGCGCGCCGAGCGCAAGCCAGGATGCTCACCCGGCCTTGTTGGATGTGCCGCATGGCGACGTGACGGCTGCGGAATCGGGGTTGGCCGTATGACTCAGCCTGCGCACAAGTCTCATGGCGCGGGGGTCGACATCACCCTGCGCGAGCCACGTACCGAGGACGGGGCTGCCGTGGCGGAACTGATCCGCCAGTCGCCGCCGCTCGATGTGAACTCGACGTACGCCTACCTGCTCCTGTGCCACCACTTTGCGTCGACCTGTGTCGTCGCCGAGCGCGATGGCAAGGTGGTGGGCTTCATTTCCGGCTATCTGCCGCCGTCTGCGACGGACACGTTCTTCGTGTGGCAGGTCGCTGTTCACGCTGATGCCCGTGGTTGCGGGCTCGGCCTCTCCATGTTGCGCCACCTGCTCTTGCGGCCGGTATCGCGACATGTCCGCTTTCTCGAGACCACGGTCTCGCCGTCCAATGGCCCGTCGCGTGGCATGTTTGCGCGCCTGGCCAAGGATCTGGAGACCGACCTGACCGAGCAGGACTTGTTCGACAAGTCCATGTTCGGTTCGGGGTCGGATCACGAAGACGAGAAACTACTCAGAATCGGCCCGTTCCACTAGAGGCATTCGTGTCGCTCCCTGACCCCAGGGAGCGGCCCAAATGTTTCCCTGGGCCATAAGGGAGAAGATAGAGATGGATCTGAAAATTTTTGATCGCCTGGAATCCGAAGTGCGCGGTTACATCCGCTCCTTCCCGGTCGTGTTCAAGCAGGCGCGCGGTTCCACCCTCGTGGACGAAACCGGTCGCGAATACATCGATTTCTTCGCCGGGGCGGGAACGCTCAACTACGGTCACAACAACCCCATCTTCAAGCAGAAGCTGGTCGAGTATCTCGAGGAAGATGGCATCGTCCATGGCCTGGACATGGCCACCGGCGCCAAGCGCACCTTCCTGGAGACCTTCGAGCGCGTGCTCCTGAAGCCGCGCAACTGGAAGTACACGCTGCAGTTCACGGGCCCGACCGGCACCAACGCTGTCGAAGCTGCTCTCAAGCTCGCCCGCCAAGTCAAGGGCCGTTCGAACATCATCTCGTTCACGCACGGCTTCCATGGCCTGAGCGGTGGCTCGCTGGCTGTCACGGCCAATTCGAAGTATCGCGAAGCTGCTGGCGTGTCGCATGCCAACACGGTCTTCATGCCGTATGACGGCTACTTCGGTCCTGACGTCGACACCATCGTCTACCTGGAGCGCATGCTCGAGGACAAGTCGAGCGGCCTGGACAAGCCCGCTGCGGTGATCGTTGAGACGGTGCAGGGCGAAGGCGGCATCAACGTGGCGTCGCTGCGCTGGCTGAAGGAACTGCAGCGCGTGTGCCATGCCAACGACATGCTGCTCATCGTCGACGACATCCAGGCAGGTTGCGGCCGTACCGGCAGCTTCTTCAGCTTCGAGCCGGCCGGCATCCAGCCGGACATTATCACGCTGTCCAAGTCGCTGTCCGGCTTTGGCCTGCCGATGTCGCTGGTGCTGATGAAGCCGGAACTCGACGTCTGGAAGCCGGGCGCCCACACCGGCACGTTCCGCGGCAACAACCTGGCCTTCGTCACCGCCACGGCCGCCCTGGACAACTACTGGACGCACTCCGCCTTCGCGAGCGACGTGCAGCGCAAGGAACGCATCGCGCGGGATTGCCTGGAGAACATCGTCCAGAGCTATCCGGGCGCCGGCCTCAGCGTGCGTGGCCGCGGGCTGATGCAGGGCCTGGTGAGCCAGGACCACAGCTTTGCCGGCAAGGTGGCGGCCAAGGCCTTCGAGCAAGGCTTGGTGATCGAGACCTCGGGCGCCAACGACGAAGTGCTGAAGCTTCTGCCGGCCCTGACCATCGACGACACCCAGCTCAAGCGCGGTCTCGAGATCATCGACCGTTGCGTGGCCGAGGTGCTGGCCGCCGAGAAGGCCTCCCCAGCGAGCAGCGCTCGCGTGCTGAAGTTCGGCAATCGCTAAGGAGAAAGCAGACCCATGATCGTACGTAATGTGAAGGACGTCATCGGAACCCAGGACGAGATCCGTACGGATACCTGGACCAGCCGCCGCGTGCTGCTCAAGAAAGATGGCATGGGCTTCTCGTTCCACGAGACCATCATTCATCCCGGCACGGAAACGCACATCCACTACCAGAACCATCTGGAGGCGGTGTGGTGCGTCGAGGGCGATGGCGAGATCGAGACCATTGCCGATGGCAAGAAGTACGCTCTCGGCCCAGGCGTGGTCTACGCCCTGGACCAGCACGATGAACACTGGCTGCGTGGCGGCAAGACGCCGCTGCGGGTGATCTGCGTGTTCAATCCGCCGCTGTCGGGGCGGGAAGTGCACGACGAGAAGGGCGTGTATCCCGCCGACCTGGAAGAAGACGTCAAGGAGGTCGCCTGATGATTACCCCCGCCAAGGATATCTACGCGTCGCGCTCTGACCGCGGCGCGGCCATCATCGCCCGTCAGGATCCCGTCATTCATGGTGACGGGAAGTACGCCGCCGGAGCCTCGAGCGAACAGATCGCAGATTTCGATCGCGACGGCTTCCTCTTCCTGCCGGAGTTTTTCTCCGAGCAGGAGACCGCGGCGCTGCTGCGTGAAGTCGAGCGCATGTCGACGGACCCGGCCATTCGCCAGCGCGAGGAAGCGATCCGCGAGCCCGGCAGCGACGTCGTGCGCTCGGTGTTCAAGGTTCACGAGATCAGCCCGATCCTGGGCCGGCTCGCGAGCGACGCTCGGCTGGCCGACATCGCCCGACAGATCCTGGGCTCCGAGGTCTACATCCACCAGTCCCGTGCCAACCTGAAGCCTGGCTTCAAGGGCAAGGAGTTCTACTGGCACTCGGATTTCGAGACCTGGCACGTGGAAGACGGCATGCCCGCCATGCGCGCCATCAGCTGCTCGGTGCTGCTCACGGACAACCGCCCGGAGAACGGCCCGTTGATGGTGGTGCCTGGCTCGCATCGTCAGTTCATCTCGTGCATTGGCGAGACGCCGGACGATCACTACAAGGATTCGCTGCGCAAGCAGGAATACGGCGTGCCGGATCCGGTGAGCCTGCAATTGCTGGTGGAGCAGGGCGGTATTCGCTCCATCACGGGCAAGGCGGGCTCGGTCGTGTTTTTTGATTGCAACACGATGCACGGGTCGAACGGCAACATCACGCCGTGGCCGCGCGCCAACGTCTTCATGGTCTACAACAGCATGGAGAACACGCTGGGCGCACCGAAGTTCGGCCTCACGCCGCGTCCGGAATTCATTGCCACGCGCAAGAAGTTCGAAGCGATCAAGCCATTGGCACCGACGCGCATGCGCGGTTGATCGGGCAGGCCCTCGCCTGGCGCGGGGGGTGTAGCGAAGGGCGCAGCGCAGATCGCGTTGCGCCCTTCGTCACGTTCAGGCCGAACTCAGCTTCAGCCCGATGAGGCCCGTGATGATGAGGGCCACGCTGATCACGCGCATCGGCGTCACGGCCTCCTGGAACAGGAAGATCCCGGCGATGAAGGCGCCCACGGCGCCGATGCCTGTCCAGATCGCGTAGGCGGTGCCCAGAGGCAGCACCTTCATGGCCATCGACAGCAGCCAGAAGCTCACGACCATCCCGCTGATGGTGAACACGGTGGGCACGAGCCGGGTGAAGCCGTAGGTGTACTTGAGCCCGACGGCCCATGCCACTTCGAAGAGCCCGGCCAGAAAGAGAATGATCCAATGCATGAAAGACTCCAGGGAGACAGGTGGGGTCGTCCCCGGCTTGACGGCCTTGGCCCTTCCACAGGCCGCGGGCGCCGGGTCGTCCCGGCGCGTCAAAGGCAAAAATTATAAAATCATTCTCTTTCGGTCGGGACATCCCGGCCATCCTGCGGCAACGGCGCCGCGCCCCTTGGAGCCACCCTTATGCAACGTGTGATGCTGCGTGCCAAGCTGCACCGTGTCACGGTCACCCAAGCCGACCTGAACTACGAAGGTTCCTGCGGCATCGACCAGGATCTGCTCGACGCGGCCGACATGAAGCCCTTCGAGAAGATCGAGCTGTACAACGTGAACAACGGCGAGCGCTTCTCGACCTACATCATCACCGCGCCCCGGGGCAGCGGCGAGATTTCGCTCAATGGCGCGGCCGCACGTCGCGCTCATCTGGGCGATTACCTCATCATCTGCACGTACGCGCCGATGACCGAGACCGAGATCGAGACCTACAAGCCCAAGGTCATCCTCGTCGACGACGCCAATCGCATCAAGGAAATCCGGTAAGCCTGCCGGAATCACTGCCCGTACTGCTGCCTCATGAGCCATCGCATCACCGTCCTGCCGTCCAATCACCAGTTCTATGCCGCCCCAGGCGAGAGCATCCTCGATGCCGCCCTGGCCGCCGGGGTGACACTGCCCTACAGCTGCAAGAACGGTGCATGCTCATCCTGCAAGGCGCGCGTGGTCGATGGTGAGTTCGTGCAGGGCCCGCACCAGCCGGGCAGCCTGCATGCGGACGACGCGGCGCAGGGCTTCGCCCTGCTGTGCTGCACGACGCCGGAGTCCGACGTCACGGTCGAGGCGCGCGTGGTGCAGGGCATGGACGGCATCGAAATCCGCAAGATGCCGGTGCGGGTGCAGGAGATCGCGCCGCTTGCGCACGATGTCATGCGCGTCACCTTGCAGTTGCCGGCCAATCAGCGCTTCGTCTTCAATGCGGGCCAATATCTGGAGTTCATCCTGAAGGATGGCCGGCGCCGAGCCTATTCGATGGCCAGCGCGCCGCACGTGGAGGGCTCGGTCGAACTGCATCTGCGTCACCTGCCGGGTGGCGCGTTCACGGATCGCGTGTTCGGCCAGGCCGAGCCGGCGCTGAAGGTGCGCGAGATCCTGCGCTGCGAAGCGCCGCTCGGTTCGTTCTTCCTGCGCGAGGACACCGAGCAGCCCATCGTGCTGCTCGCAAGCGGCACGGGCTTCGCCCCGATCAAGGCGATGGTCGAGCACATGATCCACGTGGGCATTCATCGGCGCACCGTCCTGTACTGGGGCGGCCGCCGGCCGCGCGATCTGTATCTCGATGCCCTGGCGCGCAGCTGGGAGCAGGCCCTGCCCGGGTTCTCCTACGTGCCTGTCGTCTCCGATGCGTTGCCCGAGGACGGCTGGCAGGGTCGCACCGGGTGGGTGCACGAGGCTGTCATTGCCGATCTGCCCGATCTGTCCGGACACCAGGTCTATGCCTGTGGCGCGCCCGCGATGGTCGAGGCCGCACGGACGGATTTCACGGGTCGCTGCGGGCTGTCCGGCGAGTCCTTCTTCGCCGACGCCTTCACCACGGAAGCCGACGCTGCGCAACGTGCCTGACAGCGTTCTGCGGCACCCGTGTGACAGACACAATTTGCGTTGGAATGCGCCCCGGATTCCGCGCTACACTGCCCGCCAGCGGGCGTTCTGGCCGTGCGCGGCGCGCGCACCCGAAGCCCCGGCGTCGCGGGGCCTGAACGGCTGGCCCCGGCCGGACAGGAGCAAGCATGAAGGTTGTGGTTCTGGGGAGCGGCATCATCGGCACCAGCAGCGCCTGGTGGCTGCGCCAGGACGGTCATGAGGTGACGGTCATCGACCGTTGTGCCGGCCCCGCCCGGGAGACGAGCTTCGCCAACGGTGGCCAGATTTCCGTGTCGTATGCCGAGCCCTGGGCCAATCCGCACGCACCGTGGCGCCTGCTCCAATGGATGATGCGCGACGACTCGCCCTTGCTCTTTCGGCCCCAGGCCGACTGGCGCCAATGGCAGTGGGGCCTTTCCTTCCTCCGGGAATGCCTGCCTTCGCGCCTGGCGCCGAACATCCGGGCCATGGTGGCCATGGCCGAATACAGTCGCCGCACCCTGCATGGCATGCGCGAGTCACTCGGCATCCAGTACGACCAGCTCCAGCGCGGCATCCTCACCTTCTATCGGCGACAGTCCGAGTTCGAGACCGCCCAACGCGCGGCCAGCCTGATGCGGGACATGGGCGTGGATCGGCGCATCGTGTCGGCCGAGGAAGCCGTGGCCATCGAGCCCGCGCTTGCGCCCAGCCGTCATCGCATCGTGGGCGGCGACTACACGGCCGATGACGAGAGTGGCGACGTCCACCAGTTCACGACGCAGCTCGCGCAGCGCGCCGAGTCCGCCGGCGTCGACTTTCGCTTCGACACCCGCGTCACCCGCCTGCTCGCCGAAGGCGGCCGCGTCTGGGCAGCCGAGGTCATCGAACCGGATGGCCGCTACACCCGCGTGCTCGGGGATGCCTTCGTCGTCGCGATGGGCGCCTTCTCGCCCGACGTGCTGCGTCCCCTCGGTGTCCCGTGCCCTGTCTATCCCGCCAAGGGCTATTCCGCCACGTTTCGCATCCTCGATCCCGCGCGCGCGCCCGAAGTCAGTCTCACCGACAGCTCGCGCAAGGTCGTGGTCTCGCGTCTGGGCGATCGCCTGCGCCTGGCCGGCACGGCCGAGCTCTCGGGCTATTCGCGCGCGTTGAATACCGTGCGCTGCGAGGCGCTGGCCAGTATCGCCGCTGAACTCTTCCCCGAGGGCGTCGTCGATCTGACCACCCCCAATTACTGGTCCGGGCTGCGTCCGTCCACACCGTCCAGCGTGCCGCTGGTCGGGCGCTCGCGCATCGGCAATCTCTTTCTGAACACGGGGCATGGCACGCTGGGCTGGACGATGGGCGCGGGCTCGGGCCGCGTCATCGCCGACATCGTTGCCGGCCGTCGTCCGGAACCGGATTTTCCCTTCATCGGATACTGACGGGCCGCGCCCCGTGCCGGCCCCTGGCCGGCGTCGCACCTCACCAACCTTCGTTTTTTCTCAACGTCGATCCGCCGCCACACGGCGGGACAATGCCGTAGTTCTGGGTTATCAGGAGATACCGTGAAAGCATGGAAGCAATGCGTTGCCGCCCTGGCGGTTGCGCTCGTGGGCGGCACCGCGTCGGCGGCCGCCCAGAAGATTCAAGTCTGGCACGCCATGGATCCCGCGCATGCGGCGATCTTCGAGGCCTTCGTCGCGCAGTACAACAAGAGCCAGTCCGACGTTGCCGTCGAGCTCTCCGTGGCCCCGTCCTTCGAAGCCATGGAGACGGGCGTCGCGCAGGCCATCCGTGACAAGCGCGCACCGCACTTCGTGCAGCTGCCGGATTATCACAATCCTGAAGGCGTGGCCAAGGACAACCGCGTAATGCCGATGCACGAGTTGCTCGCCAAGCATCCGGTGCGCGATCTGCAGTGGTTCCTGCCTCAGACCACGAGCTACGTGCGTGACAGCCGTGGGCGTCTGCTCGCGCTGCCGCTGATGGCCGAGGCCCCGGTGATGTTCTACAACCGGGATCTCTTCAAGAAGGCCGGGCTCAATCCGGACGCGCCGGCGCGCACGTGGCAGGAGCTGCAAGGTCAGCTGATCGCCCTGCAGAAGTCGGGCGTCGCCTGCCCGTACGCCACGAGCGACATGGTGTGGATCCACCAGGAGAACCTCGCGGCCTCGAACAACCAGCCGTTCGCCACGCGCAACAACGGCATGGACAGCGGTCGCGCCGAGCTGCTCGTGAACGGGCTGCTGCACGTGCGTCACATGGCGCTCATGAAGAGCTGGGTCAAGAGCAGCCTCTTTCCGCAGATCAGTGTGAACAGCGAATCGGACGCGCCGTTCGCCCGCGGTGAATGCGCCATCCTCACGAGCGGTACCGGCGCCTGGGCCCAGCTGGATCCGAAGCGCTTTTCCGCTGGCATCGCGCCGATCCCGCGCTATCTGGAAGCGAGCAAGGAAGGCGGCATGCCGCTGATCGGCGGCTCGGCCCTGTGGGCCCTGTCGGGTCATCCCGCGCCTGAGCAGGCGGCCATGGGCAAGTTCGTCGCCTGGCTGGCCACGCCGGCCGTGGCCGCCCAATGGCACCAGAGCACCGGCTACCTGCCCATGACTGAAGCTGCGGCCCGCGCTGCCGACGTCTCGTTCTACAACCGGATTCCGGGCGCGAAGGCCATGGTCGACCTGATGGACGACACCCCGGGCCAGAACAGCCGTGGCATCCGCCTGCCGCAGTATCCGAAGGTGCTGGCCATCCTGAACGAGGAAATGGCCTCGATCCTCCAGGGCAACAAGCCGCCCATGCAGGCGCAGGGCGATGCCGTGCGCCGCGCCTCGGCGGCGATGGGCGGCAAATGAGCGACGCCGTCTCCCGCGGTTGGCACTATCCGCGCATCGTCGCCCATCGCGGGGGCGGCACGCTCGCGCCCGAGAACACCCTGGCCGGCATGCGCGCGGCGCAGGCGCGTGGCCTGCAGGGCGTCGAGTTCGACGTCATGTTGGCGGCCGACGAGGTCCCCGTGCTCATGCACGACGAGGCGTTCGGGCGCACGGTGCCGGGGCGGGGCGCGGTGCCCCTCACGCCGTCGGCCAATCTGGTGCGCATGGACGCGGGCGCCTGGCTCGACCCGGCATTCGCGGGCGAGCCGGTGCCGCTCTTCGCAGACATCGCGCACTGGCTCATTGCCCAGGGCATCTGGATGAACGTGGAGATCAAGCCCGCGGCCGGCTTCGAGGCGCTCACTGGGCGCGTCACCGCCGAGCATACGGCGCGCGCCTGGGCGGCGAAGCCGGCAGACGCCGTGTTGCCGGCACCTTTGCTCTCCTCGTTCTCCGAGGCCGCGCTGCGAACGGCCAAGCTCGCAGCGCCCGATATCGCGCGAGCGATGCTCTGGAGCCAGGTGCCGCGAGGCTGGCAGGCCACGGCTGAGTCCCTCGGCTGCACGGCGATCCACACGAACCACCGTCACCTCACGGCCGCACTCGCGGCCGAGATCAAGGCCGAGGGCTATGTATGGCCTCATGGTCTACACCGTCAACGCGCCGGAACGCGCCCGAGTCCTCCTGGACTGGGGCGTCGATGGGATCTGCACGGATCGCATCGATCTCTTTCCCGCCGACTTCGCCTGACGCACCGCGGGCGCGCGCAGCGCCCGCGGTGCGTGAAAACCTCCCCCTTACGTGTTCTCCGATATAGGCGCGCGCCTTGACGCGCGCAGCATGCCAGCCATGGCGGACAAGTGCCGCGGCATCGGGGACGAGACATGGCAGGCAGGCAGTTCAAGCGCGCGTCACGCACGGCGCTCATGGTGGCGACGCTCCTGGGAGCCGCCAGCGCGGCACTGGCGGCTGCGGCACCCGGCTACGATTTCGCCTATCGGCTCTCCGGCGACCGGCGCGTGGCCCCGTTGCAGGTGTTCGACGACGGGCAATCGACCTGGTTGCAGTTCAACGCGGGGCAGGCCTTGCCGGCGGTGTTCGCGCTGGCGGACGGCGCGTCGCGGCTGGTGCCCTATACGCAACAAGGTCCGTATGTCGTGCTGACTGGCACGGCGCCGCGTCTGGTGCTGCGCATCGGCGATATCGAGGCTCAGGTCGACTATGCCGGCGCGCAGGCGCGGTCCGGCATTGCCACGACCGAAGCCGCCCCGTCGCCCCAGTGGCTGCCTGCGCCCTCGCCGTCGCCCCTGCGCAGCGGCGCGCTCGCCATGGCACCGGATTCGGCCACG
>NZ_JADCNH010000015.1 GCF_018904615.1 Verticiella alkaliphila | reverse complement strand
GGGCGGCAGCAGCAGGCGCTTCTGCCTGGGGTGCCGCAGCGGGCGCCGACGCGGCAGCGGCAGGTGCAGCAGCAGGCGCGGCTGGTGCGGCTGGTGCGGCCGGTGTGGCTGGTGCGGCAGCTTGCCCTTGCGCAGGTGCCTGCTCGCCTTCCTGCGCGGGGGCCGCGGGCTCGTCGAACGTGCCGCCGCCCTGGTTGGCCAGGTACACCACGGCACGCGCCACTTCGTAATCGCTCAGGTTGGCCGCGCCACCTTTGGGCGGCATCGCGCCCTTGCCCTGGATCGCGATCTTCACCATCTCGTCCAGCCCGGACGCGATGAGCGGCGCCCAGGCGGCCTTGTCGCCCGTGCGCGGCGCACCGGCCGTGCCGGTAGCATGACAGGCCGTACAGACTTGCTTGTACACGGCCTCGCCGGTCATGAATTCGCGCGGCGCGTTGGCATCCACGAGCTCAAAGCCCGCCACCGGGGCGATCCGGGCATCCGTGGCCTCGGCCGTGAGCGCACGCGAACCTTCCGACGTACGGGTGCCCCCCGCCACGTAGTACGCAAGCATGAGAATGATCACGACTGGCAGAATGAATGCCAGCACTCCCACCGTGATCAGTTGTTTGGGCGTCTTGATGAGCGACTGGTGCTCGTTATGATTTTCCTGCGCGTTGCTCATAGCGGTCCTGCGTGCGGGTGGAACGAAATCCAGGAGCTGGCGTGAAGACTTATTGTGCGCGATATACCCGGATACAGAAAAACAACTGATTATAAACGGGACCGCGTTCCGGGAGAACATCGCTAGGCGGGCACGGACCCTGGGTTTACCCCGGGTTCATGCCCTTGCAGGCCAAGTGGGATACAATGCCTCGCTTTAGCGCGCCCGTAGCTCAGGGGATAGAGTATTGGCCTCCGAAGCCAAGGGTCGCTGGTTCGATTCCAGCCGGGCGCGCCACGAATACCAAGGGGTTGGCACCGCAAGGCGCCAACCCCTTTTCGTTGCAGGCGCGCGGCGCCATGGCCGCGACCCGCGCTCAGTCGCTCAGGCTCGCGTGATACGCCTGCACATAGGCATCGAAATCCCCGGATTGGGTCTGTTCGAGTTCGGCCTGCTCGCTCACCGACGCCTGGCGTGCAGCCTCGAACGCCGCGCGCGTCTCGGCTGACAAGGGCTCGGCGCGCAACGCCTGGGCGTGCGCCTTGCCCAGCCCCAGGAAGTACGCCTCGAAGGATTGTCCCGTTTCGCGCAGCCCGGCCAGCACGCGGGCCGACGGCGTCTTCTCGGCATCGTCGACCTTGGCGCGCTGTGCCTGCACCGCCTGCGCATGGCCCGTGCCGCCCACGACCGCATCGATGGCCTCGGCACACCGGCCGATCTGGTCGAGCAGGTCATGCGCCCAGGTGGTGAGGGGCACCGATTCGCCCTGGCGCAACAGGGCGAGTCCCGGCTTGCGGCCTTCCTTGACCACCGCGGCGAAATTGGCCGCACTCTGCGCACACCAGCCGCCTTGCGGCAGCAGCGGGCTGGGCTCGATGGCACACAGCAGCAGGAAGGCGTTGAGAAAGCGGCAGGTCTCGGCGCTGATGCCCGTGGGCTCGAAGGGGTCGATGTCCAGACAACGCACTTCCACATACTGCACGCCGCGCTCCTGCAGCGCGCGCAAGGGCCGCTCGCCACGCCGCGCCACCCGCTTGGGCCGGATGCTCGAGTAGTACTCGTTCTCGATCTGCAGGATGTGGGTGCTCAGCTGCACCCATTCGCCATTCTGATGCGTGCCGATGCGCTCGTACGCAGGCCACGGCTGATTGACCGCGTGATAGAGATTCTTCAGGTAGGAATCCAGATCCGTGTAGCACGGGCGCAGCCCGGACTGTGCCTGGTTCTGGTAGCCCAGGTCGCTCATGCGCAAGCTCGTGGCCCACGGCAGGTAGAGCGTGTCCTCGCCCAGCGACTGCAGGCCGTGCTCGCGCCCACGCAGGAAGTCCGCCGACAGCGCGGGCGACGCCCCGAAGAGATACATGAGCAGCCAGCTGAACCGGCTGAAGTTGCGGATCAGCCCGATGTAGCCTTCGGACTGCCGCGTTTGCGCGTCACGCGTATCGCCGGGCTCGGCCAGCGCATCCCACACACCCGGGGCGAGCGAGAAGTTGTAATGGATCCCGGCGATGCACTGCATGGCCTTGCCGTAGCGCAACGCCAGGCCGCGTCGATAGACGTGCTTGAGCATGCCGCTGTTGGACGTGCCATACCAGCCGATGGCGATGTCCGGCTCCGGCGGGAGCGGGCAGGGCATCGACTGATTCCAGAGGAGCTCGTCGCCCAATTCCGAATACACGAAGCGATGAATGTCGCGCAGCTGCCCGACTAGGGCATCGGCGTCGCCATGCGTGCCCGTGACGAACTCGAGCAGCGCCTCGGCGTAGTCCGTGGTGATGCTGGGGTGGGTGAGGGCAGAGCCCAGGGCCGGCGGATGCGGGGTGGGGGCAAGCGTGCCATCAGGGCGCACGCGCAGGCTTTCCTTTTCGACACCCTGCAGTCCGCCGGCGAGTAGCCTGGCGGACTCCGGTCGGGACAACAAGGCCAGGCGTTGGGCTAGCGGGTCGTTCAAGCGGATTCCTTCACGCACAAAGCCAGCGCGACGCGCTGGCGGATGGCGCTTTATAGCGCATTCTGCACCCGCTTCAGATTTCCGTCAGCCAGGTGTCCAGATCGGCGTAGGCGGGCGCCGAGATGGCGGGCGTCTCGTTGAGGATCTCGTGCCAGGCCTGGTCATACCAGCGCATGGCCAGGCGTCCCGGCGGCGCGGCATCGGCAAAGGCGCGGCTGCCGGCGTTGTCCACCAAGGTGTCCGCACCTGCCACCATCATCAGGTGCGCACCCGCAAATCGCCGGCGTGGGCAATGGCCTTCGGCCCGTAATCCGCCAGGAACGCAGCCAGACGCGCCGTGACCACCCGGTTGACGAGCGGGTCGGTGGCGTAGGCGTCGGTCACGGCCTGGTCGTGCGAAAGCTTGGCGCGACGGTTGTTGTTGGGCACGGGCAGGCTGGGCGCCACGACCCGGAGGGTGCGCAGCGCGGCGCGCTGCATTCCGTTGACCACGATGCGCAGGGCCGGGCTGCACAGCACAAGACCGGCGATCTCGACCTTGCCGCGCAGCGCCACGTGTGCGGCCACCAGCCCGCCCATGCTGTGGCCCAGCACCACCGGCGGCGCGCCAAGCACCTCGGCATAGGCAGCGATCTGCTGCTCGGCGTCCGCGATGAGGTCGTCACTGCGACGCAGCGACGCGCGCCGGCCCTTGGAGCGGCCGTGGCCGCGGTGATCATGCGAAGCCACGTCCCAGCCCCGGGCATTGAGCCAGTCGGCCACGTGCTCGTAGCGGCCGGCGTACTCGCTCAGTCCATGCAGCAGATACACACCGCGTCCGCGCTCCATGCCGGCCGGCAGGGCCCAGCGGTAGCTCGCGAGGAGCGTCCCATCCAGGGCGGGGATCATGGAAATCGGCGACAATCGAACACTCCGTGCAGGAAGGCGGGCGAGGGTGCCCGCGCGGCGGGAGCGATTGTCGCGCACGCACACCCGGTTGGGGGACAAATCATGTGTAACATCACGCGCCGCCGCGGACTGCTGGCCCTGGCGCTCGTGGCCAGCGGCCTCGCGGGCGCCTGTACGCCGGCCCTCAACTGGCGCGAAATGCCAGCCGCCGATGGCGTCGTGATCGTCGCCTTCCCGGCGCGTCCCCAGACGGAAACGCGCACCCTGCCCGTGGCGGGCAGCAGCGCACCGTTCACCCTCACCACGGCACAAGTCGATGGCGCGATTTTCGCCGTGGGCCATATCGTCCTGCCTGCGGCGATCGACGCCGCTGACCGCGACCGCTATCGCGCCGCGCTCGAAGACGGCCTTGCCCGCAACCTGCAAGCCACCGAGCGCACCCGGCGCGACGTGCAGATTCGCGCGGCAGGGCATGGCACGCGTCCGCCCGTTCCCGCGCACGAGCTCGAATTCTCCGGCAGCCCCAACGGCGAGCCAGCCTGGCTGCTGGCCCGGGTGGTTCTGGTCGGGGACCGCCTGATCGAAGTGGCAGCCCTCGGCCCGCGCCGGGCGCTGTCCGAGGAGACCGCCCGGACCTTCATCGATTCCGTACGGATGCAGTAGCCGGCGCTTCGGTCAGCAGGTTGAAGCGCACGGCCTTGGCCACCGCAGCATTCTTGCTGTGCACATTCAGTTTGCCAAAGGCGGTATAGAGGTGAAAGTTGACAGTGCGTTCCGTCACTCCGAGAATGAGGGCTGTCTCCTTGGCGGTCTTGCCCAGCGAGGCCCACCACAGGCACTCCGTCTGTCGGGCCGACAGCACGACGGTTTTCACATCCATCCCTCTCTCCCTCGACACCAAGGTCGCTAGAAACGCAACGCTTCGCTAACGGTGTCTGTAACAAAATAGTAACGACATTTCACACTGTTGGGCACGGCAGTCTTGCGCCATACGCATCATGAAGATTCTGTTCATCGTTGATCCCCTGCCTGAGCTCAAGGCCTATAAAGACTCCTCCGTGGCCATGATGCGGGGCCTGGTCGCCCGCGGCCACGACATCCACACGGCGCTGCAGGGCGACATCTTCCTGCGTGACGCCAAGGTGTTTGCCGACGCCACGCCCATCACCCTGGTGCCAGACGCGGATCTTCACGAACCCGGCTGGTGGCAGGCGCAAGCCATGGAGACGCTCGCTTTGTCGAGCTACGACGCCGTGGTCATGCGCAAGGATCCGCCCTTCGACATGGAGTACGTCTACGCCACGCACCTGCTCGAGCGTGCGCAAGTCGAAGGCGCCCGTGTCTTCAACGCCGGCGCGGCCATTCGCAACCACCCCGAGAAGCTCGCGATCGCCGAGTTCCCGGAGTACACGGCGCCCACCCTCGTCACGCGTGGCATGGCGCGTCTGCGCGAATTCCTGGCCGAGCACGGCGACGTCATCTTCAAGCCGCTGGACGGCATGGGCGGCACGGGCATCTTCCGTGTGCGCGCAGGCGACCCGAACCTGAACGTGATCCTGGAAGTGCTGACCGACGAGGGCCGGCGCACGATCATGGCCCAGCGCTACATCCCGGCGATCACCGAAGGCGACAAGCGCGTGCTCATCATCGGCGGTGAGCCGGTGCCGTACGTGCTGGCGCGCATTCCCCAGGCGGGCGAGACTCGCGGCAATCTGGCCGCGGGCGGACGCGGCGTGGCCCAACCGCTGCGCGAGCACGACCGCGCCGTGGCCACCGCGATCGGCCAGCGCCTGGCCGGCCGCGGGCTGCTGCTGATCGGCCTGGACATGATCGGCGACTACATCACCGAGATCAACGTCACGAGCCCGACCTGCTTTGTCGAGATCACCGAGCAGACCGGCTTTGACGTCGCAGCCCGCTTTGCCCAGGCGCTCGAAGCCGCCGTGGGATCGAGACCGGCATGATCGCCTGTGTCCCGGCTGCGCCGGGCGACGCCCCGCTGCCCGCCGTGGGCCTGGTCATCGTGGCACACGAGCCGATGGCCAGCGCGCTGTACGCCTGCGGCCGGCATGTCTTCGCGGGCCAGAGCGGCGTGCTGATCCATGACGTCGGCTCCGCCGACCGTCCCGAGGATTCGGAAGCCGCGGTGCGCCGGCTCATCGACGATGCCGACGCCGGAGGCGGTGTCCTGGTGCTCACCGACGTGCTCGGCGCCACGCCGTCGAACGTCGCCACCCGGGCCGCTGCCGCGGCGCGCGCGGGCGGTCACGAGGTGAACCTCGTGGCCGGGGCCAACATGGCCATGCTGCTGCGTGCCATCACCTATCGCAATGCGCCCCTGCGCGAGGTCGCGCGCCAGGCCATGGCCGGCGCGCGCCAGGCGGTGCTACAAGTGGACGACGACATCGTCTGAGCCCACGGATTCCGCGACATCCCTTGCCTTTCATTCCCTTTTCACGATGACTCTCATGGCGCCTCCCGCAGATCCGACCGCCGACGACGTGCACGCAATCGACATCGTCGTGAGCAACAAACTCGGCCTGCACGCGCGCGCCTCGGCCAAGCTCACACAGCTCGCGAGCCGTTTCGAGAGCGACATCTTCATCGCGCGCGCCGGCAAGCGTGTGAACGCCAAGAGCATCATGGGCGTCATGATGCTGGCCGCAGGCAAGGGCACCACGGTGACGGTCGACGCCACGGGACGCGATGCCGCCCAGGCGCTCGAGAACATCCAGGCCCTCTTTCAAGACCGCTTCGGCGAGGCCGAATAACGTGGCCGACGCGATGCTGTCCTTGCACGGATTGGCCGCCTCGCGAGGCTACGCCGTCGGTCGTGCCGTCGTTCTGGGCGCCGCCGCGCTGGAGGTGTCGCACTACCGGATCGCCCCCGAGGATACGGAAAGCGAGTGCGCACGCCTGGCCGAGGCGCTCGAACGTGCCCGCGACGAATTCCTGCGGCTGGCAGATCAACTGCCGCCGGATTCGCCGCGCGAGCTGGGCGCGCTGCTGCAAGTGCACGCGATGCTGCTGGCCGATCCGATGCTCACGCAGGAGCCGCTCGTTCTCATTCGCGAGAAGCACTACAACGCGGAGTGGGCCCTCACCGCCCAGGGTCAGCTGGTGGGCGAGCAGTTCGCCGCCATGAGCGACGAATACCTGCGTGAACGCTCGAGCGACGTGCGACACGTCATCGAACGTGTGCTGCAGGTGCTCGCTGGCGCGCCCGAGATCTCCACGCCCGTGGCCAACGATGACAGTGCCGAAGCCCTGGTGGTGGTCGCGCACGACATCTCCCCCGCCGACATGGTCAAGCTGCGGGGCGCACAATTCGCCGCGTTCGTGACCGATCTGGGCGGCGCCACCTCGCACACGGCCATCGTGGCGCGCAGCATGGGCGTGCCTGCCGTGGTGGGCCTGAACCACGTCTGCCAGTTCGCCCAGGAAGGTGACATCCTCGTGGTGGACGGCGAAGCAGGCGTCGTGCTCATCAACCCGTCGCCCGCCGTTCTGGCCGAGTATGCTCAGCGGCAGGCCGGTTACGCCGCCGAGCGCGCAGCACTCACCCTCATCAAGGACACGCCGCCCGTCACGCTGGACGGCATTCGCATCGGGCTGCAGGCGAACATCGAGTGGCCTGAAGAAGCCGTCTCCGCGCTGGCCGCCGGCGCCGAAGGCATTGGTCTGTTCCGCAGCGAATTCCTCTTCATGAATCGCGCGGATCTGCCGGACGAGGAAGAGCAGTACGCCGCCTACGCCTCGGTGGTGCGCACCATGGACGGGCGACCCGTCACCATCCGGACGCTGGACATCGGCTCGGACAAGACGCTGGACGACGATGCCGCAGTGACCACCAACCCGGCACTGGGCGAGCGCGCCGTGCGCTATTGCCTGGCCCGACCCGACATGTTCGCCGCACAACTGCGCGCCATCCTGCGGGCGTCAGCGCATGGGCACGTGCGCATTCTGCTGCCGATGATCGCGCACATGCATGAAGTCCATGCGTGCCTCGCGGCCATCGACAGCGCCAAGCAGGATCTGGACGCGCGAGGGCAGGCCTATGCCGAGCGCGTGGAGGTCGGCGCCATGGTGGAGATCCCCGCCATCGCCATCGCCATCGAGCCTTTTGCCGAAACCCTGGATTTCCTGTCGATCGGCACCAACGATCTGATCCAGTACACGCTCGCCATCGATCGCGCCGATCCGACCGTCGCGCGGCTGTACGATCCGCTGCACCCGGCGGTGCTCAGGCTCATCGCCCACACCATCAACGCCGGTGCCCGCGCGGGCAAGCCGGTGTCGGTCTGCGGCGAGATGGCAGGGGACGTGAGCCTCACCCGGCTGCTGCTCGGGCTGGGCCTCACGAATTTCTCCATGCACTCGCAGCAGATGCTGGACGTCAAGCGCGAGATCCTGCGGGCGCATTCCAACGCCCTGCGCACGCGGGTGGCGGCCGCCCTCAACCGCGCCGAGGCGGTGGATCTCGCCTCCCTGTAGGCGTTGCCGGCCAGGCCCGCCGATTGCGAGCCTGTGTCCTCTACACTATCCCTTTTCACGAGAGGCACCACCATGAGCCGGAATTCCTGGATGGACGAAATCCAGAAAAACGTTTCCGATCTGATCGCTCGCAGTCCTGCGGCCGACGTGCAACGCAACGTCAAGGCGATGCTCACGGATGCCTTCGGGCGGCTGGATCTCGTCACCCGAGAAGAATTCGACATTCAGGCAGAGTTGCTGGCCCGCACGCGCGCCCGTCTGGATGCCCTCGAAAACCAGGTCAAGCGCCTGGAAGCCGGCGGCGCGACCTCGCCAATCCCGCCCGCGCCGCCCGAGGGCGATCTGGCCTCCTGAGGCCCCCCAACGCCAGGCGCACATCCGCGCCCTGGCGCTGACACCGACAAAGCGTCACGACGCGCGCTGCGTGCCCATCCGCGGCGCTGCTCGCCGCTCCCGCCCCTGAGCCTGCCCTGGAGTCGCGCGTGCGTCGCTGGTTTGCCCGTCTGCCCATCATCTTGCTGCTGGCGCACGTGTATGCCGCCGTGCGCCTGGCCGTCCCTGCCGGTGGCATCGCCGCGTTCGCCGGTGCCGCGCTCATGCTCGCCTGCTACGTCGCCGTCCTGATCGGATTCTCGCGCCGACGCAGCCAGGCATCCGGTGGCAGCGATGTGGCCGCCTGGGCCGGATTTCTTGCCCTGGGCCTCTTTTCCTCGCTCTTCGTGCTCACGCTGTTACGAGACGTGGTGCTGTGCGTCTGGGTCCTGGGCAGCTTCGCCTTCGGGCTGCACGGCATGCCAGAAGCTGCCGTCGACCTATCACGCCGCGCGATTCCCTGGCTTGCCCTGGTCTTCAGCGCCATCGGCCTGGTCAACGCCCGTCGACGCGCGCCCGTGCTCGAGGTGGACGTGCGCCTGCCCGGCCTGCCGTCCGCCTTGGCGGGCTTCACCATCGTCCAGCTCACCGACATCCATGTCGGGCCCACGATCAAGCGCGGCTATGTGCAGGCCATGGTCGATGCCGCCAACGCACAGCAGGCCGACGCCATCGTCATCACGGGCGACGTGGTGGACGGCAGCGTCCAACAGCTCACCGAACATACGCGGCCGCTGGGCGAACTGCAGGCACGCCATGGGGTCTTTCTCGTCACCGGCAACCACGAGTATTACGCGGGTGCCGATGCCTGGGTTGCGGAGTTTCGACGGCTTGGTCTCACCGTGCTGCTCAACGAGCACGTCGTGATCCAGCAAGGTGACGCTCGTCTGGTCATGGCCGGCGTGACTGATTTCAATGCTGCCAGCTTTTCTGCGCGACACGCGAGCGATCCTGCGCGCGCCGCCGCAGGCGCGCCGGCCGGCGTGCCCCGCATTCTCCTGGCCCACCAGCCGCGCACGATGTTCGCCGCCGAACCCGCAGGGTTCGATCTTCAGCTGTCCGGACACACCCACGGCGGGCAGTTCCTGCCGTGGAACTGGTTCGTGCCGTTGCAGCAACCGGTGGTCGCCGGGCTGCATCGCCACGGTGCCATGCAGGTGTATGTGAGCCGCGGCACCGGATACTGGGGCCCGCCCCTGCGTCTGGGTGCGCGTTCAGAGATCACCCGGCTACGTCTGCTGCCCGCCTGAGGGGTGCAATGTGCACCCCGTTCAAAAGCCCGGTGTGACCCTCGGGCCGCGTCGCGATCACCCAGCGTAGACGCCGAAATGCCGAAGGGCCCCGTTCAGGGGCCCTTCGGCATTCATGCCTCGCAAGGGAGCGGCGCGCCTGGCGCGCCGCCGGACATCACGAGTGGTAGGCCGTTTCGCCGTGCGACGAAATGTCCAGACCTTGACGCTCTTCTTCTTCGGAGACACGCAGCCCGAGCACGACATCCGCGATCTTGAAGGCGATGAAGGCGACCACCCCAGACCAGACGATCGTCAGCAGGATGCCTTCGATCTGGATCCACGTCTGCATCAGCATGGACGCGTCGCCATCACCCGTACCGCCCATGCTGGTGGCCGTGAACACCGCAGTGAGCACCGCACCGACGATGCCGCCGACGGCGTGCAGGCCGAACACGTCGAGCGAATCGTCCGCCCCCAGCATGCGCTTGAGACCGTTGACGCCCCACACGCAGACGATGCCGCAGACCACGCCGATCACGAGCGCGCCGACCGGGCCCACGAAGCCTGCAGCCGGGGTGATGCCAACCAGACCGGCGATCATGCCGGACGCGGCGCCCAGCATCGAGGGCTTGCCCTTGGCGGCCCACTCGGTGAACATCCAGGCCATCATGGCACCGGCCGTCGCCACCAGCGTGTTGATGAAAGCCAGCGCAGCGATACCGTCAGCGGCCAGCGCCGAGCCAGCGTTGAAGCCGAACCAGCCCACCCACAGCAGGGCCGCACCGATCATCGTCATCGGCAGGTTGTGCGGCTTGAGCGCTTCACGGCCGTAACCAATGCGCTTGCCAATCACGTAGGCACCGACCAGACCGGCCACACCGGCATTGATGTGCACCACCGTGCCACCAGCGAAGTCGAGCGCGCCCCACTGTGCCACCAGGCCATCGCCCCACACCATGTGCGCGGCCGGCACGTAGGCGAACGTCATCCAGATGACGGTAAAGAGCAACACGGCGGAAAAGCGCGCACGCTCGGCCAGACCGCCCACGATCAGCGCGCACGTGATGCCCGCGAACGTGGCCTGGAATGCGGCGAAGCTGATCTCCGGCACCGTGTCGGACATGGCGAACACACCCGTGACAGCATCGAACGTCCCGGACAGGAACAGACGGTCGAACCCGCCGAAGATCGCGTTGCCTTCGGTGAAGGCGAGCGAGTAGCCGTAGATGAACCACAACACCACGGCAAGGCAGAACGTCGCCGTGACCTGCATGAGCGTGGACAGCATGTTCTTGCCGCGGACCATGCCGCCGTAGAACAGCGCCAGGCCGGGCACGGCCATCATCAGCACCAGCAAGGTGGACGTGCTGAGCCAGGCCAGATCCGCGCCCACCAGACCGGGCGTGGTCTCGACCACGGTTTCAGCAGCGGCAGCAGTGGCCGTGGCAGCAGCATCCTGAGCCATCGCGGCCATGGATACCAGGGAACCCGCCAACGTCGCAGCCAGGGCGGGAAGGGCCATCTTCTTGTTCATTGTCTATTCTTCCTTAGAGTGCGTTGACGCCCGACTCGCCGGTACGGATACGAATCACTTGTTCGAGCGAGGAGACGAAGATCTTGCCGTCGCCGATCTTGCCGGTACGGGCAGCGGCCTCGATGGCCTCGACCGCGGTGTCGACGAGCTCGGCGGACAGCGCCACCTCGATCTTGATTTTCGGGAGGAAATCGACCACATATTCGGCGCCGCGGTACAGCTCCGTATGGCCTTTCTGACGGCCGAAACCCTTGATTTCGGTCACGGTCACGCCTTGCACGCCGACACCCGAGAGGGCCTCGCGCACTTCGTCAAGCTTGAACGGCTTGATGATCGCAGTGATGAGTTTCATGCGTTTCTCCTGATCAGAAAAATGTCGGCGGCGCTCACCCGGCGCCTCAGAAGGCCCGGGCGACGCTGAACACCACGCCCGTACGACCTGCGTCGCGGCCCTTGCTCGTTTGGTACCAATCCTTCTGATTGGTCGCGACCACCTTGGCGCCGAGCTCCCAGCCCGCGAGCTCCTTCGTCACGCCCAGCGAGTAGTCCACGTAGCCGCTGATGGCCGGGTCGTTCTTGAGTCGCTGATAACCGACGTGCGCGTTGATGCCCCAGCCATCGTTCAGCGGCACGGCCAGGCCCGCGTCCACGTAGAAGTTGTTCTTGGAATCCGGCACGCCGAAGAAGTCGGACACGCCATGGGAGTACTTGAGCGAGAACGGGCCGTAGCTCAGGCCGGCATAGAGTTCGGTGTTCTTGATCGTGCCGCCCTTGGCGGCTTCCGAACCGGGGTAGTAGTAGTGCAGGACGCCGACGTCCAGACCCACATCGCCAAACTGGTGTTTGTACCCACCATAGAAGTCCATCTCGATGTTGCCGCCGGGGAACAGCTCGTCGGCCACGTTGGAGTTCCAGTTGCCCAGATAGAAGCCCGAGGCGTGCTCGTAGTCGAAACCGCCCTGGATCGCCGGACGCAGGTTCGTCTGCGTGAAACCGCGGAAGCGATAGTCGCTCACCAGACCGACGTTGGCCGAGAAGGTGTGCGGCGACGTGCTCGCCGCGGTACTGGCTTGCGCGAAGGCGGCGGAACTCCCGAGGGTGGAGAGGACGGCGGCGGCCAGCAGGGCTTTTCTCATGGTGACTCCGGACAGAACCGAAAGACAGGCGTTGGATGGAACGACCGGTTCTCCACCGGTTCGTGTTTTACAAAGCAACGCCTATGCCAATTTTCTTTTCTGCGGTTCTCCGGATGTATCGGCACTGGAATGCACCGTCGGCCGGTGTTCACGTGCCCCACCGACGTGCACAAGCACCATGATGGTGCGGCACATGCCTTCTCTCGCAGCAAAGGCCCATGCCATGCACCATCATTGGACGGCACCGCGTAACGAATGACTTCCAGGTCGTTCCAGTTGACGCTGGGTGCGTTCTCCTCGCACAGCTCGCGAGCGCGCTGGCATGTCACGACCTTCGGAAGACGTCCGGGAGAAAGTTGGGGACTGGGAGAAACGATCACGGATCACGCCGTGAACTGCGAGCTCTGTGGTCTGGCCACCCAGGCGCCGGTTGGCGGCCAAAGCTCGATGTGCGGGAGCTATCGGCCGAGCTTGTCGTGACGCCTCTTCTTGAGCGCCAGGTGCGTCAACCACCGAAGCCCTTCGGCCGCCAGTCCCAAGAGCCCGCCTGCCAGAAACAGCAACGAGATCAGCATGAGCCAGCCCAATGCCGTCATCGTGTAGAGCACGCCGCCGATATCGGCGCCGAGAACGATGCAAGGCTGCGGATATCCCTCATGCAGACCGCAACCGTTGACCTGTGCAATGAAACCGGCCAGCGCGACTGAGGCGAGCGGTGCAACGCCCACCAGCACCATGATGATAGATACCCCTATTCGCGAAAGACGTTTCACGGTGTTCGGAACCTTTCCCTGGGAAATCGTTGAGACCCGGCAACGACGCATGGCCGATTGCACCATAAAGCTCGATCCATCGCAGTCACGCAAGCCGCGAGCATGAGCGCAACACCGATCTCGTGCGCTGTGTGCATTCCCACGCAGCAGACGTCCACGCGCTGCACCCGCGTTGGATACTGGCCTGTCACCCACGCTTCGAGACTATTCCCAATGACGCTAGCTGTGCTCGCCAGTCGCGCCTTGGCCGGGCTCACCGCCCCGGCCGTGCGCGTCGAGGTCCACGTGGCCGCCGGCCTGCCCGCGTTTCATGTCGTGGGCCTCGCGGACGCTGAAGTGCGTGAAAGCCGCGAACGCGTGCGCGCCGCCCTGGCCAGCAGCGGATTCGCCTTTCCGCCCGGGCGCCTCACGGCCAATCTCGCGCCTGCGGATCTGCCCAAGGAGTCGGGCCGCTTCGATCTGCCCATTGCGCTGGGCGTACTCCTCGCCGCCGGGCTGTCCACCCTGCACCCAAGCCGGGATCTGAGCCGTCACGTCTTTGCGGGTGAGCTTTCGCTCACGGGTGCCCTGGTGCCCGTGCAAGGGGCGCTGGCCATTTCGCTCGCGGTGGCACGCACGCAACCTGACGCGACGCTCGTGCTGCCGCCCGAGAGCGCGGCTCAGGCGCGGGACGTACCCGGTATCACCGTGCTGGCTGCGGCCACGTTGACCGAGGTCGCGGCCTATCTCGCGGGCGAGGGCGAACTCTCCGCCCCTTCAGCGCCCACGGCCAGCACGGCAGCCGTGGCTCGCGGGCCATGCCTGGGCGACGTGAGAGGCCAGGGTCCGGCACGCCGGGCGCTCGAAGTGGCCGCCGCGGGCGGACACGGTCTGCTGATGACGGGGCCGCCGGGTGCCGGCAAGAGCATGCTGGCCGAGCGACTGCCCGGTCTGTTGCCACCCCTGGCCGGCACCGAGGCGCTGGAGGCTGCCGCGATCCACGGCATCGCTGGCGAGGCCGTCGTCCTCGGCCGGCGCCCGTTCCGCGCGCCGCACCACTCGGCGTCGCGCGCGGCGATCATCGGGGGCGGCAGCCGGCCGCAACCGGGCGAGATCAGTCTCGCCCATCTCGGCGTGCTGTTTCTCGACGAACTCCCGGAATTCGGACGCCACGCGCTCGAAGCCCTGCGTGAACCGCTGGAAACGGGCAAGGTCGCGATCACGCGCGCGCAGCACCGCGTGGAGTATCCGGCGCGCTTCCAACTCGTTGCCGCCATGAACCCTTGCCCCTGCGGCTGGCATGGCCATCCCCGCAAGGCCTGCCGATGCTCGCCGGACCAGCTCGCGCGCTACGGTGCCCGCCTGTCCGGCCCCTTACTGGATCGCATCGACATCCATATCGAATTGCCGCCGGCAGATGCCGGATGGCTGGATGCTCCGCCTGGGGAGCCGTCGGCCGCCGTGGCGGTGCGCGTGGCCGCCGCCCGTGCCCGCCAACAGGCGCGCCAGCACGGCGCGAACGCCACGCTCGGGGCCGCCGAGCTGGAGCATCGCGCCGCGCTGCAGGGCACGGCGCGCGATCTCTGGCGCTCGGCCATGGTGGGGATGGACTGGTCGGCGCGCGCGGCGCACCGCGTGCTGCGCGTGGCGCGCACCATCGCGGACTTGGCCCATGAGGCCGAGGTCGGCGCCGATCACCTGGCTGAAGCCATTCAGTATCGGCGGCTCACGTAGACCTGCCAGTGACGCGGTCTCGCCGCGCAGCGCCGATGACTGAAGAGCTTGCGCTTACCGGGTGGCCTGCCGCAGACCGCTCACGCCAGTTCGACGGCCTCGTGCACCCGTTGTGCAGCGGCGATACCTGTGAGGTAAGCCCCGCCGCAGGTCTGCGCGAGCTCGGTCGCCGTGGCTTCGCCGGCAAAATGGACGCGGCTGTCCCCCTCGGCGCCCAGGATGCGGCGCGCCTCGCCGCCCCCGGTTTGCAGATAGGCGTAGCTGCCCTGAAAGAGCGCATTGCGCGACCAGTCCGTCACACGCTGGCGCACCACGCGGTGCGCACCGAGTCCGCCCATGCAGCGCGTGAAGCGGCTCACCACCTCGTCCACGGCGGTGTCGGCCGGCGATTCGCTAAGGTGGCGCCCATAGTCGCCTCCCGCATAGGCCACGACAGACGTCGTGTTCCAGGGGCCGATGAGAAACTGCAGCGCGCGCTCGGGATCGCCCGTGCGCCCCTCGTTGACGATGTCGCCTGGGGCCACGCCCGGGATCGGCCGGTCGAATTCCACGATGACCTTGTTGAAGTGCCCCATGGGCATGGCCTCCAGCGCTCGCAGATACTCGTTGCCGAGCCCGCGCGGGAACCGGATCATCTCGGCGCGCAGCACGCCGGTGGACACCGTCACGATGCAGTGGGCAGCCCGCACCGTGCCGCCGGCGGCGGTCACCGTCACGCCATGGCCCGTGTCGTCGATGGCCGACACCGGCTGGCCGAGCGCGATGGTCAGCCCCCGGCCCAGGTGACGCACGATCTCGCCCATGCCCTCGCGCACCAGCACGTTGGGCCAGGTATCCCCCTGGAACTGCAGGCCGCGGGTGGACGTGCGCCCGCTCGGCCCGCCACAGTCCAGCTCTGCGATGTTCGCCAGTGCGGCCAGGTGCGTCCAGTGCCGATCGTCAGGCACCAGCGCGCTCACGGCGATGTCGTTGTTGCCGAGCATGCCATAGGAAGCCACGGCCTTGCTCAGGCGGGACCTGGCACGATGCCAGGCCAGACGCGCGTCGGCATCGATCTCGACACCGTCGTCCCGGATGTGCTCGGGCGCGTCGTCGTGGCTCATCACGCCAAAACCGAGGTCTCGGGCAACAGCCGACAGCGGGTTGCGATCCGCCCGATGCAGCCAGGCGCAGCCCAGATCCATCGGGGTGGAGAAGGTCGAGACGTCCGTATGGGCGCGACCGCCGATCCGCTGGCTGGCTTCCAGCACGAGCACGGTGTGGCCGCGCGATTGCAGACGGTGGGCAGCCGCCAGACCGGCAGCGCCCGCACCGACCACGACGCGTCGACATGACCTGGAAAAGATGACATGAAGCATGGCCTGTGAGGCACGGCCGTTCCGAAATGAACACGGCGCCATTCTTGCCGTGCGTGCCGAGGGCGCCAAGATGAACTCCATCGGGAATGCTGATAGAGTGTCCCGATGCAATGGGATCTGGATCAGCTGCGCCTTTTCGTGGCGGCCGCCGAGGCCGGGTCCATCAGCGGCGGTGCCCGACGGCTCGGCAAGGCCCAATCTGCGGTCAGCACGGCCATCTCTCTGCTCGAGGCCGATCTGTCGGTCGAGCTTTTCGACCGCAGCCGGTATCGCGCGTCATTGACTGAAGCGGGTGACGTGCTGCTGCGCGAAGCACGAGAAATGTTGCGCCAGGCCGACGTCTTCGATCATCGGGCCCAAGCGCTGGCAGCCGGCGAACAGGCCAAGCTCGCCATTGCCCTGGACGAAGCCCTGCCGTATGGCCCCATCGCGCGGCTGTTGCGCGACTTCTCCGCCGCCTATCCCCAGCTCGAACTGACGCTGCTCAATGGCACGGCCGCCGAAGTCGCCCAGTACGTGCGCCAGGAACGCGTGCAGGTCGGCGTCCAACTGATGCGGGGCGCCTTGTCTCAGGCCTTCGATCAAAGCCATCTCGGGTATCTGCAGCAAGGGGTGTTCGTCTGCAAGGGCCACCCCTTGCTCGGGCTCGAGCGCGTATCCCAGCAGGATCTGGCCAAGTACCGGCAATTGCTCATGCACACCGATGGCGTGGATGAGATCGCCTACAGCCCGCGCGTCTGGAAGGCAGACAGCTGCTACAGCATGGCAGAGATGGTGGCCGACGATCTGGGCTGGGCGATTCTTCCCACCAGCATCACCGAATACGAGAGCAACTCGACGTCGTTGCGGCAACTCGACTGCCCCACCATGGCGTTGCCGCAGTTGCCCGTGCGGATGGTGTGGCTGCAGGGTATGACGCTCAGCAGCGCCGCCGACTGGATGCGCGTGCGGCTGACGACGCTGCTCGCGGATGAGAACGAGGGCAGCCGGTAGGCTACCCCGCCACCTCAATGCAGGATCTGGCTCAGGAACAACTGGGTGCGCGGATTCTGCGGATTGTCGAAGAACTGATCCGGCGTGTTCTCTTCGATGATCTCGCCGCGGTCCATGAAGATCACCCGATTGGCCACCTTGCGCGCAAAACCCATCTCATGGGTCACGCACAACATGGTCATGCCGCTCTCGGTAGCCAGGTTGACCATCACGTCCAGCACTTCCTTGACCATTTCCGGGTCCAGGGCGGACGTGGGCTCATCGAACAGCATGATCTTGGGATTCATGCAGAGCGACCGGGCGATCGCCACCCGTTGCTGCTGCCCGCCCGAGAGCTGGCCGGGGTATTTGTTCGCCTGCTCGGGGATGCGCACGCGCTCCAGGTACTTCATGGCTGTGGCCTCGGCCTCGGCGCGCGGCTGCTTGAGCACCCACACCGGCCCGAGCGTCAGATTCTCCAGCACCGTCAGGTGCGGAAAGAGATTGAAGTGCTGGAACACCATGCCCACGTCGCGGCGAATGGTCTCGATGTTCTTCAGGTTGTTGGTGAGTTCGGTGCCGTTGACCACCAGCGTGCCCTGCTGGTGTTCTTCGAGGCGGTTGATGCAGCGGATCAGGGTGGACTTGCCCGAGCCGGACGGTCCGCAGATGACGATGCGCTCGCCGCGGGCCACATCGAGATTGATGTGACGCAGCACGTGGAACTGGCCATACCACTTGTTCAGGTCCTGCATGGTGATGATGGCTTCGACCATGTCAATGCTCCCAGCAATGTTCTCGAACGGGGCCGGCGTGCCGGCCCCGCGCATCAACGATGATGTCCTGTGGACAACCGGCGCTCGAGCGCCTGGCTGTACTTGGACATCGAGTAGCAGTAGATGAAGTAGATGATCGAGATGAAGACATACACCTCGACACCGAAGCCACGCCACGCGGCATCGGACAGCGCCGCCTTGGCCGCCTGGGTCAAGTCGAAGATGCCGATGATCACCACGAGCGAGGTGTCCTTGAAGAGCGAGATGAAGATCCCGACCAGGGGCGGGATGACGATCTTCAACGCTTGCGGCAACACGATCATGCGCATCTGCTGCCAGTAGGACAGCCCAATGGACTCGGCACCCTCGATCTGGCCCTTCGGGATGGCCTGCAGGCCGCCGCGCACCGTCTCGGCCACGTAGGCGGCCGCGAACATGATGATGGCGATCTGCGCACGAAGGAGCTTGTCGATGGAAAAGCCCACCGGCAGGAAGAGCGGCAGCATCACCGAGGACATGAAGAGCAGGCTGATGAGGGGCACGCCCCGGATCAGCTCGATGTACACCGTGCAGATCGTGCGGATCGCCGGCAGCTTGGAGCGTCGTCCCAACGCCAGCAGCACGCCAAGCGGGAAGGCGAAGGCGATGCCGAACGTCGACAGGATCAGCGTCAGGGGCAGACCGCCCCAGCGGCTGTTGTCCACATAGGTGAGTCCCAGCACGCCGCCCCACATCAGCACACCTGACGCGGTGAGCGACACCACCCAGACGAGCGCCAGGCTGCGGCGCCAGAAGCGGGGGATCGCACTGATCACGAGCGTGCCCGTGAGGATGATGGCCACCAGCAGGGGGCGCCACTGCTCGTCGTACGGATACAGGCCGAAGAGGATGAGCCGGTGCTTCTCACGGATGAAAGCCCAGCACGCCCCCGTCACCTCGCGGCATTCCTGCGCCGTGCTGGCCGTGAAGTTCGCGCTGAGGAACGCCCAGTCGATGATGGCCGGCAGGCTGTAGAGGATCAGCCAGACGGAGAGCACCGTGAGGAGGATGTTCAGCGGCGAGGAGAAGAGGCCTTCGCGCGCCCAGCGCCAGGCGCTGCGCCGCTGGATGGGGGGCGTGTCCGAGCCGGGAATGGGCGAGGGCGGAGAGGTCATGTCGGTGCTGCGCATGCTATCGCTCCACCAGCGCAATGTGCCGGTTGTACCAGTTCATGAAGAGGGAGATCGACAGGCTCACCGTCAGATACGCCGCCATGATGATGGCCACGCCCTCGATGGCCTGACCCGTCTGGTTCAGCGTGGTGTTGACCACCGAGACGATGTCCGGATACCCGATGGCCACGGCCAGCGAGCTGTTCTTCATGAGGTTGAGGTAGGTGCTCGTCATCGGCGGGATGATGACGCGCAGGGCCTGCGGCAGCACCACCAGACGCAGCACGAGGCTGTTGCGCAGACCGATCGCGCTCGCCGCTTCGGTCTGGCCGTTCGGCACCGCCTGGATACCTGAGCGCACGATCTCGGCCACGAACGCCGAGGTGTACATCGAGAGCCCCACCAGCAGCGCCGCGAACTCGGGCGACAGCGTGAGCCCACCGACGAAGTTGAAGCCGCGCAGCTCCGGCATGTCGAGCGCCGTGGGGGCACCGCCCACCATCCAGCCGATGAGCGGCAGGCCGAGGATCAGCGCCAGGCCGACCTTGCCCACCGGGGGGCGGCGACCCGTACTTGCCTGTCGGCGTCGCGCGTAATGGGCAAAGCCCAGCGTGAGCACGACGGCGAGCAACAGTCCCCAGAGCAGGAAGTCGAAGCCAGGATCATCGGTCATCCACGGCAGCTTGATGCCGCGATTCGAGATGAAGACGCCGGGCAGCGGATTCAACGCCTGGCGCGGCCCGGCCGTGTTCTCGGTGATGATCGCGTACCAGAAGAAGAGTTGCAGCAGCAGCGGAATGTTGCGCAGCACTTCGACGTAGATGCTCGAGAGTCGGCTGATGAGCCAGTTGCGCGAGAGTCGTGCGATCCCCACGATCGTGCCGATCACGGTGGCGAGCACGATGCCGACAGCCGCCACGCGCAGCGTGTTCACGATGCCCACGGTGATCGCGTGGCGATACGTATCGGCCGGGGTGTAGGCGATCAGGCTCTCGCCAATGGCAAAGCCCGCTTCCCGATTCAGGAAGCCGAAGCCCGTGGCGATGTTGCGTGTGGCCAGATTGTTGAGCGTGTTGGAGACGAGAAACCAGATCGCCCAGCCCACGAGAGCCACCGCGAGGACCTGGTAGACCACGGCGCGCAGCGTGGGATCGTTCCAGCTCAGGCGCACGGAAGGACGTTCGGTGCGCGGTTTTTCAGGTGATGCAGCCATACCGTTACCTGTGACGGAATCATGCGGCCCGGGCAAGGCTGTCTGGCCATGCCCGGGCATGTGGCGCGAGCCGGTTCACCCGACTCGCCCGCCGAGGCGGTATCAGCGCACCGGCCACGCGTACATCAGGCCGCCGTCCTTCCACTGCGCGTTCAGGCCGCGCTCGAGCTTCATGGCGCTGCCGCCACCCAGATTGCGCTCGAAGCTTTCGCCGTAGTTACCCACCTGCTTGATGATGTTGTAGGCCCACTTGTCATCCAGACCGAGGTTCTTGCCCATGCCCGGCGTCACGCCGAGGATGCGCTGGATGTTCGGGTTGGTGCTCTTCATCATCTCGTCGACGTTACCCGAATTGATGCCGTATTCCTCGGCTTCGATCATGGCGTTCAGCGTCCAGCGCACCACGTTGAACCACTGCTCGTCGCCCTGGCGCACCATCGGGCCCAGCGGCTCCTTGGAGAAGTCCTCGGGCAGGATCTTGTAGTCGTCCGGGTTGGCGAACTGCGTGGAACGCGTGGACGCGAGCTGCGACTTGTCCGTCGTGAAGGCATCGCAGCGGCCGGATTCGAACGCGCGGACCACTTCGTCGTACTTCTCGATCACGACCGGCTTGAAGTCGAGCTTGTTCGCGCGGAACCAGTCGGCGAGGTTGAGCTCGGTGGTGGTGCCCGGCTGCACACACACGGTGGCGCCAGACAGATCCTTGGCGCTGTCCACGCCCAGCTTGGTCGTGACCATCACGCCCTGGCCGTCGTAGTAGTTGACACCAACGCCGAGCAGGCCGAGCGTCGAATCGCGCGTCAGGGTGACGGTGGTGTTGCGGGTGAGCACATCGATCTCGCCAGACTGCAACGCCGTGAAACGCTGCTGGGTGTTCAGCGGCGACGCGCGGAACTTGGTCGCGTCACCGAACATCGCGGCGGCCACGGCACGGCACATGTCGACGTCCAGCCCGGTCCATTGTCCCTTGCCGTCGGCAAAGGAGAAACCCGGAATGCCGGTGGAGAAGCCGCATTGGACATAGCCCTTCTTCTTGACAGCATCGAAGGTCTGTCCTGCCTGGGCACCAGCGGTGAATGAGAACAGGGCCGTGGCCAGGGCGAGCGGTTTCCAGAAAGTCTTCATGGGTGAATCTCCTCGGCAAATGGGGGGTACAGCGGCAAAACATAGTAGCGGCGCTACCCGGGCCTGTGACAACAGGGTAATCCCCGACGCGACTGGTCACACATGTGCAAGTTATGTGCCAAAGAAACCAGATTTATCCGCGCCCAGTGCCATGCAGCCATTGCATGCACCACGTATGCACCCGGGTGCAAAAAGCGTCTCGATTCTCGCACCAGCATGGCGCAATCACGTGCATCGGCGACTTGCGGCTGGGGTACTATTTCCGCCTCATGATCGAATTCAGCCACGTCTTCAAGTCCTATGGCCGAGGCATCAATGCCCTGGCCGATGCGAGCTTCCATGTGGGCGCCGGGGAGTTCGTCTTCGTCTCCGGACCTTCCGGCGCCGGGAAGTCCACCCTGCTCAAGCTCATTGCCGGTCTGATCCCGGCCAGCCGTGGCCGCATCCAGGTCAACGGTCAGGATCTGGGCAAGCTCACGGCACGGGCGCGACCCTACCTGCGACGCGCCGTGGGGGTGATCCTGCAGGATACCCACCTGCTCAACGACCGCAGCGCCTTCGACAACGTGCTCATGCCGCTGATCGTCACGGGGCACGACCCTGCAACGGCCACCGCGCGTGCGCGGGCCGCGATCGAGAAGGTCGGACTCGCCGGCAAGGAGACCCGGCGGCCCATCGAGTTATCGGGCGGTGATCAGCAGCGCCTGGCGATTGCCCGGGCGATCGTCAACCGTCCCGCCATCCTGATCGCCGATGAGCCGACCGCCAACCTGGATCATGCGAGCGCCGAACGCATCATCGAGGTGTTCCGGGATTTCAACCGCGTCGGGGTGACCATGCTGATCGCCACGCACGATCGCGAATTGCTCGCGGGCCATTCCAACCGCATCCTTCATGTGGAGAATGGCCGCGTGTACGACGAGAAGACCTTGGCCGCCATGGCCAGCGCCACAGCCGGCGCCGCGCGGGGACGTCCATGAACGCCTGGTTCCGCCAGCACCGCTACGCCCTGGGCGTCACCCTGCGCCGACTCGCGGCGCAACCCTTTTCGTCCCTCGCCAACATCCTTGTCATCGCCCTCGCCCTGGCCGTGCCGCTGATGGGCGCAGCCGTGCTGGTGTCAGTCCAGCCGATCGCGAGCAGCCTCACCACCGGCCCGGAAGTCACCGTCTTTCTGCGCACATCCGCCCCGGCGAGTGCCGCGCCAGCCCTCGCCAAGCGGATCCAGACCGAGCACGGCGCCGACATCGCGGGCGTGCAGGTCGTCACGCGGGACCAGGCGCTTGCGGGACTCCGGGCGAATCCCGCCTGGTCCGATGCGCTCGCCGTCTTGCCGCAGAATCCGCTGCCCGATGCCGTCATCGTGAGCCTGGCAGGCTCGGATTTCGCCGAACGTGCCGCGCGCCTGGCCAACGTCTGGCGCCAGTGGGATGGCGTGGACAACGTCCAGCTCGACAGTGAGTGGGTGCAGCGGCTCCAGGCGCTGCTGCGGTTCGCCAACATCGGACTCCTGCTGCTGTCGCTCGGTGTGGCGATCGCCGTGCTCGCCACGGTGTTCAATACCGTGCGCATGCAGGCGCTCTCGCAGCGCGAGGAGATCACCGTGGCGCGTCTGGTGGGGGCCACCGAGCGTTTCGTTCGTCGCCCCTTCCTCTACCTGGGCGCGCTCACGGTCGGCGCGGCAGGCCTGCTTGCCATCGTAGGCTCGCTGTTGGGCCTACAGCTGCTCAACGGCGCCGTGCGCGAGCTCGCGCGCAGTTACGGCAGTGATTTCGCCCTGACGCTCCCAAGTGGGGCCTGGCTGGCGGCCTTCATCCTCGGCGGCGCCCTGTTGGGCGCGTTCTCCGCACGCTGGTCCGTTACCCGCAACACGCGGTTCTGATCCTGCCCGGCGCCACGCGCCGGGCATTGCCTCTTATCCCCCGGCTGTCCCCAGAGCTCCTGTGCCCGTAACGCACGCACAGCGCGCTCGCACGCGCATCGCAGGGGGCCTAGCACCATGTGCTCGCCATCGGCGTATGGCGGCCCTCAACAGCGTTGACAGGCACGTTTGCATGGCCCCCTGCCGACGGGGTTACCGCGCGTAGCGCGGAAGATTTTTATCCACAGGGGCTGTGGATACTCTCCATGGAGCGACGATGTGCAGAAGGTGTGCACCGAATCTGGACAACTTCGCTTTTGTCGTCCGTCAGCGAAGTTGTTCAACATTGTTCGGCAGATCACCCCGGGTTTATCAGACGGCGTTTCTCAGGCTAAGTCACTGTATTTTCGAAATTTTTTTGGGTTATGCAGTTATCCACAGCCACTTGTGTAGTTATCGCCGTCTATTCATAAACATTGATAACAAACCCCGGAAGCGCAGCCTCACGCGTGTGCAACGTGTCCGCACCATCCCGGTTGTCCCCAGTCCCTGCGGGACAAACCCCGTCAGCAACGAAAAAACGGAGGGACGTACATGCCCAGCATGCCGCTGGACGCCCGAGCACATGCGATTCGAGGCAGCAACGGGAGATGGACGAGCGTGACGCATGCGCACAAGCGACTTGTGCACTGCCTCGATGTCGAGCCGACGTGGACAACTGTGTTTGCGACGACCGGATGACGTCATCCAACCTGGCGGTGGTGAACGCCAACCGCGCACGATCGGACGAAGGCGGTGGGGAAATCAGGTGTAAAGCATGCCCGCCAAGACGTCCAGCAGGCTGCACAGGCGGCTTTCAGGGGCGGAACGGGCTCGGACCGTCAAAAGACCGAAAATCGCTTCTACGGGCTTCTGGCGATCCAGGATGCTGCCGCGCACAGGTTGCCTGACCGCAGTTATCCCTCGCGGATCTGGGGATAAGGTGTGTGGCGATTCTGGATAAGTCGGCTCAACGACAGAAAACCCGAAAGTTGTTCATCGTCGTCCCGTCACCGCGCACAGCTTGCCCCCGGAAAAAAGCGCGGCCAAGCTGATGAATCGACAGGAAAAGATGCGGTTATGCGATTTATCCACAGGCTCTTATTGTTTGATTGCCGTGAATATAAAAAAGAATACACAGAACAACCCTGCCCGGGGCTCGGGCAGGAAAACCCGGGGGCAGCCTCAGATCCGGATGGCCTCGAGACGGCGTACCGCCTCGTCCAAGGTCTCGCGCTGCTTGGCAAAGCACAGCCGCACGATGCGTGGCTGCTCGAGCTCAGCGCCGCTGCTGGCGCCGTAGAAGGCGCTGACGGGGATCGCCGTCACGCCGTGCTGGACAGTCAGCCAGCGGACGAACTCGTCCTGCGGCGCTGCTGACAGGCGCTGGTAGTTGGCCAGCAGGAAAAAGGTGCCAGGACACGGCAGCGGCGTGAGTGCTGTCTGAGCAAGGCCACGCACCAAGTAGTCCCTGCGCTCCTGGTAGAAGGCCGCCAGACCGTCGTGGGCGTGGGGATCGGCCATGTGCGCGGCAATGGCGTGCTGCATGGGGGTGGAGACGGAGAACACCATGAACTGGTGCACCTTGCGCAGTTCACTGCTGAGCGCTGCAGGCGCGCAGCACCAGCCGATCTTCCAGCCGGTCGTGTGCAGGGTCTTGCCGGCCGATGAGATCACGAACGTCCTGTCCGCCAGGGCAGGGCGGCTCGCCAGCGACAGATGGCGCTTGCCGTCGAAGACGATGTGTTCGTACACCTCGTCGGAGATCAGCACGATGGGGCGATCCCGCACGATGTCCTCGAGGGCATCGAGGTCGCTCTCGGCGAGGATGGCGCCGGTCGGGTTGTGCGGAAAGTTCACGATGATGGCGCGTGTGCGGTCCGTGACTGCCGCCTGCACGCGACTCCAGTCGGGTCGATAGCCGGCAAACGTGGCGTCCGGCTCGAGCATGGGCACGCGCACCGGCGTCGCCCCTGCCAGCTGGATCGCTGGCACGTAGGCATCGTAGGCCGGCTCGAGGATGACGACCTCGTCGCCTGCGCCTGCGCAGGCAAGGATGGCTGCCATCAGCGCCTGCGTGGCCCCGCTCGTCACGGTGACCTCGGTGTCCGGGTCGTACGAGCGAGCGTAGAGGGCGGTCATCTTCGCCGCGATCGCCTGACGCAGCGCGGGGACACCGGCCATCGGCGCATATTGGTTGTGGCCCTGCGCCATGGCTTCGGCCACGCGCTGCATGAGTTCGGCATCGGGCAGGAAGTCGGGAAAGCCTTGTCCCAGGTTCACGGCACCATGCTCAAGGGCGAGCTGGCTCATCTGGGTGAAAATGGTGGTACCGACCTCGGGAAGTTTGGAGGCGAACATGACTGCGATCCGGCTAGGTGGAAAATCGCCACGATACTGGATCGTTCGTTGCAGCGAGCCCGGCGTACAGGCAATATGACGGTCCAAATCTCGTGCTTGGGCCGAGCCTCGCGTCCCCAGTCCGACGATGTGGCAGGGAACCCGAGAGCCTGGGTGCCGGTCGAATCGCCACGTCGACCAGACCGGCCTTTGTCGGCTCGTTCCCTGCCGGGGAAACGCGTCGTTACCCATTCAGCCCCAGCATCATGCAGAATGCGGGGTTTTTCATCCTTTCTGCCAGCCCCATTCCGTGTCTACCCGAAGCAAACCCCAATACGCCATCGTCGCCGACGACCTGATCCGCGACATCGCCAACGAGACCTATCCGGTTGGCAGCCTGCTGCCGCCTGAACTCGAGCTCGCCGACCGCTTCGGCGTGTCACGAAACACGATGCGCACCGCGATGCGTGTGCTCGTCGACATGGGCCTCGTGTCCCGTCGCGCCGGCATGGGCACCCTGGTGCAGACGCGCGAGGCCACGCCCAATTTCGTGCAATCCATCGGCTCGCTTGATGAGCTGTTCCCGGACTTGGGCGACACCGAGCTGCGCGTTCTGAAGTCCGGCACGGTGAGTGCCGATGCGGCGCTGGCCCAGCTGCTGGCCTGCCCGACGGGCGAGCGCTGGCACCATGTGGAAGCGGTACGCGCCACTCGCCGCCGTCGCGGTGCCTCGGGTGCGCCCCTGTCCTTCAGCCGGATCTATGTCGTGCCCGCGCTGCAACGCGCGGCCGGCCTGCTCGACAAGCATGCAGGCGCTGCCTTTCATGCCATCGAGAAGGCTGCCAGCCAGCCGGTGACGGAAGTCGTCCAGCAATCGGACGTTGCTGCCATGCCGGAAGAAGCTGCCACGCAATTGAACGTTGCTGCCGGTTCACCTGCATTGCGCACGGTGCGGCGCTACGCGCTGGAGGACAGCCGTATCGTCATGGTCACGGACACCTACAGTGCGCCGGGACGCCGCGGATTCACGGTGCGTTTGCGCTCCGGGTGGGGCGGCGCTGAAGAGGTGTGATTCAGGAGTACGGGCCTTTTGTGCCATTGACCTGACAAACCGGCCGAAAGGCCGGTTTTTTATTTGTCGGTTTGTCTGGACAACTGTACGTTCTGGCGCCTGGCGTGTGGAGCTAATCGGGCCCCTGGAGAGCCTCCACCCGCCGGATAGAGGGTGCTGATGATGCCGACGGCTCAGAAATTGCCTAGAAAATCATCAAAACGGCGAAAAACCGGGTTTGAAAATGGCCTGGTACGTAATATAATGTGTCTATTATAGTTATTGGCTATCGGTCTATCGAATTGATGGTTTCTGTGAAAGTTTGCCTAGAAATCGACTTAGCAGTCATGGCAGGGTTGAGCGCGGCATTAAGCCCTCCGATGTCATGAGTCAACGCTCGACAGGATCTCGGGTGGATTTCTTGTGCCCGCTTTACGATCTGGTCGTGTGTTTGGCTGGAAAGCGGTGCGTCAAAGGGAAATGCCGGGTTCTTGCCGTCAAAATACCTATTCTTGCGTCACCTACCGCAACCAGCATCGTCGCGGCATACTAAGTTAACGCTGGTGTAGGACTAACCCTGCGATCGGCAAGCGTCTCGTAGCACTGCAGTGGATGGGGGTCCTCGCTCCAAAACACGGCGCGACACTCAACCGGGATCCGACCGCCGCGGATGGGCCTGTACCAGACGGCGCGCGGTGAACTCAGCACCTGTATCGGCCAGCACCGGCGCCGTGGGCTGTTATGCGTGATGATCGCGCGGTCGGAGGTTATTTAGTTTGCGGGGTATTGCCCCGCGAATCTGCCACGAGCAATGGCGCTGGCGACGCGATCGTCGCAGCGAAGAGGCGCCCTCAGGCCATGATCCGTAGTTGGCCATGCGCTGTCGTTTGGTGTCCACCGCAGAATGTGCGTGGTGCACGAGATAGACGCTGTTGTTGGCAACGGCAATCTGCTTTTGAGCCCAAGTGTGACGTGACACAGCTGCGGGACCGGGCCATGCACTGCTGTAGACGGATGTTCCACGTGAAACAAGCATGCTTTATCTCAGCTAACCGATCGCGAGTGGGGCACTACGGCATGTGTCTCGCTTGACGCTATTAGCTTTGCACGCGCTTAGACCCAGCGCCAGCTTTGACTTGGGTGAGTTGTCTGGGCATTGCATTACCGCAAAGCACGAGCACGATAGTCAGGATGTTCCACGTGAAACAGTGGTGTTCGCGCCGACATTTAAGTGAACGCGGATTGACTGAGCTGTGTCTTCCTCTGTCCGTTGGGTATGTGCCGCAGCGTCGCGCTGTCATAATCGCCATCGTGCAGGCGCTGTGAAAGCGTTGTCCCTATTTCACCGCGCCAGTACCCATCCAGTGACGAATTTTCCAGCCGAACACTCATCATTCTCCCTAACTAACGGGTCAGCTGAGCGGTTCCATCGCGGGTTCATCCAGGCACCCTGGTGTGGAATCGCCCGTGATGTTTCACGTGGAACAGTATTCGCGGACAGGTGGTTCTGTTCTATCGACCCATTGCCATCGGTACGAGACATTACTGTTCCAGCCTTCAGATCGGCCGAGTAGCTGCTTGCCCGATTGCGCTTGATGCTGGGTTTTGAAGGCCCTTCACCATGCGTCTTAAGGCGTGGTGCGCCATCGAGAGAAGGGGACAGATCGCGTCTCGTCCGGTAAAATGTCAGGTTGATCTCAACGACATCATCCCGTGTGCTCCCCACCATGCTTAGGCAAGCCGTGGCGGCTGATAGAGCTGGAGCACATTCGTTTCCGGCACCCGTTCGGGTGTTTCACGTGAACATGATCCAGCGCGTCCGCGGACGCAAGTGAATCCACCATGGACTATCCGAAGGAATTTGACGTCATCGTCGTAGGGGGCGGGCACGCCGGTACCGAGGCCGCGCTGGCTGCAGCCCGGTCTGGCGCCCAGACCCTGTTGTTGTCGCACAGCATCGAGACCCTCGGGCAGATGTCGTGCAACCCGTCGATTGGCGGCATTGGCAAGGGCCACCTGGTACGGGAGATTGACGCTTTGGGTGGCGCCATGGCGCTGGCCACGGATGAGGCGGGCATTCAGTTTCGGGTTCTGAACAGTTCGAAGGGGCCGGCGGTTCGCGCCACCCGTGCGCAGGCGGACCGCGTGCTGTACCGACGTGCGATTCGCCATCGCCTGGAGAACCAGCCCAATCTGCTGTTGTTCCAGCAGGCCGTCGACGACCTCATGGTTGAAGGCGACCGCGTTGTCGGCGCCGTGACCCAGTTGGGGCTTCGCTTTCGTGCCAAGGCGGTCGTTCTGACGGCGGGCACGTTCCTCAACGGCTTGATTCACGTGGGACTGTCGAATCACGCCGGAGGCCGAGCGGGCGATCCTCCAGCCATCACTTTGGGCCAGAGGCTGCGTGAACTCAAATTGCCGCAGGGTCGCCTTAAGACGGGTACGCCGCCACGCATCGATGGCCGAACGATCGACTTTTCCAAGACCGAGGAGCAACCCGGTGACCTGAATCCGGTGCCGGTCTTTTCATACCTGGGGAGTGCAACCATGCACCCCCGGCAAGTGCCTTGCTGGATTACGCATACCAACGCGCGTACCCACGACATCATTCGTGGGGGTCTTGACCGTTCGCCGATGTACACCGGCGTGATTGAAGGGGTGGGTCCGCGCTACTGTCCGTCCATCGAAGACAAGATTCATCGATTCGCAGACAAGTCCTCGCATCAGGTGTTCCTGGAGCCTGAAGGGCTGGATACGCACGAGATCTATCCGAATGGTGTGTCGACGAGCCTGCCTTTCGACGTTCAACTGGATCTCATCCATTCCCTGCCAGGATTGGAGAACGCCCACATCCTTCGGCCTGGCTACGCCATTGAATACGACTACTTCGATCCGCGCGGTCTGAAGCGGTCCCTGGAGACGCGCGCCATTGCCGGCTTGTTCTTCGCGGGTCAGATCAACGGTACGACGGGGTACGAAGAAGCTGCGGCGCAGGGCTTGTTGGCAGGGATCAACGCAGCCCGGTCGTCCCGTGGCGAGGAAGCGTGGGTGCCCCGCCGCGACGAGGCCTACCTGGGTGTCCTCGTGGACGACCTGGTCACACGCGGGGTGTCCGAGCCGTATCGCATGTTCACCTCGCGCGCCGAGTACCGCCTCAGCCTGCGGGAAGACAATGCGGACATGCGACTGACCGAACAGGGCAGGGCGCTGGGTCTGGTCGACGACACGCGTTGGGACGCCTTCAATCGCAAACGAGACGGTGTTTCCCGTGAAATCGAGCGGCTGCGCAGCATCTGGGTGAATCCCAAGACGCTGCCGCCAGCGCAGGCCGAGCCGCTGCTGGGCAAGCCGATCGAGCGCGAGTACAACCTGGTCGACCTGCTGCGCCGCCCAGACGTCGACTATGCCGCCCTCATGGCGGCTCGCGATGCGGAAGGGGCGCTGGTGGCCGGTCCTGGCCTGCCCGCGGGCGAACTGGCCGAGCAGGTCGAGATCCAGGTGAAGTACGCCGGCTACATCGAACGCCAACGTGGTGAGGTCGAGAAGCAGGCTGCCCACGAATCGCAGGCCATTCCGGAAGACGTGGATTACGACGCCGTCCGAGGGTTGTCCTTCGAAGTGCGCGCCAAGCTCAAGCAGAACCGTCCAGAGACCGTCGGCCAGGCGGCCCGCATCTCCGGTGTCACCCCCGCGGCCATTTCGCTTCTGCTGGTCCACCTGAAGCGCCTGCAGTACGGCGCTCGCGCAGCGGGGGCACTGTCCGCGTGAACGATCAACTGGACCGCAGCGCGCTGGCTGCTCGCCTCGCCACGGACGCTCAACGCGGCGGAGTGCCCCTCACCGCGGTACAAGCCGACGCATTGACGGAATACCTGGCGCAGATGCTGCGCTGGAATCGCACCTACAACCTCACAGCCATTCGCGATGTCGAGGCCATGCGCGTACAGCATGTGCTCGATTGTCTCATGGTGCTGCCCGCGCTGCGCGAGCAGCTGGGTGAGGGCCCTGCCACGGTCATGGATGTCGGTTCGGGCGGCGGTCTTCCCGGCGTGGTGCTGGCCATCATGCAGTCCGGTTGGGAGATCTGCTGCGTCGATGCCGTGGAGAAGAAGACGTCGTTCGTGCGGCAGGTCGCAGGCGTGCTTCGACTGCCCAATCTGCGCGCAACGCACGCCCGCGTGGAAACGATGGTGCCCGCGCAGTGCGACGTGGTGATCTCGCGTGCGTTCGCCAGTCTGGCGGATTTTGCGACACTCGCCGGCCGGCATGTGCGCGACGGTGGTACGCTCGCTGCCATGAAAGGTCGAGCACCGGATGCCGAGCTTGCGGAACTCGGCACTGCCAGTGGTTGGCAATTGCAGCACACCCTGCCGCTGGCCGTGCCGGGCTTGGATGCCCAGCGTTGCCTCTTGTTGTTCGGGCGCGGTTGACCGCGCTGATTTCCTCACTCGCCTTCTCGGATCTGTCACATGGCCTCAAAACGCGCTCCCGCCCGGATTTTCTGCATTGCCAACCAGAAGGGCGGCGTGGGCAAGACGACCACGGCGGTCAATCTCGCCGCTGCGCTCGCCGTGCTGGGCAAGCGGGTGTTGCTCGTGGATCTGGATCCGCAGGGCAACGCCACGATGGGCAGCGGTATCGACAAGCGCACGCTTGAAAAGACTGTCTATGAAGTGCTGATCGGCGAGGCGCAGATCCGCGATGCGGCAGTGGCCGTCGAATCCGGCTATGACGTGCTGCCCGCCAATCGCGAGCTCTCCGGCGCCGAGATTGATCTCGTGCAGATGCAGGCCCGAGAATCTCAGCTGAAGCAGGCAATCTCCGAGGTGGCCGGTGACTACGACTTCATCCTCGTCGACTGCCCACCAACCTTGTCCATGCTGACCCTGAACGGTCTGACCGCAGCGCACGGCGTGGTGATCCCGATGCAGTGCGAGTACTTTGCGCTCGAAGGGCTGTCGGACCTGGTCAACACCGTCAAGCGGGTGCACGCCAACATCAACCCGGAACTGCGGTTGATCGGCTTGCTGCGGGTGATGTTCGATCCGCGCATGACGCTGCAGCAACAGGTGTCTGCGCAGCTCGAATCGCACTTCGGCGACAAGGTGTTCCGCACGATCGTGCCGCGCAACGTTCGCCTGGCCGAGGCGCCCAGCCACGGCATTCCCGGTGTGCTCTACGACAAATCCTCGCGCGGTGCGAAGGCCTACATGGACTTCGGCAAGGAAATGATCGCTCGCATCAAGAAGTGGTAAGCCTCCGCTTACGCTCAATTCATCAGGACAGCACGCATGGTTGCCAAGAAACCCAAAGGACTCGGTCGCGGCTTGGACGCACTGCTCGGTGGCGACGGTCCCGCCCTGGAGGCGCTCGAGCGCCCGTCGCGCAAGGCGGCGGCGCCTGCCAAGGCTGTGACCGAGCCGGTTGCCACTGCGGCCGATACGCCGCCGGCCACGCTTCCCGTCACCGTGCTGGAAGCCGGCAAGTATCAGCCGCGCACGCGCATGGACGAGGGCGCCCTCAACGAGCTTGCCGACTCGATTCGTGCGCAGGGGCTCATGCAGCCCATCCTTGTGCGCCCGCTCGCCCCGCCCACCGGCAAGGCCGCGCAGCGCTACGAGATCATCGCGGGTGAACGCCGGTTCCGGGCCGCCAAGATCGCCGGCCTGGCGGCGGTGCCCGTCCTGGTACGCGAGGTGGATGACGAGCATGCCGCCGTCATGGCGCTCATCGAGAACATCCAGCGCGAGGATCTGAACCCTCTGGAAGAAGCGCAGGGCGTGCAGCGGCTTCTGGACGAATTCGGCCTCACGCACGAGCAGGCGGCCCAGGCCATCGGCCGTTCACGCTCTGCCACGAGCAACCTGCTGCGTCTGCTCAACCTGGCGCAACCCGTGCAGACCATGCTGCTCGCAGGTGACATCGACATGGGGCATGCGCGCGCGCTGCTGGCGCTGGACGCCGCCATGCAGATCCAGTTGGCGAACGTCGTCGTGGCGCGTCGTCTGTCGGTGCGCGAGACGGAAAAGCTCGTCGCGGCGGCCCAACGCGAACAGACGGAACGTGCCAAGCCCGGCAAGGGCGCGAGCCGCGACGTGACGCGCCTGGAGGAGGCCCTGTCCGACATGCTCGGCACCAAGGTGACCTTCAAGCTCGGCGCCAAGGAAAGAGGCCAGATCGTCATCGATTTCCACGGCTGGGAGCATCTGTCCTCGCTTCTGGAGCGCCAGGGCCTGGGCGACGTGCTGGAGAACAACTGATCGGGCCGCCACGGCCGATAGGAACATGCCATGAATGCCATCCACGATCTGCAGGCCGTTCCACGTGATGTGCCGGCCGCCTTGCTCGATGCCCTGTCGGCCCGCTTCGGTGAGCGATTCTCGCAGTCGGTGGCGGTGCGTGAGCACCACGGCAAGGACGAATCGCCGTATGCGACGATGCCGCCCGACGCCGTGGTGTTCCCCGAGAGCACCGAGGAGGTGTCAGCGGTGGCCGCGTTGTGCAATGCCCATCGTGTACCGCTGATCGCCTACGGGGCAGGGTCCTCCCTGGAAGGCAATTTCCTCGCCATCCACGGTGGCGTCGTCGTCGATCTGTCCCGGATGGATCGGATTGTGGCGGTGCACCCGGACGACCTGACGGTGACGGTCCAGGCGGGCGTGACGCGCAAGCGGCTGAACGAAGAGATCCGGGACACGGGGCTATTCTTCCCGATCGATCCGGGCGCGGATGCGAGCCTGGGCGGCATGTGCGCCACCCGGGCGTCCGGCACCAACGCCGTGCGCTACGGCACGATGCGCGAGAACGTCGTCAACCTCACGGTGGTGGCGGCGGATGGCAGCATCGTTCGCACGGCCCGGCGCGCCCGCAAGTCCTCCGCAGGGTACGACCTGACCCGCCTGTATGTCGGCAGCGAAGGCACGCTGGGGATCATCACCGAGGCGACGCTTCGACTGTATCCGCAACCGGAGGCCGTCTCCGCCGCCGTGTGCGCATTCGCCACCGTGGACGATGCCGTACGTTCAGTCATCCAGATCATCCAGCTCGGCGTGCCTGTCGCCCGCGTGGAGCTCATGGACGCCAATGCGGTCAAGGCCGTCAATCTCTACAGCAAGCTTGGCCTACGCGAGTCCCCCATGCTGCTGTTCGAGTTCCATGGATCGCCCGCGGGCGTGAAGGAACAGGCCGAACTCGTCCAGGAGATCACGGCCGAGCACGGTGGGCAGGATTTCGCCTGGGCCGACAAGCCTGAGGATCGCTCGCGGCTGTGGGCCGCTCGGCACAATGCCTACTTCTCCGGTCTGCAGTTGCGGCCCGGCTGCAAGGCCAGCAGCACGGATGTGTGCGTGCCCATCTCGCGTCTGGCCGACTGCATCGGCGAGACGACGGCCGATCTCGCGCATGTGAGCTTTCCCACCATCATCGTGGGTCATGTGGGTGACGGCAACTTCCACGTGCAGATGCTGCTCGATCCGGACAGCGTGGCCGAGTACGAAGAGGCGGAAGCCTTCAATCGCCGTATCGTCGAACGTGCACTCGCCATGGATGGCACCTGCACGGGCGAGCATGGCGTCGGACTTCACAAGATGCAATTCATGGCCCAGGAGCACGGTGACGAAGGCGTGGCCGTGATGCGCCAGCTCAAGCGCGCGCTCGATCCGAACAACATCCTGAACCCCGGCAAGATCGTTGCCTGGGATGCATGATTCACTGCTGCTCAGCGCGTGTGGCCATGCCGGCCTGGCTGGCATGGGTCCTGACCTGAGCCAGACGGTGTCAGGAGATCATCGTGTCATCGCCAACCCCTGATCGCGAGCCGCCACCTGCGGCCGAGCCGGCTGACGTCCGGCTAGGCTGGTTCGAGCACGCGGTGGGCTTTCACTTGCGGCGCGCCCAGGAGGCCTCTTTTGCCGCCTTCAAGCAGCGCGTGGGGCAGGTCGACATCCGTGCGGGCCATTTCGCCGCCATCGTTCTCATCGGCCAGAATCCTGGCATCACCCAGACCGCGCTTGGCAAGGCCATGGGCCGGGACAAATCCAGCCTGACCCCCATTCTGGAGGATCTGGTGCGACGAGATTTCGTATTGCGCGAGCGTTCCGACGCGGATCGTCGGCGTTACGGGCTGACGTTGTCCTCCCACGGGCAGCAAGCCTGGTCCAGCCTTGAACGTTGCGCGGCCGAGCATGAACGCGAACTGGCCCGCTGCATCGAGCCGGAGGATCGCGAGCGATTCCTGCAGATACTGCAGCGCATCGCGAGCGTATTGCCGCCGTCATCGCCATGAATGTAGGGTCAATTAAAGAATGCGCATTCGAAAATATGCTGACTTTATTGATGATTCTCTATAAGGTTGGTGCATTTATTGGTCCTACATTCATAGCGATGCTGTCTGGTCGATTGCACGCCCGCGGGAGTTCTCGGAATTGATCCGATCTTTGTCCAGCCTCCGGTTCGATCTCACGAGTGTCCGGCTCTTCATTGCCACCGTCGAGCACGGCAGCATCACGCGCGCCGCAGAGCAGCAGTGCGTCGCCGTGACGGCAGCGTCGCGGCGCATTGCCGATTTGGAGGCACAATTCGGTCTCGCGCTGTTTGATCGTCGTCCGCACGGCATGGTTCTGACGCCGGCCGGGCGAAGCCTGCTCACGCACGCGCGCGGGCTCATGCAGGCTGTGGAGCGCATGCACAGCGAGGCAGCGGCCTTTGCTCATGGCGACAAGGGTACGGTGCGCGTGGCAGCCTGCACCTCCGCGGCACTGCAGTTCCTGCCAGAGGATCTGATGCGCCATCGGGATGCGCACCCCTACGTCGATATCGATCTGCACGAGATGAGCAGCCTGGACGTCGTGAAGGCACTCGTGCAAGGCACGGTGGACATCGGCATCCACGAGGAGAGCCTCGCGCCGCCGCCAGGCTTCGTCGTTCACGCTTACCGCCATGACCGGCTCGTGCTCGTCGTACCGGCCGGACATGCGCTCGCCAAGCGCGCGGAGGTCGACTTCGCCGCATTGCTGCCCTACGAGTTCGTCGCGCTCGCCGAAGGCACGGCGCTGGCCGCCCTGATCGAGCGTGAGGCCGCGCAGCATGGCGCGCCGCTGCGCCTGCGCGTGCGTACCCGCAGCTTTGACACCATGCTGTCCATGATTCGTGCCGGCATGGGGGTAGGGCTGGTGCCCAGCGGCGTGGCCGAGCGCATCGCTGCCGATGCCGAGTTCGCGCATGTGCCTGTCAGGGAGGCCTGGGCGGCACGCCGCTTCGTGGTGTGTCACGGCCCAGCGCAGGATCTGCCGCGCTCGGCTGCGGCGCTCGTGCAAAGCCTGGTGCAGGCACCGCCTGCACCAGACGCGAAGCCAGGTTTGCCGAAACAGTGATGGCGGCATCGGCCGTGCATCGGGCATAGTGCTGCGCCGGGCGCAGCGCGATGCGCCAGGCTCGCTCGCCGGCGATGCTCGCCGTGCGGCTCGTGATGAATTCTTTCTGACGGTGCTGCCATGTTGTCCACACCTCTTGCCAACATTGCCGATCTGCGTGAGCGCGCGCGCCGCCGACTGCCACGCATGGTCTTCGAGTATCTGGATGGCGGTGCGGAGGACGAGGTCACGCTGCGTGCCAACCGGGCGGCCTTTGAAGCCATCCGGTTGCGCCCGCGCCTCTTGAAGGACACCGCGCAACGCCAACAGTCCGTGGAGCTGCTGGGTGAGACTTGGCGCTCCCCAATGGCCGTCGCGCCTGTCGGCCTGGCCGGCGTCTTCTGGCCACGCGCCGACGTCCTCGTTGCCAAGGCAGCGGCTGAGGCGGGGGTGCCCTACATTCTCTCGACGGCCTCGAGCGCAACGCTCGAGGATGTCGCCCGAGAGGCGGGCGGCAATCTCTGGTTCCAGCTCTATGTGATCAGCCGTGCGCTCGCGGACGGCTTGGTCGATCGTGCGCTCGCTGCCGGCTACCGCACGCTGGTGCTGACCATCGACGTGCCGGTGAGCGGCTACCGCGAGCGTGACCTGCGCAACGGGTTCTCCCAGCCGTTTCGCATCACGCCGCGCACGGCGCTGGACGTGGCGCGCCATCCTGCCTGGGCCCTGCAGATGCTGCGGCATGGCGCCCCGCAGCTGGCGAACCTGGCAAGCGTGGATGCCACGGATGCAGATTCCCAGGCCGCCCTGCTCAAGCGGCAGATGGATGCGAGCTACGACTGGACGGCCTTGGCGCGTCTGCGCGAGCGCTGGCCACACCGGCTGCTCGTGAAGGGCGTGCTCCATCCGGACGATGCGCGCGACGCCTTCGCCCTGGGCGTGGACGGTGTCATCCTGTCCAACCACGGCGGGCGGCAACTCGATGGTGCGGTGAGCGCGCTCGACGTGCTGCCCGAGGTGGTGGCCGTGGCGCAGGGCCGACCGGTGCTGATCGATGGCGGCGTGCGGCGGGGCGTGGACATCGTCAAGGCGCGGGCGCTGGGCGCGGACGCGGTGCTCGTGGGCCGTGCCGTGCAGTACGGCGTGGCGGCAGCAGGGCAGGCGGGGGCGGCACGCGCGCTCGCCATGCTGCGCGAGGAGGTCGACCGCGTCATGGCGCTGAGCGGTCTGGCCGACATCGCTGACGTCAATTCGGCCCTTATTGCACCATAACGGTGCTCAACTGTGGTCTTCTGGATACGCCTGCGCTCCACACAAGTGCGGTAACGAATTGCGGCACCTGCACAATTCAAGCTATACTCGAAAAGTTTGACGCCTACAGAAAACCGGTTTTAAGCGTTCATTGACGGGGGTTATCCCCCAGATCCCATCGGTTGGCACCGAAGGGGCGCGCTTTTTACCGCTACGTGCAAAGGATGCAGGTGCCATACAACGCTTGGGACGACGACGCTGACGAGAGCGATGCGCGCGACGTACCAGCCACGGCGCCCACGCCCGAGCAGCTCGCCGAGTTCGATCGACATTCCGCCAGAATGCTGGCGCGTTCGATCCTCGTGCAGCTGGCGGTGACGGTGGTCGTGGCGCTCCTCGCGTGGATGGTGTCGGGCCCCATGGCCGGTGTTTCGGCACTGGTGGGGGCGGCGGCCTGTTCGATTCCGAATGTTCTGTTTGCGTTGCGGTTGTTGTTCGGCATCTTCCGGCCAAAGGGGACGTCGTCGGCCACGTTCTTCCTGGGTGAGTTCATCAAGCTCGGCTCCACCGGCGTACTGCTGGGGCTGGCGGCGAAACTCGGTCAGGACGTGCTTGTCTGGCCCGCGGTCTTCATCGGTCTGGTGGTTGCCCTCAAGAGCCAATACGGTTTGCTGCTGTTCAAAGATTCATAAACATCCCTGATGCCGTGTCCTGCGCCAGCCGCGCGGGCTCGACGCGGCGGCGGGCTCCTGCAAAGGTTCACACCGATGGCTAGTGCTGCACCCAACGCGTCCGAATATGTTGTGCACCATCTGGGGCACTTCAACAACACCGGGCACCCCCAGCAAGACATTGCACACTTTGGCATCGTCAACTACGACTCGCTCTTCTGGTCGATCCTGATGGGCGTGATTGTGTGCTTCGTGCTCTGGCGCGCCGCACGCAAGGTCACCTCCGGTGTGCCGGGCCGCTTCCAGGCCGGTGTCGAACTGCTCGTGGAGATGGTCGAAGAGCAGTCCAAGAGCATCGTTCCGAACGAGGCATCGCGTCGTTTCGTCTCGCCGCTCGCGCTGACCGTGTTCCTCTGGATCGTGCTGATGAACGCACTCGATCTGGTGCCGGTCGATCTGATCCCCCGCATCCTGGCATGGACCGGCCTCGAAGCGCTGATTCCGTACCATCGCATCCTTCCCACGGCTGATCTGAACGTGCCCCTGGGCATGGCCCTCGGTGTGCTCCTGCTGTCGCTGTACTACGGCGCCAAGATCAAGAGCCCGGGCGGTTTCGTGAAGGAACTCTTTACCGCGCCGTTCCATGCCCATGGCATCGGCGCCGTCGTGCTGGCACCTGCCAACTTCCTCCTGAATGTCATCGAGTACCTCGCCAAGACGGTCTCGCTGGGCATGCGGTTGTTTGGCAACATGTTCGCCGGCGAACTCATTTTCATGCTGATCGCGCTCTTGGGCGCTGGCTGGACGGGCTTCAACGCCTCCAGCCTGGCATTCGGTTTCGGGCACCTGCTGGCGGGTTCCATCTGGGCCATCTTCCACGTGATGATCGTGTTGCTGCAAGGGTTCATCTTCATGATGCTCACCCTCGTGTACATCGGTCAGGCACACGAAGGGCACTAGATGGTGCAATCCGGCCCGGCCCGTTCGCCGTTACCCGGCGGGGCGGCGCCCCGACGGGCGGACGGGCCGGCGCTGACATGTACCGAAAACGCCGGGTCATACCGGGTGCAGGGTGCGGTTCCATTCTTCCGGGACCTCACCAATTTCCAACCTTGTTTTCGCTTCTGATTTCATTTCCTAGGAGTTGTCATGACCGACGTCGCTTTCGTTGCTCTCGCTTGCGCTTTCATCATCGGCCTGGGCGCCATCGGTGCTTGCATCGGTATCGCCATCATGGGCGGCAAGTATCTGGAAGCTTCGGCTCGCCAGCCTGAGCTGATGAACGCTCTGCAAACCAAGATGTTCCTGCTGGCTGGTCTGATCGACGCCGCGTTCCTGATCGGTGTGGGTATCGCCATGCTGTTCGCGTTCGCGAACCCGTTCGTGGCCTAAGCAACAGGCTGAAAGCCTCGCGCTAAACAAGGCGTGGCGGTCCGATGGGCCGAGGTGCCGCCGCCACGACTGACGCATCATTGCTATAGGGAAACGACCGTGAATCTGAACGCAACGATCATCTTTCAGATGCTCGTGTTCTTCATTCTCGGCTGGTTCACGATGAAATTCGTGTGGCCGCCGCTGACGAAGGCCATGGAAGAGCGCCGCCAGAAAATCGCTGCCGGGCTGGCCGATGCCGAGCGTGGCCGCGCGGATCTCGCACAGGCGCAAGCCCGTGTCAGTCTGCTGGAGTCTTCCGCCAAGGCCGAGAACCAGGCCCGCGTGGCGGACGCCGAGAAGCAGGCTGCTGCGCTGATCGAGCAGGCTCGCCGCGAGGCGGAAGCCGAGCGTGCCCGCATCGTGGCACAAGCTCAGCAGGAAGCCGAACAGGAAGTCCAGCGTGCCCGTGCGGCGCTGCGCGATGCCGTGGCCGATCTGGCCGTCAAGGGCGCCGAGCAGATCCTGCGCCGTGAAGTCAACGCGCAGGCGCATGCCGACCTGCTGGGCCAGCTCAAGGCGCAACTCTAACCCCCGGATGCCGAACCATGGCTGAACTGTCTACCATCGCCCGGCCGTACGCCGAAGCTCTGTTCGGCGCCGCGCGCACCGACGGTGCCGACCTGGCAGCCTGGGCGGCGCTGGTCAACGAGATGGCGCAGGCCGCTGAGCACCCCGAGGTGCAGGCTGCCCTCGCCGACCCCCGCCTGGACGCCCCCGCGCGCGCCGGGCTGTTGGGCTCGTTGGTGAAGTCGACCGTCTCCCCGACGGCCGCGAATTTCCTTTCCCTTCTTGCCGAGAATGACCGGCTTGACCTGCTGCCCGAGATCGCGGTGCAGTTCGGCCAGCTGAAGAACCGGCACGAAGGCGTTGCCGACGCGCACATCGCGAGCGCGTACGAGCTGACCAGCGCGCAGGTGGCCGACCTGCTCGCCGGGCTCGAGAAGAAATTTGGTCTGAAGCTCAAGCCGATCGTGCGCGTCGAGCCCGCGCTGATCGGCGGCGTGCGCGTCGCGGTGGGCGACCAGGTGCTGGACGCTTCGGTGCGTGCGCAGCTCGAGCGCATGCGCGATTCGCTGGTCGCCAACTGACAGGCGCCGGCCAACAGGATTCCAGGAGTCTATCCATGCAACTCAATCCGTCCGAGATCAGCGAACTGCTGAAGAGCCGTATCCAGGGCCTGGGCGCGTCGACCGATATCCGCACCCAAGGTACCGTGGTGTCGGTCACTGACGGCATCACCCGCATCCACGGTCTGTCCGATGTGATGCAGGGCGAAATGCTCGAGTTCCCGAACAACACCTTCGGTCTCGCGCTCAACCTCGAGCGTGACTCCGTCGGCGCCGTGATCCTGGGTGAGTACACCCAGATCTCCGAAGGCGATCCGGTCAAGACGACCGGCCGCATTCTGGAAGTGCCGGTGGGCCCCGAGCTCAAGGGTCGTGTCGTCAACGCGCTGGGCATGCCGATCGACGGCAAGGGCCCGATCAACGCGAAGATGACCGACGTGCTCGAGAAGGTCGCGCCGGGCGTGATCGCCCGTAAGTCCGTCTCGCAACCGGTGCAGACCGGCCTGAAGGCTATCGACGCCATGGTGCCGATCGGCCGCGGTCAGCGCGAGCTGATCATTGGCGATCGCCAGACCGGCAAGACCGCGGTGGCCGTCGACACGATCATCAGCCAGAAGGGCAAGGGCATCACCTGCGTGTACGTGGCGATCGGCCAGAAGGCGTCGACCGTCAACAACGTGGTGCGCAAGCTCGAAGAGACGGCGCCCTTGAATACACGATCATCGTCGCTGCGCCGGCTGCCGAATCGGCCGCCATGCAATACCTGGCTGCCTACTCCGGCTGCACGATGGGCGAGTACTTCCGCGATCGTGGCGAAGACGCCATCATCATCTATGACGACCTGACCAAGCAGGCCTGGGCCTACCGTCAAGTCTCGCTGCTGCTGCGCCGCCCGCCCGGCCGCGAAGCCTACCCCGGCGACGTGTTCTATCTCCACTCCCGTCTGCTCGAGCGTGCCGCTCGTGTGAACGAAGAGTATGTCGAGAAGTTCACCAACGGCGAGGTCAAGGGCAAGACGGGTTCGCTGACGGCGCTGCCGATCATCGAAACGCAAGCCGGTGACGTGTCGGCCTTCGTGCCCACCAACGTGATCTCGATCACCGACGGCCAGATCTTCCTGGAAACCGACCTCTTCAACGCCGGTGTGCGCCCGGCCATCAACGCCGGTATCTCCGTGTCCCGCGTCGGTGGTGCTGCGCAGACCAAGGTCGTGAAGAAGCTGTCGGGCGGTATCCGTACCGACCTCGCCCAGTATCGTGAACTGGCTGCGTTCGCGCAGTTCGCCTCCGATCTGGACGAAGCCACCCGCCGCCAGCTCGAGCGCGGCAAGCGCGTGGTGGAGCTGCTCAAGCAGCCCCAGTACCAGCCGCTGCAGGTGTGGGAACTCGCCGTGTCGCTCTTCGCCGTGAACAACGGCTATCTGGACGACGTGGACGTGGCAAAGGTGCTGCCGTTCGAGAAGGGCCTGAAGGACTTCCTCAAGTCCAAGCATGCCGACCTCATCGGCCGCATCGAGGACACCAAGGAACTGTCGAAGGACGATGAGCCCAAGCTGGTCGAGGCCATCAAGGACTTCAAGAAGAACGGTTCGTTCTAAACACCGAGGGGCGGCCAGGCAACTGGCTGCCCCGGGTCTAGGATTAAGCTATGGCCGGAATCAAGGAAATTCGTACCAAGATCAAGAGCGTGCAAAACACGCGCAAGATCACCAAGGCGATGGAGATGGTCGCCGCATCCAAGATGCGCAAGGCGCAGGATCGGATGCGCGCGGCTCGTCCGTACGCCGACAAGGTGCGCAACATCGCCGCCCATATGTCGCAGGCCGACCCGGACTACGTCCACCCGTACCTGCAGGAAACGGGTGAGATCAAGTCCGCGGGCATCATCGTGGTCACCACCGACAAGGGTCTGTGCGGGGGTCTGAACACGAACGTGCTGCGCTCGGTGCTCAATCGCATCAAGGAATACGACGCGAGCAACGTGGCGCTGCAGGTCACGGCGATCGGCAACAAGGGGTTGGCGTTTCTGACCCGGCTTGGCGTGAACCTGGTGTCGCAGGAAGTGCAGCTGGGCGATACGCCGCATCTCGAACGTCTGATCGGCGCCATCAAGGTGCAACTCGACGATTTCGAAGCCGGCAAGATCGATGCCGTGTACCTGGCCTACAACCGCTTCGTTAACACGATGCGCCAGGAACCCGTGCTCGAGCAGCTGTTGCCCCTGTCGGCAGAGCGCCTGCAGCAGTCGGAAGCCGAGAAGAGCAGCTACGCGTGGGACTACATCTATGAGCCCGACGCGAAGACGGTGATCGACGAGCTGCTGCTGCGCTATGTGGAAGCTCTGGTGTACCAGGCCGTGGCCGAGAACATGGCCTCGGAGCAGTCCGCCCGCATGGTCGCGATGAAGGCAGCCTCTGACAATGCCAAGAAGGTGATCGGCGAGCTTCAACTGGTCTACAACAAGACCCGTCAAGCCGCCATCACCAAAGAAATTTCGGAAATTGTGGGGGGTGCCGCCGCCGTTTGAGGCGAGCGCATCCGAACACGAACAGGAAACTGCGGGGTGCGACGCGAATGGCGGTGCATCTCACTACACAAGGAATCGACATGAGCAACGGAACCATCGTCCAGTGCATCGGCGCCGTGGTGGATATTCAGTTCCCCCGCGACCAGATGCCCAAGGTCTATGATGCCCTCACCCTGGCCGACGAGAGCTCCGCGTACGCCGAAAAGGGTCTGACCTTCGAAGTGCAGCAGCAGCTGGGCGACGGCGTGGTGCGTACCATCGCCATGGGTTCGTCCGACGGCCTGCGTCGCGGCATGGCCGTGACCGGCACCGGCGCGCCGATCTCGGTGCCCGTGGGTCAGGGCACCCTGGGCCGCATCATGGACGTGCTGGGTCGCCCGATCGATGAAGTCGGCCCCATCCTGTCCGACGAGCGTCGCGCCATCCACCAGGAAGCGCCTGCATTCGACGAGCTGTCGCCTTCGGTCGACCTGCTCGAAACCGGCATCAAGGTGATCGACCTGGTCTGCCCGTTCGCCAAGGGCGGCAAGGTCGGCCTGTTCGGCGGCGCCGGCGTGGGCAAGACCGTGAACATGCTGGAACTCATCAACAACATCGCCAAGGCCCACAGCGGTCTGTCGGTGTTCGCCGGTGTGGGCGAGCGTACGCGTGAAGGCAACGACTTCTACCACGAAATGGCAGAAGCTGGCGTCATCAAGATGGACAACCTGCCCGAGTCCAAGGTGGCGATGGTGTTCGGTCAGATGAACGAGCCCCCCGGCAACCGTCTGCGCGTGGCGCTCTCCGGCCTGACGATGGCCGAGAAGTTCCGCGACGAAGGCCGCGACATCCTCTTCTTCGTCGATAACATCTATCGCTACACCCTGGCCGGTACGGAAGTGTCCGCACTGCTGGGGCGTATGCCCTCCGCCGTGGGCTACCAGCCGACGCTGGCCGAGGAAATGGGCCGTCTGCAAGAGCGCATCACCTCCACGAAGACTGGCTCGATCACCTCGATCCAGGCCGTGTACGTGCCGGCGGATGACTTGACCGACCCGTCGCCTGCCACGACCTTCCTCCACTTGGACTCGACCGTCGTGCTGTCGCGTGACATCGCCGCCCTGGGTATCTACCCGGCCGTCGATCCGCTCGATTCCTCCAGCCGCCAGCTCGACCCGCAAGTCGTGGGCGAAGAGCACTACGCCGTGGCCCGTGGCGTGCAGCAGACGCTGCAGCGCTACAAGGAACTGCGCGACATCATCGCGATTCTGGGCATGGACGAACTGTCGCCGGAAGACAAGCAGGCCGTGGCCCGCGCGCGTAAGATCCAGCGCTTCCTGTCGCAGCCGTTCCACGTGGCCGAAGTGTTCACGGGCGCCCCGGGCAAGTACGTGCCGCTGAAGGAAACCATCCGTGGCTTCAAGATGATCGTCGAAGGCGAGTGCGATGCACTGCCCGAGCAGGCCTTCTACATGGTCGGCACGATCGATGAAGCCTTCGAGAAGGCCAAGACCCTGAAGTAATCCGTTCGCGCAGTGGCCGCCCTCTGGGGGCGGCCCTGCGGAACCCTTTGCAATGCCAGGCCGGGTCGTTCGGCCTGCGCGATGCTCCACGAGGAATAGCCCCATGGCAACCATTCACGTCGATGTCGTGAGCGCCGAGCACTCGCTGTTCGCCGGCGAGGCGAAGTTCGTGTCCCTGCCGGGCGAAGCCGGCGAACTCGGCATTCTGCCCGGTCACACGCCGCTGATCTCGCGCATCCGTCCTGGCACGGTCAAGATCGTGCGTGCCGACAACAGCGAAGAGCACGTCTTCGTCGCTGGCGGTCTGCTCGAAGTCCAACCGGGTACCGTCACGGTGCTGTCCGATACCGCGATCCGCTCGCAGGATCTGGACGAAGCCAAGGCTGTGGCTGCACGCCAGCAGGCCGAGGAAGCGCTGCGCCAAGCCAAGGACAAGACCGAAGTCGCCGTCGTCGAAGCCGAACTCGCGATGCTGGCTGCCCAGCTCGCCGCGATCCGCAAGCTTCGCGGTCGCTGATCGCTTGGCATGTTCGCCCGCCGGTCTGCGCCGGTGGGTGGCGTCTGGACCCGCCCGGCCCGTCAAGGCCGCTGGCGGGTTTTGTTTTTTGAGGCACACGATCGCGGCCTACACCCCGCACGTCACGTCGCCGCGCGGTGGCACCGCGCGTCATTGCTATGCTTGGGGTTTCGCCATTTTCCGGTGCTCCCCCATGCCTGCGTCTTTCCCTCGTCGTCGTCTGGCCGGTCTGCGGCCGCTCGTTCTCTGCGGCCTGGCGGCCACCGTGCTGTCGGGGTGTGCCTGGATGCCGACATGGATGGGTGGTGAACGTGGCGTGCGGGCACCTGCCTCGCCCCCGGCAGCCGAGACCACCAACCTCGTCGTCGTGCAGTACCGCCAGGGGCCGCGCTCCTTTGGTGCACAGACGGCCAACGATGCGGTCGGTGTGCGCATGGTGCAGACGCTGGGCGTGATCGACGGCGCTCTGGTGGCCCCGCCTGAGGGCATGTCGGCCGAGGAGGCCTCGCGACGCCTGCGCGAGCAGCCCGACGTCATCAACGCACAGCCTCACGTGCCGCGGCGGTGAGTGTGACGGGCGACGTCGCGTCGGCCGGAGCGATCACACCCCTTTCTGTCGCGTACTCATGAGGAACTGGGACGCCGCGCCATCATTCACGCTCGCCCACAGGAGCTGATCCGAGCGGAACGTCCGCCACGATTTCAGCACCTCGGCGAAGCTCGCGTCGGCTGCGGCGTACTCGTCCAGCACGGCACGCGTGGCGTCCTGCATGGCCTGCATGACCGGTACAGGCCAGCTCTTGAGTTGCGTGCCCTGGGCGATCAGGCGGCGCAATGCCGAGATATTGTTGGCATCGTACTTGGCCAGCAGATCGGCCGCGGCTTCAGCGCAGGCCGCACGCAACACGGCCTGGTAGCGGGGCGGCAGGCCGGCCCAGGCGTCCCGATTGACGGTGAAGGCCAGGTTTGCCCCGAGCTCCATCACGCCAGGGCCGTAGTAATACTGCGCCACCTTGGCGAAACCCAGCTTCTCGTCGTCGAAGGGTCCGACAAACTCGACGGCATCCAGCGAGCCTTTCTCGAGCGCCGGATAGATGTCGCTGCCGGCGATCTGCTGCGGGATCGCCCCCAGCTTTTCGTAGACCTTGCTGAGCAGGCCGGGCGTGCGGATGCGCAGCCCCTTCAAATCCTCGACCTTGTCGATCGGCTTGCGAAACCAGCCACCCATCTGGGCGCCGTGTTGCCGCACGGGATCGCGATCGCGTTGAATTGGGCGTACAGCGGCTGCATGAGGGCATCGCCGCCGCCGTGGCGCAACCACGCATCCTGCTGACGCGGCGTGAGGCCGAACGGTACGCCGGTGTCGAACGCCAGCGCGGGCTGTTTGCCCAGGTAGTAGAAGCCGGCCGTATGGCCGCACGGCACGGCACCGGTCTGCACGGCGTCCAGCACCTGCAGCGCAGGCACGATTTCGCCGGCCGGAAACGCCCGGATGGTGAAGCGGTTGTCCGTGAGCGCCGCCACCTGTTCGGCGATGCGTTCGGCCGCGCCCCACACCGTGTCGAGCGAGCGCGGGAAACTGCTGGGCATGCGCCACTGGATGGTGGGTTCAGTCTGCGCGATGGCGGGCGCGGCGAGGGCGACGGAGCCCAGCGACGCGGTGGTCAGGAAGCGGCGACGCTGCATGGCAACTCCGGCGTAAGTGAGGGCGCGGGCGGGCTCAGCCCAGGCAGTCAGGGGATTGGCGCAGGACGCGCCGGGCAAAGTAGGCGAACGTCAGTCCGGTGATCTCGGGCTTGACGAGGAAATCGTGTGCGCCTTGAGCGCGCTCTGCCGGGACGGCCTTGACGGGGCCCACGGCTCGCGCGCGCAATTGCGCCTGCGCTGCCTGTTCCAGCCAGATCGCCATGACGGCGGCCTCTTCGATCGTCTTGCCGGCGGTGAGCAGACCGTGGTTGGCCAACAGCAGGGCGCGCTTGCTGCCCAGGGCGTTCGCAATGATCTCGCCTTCGCTGTTGCCGATGGGCAGGCCTGGCCAATCGTCGAGATAGGCGCAGTCGCCGTGGAACGGCGTGGCGTCCATGTGCGCGACGCTGAGCGGCTCGCCGGTCATGGACAAGGCCGTGACCGCGGGCGGGTGGGTGTGCACGATGCAGTTCACGTCCGGGCGCTCCTGATACACCCAGATGTGAAATCGTGTCGCCGGATTGGGCATGGACCGACCATCACGCGGCTGCAGATCGCCGTCGATCTCGATGAGTTCGGCAGGCGTCGCCTCGTCGGCGCCGACGCCAAAGCGCAGCGTCCAGTAGCTGTCCGGTGTCTCGCCGCGGGCCGTGATCTGTCCGGCGAGCCCGCCGTGCCAGTGGCCTTGTTCGGCGAGCATGCGGCAGGCGAGGGTCAGACGCTCGGTGAGCGTCCAGGAGGGCAGGGTGATGCGCTCGGCGATCTCTCGATCCACTCGGCGATGCAGATCGGCGTCGGAGGCTTGCATAGTGACAGTTCCTGATGGGCAACAAGTTGTCCAAATTACAATCGGTTGTCCAGGACGTCAACCCGGGTTTGCCTGGGGGAGCCGGCTTGGTGGCATCATGCAGCGTTTCCGCTTTGTTCATCCCCATGCCCCGCATCCCGGCCGCTGCCCGATCCTCGCTTCCGCCCACGCCCGCCCAGATCGGCCTGAGGCTACGCGCGTTGCGTCGCGAGCGCCGCATGACGCTGGCGCAATGCGCCCAGGAGGCGGGGCTGGACAAGGGCTTTTTGTCCCGCGTCGAGCGCGGGGAGAAGTCGGCGTCGGTGGGGTCGCTGCACGTGCTGGCAGGCGTGCTCAATGTCCCGCTATCGGTGCTGCTGGGCGAATTCGACCCCCGGCACGAGGTGGTGATCGTCCGCGCGGACGAGCGCCCCGAGCACGCTCTGGATTCCGGCGATGGCGGCCATCGCTATGCCGCGATCTCGCCAGGGTCGCGGCCTGGCGGTCCTGCCGTCATGCTGGTGCAGGTCGGCTCGCACGGTGAGCGTGCGGTGGCGCACCATGCCGGCGAGGAGACGATCTTCGTGCTGGAAGGCCAGGTGCAGGTGCGCTTTGGCGAGCACACGGTGTTGCTCGCCCGTGACGATAGCGTGCGCTTTCCGGGTTACCTGGATCACAGCCTGAAGGCGGTGGGGGAGGCGCCCGCGCGCGCGCTGGTGGTGATCGATGGTGGCTGAGGCCTAATCAGTGCCGAGCGGCCGCGCCTCGCGTATGCGTTCATACAGCCCCTGGGCTGCGCGGGAGAGGCTGCGCCCTTTGCGCCGCACCAGGTAGAGCGAGCGCTGCAGTTCCCGGCCCTGCAGTGCGCGGGTGACGAGCTCGTCGTGGCGGAATTGAAAGAGGGTCAGCGCGGGCACCAGGGCAACGCCCAGGCCGGCGAGCACCAGACCGTTGGCCGTCGCCAGGTGCTCGACTTCGAAGGCGGTGGCCAGCGGGGTGTCCCTGGCCAGTTGGTCCAGGCGCTGGCGCACGCTACTCGAGCCTGCCATCTGCACCAGGGGATAGCCTGCCACGTCGGCCAGCCGCACGCGGGCGCGCTCGGCCAGCGGGTGGTCATGGCGGCACACCAGGTGATAGCGGTCCCGGCAGAAGAGTTCGGTGGCCAGGCCCGCCATGTCGGCGCCTTGCGCTGCGATGGCGAAATCCGTCTGACCTTCGCGCACCAGGGCAAGACACGGCTCTAGCAAAGCGTCCCGCACGTGCAGGGCGATGCCGGGATGTTCGGCATGGAATCGCGCCAGCAGCGGCGGCAGCCAGCCGGCCGCGATCGAGGGCAGGGCGGCGATGCTGGCCCGGCCGCGCCGCAGGGCATGATGCTCGTGAAGTTCAGCCAATGCACCTTCGAAGTCGGCCAGGAGCCGACGGGCCGAAGCCGCCAGCATCAGGCCCTCGGGCGTTGGCTCCACGTGCCGCGTGGTGCGGTCAAAGAGCCGCGTGCCGGCTTCTGACTCCACCGCCCGGATCAGCGCGCTGAAGGCAGGCTGCGACAGATGGCTGCGCTCGGCTGCCCGGGTGAAGTGACGCTCATCCACGAGCGCCAGGAAAGCACGTAGCTGTCGGGTCGACAGATTCATTTGTCGTTCCTATCAAATCATCCTTATTTCGATTTTACGGATGATTGGGTGCTGCCTATAGTGGGCCGCATGTCTGCCGATGCCTTTTTCGATTCCTCCCTTCTGCTGCGCGTGGGCTGCGGCTCGGGTTTTTCCGGCGACCGCACCGACGGGGCCGGGCCGGTGGTGCGCACGCTCGTGGCCGAGGGCGGCGCCTGTGCGCTCATCTTCGAGACGCTCGCCGAGCGCACGCTGGCACTGGCGCAGCAGGCGCGCAGCGCGGATCCGGAAGCCGGCTACGAGCCGCTGCTGGTCGAGTTGCTGCGCCCCGTGCTGGCCGATTGCCTGGCACACGGCATTCGCATCGTCGGCAATTTCGGCGCGGCCAATCCGCCCGCTGCCGCCCGGCGCATCGCCGCGTTGGCGCGCGAGCTGGGCCTGCGCACGCCGCGCATTGCCATCGTCACAGGAGACGATGTGGATACGCCCGAGCATCGAGCGGCCCTGCGCGAGAACATCGGCCCTGCCGTGGACGCCGTGACGCTGGTTAGCGCCAACGTCTACCTGGGGGCCGCGGAGATCGCCGGTGCGCTGTCGGCAGGCGCGGACATCGTCGTCGCCGGCCGCGTGGCCGACCCGGCCCTCACACTCGGCCTGGCCGTGGCGCACTACGGCTGGGGCTGGGACGATTGGGAGCGACTGGGCCGGGCCACGATGGCGGGGCACCTGCTGGAATGTGCCGCACAAGTCACGGGCGGGTACTTCTGCGATCCCGGCATGAAGGACGTTCCGATGCCACATGACCCGGGCTTTCCGATCGCCGAGATCGATGCCGACGGCGAGTGCGTCATCACCAAGGCACAAGGCACCGGTGGCTGCGTGGACGTGCGTACCGTCACGGAACAATTGCTCTATGAAGTCCATGATCCCGGGCGCTATCTCACGCCGGACGTCGTGGCCGACATCACCGATGCCTGGCTCGAGGCCGTCGGCCCGGACCGTGTCGCGCTGCGCGGCGTGACGGGCTCGGCGCGTCCGCCCACGCTCAAGGTCAATGCCTATCACCATGGCGGCTGGCTGGCCGAGGCCGAGATTTCCTACGCCGGGCCGAACGCCGAGGCGCGCGCGCGCCTCGCTGGCGATATCGTGCGCCGCCGTCTCGATGGTGCATTGCCCGTACGCATCGACCTCATCGGCGTGATGAGTGTGCTTGCCGATGACGAGGGTCGTGCCGCGGGGCGAGCGCAGCCCGGCGCGGCGACAGACGTGCGTCTGCGTGTGGCCGGCAAGCATGCCGATGCCGAGGTCGCGCGCCGCATTCTGCGCGAAGTCACGGCGCTGTACACCTGCGGCCCGGCGGGCGGCGGCGGTGTGCGCACCGCCATCCGCCAGCGTCTCGAATTGCTCACGTGCGCGATCCCGCGCGAGCTCGTGCGTGCTGGTTGGCATTTTCTGGAGGAGACGACGGCATGAGCGCCATTCCCGCGACGTCGACCGAGCTCGTGCCGCTGTACCGCCTGGCGCATAGCCGCGCCGGTGACAAAGGCGACATTTCCTGCCTGAGCGTCATTGCCTATCGCCCGGATCTCTTTGCCTGGATCGAGCGCACGGTCACGCCAGAGCGCGTGGCCGCGTGGTTCGGCGATCGTCAGCCCGGCTCGGTGCGGCGGTACGTATTGCCGCGTCTGCATGCGCTCAACCTGGTGCTGGACGACGTGCTCGATGGCGGCGTCAACGGTGCCCTCAACCTGGACACGCACGGCAAGACGCTGTCCTTTCATCTGCTGGCCATGCCGGTCCCTCTTCCGGCAGACGTCGCTGCCGGGCTTCCTGGCTTTCCCGGTTGACGCCCGCGCAACGCGTGCCCGACCCCAAGACACCATACGACAAGGAGACACCATGAAACGCACCATCCCGTCCGGACTGTCCGTCCTGGCCCTCGTGATCGCCGCGCCCGGCCACGCCGCTGCACCGATCGATACCAGCCGTCCCATGACGCTCGTGGTGCCTTTCGCCGCGGGCAGCGCCACGGACCAGCTCGCACGGGCCCTGGGCCAGAGCATCACCGAGAGCACCGGGCAGACCGTGCTGGTGACCAACAAGCCTGGCGCGAGTGCGATGATCGGCGCCCAGGACGTGGCTCGTGCAGCGCCCGATGGCTACACCGTCCTCATCACCACCAACACCACGCACGCCGCCAACGAGCATCTCTACAAGCAGTTGCCCTACGATCCGGTCAAGGATTACGAGCCGATCACCGCGCTGGGCCAGGGGGGCCAGATCCTCGTCGTCAACACGCAATCCCCCGTCAAGTCGGTCGGCGAGCTCATCGCCCTTGCCAAGGAACAACCGGGCAAGCTGAGCTTCGGCAGTGGCAGCTCGTCCAGCCGCATTGCGGGCGAACTCTTCAAGCAGATGGCCGGCGTGGACATTCTGCACGTGCCATACAAGAGCAACCCGCCGGCGCTGACCGATCTCGTGGGCAACCAGATCTCCATGATGATCACGGACTCGGCCACGGGCCTGCCGCAGATCCAGGGTGGTCGCGTGCGCGCGCTGGGCGTGACGAGCAAGACGCGTTCGGTGCTGGTGCCGGAGGTGCCCACCATCGATGAAGCCGGGGTACCGGGCTACGAGATGGGTTACTGGTTCGCGGCCTACGCGCCCAAGGGCACGCCGCAGCCCGTCGTGACCTACCTGCACGACACCTTCGTGGCCGCGACCAAGGCCAAGGCTGCCCAGAGCTTCTACAGCCAGACGGGCACGACGCCCTTCACGAATTCACCCAAGGAGCTCGCCGAGTTCCAGGCGGCCGAATCCGCCAAGTGGGGCAAGATCATCCAGGAAGCGGGCATCCAGCCTGAGTGACCGTGCGGGCGGGCACGCGCCCGTGACGTGACCATTGCCTGACCGCGGTCCGTGCCTCGCCATGAGGGCGGGCTGCGGCAGGCCATTCGAATCGGCGACACGCATTGCCGATCAGCCGGGCGGATCACCTGTCCGGCCTTTCCGAGGAGACAGACATGGGATTCGGCCGATTCGTGCCGCTGGTGGCGTTCGCCTGGCTGGCAGGGTGCGGGGGCAGTGATGACACGGCGCCACCGCCACCGCAGGTGAGTGGCCCGCGCATGCACCTGACCGTGACCCAGGTGAGCCCGGTGGCAGGATCCTGGGGCACAGCTGGGGCCTATCAACGCATCGACGGCCGATTGACGGGCGAGGTGGATCCCGCGGCCCCGGCCAACGCGATCATCACGGATCTCGATCTGGCCCAGCCGCGAAACGCGCGCGGCATGGTGGAGTACACGACCGAGTTCGTCCTCTTCACACCGGCCAATGCGGCAGCTGGCAACGGCGTGCTGCGCTACGACGCGCCCAATCGCGGAAATCTGCTGACATTGTCGGGTGGCCTGCCGGATCGCATGCTGCTCGAGCGCGGCTACAGCGTGCTTTTCAGCGCCTGGCAGGGCGACGTGCCGAAGAGTTCGCCGGCCCGGCTGACGCTGGACGTGCCCGTGGCGCGCCAGGCCAATGGCGATCCCGTGACCGGGCCCTATCGCGCCGAACTGGTGCCCCAGACGCGCAGCGCGGATCTGCCGTTGCCTGGCGGCGTCTTCAACGGCAGCATGATTCCGTATGCGCCGGTGAGCCTGGACAACACCCGCCCCGGCTACAGCCTTACGCGGCGCGTGCGCGAGACCGACGCCCGCGAGCCCATCCCGGCCAGTCAGTGGGCCTTCGCGCGTTGCGACGCGGCTACGCCGTTTCCGGGCACGCCGGACCCGACACGGGTCTGTCTGTCGGGCGGCTTCGATCCGGATGGACTCTATGAGCTGGTCTACGAGGCGCGCGACCCGAAGGTGATGGGTGTTGGCCTGGCGGCCTTGCGCGACACCGTGGCCTTCTTCCGGCACGCGAGCCGGGATGCGGACGGCACGCCCAACCCGCTGGCGGGCCACATCCGCCACGCGCTGGGCCAGGGCACGTCGCAGAGCGGGAATTTCATGAAGACTTTCCTGCACCTGGGCTTCAACCAGGATCTGGAAGGCCGGCGGGTGTTCGACGGCATCTTCGCCCACGTGGCTGCACGTCAGACGCAGGTGAACGCGCGCTTTGCCGTACCCGGCGGCGGGGGCGGGCTGCGCACGGATCACACCGCCTTTGGCCAGTCGGCACCGCGAGGCCTGGCGACGGATTATCACGACAGCATCTCGGGCCGCACGGGCGGCATTCTCGCCCGCTGCACCCAGACGTCAACGTGCCCGCGATTCTTCCTGGGCCTGAGCGGCACCGAATTCTGGGTGTTGCAGGGCTCGCCGGTGCTGACCGATGCCGAGGGCTTGGCCGATCTCGTGCAGCCTGACACCGCGCGCATCTACTACTACGCCAGCACGCAGCACGGTGATGGCAATGTGGCGTTCAATCCCGCCCAGGGGCGGTACCCGACCGGCACCGAGGCCCGCTTTGGCGACACCTTCCGGGCGCTGTGGGTGGCCCTGGAGGATTGGGTGGTGCGTGATGTCGCCCCGCCGGCCAATGCGGTGCCGCGCCTGGCGGACGGCAGCCTGGTGCGCCCGGCAGACCTGCAGATGCCGCAGATCCGCGGCCTGCGCTGGTCCGACGGCCGGCAGATCCCGGATGTCGTCTATCGCGGGTTGCACAACGACTTCGAACGGCTCGATTACGGCCCCCAGTATCGCCATGCGGACGAGTCCGGCATCGCGACCCAGCTGCCGCCGCGCCAGACCGGCCAGCACTACGCCATCCTTGTCCCGCAGCTCGATGCTGATGGGCTGGACATTGCGGGCATTCGAGATGTCGGTGCGGCCGTTCCCACGGGCACGAGCCTGGGCTACAACGAAGTGGTCGGTCGTCCCTGGGAGGATCTGCTTGGGTTGTCGGGGAGCTTCCTGCCCTTTCACACGACCCGGGCCGCGCGCCTGGCCGCAGGCGACAGCCGACCTTCGCTCGAGGAGCGCTACGGCGATCATGCGGGTTATGTAGCGGCCGTCCAGCGCGCCGTCGACGATCTCGTGGCCCGTCGCCTGTTGCTCCCCGCCGATGGCGAGCGTCGCGTCGCCGAGGCACGAGCGGCGAACGTCCTGCGCTGACGGCCCGCCACCGGCATGATTCGTGCGGGCCCGCCGGGTTTGCGCGAACGGCGACCGGAGGCTGGCATGACGCACAAGGAGAATTTCGAACCCTACGAGGGCCCCGCAGGCGGATGGGGCTCTGCCTACTCGGTTGTCAACATCCTCACGCGGCAGCGTGCAGCGGGTGCGCTGCCGCTGCTCGCCAAGCAGAACAAGACCGGCGGCTTTGCCTGTGTGAGCTGCGCCTGGGCCAAGCCCAAGGACTCGCATCCCTTCGAATTCTGTGAGAACGGCGCCAAGGCCACGGCGTGGGAAGCCACGCCGCTGAAAGCCGAGCCAGACTTCTTTGCGCGCCACCCCGTGAGCGAACTGCTCACCTGGAGCGACTTCGATCTGGAGAACGCGGGCCGGTTGACCCACCCCTTGCGCTGGGACGCCGCGAGCGACCGCTATGTGCCCGTGAGCTGGGACGAAGCCTTCGCGCACATCGGACAGGAGCTCAAGACCTTGCGGCCGGATCCCGACGCCGTCGTCTTCTACGCATCGGGACGAGCTTCGCTCGAGACGTCCTACATGTACCAGCTCTTTGCGCGCCTGTACGGGACGAACAATCTGCCCGACAGCTCCAACATGTGTCATGAAAGCACCTCGGTGGCGTTGCCGCAGACGATCGGCGTGCCGGTCGGCACGGTGCGCCTGGACGACTTCGCGCTGGCCGAGGCCATCTTCTTCTTCGGACAGAATGTGGCCACCAACAGCCCGCGCATGCTGCATGACCTGCAGGCCGCCAGTGAGCGCGGCGTGCCCATCGTGGTGTTCAATCCGCTGCGCGAGCGCGGACTGGAAGCCTTCAAGAATCCACAGTCGCCGAGCGAGATGCTCTCGCCCCGATCCACGCGCATCGCGAGCCAATATCACCAGGTCAACATCGGTGGCGACATCGCGGCGATCCAGGGCATCTGCAAGGCCGTGATCGCGCTGGACGATGCCGCGATCGCGCAGGGCACGCCACGGGTGGTGGACGCGGCCTTCATCGCGGAGCACACCAGCGGGTTCGAGGCATTTGCCGACAGCGCACGCGCGGCAGACTGGGAGGCCCTGGAGCGTCGCTCGGGCATCACGCGTGGCGCCATGGAGGCCGCCGCCCAGGTGTACGTGCAATCCAGGGCCACGCTCGGCATCTATGGCATGGGGCTCACCCAGCATGAGGCCGGCGTGGAGAATGTGCACATGGTCACCAATCTGCTGCTGCTGCGCGGCAACATCGGCCGCCCGGGCGCGGGTGTGTGCCCGGTTCGGGGGCATTCCAACGTGCAGGGCCAGCGTACGGTGGGCATCAGCGAGAAGCCGGAACTGGTGCCCCTGGACAAGCTGGCCCAGCAATTTGCGTTCGAACCGCCGCGGCACGAGGGCATGACGACGGTCAAGGTGTGCGAGGGCGTGATCAACGGGCGGGTGAAGGCCTTTCTCGGCCTGGGCGGGAATTTCGTGCGCGCCGTGCCCGATACCTCACGGATCGAACCGGCCTGGCAACGCCTGCGTCTGACGGTGCAGATCGCCACCAAGCTCAATCGCAGTCACCTGATCCACGGCGAAGTCGCCTATCTGCTGCCCTGTCTGGGGCGCACCGAGCGCCATGTGGATGGCAGCGAACAGGTGGTCACGATGGAAGACAGCACGGCGATGATCCACGGATCACGAGGGACGCACAGCCCGGCCAGCGATCATCTGCTGTCCGAGCCGGTCATCGTGGGCCGCCTGGCCAAGGCCACCGTGCCGGACGTCGGGCAGGTGCCCTGGGACACCTGGATGGCCGATTACGCCACGGTGCGCCAAGCGATGGCTGAAACCTGGCCGGAGACCTTTCACGACTTCGACGCTCGCATGGACACGCCGGGCGGCTTTCCGCGTCCGAATGCGGCCCGCGAGCGGCGCTGGCAGACGAAGAACGGCAAGGCGAACTTCATGACGCCCTCGAGCCTGGAGTCGGACAAGGACGTCGAGCCCGTGCCGCATGACGTGCTGCGGCTCATGACTTTGCGCAGCAACGATCAGTTCAACACCACGGTGTATGGCTACGATGACCGCTTCCGCGGCATCCAGGGCACGCGCCACGTGGTGCTCATGAGCCGCAACGACATCGATCGTCTCGACCTGCGCGAAGGCGAGGAGGTGACGTTGTCGACGGCGGTGGACGACGGTGTGGTGCGCGAGGTGCACGGCATGCGCGTCACGGCCTACGACATCCCCGATGGCAACTGCGCGGCCTACTATCCCGAGTGCAATGCCTTGCTGCCGCTGTGGCACGTGGCCAAGGACAGCCATGTGCCGGCGGCCAAGGCCATCCCCGTACGCCTGAAACGCGACGGCGCACCTCGCGATGCCGCTGTGAGCCGGGGTGGCGACGTGCACGTGCGCTCGGCGAGGATCTGAAGCGCGACCCCCCCGGGCGCCATGCGGTGCGCCGGGGGCGGTGGCTACAGCCTGAGATGCTTGAAGATCGCCTCGGGAATGCTCTGGATGACGCCCATGATGACCTGCCACCAGCCGGGGACGTAGACCACGTTGCGCCGGGCGGTGATCGCCCGCTCGATGCCCTTTGCCGCCGTCTCGGGTGAACGCCAGAGCTTGCCTTTGGGGAAATCTGCCGTCATCGGCGTGTCGATGAAGCCGGGCTTGATGGTGAGCACATGCACGCCGCTATGGGCCAGGCGATTGCGCAGCCCCTGGAGGAAGATCGCCAGCGCGCCCTTGGCCGTGCCATAGACATAGTTCGATTGGCGACCCCGATCGCCCGCCACCGAGCCGATCACGGCAAGCGTGCCGTAGCGCTGAATCTCGCAGTAATTCGCGAGCCGGGTGAGCAGGGCGATAGGGCTGAAGGCGTTGGTGCCGAGCTCTTGCAGCGTGAGCGCCACGCTGGTTTCGCATTGCCGCTGATCGCCCAGCGTGCCATACGCGATAAGTGCAATGTCAAAGCCGTCGAGAGTATCGATCGCGGTGTCGATGACCCCGGTCTGTGCTTCGATGTCGTTGGCCTCGAAGACCGCGGTATGTGTGGCCTGTGCACCGCGCGCACGCAAATCGGCCGCCAGCAAGGCGAGCTTGTCCGGATCGCGAGCGAGCAGATAAAAGCGTGCGCCGCGCTGCGCATATCGTCTTGCCGTTGCCTGGGCGATGGCCGACGTTGCGCCGAAGATGATGATTTTCTTCATGGGTCGAGTGTAGTCCAGCAAGCCGGCTCAGGGCGTAGGCTGCACCTGGATCGCGCGCAGGACGAGATCATCGGTGCCACGCCAGCTCACCACGGTTTCGTAGGTGCGCATCGCGTCCCGTACGTGGAACGCGACAGCGGCCGTGCGGGTCGCACCTGCCGTGCCCGGCAGCGCCAATCGTGCAGCAGGCGCACCCGATTCGATAGGTGTGAACTCGGCGAGGCCTGCCTCGACACCCTCGTCTGCCGGACTGGCATAGGTAATCTTCAGCCGGTAACTGCCACGCTCGAGCCACTGCAAGGCACCAAACACGAGCAGTCCGGGGGCGTCGCGACCGGCCCGGGCGATCCGCATGCCGTCTTCAGGTTGCCCGGTGGTACCGCGCAAGCGGCCAACGCAGACAGGCTGCGCCGTGTGTTCATCCGTGCACGGCATCCAGCGTTGACCCTGTTCGTGGCCCGTCGGCAGGGGCACGGGCCGGGGGCCTCGCGTACCCGCCAGCACGATGAGCACGACGCCCGCGATGGCCACGGTCAGCACGGCGCGCGTGAAGCGCGCATCCGGTGCTCGCGCACGCCAGAATCCAACCCCCAGCATCCCCGCGAGCACCACCATGCAGGCGATGTTCGGCCGGTGCCAGAGGGCCCAATGCCAGGTGGTGTCATCGGCGCCGCCGTACACGGTCGGCAGCCAGGGCCAGAGCTTGCCGCCGAAGAGGCCATAGGCCGCGAGGCCGGGCGTGGGGAGATAGCCGACGGCGCGGTTGTACCAGGCGTCGGCGCCCAGGGTGAACGTGTAGCCCACGTAGGCAGCGCCTTGCCAGGCAAGGGCTGCAAGCGCGATCCCGAGCGCCCAGCGTGGCCGGGCGGTGGCGATGCGACCGAACGCGATCACGGCGGGCACGGCCAGCACCAGGGCGGCTGTCCAGCCGAATCGGCCGGAGAATGACCAGCCACCATACCAGTTCGGATGCAGGGCATTGGGCACGAGGGTGACGAGATAGACGCCGAGCGTGGCGATGCCGACGCGCGGATGACGCACGATCAGCGCACCCATGCCGGCCACGCCGAGCCAGAGCATCGGGTTCTGCACGAGCAGGCCCTGGTTCTGGTCCACATGCAGCCCCAGCAGCACGAGCAGGGCGGTGAGTCCCGGGCGCAGGGCACCGTCGCTGTAGGGCCCGGCGAGCTGGCCGAAGGCCCATAGGTGATAGGCACCCAGCAGGGCGGCCGCCACGACGCCGGGCAGCAGCAGACGCCCCGCGGCGGCCCAGCGCGCCTGGCGCGACACGGCGCGCAGGCCCCAGAGCAGCGCGATGGCCAGCACCAGGGTGGGCGCGGCATAGCGGATCTGCAGCCAGGGCAGCGCCGCGAGCAGCAGTCCGCTCGTCCAGCTCGCGGCGGTGGCAGGCGCGCGGCACAGCAGCGTTGCCAGGAGATGCAGGCAGATGGCGCCCGCGACGATGTCCGGATAGATCTGGCCGGCGCCGCCCAGCAAGGGCAGGGCGAGGGCAGTGCCGGCCGTGGCCCAGGTGCGCATGACCGTCGATGGCGCGGCAAGCCCCGCGACGCGCCACACGCTCACGAGCACCCACACGCCGACCAGGATCAGGGTGAGCCGCGCGCCCAGCACGCCGGCGAGCGCGAAGCCCGGCGCAATGAGCACGGGCAGGCCCAGGTTGTGCACGCTGTAGCGCCCGTTCGGGCCTGCGACCATGTGCGTGAAACCCGGGTTGGCCGCATCATAGGCCGGAATGGCGCGCGCCATGCGGCGCTCGGCCACCTCCGTGTCGTGCGGCAGGCTCTGCTCGAGCGTGCCGAACCGGGTGATGCCGCTGGCGATCAGCAGGTACCAGGGTTCATCACCGTTGACGCGATACGTCTGGCGCTGCTCCCAGACGCCCAGCGTGAGTGCCGAGAGCACGAGGTAGATCGCGATCAGACCGAGGAGAGGGCGCGGCAGCGATGTCATCCTGCCTGACCTGTCAAGCGACGAGGCACCGCTCACCAGGCTTCCAGCCCGAGGCGGTGGGATTGCACAGACGCGAAACGGCCGTGCGCACCGTAGCGCTCGCGCACGGCCTGGAACCGCTCCCAGGCCGGGTAGCCGCGCCGGAAGGTGTCGGCCGACATGCGCGCGTCCTTGGCGAGGTACACCCGCCCGCCGTGGGCCAGCACGATGGCGTCCAGGGCCTCCAGCAGGGGCGCCAGATCGGGCTCGATGCGGAAATCCAGGGCCAGTGTGTACCCCGCGAGGGGAAAGGACAGGGGGTTGGCATTGGCTGCGCCCAGTTCCTTGAGCACGGCCAGGAACGAGCCCTTGCCGCTGTCGGCGATGCGTTCGAGCACGGCGGTGAGCCCTGCCATCGCCCCCTCGTGCGGGATGACGCACTGGTATTGCGTGAAGCCAGCCCGGCCGTAGAGCCGGTTCCAGTCACGCAGGCCGTCCAGCGGGTAGAAGAAGGGCGCATAGCCCACCGTGCGTTCGGCGCGCGCGCTGCGCTCGCGCGCGTAGTAGAGGCGATTGAAGGCGCCCACCGTGTGCCGGTTGAGGACGACGCCGGGCAGATCGAACGGCACCGGCAGCGCGCGCGGCGGGACGGCCATGCGTGGCCCAGCCACGTGTTCGCCCGTGGTGACGAGCGCCCGGCCCAGAAGCTCGCCCCGGGCCAGGCAATCCAGCCACGCCACGCTGTACGTGGCGCCGCGCACGGCCTGGAAGATCTCCAGGGCATGGGCCAGATTGCGTGCCTTGCGCGTCGTTTGCGCGATGTGGCTGCCGGGCACGCGCACCAGCCGCAGGGTGGCCCGCAACACCACGCCGGTCAGCCCCATGCCCCCGCAGGTGGCGTGAAAGAGATCGGGATAGGCATCGCGCGAGCACGTCAGCACGCTGCCGTCGCCCAGCATGATGTCGATGCTGTCCACGTGCGTGCTGAAGCACCCGTGATGATGATGATTCTTGCCGTGGACATCGCTCGCGATCGCGCCGCCCACGGTGACGAAGCGCGTGCCAGGCGTGATGGCAGGAAACCACCCGCGTGGCAGGAACACGCTCACGATGTCGTCCATCGTCGTGCCCGCTGCGCATTGCAGGCGTCCCGTGTCGGGATCGAAGTCGATGAGCCAATCGTAGGGACGCATGTCCAGCATGTGGGCCGCGAGCGCGCTGTCACCATAGCTGCGACCCAGGCCGCGCGCAATGGCAGGGCCGGCCGACACCAGCCGGGCTGCGGCGGCGGGCGAGGTGACGGGCAGCAGATCGCCCCGGATGACAGGCCAGCGGCCCCAGCCGTGGCTCAGCATGGCACGGCGGGCCGCCGGAACACGTGACGCTTGTCCAGTCGGTACTTGATGACGTAGCCCACCGCCAGCCCGAGAACGGCGCCGGCGTGCCGCGCCTGCGTGGTGCCGAAGGCAAGGTGAAAGGCGATCTCCGCGCCCCAGAAGATGACTGTGGTGATCAGCCCCGTGACGGCATACCGCAGGAATGTCTCGCGCTCATGGGCGGCATCGCGCGCATAGAAGGCAAAGATGTAGCGTTTGTCCAGAAGGTACTTCACGACCAGGCCCACGCCCGTGCCCACGACCATGGCCGGGTAGAGGGCGAGCGCGCCGCGAAGCAGGGCGAGCACCCCTTCCTGCGCGAGCAGATTGGCGAGGGTGGCCAGCCCCGCGAACGCCGCGTAGGCGAGGGCGAGCTGCCATGGCCCCAACGGCAGGCGGTGGGCGCCAGGGGTCATGACACGCTCGTCCAGCCCATGCCGAGGCCGACTGCCGCGCCCGTGAGGATCCCGCCCGCGATCTCGGCCCGGCTGTGGCCGATGCGCTCGCGCAAGGCTGAGCCGTCCAGACGGCGCGACCCAAGCCGGTTCAGGGCACGTGCATGGATGCCGACCTGCCGGCGCAGGCTGGCCGCGTCCATCATCACGATGAAGGCCACGGTGAGCGCGACGCCGAAGGCCGGGTGGGCGATGCCCTCGCGCAGGGCGATCAATACCGTCATGCTGGTGACGATGGCGCTGTGGTTGCTGGGCATGCCGCCATAGCCGATCAGCCCGACCGCGCCGCGTCCCGCCCGCAGCGAATTGATGGCGAACTTCAGCGATCCCGCCGTGAGCCAGGCAGCAAAGGGAGTGACGAGGTAGGCGAATTCCATGGCGGGCATCAGCGAAGAGGGGCGGGCAGGATCATCGCGAGTCCTCAGGCGGGCCACAGGGCCCACAGACAGGCGGCAACCCAGAGCCCGATGACGGCGATGAGGGGAACATCGGCAAGCAGGGCGTCGGTAGGGGATTCTCCGCCACCCAGCGTCTCCACCACGTACCAGTAGCGAAAGAGTCCGAAAAGCACCAGCGGAATCGTGATGATGAGCTCGGGACGTGAGGCCATCACGAAGAGACTGTAGAACACCAGCGTTCCCGTGGCCGCTGTCTCCGCATAGCGGTCGATGAGCCGGATCGAATAGCGGCCGAGCACTTCGCGCCCTTCGGTGCCCGCGCGCGCCAGCTCCTGTCGGCGCTTGACGGCGGCCAGGTAGAGGGCGAGGCACAGCGTCGTCACGAACATCCATTCCGAGACCGGAAGGGCCAGGGCGAGTGCGCCGGCGTACACACGCAGCACGAAGCCGCTCGCGATGAGGAAGATGTCGACGACAGGGACGTTCTTCAGGCCGAAGGAGTAGGCGATATTGACCAGGAGATAGACGCCGATGGTGGCGACCACGCCCGGCAGCACCCACGCCGCGGCGGTCAGCAAAGCATAGAGGAACAGCAGGATCAGGCCGGCCGCCGACTTGGTGATGGCGCCGGAGGCGAGCGGGCGGGTGAAGCGCTTGGTCGGATGAAGCTGATCGCGCGCGATGTCGCGCCAGTCGTTGACGATGTAGACGGCCGAGGCGCCCAGGCAGAAGAGGAGGGCCGCGAGCACGGCGGGGCCGATGGCCGAGCGATCCAGGAATTCCCCCGAGAACAGCAACGGCGCGAGCACGAAGCCGTTCTTGATCCACTGTCGCGGGCGCAACAGGGCGAACAAGGCGGGCACGCGGGCGAGCGGGGCGGGCGCAGGGGAGGGCGGATCAGACATGCAGCCAGAGACAGGAAGACAGGCGCCGGCGGCGCAGCACCGGCCTGGCTGGGTATCGTAACGTCTTTTGTCGCACGTACGTGCAGACCGTATCCGTGGTGGCCCCATTGCGTCTGGCACGGATAGGCGAGACGGCCGCCCTTGCGCACACTCGCCTCTCCGACATTCCAGAGACCCCGCAATGACCCGCCGAATCGACTGCGCCGTGCTGGCGCTCCCCGCCCTGGAGGACTGGCTCGGGCCGGTCTGGCAGGCGCCTGCCCTGGGCGCCATCCACTTGCACCGCCTGAGCCTGGCCGAGGGCGGATGGGACGGCGATACCGCGCCGCAGACGCGCTATCCGGTCTGCGCGAGCGAAGCGCTGGCGCGACAGGCGCCCGCGCTCGCCCGCTTCGACGTGTGCGTGCTGCCGGTGTCCCCGGACACGCTGGCCTGGACGCGGGTGGCACTCGCGGCCGCCATGGGCAGTCTGCCGGTACCCGTCCTGCTGCTCGTGCGCCAGGTGGCCGCCCGCGCGACCGGCGATCTCCTGGCGCTGGGCGCCACCGATTTCATTGCGCACGCGGCGCGCCTGGAGGAGCTCAAGGCCCGGCTCACCCACTGGGCCGCCCGGCGACCGGTGCCGGGGATCGTCCCTGAACGGCCCGCACGCCTGCCCGACCCGCTGCCTGGCCATGCCGCCATCGATGTCGGCCCTGCGGTGCGGGCGCTGGCCCAGGCCGCGGATTCGCCCACCAACTACCGCGCGAGCCGGGCCGACGTGCTCGCCCGCTTCGAGCGAGACTACGTGACGGGCATGTTGCTGCGCTTTCGCGGCAACGTCACGCACGCGGCCCGGGCAGGCAACCAGGACCGGCGGGCGTTCTGGCAGTTGATGCGCAAGTACGGCGTGCTGTCGGCGGACTTTCGGCGCGCCGATCGGGACGACGCCATGGGCGCCGGAGCGAACCGGTAAAATCGACCGGTTTATCTTGCGAAGGCCGTCCCCGTGTCCCCTCCCGTCTTGCGCAACGACGTCTTTCTGCGCGCGCTCTTGCGTGAACCCGTCGAATACACCCCGATCTGGCTGATGCGCCAGGCCGGCCGTTACCTCCCCGAGTACAACGCTACGCGTGCGCGCGCCGGCTCGTTCCTCGGCCTGGCCAAGAATCCGGCCTACGCCACCGAGGTCACGCTGCAGCCGCTCGCGCGCTTCCCGCTGGATGCAGCCATCCTCTTCTCGGACATCCTCACCGTGCCCGACGCCATGGGGCTCGGTCTGTCGTTCGAGGCGGGCGAAGGGCCGAAGTTTGCCCACACCGTGCGTGACGAGGCGGCCGTGGCGCGTTTGGCGGTGCCGGACATGGATTCGCTGCGCTACGTCTTCGATGCCGTGAGCGAGATCCGACGCGCCCTGGATGGGCAGGTGCCGCTTATCGGGTTCTCGGGCAGTCCATGGACGCTCGCCTGTTACATGGTTGAGGGCGGCGGCTCGAGCGATTATCGGCAGGTGAAATCGCTCCTGTACCGGCGCCCCGATCTGATGCATCGCATTCTCGAAGTGAACGCGGACGCCGTCACGCAATACCTGAACGCCCAGATCGCCGCCGGCGCCCAGGCGGTCATGATCTTCGACAGCTGGGGTGGCGTGCTGGCCGACGGCGATTTCCAGGCCTTCTCACTGGCCTACACGCGCCGTGTGCTGGCCGGGCTGACCCGCGAGCACGAAGGCCGGCGCGTGCCGTCCATCGTCTTCACCAAGGGCGGCGGGCTCTGGCTGGACGAGATTGCCGATGCCGGCAGCGATGCGGTGGGCGTCGACTGGACGGTGGATCTGGCCCGCGCGCGCGCGCAGGTCGGCCAGCGTGTGGCTCTGCAGGGCAACCTCGATCCCATGATGTTGTTCGCCCAACCTGAGCAGGTGGCCGAGCTCGCCCGTCGGGTACTCGACCGCTTCGGGCCGGTTACCGCCGGGTACGGGCACGTCTTCAATCTGGGCCATGGCATCTCGCAATTCACCCCGCCGGAGTCCGTCTCCGCGCTCGTCGAGGCTGTGCACAGTCACAGCGCACTATTGCATCGCACGTAGCGCCACGTTCCGCGGCGCACCCTATGCACGGAATTGTGCACAGCAGAATGTGGTATAGGGGTTCTCCCTAGGGTCGTGGCGGAGAAAACGATGTTACGTATTAACCCATTGAATTTTATGGGTATTTTTTCACGGTCATAGAGGCTTCCAACGGGGCGGGTAAATGTGCTATGACCCTTTTCGCACGATTCCCGCGCCTTTTCCCCAAAGTTATCCACAGGCTGTGAGGAATCATGGGGAAATCGCAGGAACGTTCATGACAGTTAGCCGCGCAATCCAGAAATCACTTTAAGTCCGCATGTCAGCTGCCGACGTTCCCTGCTGGATTCACGTTGCGCTGGACGTTCCGCTGGCCGGGCCGTTCGCCTACCGGGCCCCCGCGCCCGTCGCTGCAGGCCTGCGCGTGATCGTGCCGTTCGGCCGGCGTCAACTCGTGGGCATGGTCACCGGCACCGTGGCAGAGCCTGGCATCGATGAGAGCCTGGTCCGCGACATCGTCCAGGTTCTGGAGGACGTCCCGCCTCTGCCGCCGGACTGGCTGCGACTGGCCACCTTCGCCGCGTCCTACTATCACCGGCCCCTGGGGGAAGTCATGCTTCCGGCGTTGCCCGGTCCGCTGCGCAAGCCGTCGGCCTATCTGGGCAAGCGCTCTGCGGGTGGGCCGGTGGACCGACTTGCCCGGCGCCGACGCAAGGCGGCCGAGGCTGCCACCGACGGGCCGCCCAGCCAGGCGGCCGACGCCCCCGTGCTCAATCCGGCCCAGCAGGCCGCCGTGGCGGCCATCGGTGCCCAGACCGGATTCGCGGCCATCCTGCTCCACGGCGTCACGGGCAGCGGCAAGACCGAGGTCTACCTGCACGCCGTGGCCCAGGCGCTGGCCCGCGGCCGGCAGGCGCTACTGCTCGTGCCCGAGATCAACCTGACGCCGCAGCTGCAGCAGGCGCTGGTGGGGCGGTTGCAGGCCATCGCCGGGCCTCACGGCGTGGCGGTGCTGCACAGCGGGCTGGCCGAGGGCGAACGCCTGGCGGCTTGGCTCGCGGTGGTGCGTGGCGAGGCCCGCGTCGTTCTCGGCACCCGGCTGTCGCTCCTCACCCCGGTGCCCGAGCTCGGCCTCATCGTCGTCGACGAAGAGCACGACACCTCCTACAAGCAGCAGGAAGGCCTGCGCTATTCGGCCCGCGACCTGGCCGTGTGGCGCGCGCGCGACATCGGGGTGCCGGTGGTGCTGGGCTCGGCCACGCCGTCGCTGGAGACCTGGCACAACGCCGAGCGCGGCCACTACCTGCGGCTCGCCCTGCCGGCACGCGCGGTGGCGGCGACCCCGCCCGACATGCGCCTGCTCGACACCCGTAACGTCAGACTGCAGGAAGGGATGGCGCCGGCCCTGCTCGATGCCATCGAGGCCCGTCTCGCCCAGCGGCAGCAGGTGCTGGTGTTCCTGAATCGCCGGGGCTATGCCCCGGTGCTGAATTGCACGGCATGCGGGTGGGTCAGCGGGTGCCAGCACTGCTCGGCCTACCTGGTGCTGCACCGCGCGCGCGTGGGCTCTGTGCTGCGCTGCCACCACTGCGGCGCCCACGAGCGCGTGCCGCGTTCCTGCCCCGATTGCGGCAATCAGGATCTGCAGCCCATGGGCCGCGGCACCCAGCGGGTGGAGGAAGTGCTCGCGGAACGCTTCCCGGAGGCGCGTGTGGCGCGCATCGATGCCGACAGCACGCGTCTGAAGGGTAGCGCCGAGCGGCTCTTTGCCCAGGTGCATGCGGGCGAGGTGGACATCCTCATCGGTACGCAGATGGTGGCCAAGGGGCACGATTTTCGCAATCTGGGCCTCGTGGGCGTGCTGAACGCCGATGCCATGCTCTTCTCGCAGGATTTCCGTGCGCCCGAGCGCCTTTTCGCGCAACTGATGCAAGTGGCAGGACGGGCCGGGCGCCACACGGGCGGCAGCGAAGTCATCATTCAGACGGGCTACCCGGAGCAGGCGGTCTACCAGGCGCTGGTGCGGCACGACTACGCCGGGTTCGCCGCGCACGGCCTCGCGGAGCGCCGCTCGGCCGGGTTGCCGCCCTTCGCGCACCAGGCGCTGCTTACCGCCGAGGCGGGCGATCTGGCCGCCACGGTCGGGTTCCTCGGCGCCGCGCGCGACATCGGCGAGGCTTGTTCACCGCCCGACGCGGCGGTTACTCTCTACGATCCGGTCCCGCTGCGCGTGGTGCGCGTGAACAACGTCGAGCGCGCCCAGCTCCTCGTCGAAAGCGGCAGCCGGCCCGCCCTGCAGGCCTTTCTGCGCACCTGGCTCGCGCGCATTGCCGAGCTGCCCGCCGCACGCGGCGTGCGCTGGCAGCTCGAAGTCGATCCCCTGGAAATCTGATGTCCGCCCCCTTCGCTCCCGATGGCTCGCTCACGGCCGGGCTCAATGCCGCCCAGCGCGACGCCGTGCTCTACCTGGACGGCCCGTGCCTGGTGCTGGCTGGCGCCGGCAGCGGCAAGACGCGCGTCATCACCCAGAAGATCGCCTATCTGGTGCGCGAGTGTGGTTACGCTGCGCGCAACATCGTGGCGCTCACCTTCACCAACAAGGCCGCGAGCGAAATGCAGCACCGGGTGCAGGGCGTGCTGCCCGGCAAATCCGGCAAGGCACTCACGATCAGCACCTTCCACTCGCTGGGCGTGCGCCTCTTGCGCGAGGAAGCGCGCCACGTCGGGCTCAAGCCCCAGTTCTCCATTCTGGATGCCGACGATGCCCTGGCGATCATCCAGGATCTGCTCGCCACCACCGACAAGGCCTTGCTGCGCAGCGTGCAAAGCACGATCTCGCTCTGGAAGAACGGTCTCATCGAACCGGAGGAAGCCGAACGCATCGCCGCCAGCGCTGCCGAGCGCGACGCCGCGCGCGTGTATCGCAGCTATCGGGACACGCTGATCGCCTACCAGGCAGTGGATTTCGACGATCTCATCCGCCTGCCGGCGCGGCTTCTGGAGGACAACGCCGAGGCGCGCGAGCGCTGGCAATCGCGCGTGCGCTATCTGCTCGTGGACGAGTACCAGGACACCAACGTGTGCCAGTACCGCCTGGTGCGCCTGCTCACGGGGCCGCGCGCGATGTTCACGGCGGTGGGCGACGACGACCAGGCCATTTATGCGTGGCGCGGCGCGACGGTGGAGAACCTCGCCAAGCTCACCACCGATTACCCCAGTCTGAAGGTCATCAAGCTCGAGCAGAATTACCGCTCGGTGCAGCGCATCCTCGAGGCGGCCAACAACGTCATCTCGAACAATCCCAAGCTCTTCGACAAGAAGCTGTGGTCGGACCTGGGTGTGGGCGAACCGATTGCCGTGCTGGCCCAGGACAGCGACGAGGCGGAGGCCGAGAACATCGGCATGCGGATCTCGGCCGCGCGCTTCGAGCGCCGCTGCAACTGGCGCGACTTCGCCATCCTGTATCGCAGCAATCACCAGTCGCGTGTGCTGGAGCAGGCGCTGCGCACGCTCAAGATCCCGTACACGATCTCGGGCGGGCAAAGCTTCTTCGACAAGGCCGAGGTGCGCGACATCCTCGCGTACCTGCGCCTCATCGCCAACGATGACGATGATCCGGCCTTCATCCGCGCGGCAACCACACCCAAGCGCGGCATCGGCCAGGGCACGCTGCACGCCCTGGGCACGTATGCCGGCAACCGGCACGTGTCGCTCTACGCCGCCGTGTTCGAGCAGGGCATGGAGCAGGCCCTGCCCGAGCGCAACCTGCGGTTTCTGCGCGAGTTCGCCAACTTCATCCAGCGCATGCAGTGGCGCGCCGGCCGAGGTACCGCCGATGCCCAGGAAGCCGCGAGCAACGAGCCCGCGGGCGAGATCCTGGACGACCTCATCAAGGCCATCAACTACGAGCGCTATCTGTACGACACCTTCGACGAGCGGGCGGCGCAGGCGCGCTGGCAGAACGTGATCGATCTCATGGACTGGTTGAAGCGCAAGGCCGACGAGGACGGCATGACGTTGATGGCGCTGGTGCAGCACGTGGCGCTCATCACCATGCTCGAGCGCGGCGAGGACGAAGAGCCCGATGCGGTGAAGCTCTCCACCCTGCATGCGTCCAAGGGCCTGGAATATCCCCACGTCTACCTGGCCGGTGTGGAGGAAGGCTTGCTGCCGCACCAGGGCAAGGACGACGAGGAGGGCGACCCGGAACGCGCGGCCGAATCGCTCGCCACGCGCATCCAGGAAGAGCGCCGGCTCATGTACGTGGGCATCACCCGCGCGCAGCGCAGCCTGCACCTGTCGTGGTGCAAGCGCCGGCGGCGCGCACGCGAGGACGTGGTGCGCGAGCCCTCGCGCTTCATCAAGGAGATGGGGCTGGATGCTGGCGCGGTGCCGGATGCGAATGCGGGGATGAGCCCCAAGGAGCGGCTGGGCGCGTTGAAGGCCTTGCTGACGCGCCCTGCGGCCTGAGCCGGGAGGCTCCGTAGCGGCACGCTACACTGGCCGGATCGCTTCTCCGACCGTGTCCCGCCATGCCCCGCCTTGCCGCCAAACTCGACCGCATCTCGCCGTTCTACGTGATGGAGCTGGTCAAGCGTGCTGCCGCGCTGGAGGCCCAGGGCCAGGACATCGTGCACATGAGCATCGGCGAGCCTGACTTCACCGCCATCGCGCCGGTGCAGGCCGCGGCCGAAGCCGCGTTGCGCGCCGGCAAGTCGCGCTATACGCCGGCCGTGGGCATTCCGATGCTGCGCGAGGCCATCGCGGCCTTCCAGTCGCAACGATTCGGCGTCGCGGTGGATCCGGCGCGCATCATCGTCACTGCAGGGGCCTCTGGTGCCTTGCAGCTTGCCTGCACCGCCTTGCTGGACCCGGGTGCGGAAGTGCTGATGGCAGACCCGGCTTACCCCTGCAATCGGCATTTCGTGACGGCTGCCGGCGGCATGGCCACCCTGGTGCCCACCTCGCCCGAAGACCGCTTTCAGCTGACCGCCGAGCAGGTGTGTGAACACTGGAGCGCGCGCACGGCCGGTGTCATCGTGGCCTCGCCGAGCAACCCCACAGGCACCTCCATCGCGCCCGAGGCCCTGGCCGATCTGGTGCGCGAGGTGCGCCGGCGTGACGGTTTTGCCATCGTCGACGAGATCTATCTCGGGCTGTCCTACGACAGCCCGCGCCGCTCGGCCGCCGCGCTCGGCGAGGACGTCATCCTCGTCAACAGCTTCTCCAAGTACTTCCACATGACGGGCTGGCGTCTGGGCTGGCTGGTGGTGCCGCCGGCGCTGGTGTCGGCGTTCGAGAAGCTCGCGCAGAATCTGGTCATCTGCCCGTCTGCCATCGCCCAGCATGCGGCGCTCGCCTGCTTCACGCCCGAAGCCCAGGCCGAGTTCGAAGCGCGCCGCGAGGCCTTTCGCGCACGGCGCGACTACCTCTTGCCCGAGTTCGAGCGGCTGGGCCTGCATGTGCCCGTCAAACCCGATGGCGCCTTCTACATCTACGCCGACGTGAGCCAGCATGCGCCGGATAGCAACAAGCTCGCGTATCGCCTGCTGGAGCAGGCTGGCGTGTGCGCGGTGCCCGGCATGGACTTCGGCCATGCCGCGCCCGAGCGTTACCTGCGCTTCTCGTATGCCAACAGCCTCGAGCGGCTGCAGGAGGCCGTGGCGCGCATGGGGCAATTCTTCGGGCGTTGATCCCTTGGAGGCTCACTCGGGCTGGATACCGGCTTTGCTGTAGATGTCCTGGTAGAGCTTGAGCTCGCGCTGGATGAAGGCCTGCAGCTGCTCAGGGGTCTGGTCCTCGTAGAAGGCGCCCAGATCCCGACGGTACTTGGTGCCGGTCTCCGAGTGCGAGTAGTCGCGAAAGGCTTCGCGCAGGCGTTGCACCACGGGTTCAGGCGTGCCGCGTGGGGCAAAGAGCACGCTCCAGCCCGTCATCACGAAATCGGGCAGTCCCGATTCGATCATGGTGGGCACTTGCGGCAGCACCTCCACGCGCTGCGCCGACGTGACCGCCAGCGGCTTGAGGGTGCCGCCCTGGATCTGTCCGAGCACCGCACCCGTATCCACGAACATGAAGTCCACGTGCCCGCCGATGAGATCGGTGAGGGCCTGTGGGCTGCTCTTGTAGGGCACATGCGTGGTTTTCAGGCCCGCGCGCTGGTTGAAGAGCTCGGCCGTGGCGCGGTGCGAGGCGCTGCCGGCGGCGTAAGTCACGGTGTTGGGCGGCTGGCTGCGGATGTAGGCGATGAGCCCCTGCACGTCCTGGATGTTGTGCTTGGGCGCCACGAAGAGCGCGAGCGGAGCCACCAGGCTGCGGTGGATCGGCGTGAAATCGCGGATCGGGTCATAGGGCAGCTGCTTGAAGAGCACCGGATTGCCCGCATGCGTGGTGTTGCCCGTGGAAATGAGGGTATAGCCGTCCGGCGACCCATGCAGGAATTCCTGCACGCCGATGATGCCATTGCCGCCCGGACGATTGTCGACGATCAGGTTCCAGCCTTGTTTCTGTGCCACGTATTGTGTGGACATTCTGACGCCGTTGTCCGTGCCGCTGCCCGCCGCGAAGGGCACGATGACGCGGATGGGGTGGCTGGGGTAGGCGTCGGCCGCCAAGGTGACGTCTGGAAGGCCGAGCAGGGCAGCAGCCAGAGCGCTGGCAAGGGCCGCGCCCATGCGCCGGCGCAGGCCGGCATGGGACCGTGACAGGGTAGGGGCGCGCATCACGACAGTCTCCTGAAGGTTGCCCGTGTTCGGGGCGGCATGGGTGCTGCGGGAAGCTATGGGCGGTGAGCGCTACGGCCTTGCCGCGGGAACGACGGCGAACGGGTAGCGGTACATGAGATCGGCGGGCAGGGTCACGTCCAGGATGAAGCGGTCACCCCGATACGAGAAGACGCCCGCATAGACGACGCGGCCGTCCGTGTCGGTCATGCGGCGCACCACGCGCGCGATCGGTCCGGCAAACACGTATTCGAGGGCCTTGGCCTGCGTGGCGTCGGCGGGCGCCACCGTCATCGTCTGATGCAGCTGGCCGAGCGGCACCTGCGTGTGCTCGCGCAGCAGCCGGGCCACCTTGGCGGTGCGCTCCGCACCCGCGGGAAACCGGTCGAATTCCGTCTGCGCGATGAAGAGCTGGATCAGGCAGAACGGCTCGTCCGCGTGCCGATGGATCTTGTCCAGCCGCACATACGGCTCCTGAGGCACGACCTCCCCCACCCGGAGTTCGGCCGGCAGGTGTTGATCGCGCGTGAGCGCAATCAGCCGGATCTCCAGCCCCTCGGGGTGCTGGATCGGGTCGTTGATGGCCGCATGCAGGCCGGGGCTCGGGCCGACGGGGCTGTCGGTGACGTACGTTCCACGGCCCCGCTCGGAGGTGATGAGGTCTTCCTGCGCGAGTTGCGCGTAGGCCTGGCGAACGGTGATCCGGGCCACGCCGAGTTCGTCGGCCAGGCGCTCCACGGTCGGCAGGCGATGTCCCGGCGGCCACGTGCCGGTGGTGATCTGGTGGCGCAGCAGCCCGGCGAGCTGGTGATACCTTGCCACGCCCGGCGCGCCGGGCGGGATGAGGCTGGTCGTATCGGCCGCTGTCATGGCAGCAGCGCCGCCGGCACGCGCACGGGCATTGCGAGGACGACTTGCGCCATGCCTTTGCCGAGAGGATCGTTGCGCAGCGAGGCCATGCCGCCGCCGCCCAGGGCACGCTCGCAGACGAGATTGATGGCGTGCAGGCCCGGCAGATCGTAGCGGGTGATGGGCCCCTGGACGAGATGGGCAAGCCACTCGCCCACCGCTGGCGGCGTGGCCTGCGCCCGCAGCCACGGCAGCAGCGCCGGGGTGCGGGCGATCAGGCCGACATTGGAGATGTCGCCCTTGTCCCCACTGCGCCCGTGCGCGATGCGGATGAGGGGCACCTCGACCAGGCCGGCCGCGTCGTCCAGGCGCGCGGCAATGTCCGCGGCCGGCGTGTCCGCCCCCGAGGGGCCTGTCACCTGGGCGCTGGCGGGGGTGTGCATGGCTTCGGCAGGCATGGGCACGGCGACGCCGTCCAGGTGCACGTGCGGATGGACGCGCGCCTTGTCGATCAGGAAGGCCGCCTGGCGGATCGAGGGCGACACCTGCGGGCGGCCACCCACGCCGGTCGTGCCGGGCGCCCAGGACGTGCCGGCGGGTGCGATCTCGCGCGAGAAGCAGGCAAGCGCGGCCTTCTGCGGGTGCGTCACCGCCAGGTGCAGCGTGGCGTCGCGCAGCGCGCAGGGCGTGGCGTGAGGCCCGTAGGCGGCCTCGGTGCCGAGGATCTCGACGTGCGTATCGGTGAAGTCCTCGAAGCCCTGTTCGGCAAAGAGCCGCCGGACGCGGGCGAGGATGGCGTCGGCCGTGCGCCGCGCCTTGTCGGCGGCCTCCATGCCGACGATGGACAGGCGTGCATTGGCGCGAAAGCCGTCCAGATACGTGGCACTGACCTTGTAGCTCGCCGTGGGCGCCAGGCCACGCGCACCGCTCACGCGGACCTGATCCTGCCCAGCCTGGGTCAGGGTCACGTCCGTGAAGTCGCAGATCACGTCCGGCAGAAGATAGCGCGCCGGATCCCCGATCTCATAGAGGATCTGTTCGCCCACCGTGGCCGGGCTCACGAGCCCGCCCGTGCCCTCGGGCTTGGTGACGACGAAACTGCCGTCCGCGGTGCACTCGACGATCGGATACCCGATGTTGTCCCAGCCGGGCACGCTGCGCCAGTCGGTGAAGAGTCCGCCCGTGGCTTGGCACCCGCACTCGAGGATGTGGCCGGCAAGGCTGCCCTGCGCCAGACGGTCGTAGTCTGTGGCCGTCCAGTCGAAGGCATGCATCAACGCGCCCAGCGTCACGGCGCTGTCCACGCAGCGCCCTGTGATGACCACCTGGGCCCCGGCATCGAGCGCAGCGCGGATCGGCAACGCGCCCAGATAGGCGTTGGCAGTGAGCACGTCGGCCGGCAGATCGCCCCCGGTCTGCACGTTGCGCACGCCCTCGTCGCGCAGGGCGGGCAACGCCGCGAGCACATCATCGCCTTCCACCACCGCGATGCGCAGGCTGATCCCGGCTTCGTCGGCCAGCGCACGCAAGGCCTGGGCACACGCTTGCGGGTTCACGCCACCCGCGTTGCTGATGACACGGATGCCCTGGGCGGCTACCTCGGACAGCACGCTGCGCATGGCGACATCCACGAAATCCGTGGCGTAGCCCAACGCCGGATTGCGCCGACGCGCGCCGGCGAGCAGCGACATGGTGAGTTCGGCCAGATAATCGAAGACGAGAAAGTCGATCCGACCTTCGCGCACCAGTTGCGGCGCGCCGACGCTGCTGTCTCCCCAGAACCCTGAGGCGCCGCCGATGCGGATGGAGGTTGCGGCCATGATGGTGGGGCTCCCTGGAGGGTCTCAGCGACCGGTCCACACCGGTTTGCGCTTCTCGCGAAAGGCCAGTTGGCCTTCCTTGGCGTCTTCGGTAAGGGCGAACAACGCGATCTGGCTTTCCGTGAACGCCATCGATTCCTCGAACGCCATCTCATCAATGGTCTTCATGAGATAGAGGCCCCGTCGGATCGCGGCCGGCGACTTGTCCAGGAGGCGCGCCACCAGGGCGTCCAGCGCCTGGTCGACGTCCTCGTGGACAGCGTTCACGAGCCCGATCTGCAGGGCTTCGCGCGCATCGATGGGCTCGCCCGTGATGCAGAGCTCGGTGAGCTTGCGCCGGCCGATGAGGTGCTGGAGCACCGTGAGCACCTGAGCCGGGAAGACGCCCACCTTGACTTCCGGCAGGCCGAAGCGGGCGTGCGCGGCGCTCACGGCCAGATCGCACATGGACATGATGCCCATGCCGCCCGCCATGCAGGCACCGTTCACGCGCGCGATCAGCGGCACGGTGCTCTGACGCGCCTTGCGAAAGAGATTGGCGAAGCCCGAGCGCGGTTCCGAGTAGTCGAAGACGAAGGACTTGCCCGTCTGCAGATCCGCGCCGGCGCAGAATGCCGCGTCACCCGTCCCCGTGAGGATGATGGCGCGCACGCTGCGATCGGCGTTGGCTTGATCAATGGCGCGCGAGATGCCTTGCAACACGTCCGGGCTCACGGCATTGCGCCGCTCCGGGCGGTTGATCGTCACCCACATCAGGTTGTCGCGAACGTCGGTCAGCAGTTCTTGGCTCATGTAGAAGTCTCCGGTTGAGAGGGGGCGGCAGCGGCTGCGCGACGTGCGGCAAAGCGGCGCACCGCCTCCCGGTGCTCCTCGCTTGCGAACGCCACGCCCTGCGCTGCTGCCTCGTATTCCAGCATGGCGGGCAGTGTGCTGGATAGCGATGGATCCACACCACGACGCGCTCACGCACGTCTGCGTGCAGGGCAGGCCGAAGCACCGCTGGCGAACAAGGCGTCGATGGCCGCGGGGTCGTAGCCCGCTTCGGCCAGCACCTCGCGGCTGTGCTCGCCCAGTTGTGGGGCTGGCGTCGGCGGCGCGGGCGGCGTGCCATGCCATTCGCTGGGTACGGCCATGCTTCGGATGGTGCCCACTGCGGGATGGGCCTGCTCCGAGAAGAAGCCAATGTCTGCCAGATGCGGATCCTCGAGCAGACTGTCGAAGGTATGCATGGGGAACACGGGAATGTCTGCCTCGCGCAGCAAGGCCTGCCATTGCGCTGTCGTGCGCTGGCGCAGTTCGTCGGCCACCATGCCGTAGAGCTCGGTGATGTGCGCCGTGCGTGTCGTGATGCTGGCAAAGCGCGGATCGGTGTCGAAGAGCTCAGGCTTACCGATCACCCGCAGGAAGGTCTTCCAGTGCGCATCGGTGTAGATCAGACAGCAGACGTAGCCGTCGCGGGTCTGGTAGGGCCGGCGCTCGGCAGACAGCAGGCGTGGGTAACCGAAGTCGCCCTGTGGCGGCACGAAAGTTTGACCGTACAAATGATCGCCCAGAATGCTCGGCAACAGGGTCTCGAACATGGGGACGTCCACACGTTGGCCTTGGCCCGTGCGTTCGCGGGCATACAGGGCCGCGCAGATCACGCCGAAGGCGTAGAGGCCCACGCTGCGATCCGCGATGGTGATGGGCAGGTAACGCGGGATGTCGCCACTGCCCAGGGCGACAGCCTGCGGCAGGGCGCATGCCGCCTGGATGAGATCGTCGAACGCGGCCTGCGGCGCGTAGCGACCCCGCTGCGAGAAACCGAACATGCCGACATAGATCAGGCGCGGATTGACGGCGACGAGGTCCTCGTAGGCCAAACGCAGGCGCTGCATGGCCGCAGGCCGCACGTTGTAGGTGAGCACGTCGGCCGTCTCGGCCAGCCGCAGCAGCGCTTCGCGTCCGGCCGCCTGCTTCAGGTCGAGCACCACGCTGCGCTTGTTGCGATTCAGGCCCAGGTACAGCGGCCCCATCTTCTGCTCGCCTTGCGGGCCGATGCTGCGCACGACGTCGCCGTCCGGCGATTCGACCTTGATGACATCCGCGCCGAGGTCCGCCAGCATCTGGGTGGCCGATGGCCCCATGAAGACGTTGGTGATGTCCACCACGCGTACACCGTCCAGTGCGCCAGCCATGAGCACCTCGCATTGAATCTATAAACCTATTGTTAGGTTTATTTGCGACGGACGCATCCGGACTTTCCCTGAGCGCAAGTCAGCCGTCGCTGACGGGATGCGCGTGCCCCCACCATGAGCCGCCAGGGCGATGTGCTATACCTTGCCGGTTGTCCCTCTTCCGTATTCCGTCATGGCTCGCCAGCGCCGCCTGTACTGTCCCAACACCCCGCACCTGCTGCAGATCCACCTGCTGCCCGAGGCCGTTTCGCCATCGGTTCAGACACTGGACGCGCGCGCGGGCTGGCTTGCCGAAGAGGCGGCGCGGCTGCGCGTGGCCATCCATGGCTGGGCCATGACGCCGATGGAGGTGCTCGCCCTGGTCACGCCGGCCGACGCCGACGGCCTGCGCGGTCTCACTCAGGGGCTGGGGCGCCGCATCGCCGCCCAGCGCGGGGGTGGACAGGTCTTTTCTGGACGCTATCGCAGCGCGCTCATCGAGCCGGGCGCCTGGGTCATCCCGGCGCTGCTGTGGCTGGAGGCGCTGCCGGTGCGCTATGGGCTCGCGAGCGACGCGGAGCACTGGCGCTGGTCATCCGCGCGCGCGCACGTCGGCGCGAGCGGGCTGGGCTGGTTGAGTGTGCATCCGGATTACTGGGCCTGCGGCAACACGCCTTTCGATCGTCAGGCACGGTATCGCCAATGGATGCACGAGGGATTGTCGAGCACGCAAGTCTCGAACATCGCTGCAGCCGTCAAGGGCCAATGGGCCCTGGGCGGGCCCGCGTTCCTGGCGCATGTGGCGGCGGCCGCGAGCCGCCCCGTGCAGCCTCGCCCGGTGGGCAGGCCGCGCAAGGCGGCCGCCGTGGACAGCGTCAGTTGATGGGAATGCCGAGGTTGGCGATCCAGTCACCCCAGCGCACCTTGTCGCGGGCCACCGTCTCGGCCAGGGCCTGCGGGCCGCTGCCATCACCCTCCAGCCCCATCTGGCGCAGCTGATCGCGCAGCTTGGGCTCCTGCACGGCCTCATGCACGGCGCGGGCGAAGGCTTCCACGCGGTCGTCCGGCGTGCCCGCCGGCATGAAGTAGCCCATCCACCCGCTGTGCTTGAAGGACGGAAAGCCGCTCTCGACGAAGGTCGGAATGCGATCGTTGCTCACCAGACGATCCGGCCCTGTGACCGCCATGGCGCGCAGCCGGCCCGATTCGATGTGCGGGCGCGTGATGCCGTAGGTGAGGAAGGCCGCCTGCACCTGGTTGCCCAGCAAGGCCTGCATGACCGGCCCGCCGCCCTGATAGGGCACGTGCAGCCAGTCCATGTCCGCATCGCGACCGAAGATGGCACTGTAGATGTGGGTGGGCGAGCCCTGGCCGATCGATCCGTAGGACAGCTTGCCGGGGTTGGCCTTGGCCTCGGCGATGAGCTTGTCGAGCGATTCGGCCTTGACCTGGTCGTTCACCACCAAGAGCATGGGCGACTCCGTGGCGATGGCCACGGGCTTGAAATCCCTCTGGACGTCGTAGGTGGCCTGTTGAGGGAACAGGATCGGGTTCATCACGAGCCCGGTCACGGAAAAGAGCGCGGTGTAGCCATCCGGCTTGGCGCGCATCACCTGACTGCTGGCGATCATGCCGCTCGCGCCGGGACGGTTCTCCACGACGACAGGCTGGCCCAGACGGGCGGCCACGCCTTCGCTCACCAGACGGGCCACCGTGTCGATGCTGCCGCCCGGCGCGTCGCCCACGATGAGCTGGAGGGGCCGCGTGGGCCAGGCCTCGGTGGCCAGCGCAGTGCCGGTCGAGCCCAGGGCGAGGACGGCGGCCAGGCCGATGGCGGTGAGAGGCGTTCGGGTCATGCTGTCTCCTTCGGGTTGATCGTTGCCGATCGTGTCCGCTCAGCTGGGTTGCAGCGTGCGGGCGATCAGTTCTTTCATGATTTCGTTGGAGCCGCCGTAGATGCGGCTCACCCGGGCGTTGGCATACATCCGGGCGATGGGGTATTCCATCATGTAGCCGTAGCCGCCATGCAGTTGCAGGCAGGCGTCGATGACCTCGCACTGGGCCTGGGTGCTCCACCACTTGGCCATCGCGGCCCGCGCTGGATCGAGCCGGCCGGCGAGCAGGTCGACGACGCACTCGTTCACGAAGGTGCGCGCGAGATGCGCCTTGGTCAGGCACTCGGCCAGCGTGAAGCGGGTGTTCTGCAGGCTGAGCAGCGGCTGGCCGAACACGTCACGCTGCGCGGTGTAGGCCTGGGTGAGTTCGACCGCCTTGAACATGCTCGCCACGGCACCCACGGCGATGATGAGTCGTTCCTGCGGGAGTTGTTGCATGAGCTGGCCGAGCCCTTTGCCTTCGATGCCGCCCAGCAGGTTTTCGGCAGGCACCTGCACGCCATCGAAGAAGAGTTCGGCGGTGTCCTGCCCCTTCTGACCGAGTTTTTCGAGGAGGCGTCCGCGGCGAAAGCCCGGGGCGTCATCCGTCTCGATCATCAGCAGCGAGATCCCGCGCGAGCCCGCGTCCGGATCCGTCTTGACGACCACGCAGACGAGGTTGGCGAGCCAGCCGTTGGTGATGAAGGTCTTGGCGCCGTCCACGACATAGGTGTCGCCCTGACGGCGGGCGCGCGTGCGGATGGCGCGCAGATCCGAGCCCGCGCCGGGTTCGGACATCGCGATGGCCGCCACCAGCTCGCCCGTGGCCATGCGGGGCAGCCAGCGTTGCTTCTGGTCCTCGGTGCCGTAGTGCAGCAGGTAGTGCGCGACGATGCCGCTGTGCACGCCGTTGCCAAAGCCGCTCACCAGGTGGCGGGAGCATTCGGCCGTCAGGATGGCCTCGTGCGCGAAGGTGCCGCCACCGCCGCCATAGGCCTGCGGGATGCTCGCGCACAGCATGCCGACGTGGCCCGCCGTACGCCACACGTCGCGATCCACGTGTTGCTGCGCGGCCCAGCGGGCCTCGTGGGGCACGAACTCGCGTTCGATCACGCGCCGCATCGCATCGCCGAAAGCAGCAACGTCCTCGTCCACCCAGGGTGCCTGGTCGAAACCGGTCTCCATGCGCTGTCTCCTTGGCTCGTCACTGGCCGCGTCGTGTGACGCGCGGCCATCTGCAAGCCCTGGATTCACTATAAGAACCCGGCTCCCCCCGGGGCAATGGCGGCAACGGCGCAGCGGGAATGGCCGAAAACGTCACCCCGCGCGCATGTCAGGCGTCGCGCCTGCGCCGACGGTACTCGCCCGCAGGTACCCCGGTCCAGCGCTTGAAGGCGCGCTGGAACGTACTTGTCTCGGAAAAGCCGAGCGCTGCCGCGGTCTGGGCGATGTCGATCTGCCGTCGGGCGAGCATGTCGATGGCGAGATCGCGCCGCACACTGTCCAGCACCTGACGATAGCCACTGCCTTGGCGCAGCAGATGGCGACGCACGGTGGCGGGGCTTACCTCCAGTGCGATGGCCAGTTCGCTCAGCGAAGGCGGTTGCGCTGGCGCGGCCCGCAGCAGGTGGCGGATGCGCTCGGCGAGCGAATCCGGGTTGCGGTAGCGCAGCACCAGGTTGGAAGGCATGCCCTGGCGGAACGCCCGCCAGTCGTCCTGTGTGCGCACCACGGGCCGGTCGAGCCAGTCTTCGGAAAGCGTCAGTCCCAGCCAGGGTTGCGCGTAGTGCACGGGCGCGTTGAAGAGCCGGTCGGTATCGCGCACGCGGGCCGGGGCGGCGTAATCGAAATGGATGGCACGCACGGGCATCGGCGCATCGACGAGCCACGAGGCGACGCGCACGATATAGAACATGACGCCTGCGCCGACGAAGTCCGGATCATAGCGTCGGGGACGGCTGCGGCCGAGGACGATGCGGGCTTGCCCATCGGCGTCCGGCAGCAACCGTGGCGCCACGTCCGAGAGCACCAGCCGCGCCCGATGCAGGCCCTCCTGGAGCGCTTCGCGCGCGTCCCGGCAGGACAGCAGCGAGCCTGCGAGCGCGGCGAACGTACCGGGCGGCAGCGGGCGTTCACACAGCCCCCAGAGCTCGTCGCGCAACACGCGCCGCAAGGTACGGTTGAGCGCCGCGAACTGCATGGCGGCCACCCGGGCGTGCGGCGAGGTCAACAGCGCGGGGGCGATGCCGGCCCGCCGAAGGATCGCGGGGATGTCCAGGCCACGCGCCCGCGCGCCCTGCAGGATGCTGTGGACGTGCGCGATGCCCACCGTGTGTCGCTGCACGCGCACGTTGTCCTCGCCGGACGCGGTGGTCGACGCGCCAGGCGCGATGGGGGAGGCGCGCCCCCTGGCGGGCGGACAGAAGGAGGAAGCCATGGCAAGGGAGGACGAAACTCGCAAGACGCTCATCGTAGCCCTGGCACCGTCTGCCCGTCGGTGCGGGGCGCGAGCGCAGCGTCGGCCCCTTCCGCAGGGATGCCACTCAGGCATGACGCTCGCCGATCGCCACGCGCTCCGTCAGTGCGGTTCGGCACGGTGCTGGCCCGCGCCGTCCGGTCTTGGCCGCTGGCGCGTGTTCCACCGATACAGCGTGCTGCGGTGCACCCCGAGTTCGCGGGCGGCGGCGGACAGACTGCCGCGGTGCCGGGCAATGGCCTCGGCGATGTGCAGATCCGACACGCTGCGCAGACTCGCCTGCAACGGTGCCGCCGAGGGCGCTGCGCGGGATGCGGGGACGGTCAGCGGCGCATGGCCTTGTGAGCTCAGCGAGGGGAGGGCGGCCGCCGTGACGACGCCGCCGTCGGGGTGGAACACGGCCAGGGTGCGCAGCACGCTGTGCAGCTGGCGGTAGTTGCCAGGCCAGTCGTAGGCGGTCAGCTGCGCGAGGGCGTCGGGATCGAGATGCAGCGCGGGGGCACCCGGCGGTGTCAAAGCGGTCAATTCGGCCGCGACGAACGCAGACAGGTCGGAGCGCGCCCGCAACGCAGGCAGGCTCACGGCCAGATCCTGGAGCCGATAGAACAGATCCGCCCGGAAGCTGCCGTCCGCCATGAGGCGAGGCAGATCGCGGTGGGTGGCGCTGACCAGCCCGAACGACACCGCCACGGGCTTGCCGCCGCCCAGGGGTTGTACCTGCCGCTCCTGCAACGCGCGCAGCAAGCGTGTCTGCAGCGACAGCGGCATGTCGCCGATCTCGTCCAGAAAGAGCAGGCCGCCGTCGGCTTCGCGCAGCAGCCCGCGCGAGCCGTCGCGTCGGCGCCCGTGTAGGCCCCCGGTGCATAGCCGAACAGCTCGGCCTCGATGAGGGATTCGGGCAGGGCCCCGCAGTTCACGGCGACGAAGGGGCCACCCCGCCACTGACTGGCGCCGTGCAGGGCGCGCGCGAACACTTCCTTGCCGGCGCCGGTTTCTCCCTGCAGCAGCACGCCGAGCCCGGCATCGAGCGCGCGCACGGCGCTCGCCAGTAACGGCTGCACGTCGGCGGCTGGCTGGGGAGCACGCACCGTCACGCCTGACGGCGGCGATACGGCAGGCGCCGCCGCGCGCGCAGCCGGGCTCGACACAGGGCGTCGGCGCACGGGCTGCTGCAACGCGGCGTGAAAGGACTCGCCGCCGGCGCTGCGCACGGCGCGGGACTGGTCGGTGAGCTGCTCCCAGGCGCCCAGCCAATCGCGGACGGGCTGATCGATGAGGCGCTTCCAGTCCGTACCCAGCAGGGTCACGGCCGCCGCATTGGCGCCCACGATGTGCTCGTCCTCGATCACGAGAATGCCGCGCTCGGCGGAATCGAGCAGGGCGCATGCCGATGAAAGACGAGCTGTGTCTGCCGCGCGCTGGCCGGCACGAGCAGACGATTGGCCACCTGCCGTGCACCCAGGGTGGCGAGGCCGAGCGCGTAGGGATGCAGGTGCTGGGCATCCCCGGAAATGTCCAGCACACCGAGCAGGTCGCCGCGCGGAGCATGGATCGGCGCGGCATGGCAGCTCAGGATCTGGTTGCGCGCGAGAAAGTGCTCACGACCATGCACGCGCAGCGGGCTCGCCTCGACGAGCACGGTACCGATGGCGTTGGTGCCGCGCTCGCCTTCGGCCCAGCTCACGCCTGGGCGCAGCGCGACTTGATCGGCGCGTTGCAGGAAGCTCGTGTTGCCGCTGCACTGCAGGATGACACCGCCCGCGTCGGCCAGCAGCACCAGGCTGCTCGCGCTCGCCACGAGATTGGCGAGTGTGTCGATCTCCGGCGCGGCCGCCTGCAGGAGGTCGTGATGCAGGGCCATGCGATCCTGCAGCTCGCCGCGACGCAGGCCTTGCGGATCGTCGGCGGCATCGCTCGACATGCCCGCACAGCGCTCCCACGACCGCAGGATGGGTCGGCGCGCGGGTGGCGCCAACGACTCACCCCGGACGGATCCGATGCTCATGGCTGTCTCCTGTCGCGATCGGCGACAGTGTCGCCGGCTGCAACGTCTGCCGTGTCGCACGATGCGACAGGCGCGCTGTCTTCTGGTGTGCAGGCCATTATGCCGCAGAACGCGACCGCGGCTGGCGCGCAACTGGCATGGCCATTGCATGGACAGGAACCACCCGAGCCGCGCCCTCGGTCGGGCCCAAAAGAACCCAACGGAGACACATCATGGACATGTCGGACCTCAAGCAATTCGGCCTGAGCCTGGATTTTCCCTTCAAGAAGCAGTATGAGAACTACATCGGCGGGCGCTGGGTGGCGCCGGCCAAGGGCGAGTACTTCGAGAACGTCTCGCCGATCACCGGTCAGGCCTTCTGCAAGGTGGCGCGCTCCAGTGCCGAGGACATCGACCAGGCGCTGGACGCCGCGCACGCCGCGCGCCGTGGTTGGGCGGACACGGCGCCGGCCGAGCGCAGTGCGATTCTGTTGCGCATCGCCGATCGCATCGAGCAGAACCTGGAGCGTCTGGCGGTGGCCGAGTCGATCGACAACGGCAAGCCGCTGCGCGAGACGATGGCAGCCGATCTGCCGCTCGCCGTCGATCACTTCCGCTACTTTGCCGGCTGCCTGCGCGCCCAGGAAGGCGCGATCTCGGAGATCGACGCCACCACCGTGGCCTATCACTTCCATGAGCCCATCGGCGTCGTGGGCCAGATCATCCCGTGGAATTTTCCGCTGCTGATGGCCGCCTGGAAACTCGCGCCCGCGCTGGCCGCCGGCTGCCCGGTGGTGCTCAAGCCGGCCGAGCAGACCCCGGCATCGATCATGGTGCTGATGGAGTTGATCGGCGATCTGCTGCCCAAAGGGGTGGTCAACGTGGTCAATGGCTATGGCAAGGAAGCCGGCCATGCGCTGGCCAGCAGCACGCGCATCGCCAAGATCGCCTTCACGGGATCCACGCCCGTGGGCAAGCAGATCCTGAAGGCCGCCGCGGACACTCTGATCCCGGCCACGGTGGAGCTGGGCGGGAAAAGCCCCAACATTTTCTTTGACGATGTAATGGCACAGGACGACGCCTTCCTCGACAAGGCGCTCGAAGGGCTGTCGATGTTCGCGCTCAATCAGGGCGAGGTGTGCACGTGCCCCTCGCGCATCCTCGTGCAGGAGTCGATCTACGACCGCTTCATGGAGAAGGCGGTCAAGCGCGTGCAGGCGATCAAGACGGGTCACCCGTTGGACAAGTCCACGATGGTGGGCGCCCAGGTGTCACAGGCGCAGCTCGACAAGATCCTGGGTTACATCGACCTGGGCCGCAACGAGGGCGCCGAGTGCCTGACCGGCGGCAGTCGCAGTGCGCCGGGGCAAGGCCTGGACCAGGGGTATTACGTCAGCCCGACGATGCTGCTGGGCAAGAACGACATGCGTGTGTTCCAGGAGGAAATCTTCGGGCCGGTGGCGTCTGTGACGACGTTCAAGGACGAAGAAGAAGCGATTGCCTTGGCCAACGACACCTTCTACGGTCTGGGTGCCGGGGTATGGAGCCGGGATGGCACGCGGGCCTACCGCATGGGCCGCGCTATCGAGGCGGGCCGGGTGTGGACCAACTGCTATCACCTGTATCCGGCACATGCCGCCTTTGGGGGATACAAGCAATCCGGTATCGGCCGCGAAACCCACAAGATGGCCTTGTCGAACTACCAGCAGACGAAGTGCCTGCTGGTGAGCTACAGCGCCAACGCGTTGGGGTTCTTCTGATCAGAGGGGCAGCGACCGTGGGCATCTGTAGCGGTGCTCACGGCGCTGGCCCGAGGATCGCCTGCAGCGATGCTGCCGTCAGAACAGCGCGCGCCCACGCGTCCAGCGTGCTCGTATCAGCTGCCATCAGGCGCGGCTCTGCCCAATCGGGCAAAGGGCCGAACCGCGCTTGCAGCAGCGTACGCAGTGCGAGACGCAGGCCTTCGTCGATACCTTCTTGACGTCCTTCCTGGCGTCCTTCTTGAAGGCCCACTTCACGGCCCTCCGCCAAGCCACGCTCGCGCCCCTCCACCAGGCCCCGTTCGCGCCCTTCGCGCAGGCCCTGTTCGAGCCCGGCCTGTAATCCATCCTGCTTCCACTTCTCGGTCCACTCGACTACGCGTTCGGCGAGCATGGCATCCATCTCCTGGAGATCGTTGACTTCGGGAATCGTCTCGCCTGGCACGAGCCGGGCAAGCAGCACGCGCTGGATGTAGACCGTGAAGGCGCGGCGCAGCGAATCGTGGCGCGGCGCCTTCAGGTAGCGGTGCAATTGCATGATACTGCGGCGCGTGGCCTGCGGTGAGGGGCTCTTCTCCAGCGCAATCAGGTGCGCGACGAGGTTGTCGTCCGTGCCGGGCAGCCCGGCCCGGTGCTCGTCCAGCACGAAGTAGCGCAGGCTGGGCTGGTACGCCGCAAGTGCATCGGGCGCGGCGGCAAACAGGCCCCGCATCTCACGCGCGGCCCGCCACGGACGGCTGCCGTGGTGCACCACCAACGGAAAGACGGGCGGCAACTCGCCAGCGCGGCCGACCTCGCCCGTCTTGACCAGATCCTGGTACAGCAGACTGACGTAGGCCAGCATGCGCAGCGCCATCCAGGCGTCGTCCCGGCTCTGGAATTCCAGCAGCAGGTAGACGTACAGCCAGCGCTCGCCACCCAGGCGCACGCGCCAGACGAGATCGGTACGGCGCTCGGCGAGATCGTCCGTCACGTAGTGCCCGCCGCGCGGCTCGAGCGTGGTGAAGTCCAGTTCGCCTACCCAGGCCTCGGGCACGAAGCCGCGCAGCAGGTGTTCAACCATGACGGGGTGGCCAAAGAGGCCGCGGTAACCGCTGTCATGCGGCAGGGACATACGAGGGCATCCGGCAAGTGCCCGCCGGCGGCGGGCCTGCCCCGTTATACGGTGGGGCACGCCTGCAAGAACGACCGGTGCGTGCGTTTCGACGCACCGGCTTAGGCCGGCATATCCCCATTGTCAGCGGCAACGCCAGAGGGTATTTCTGCTTCGCCGTCGCGACCGGGCCTGTTCAGGACCAGAGCCGGGCCATGATGAGGAAGTCGATGGCGAACACCCCAACGGGGATGGCGTGCCAGTAGTAGGACAGCAGCGGCGACTTGGCCGTATAGAAGTAGATCAGCAGGCCTGCGGTGGCAAAGCTGAGCAGCGGCAGGATCCACACGAACTGCATCATCGCGTCCAGCACCCAGGCGGGCAGGTCACGCGAATTGGCAAGCCCGGCGCCGGCGAAGATCGCCATCATGGCACTGACGCCGCCGAGAACGATCTGAAAGACGACGCCTAGCACTACCATCGTACCGGACATGGGTTTCCTGTGGTCAGAGCCGAGCTGGGCCCGGCGGGTCGGCCCGGCCCTGGCCCACCCGGATTCGCGCAGCGAGTCTAGCAGAGCAGATCACGCGCCGACGATGCGCACACGCGAGGCATACTCTCTGCATGAGCTCGCTGCCCGACCCTCGCCGCGCCCAGCTGCGCCGCCTCAAAGCCATTGCCCTCGCCATGCTTGCCGCCATGGTGAGTGGCTTCATCCTGGCCCACGCCATGGGCAACACCGGCATCTGGGCCTGGGTGCGCGCCTTCTGCGAAGCCGCCACGGTGGGCGCGCTGGCGGACTGGTTCGCGGTGGTGGCGCTGTTTCGCCATCCGTTGGGGCTGCCGATACCGCACACGGCCATCATCCCGGCCAACAAGGCGCGTATCGCGGACAACCTGGCCGTCTTCGTGCGCGACCACTTCCTGGATCCGCCGCAGCTGCTGGAGCGCCTGAGAGTGTTCGACCCCGCAGCCCGGCTCGGTGCGTGGCTGGCCGAGCCGCGGCAGGCCCGCCGCGCGGCGGACATGGCGCGCAGCTGGGTCCTGGAGGCCTTGCGTCTCGTGGACGAACGCGCGGTGCGCGACGCCTTGCAGCGCTTCGTGGTGGCCCGTCTGCAGGGCTGGGATGCCGCCCGCACGGCCGGTGAGGTGCTTGCCCTCCTCACCCGGGATGGCCGCCATCAGGCGTTGCTCGACCAAGGCCTGCAGCAGCTGGCCCGCGCGCTGGACAACGAAGCCGTCAAGGCCCGCGTGTCGGATGTCATGGTGGCGTACGCGCGTCGTGAATGGCCGCGCATGGTGGGTGCGATCGATCGGGTGAAATCCGTCGATCGTCTGGGCGACAAGCTGGCCGAGCGGCTTGCCAAGGCACTCATGAGCGAACTGCAGTCCATGCTGGCCGACCCGACCCACCCGGTGCGCGCCGATTACGCCGCCTGGCTGCAGGATTACCTGGAACGGCTGCGCTCTGACCCGGCGCTCGCCGAGCAGGTGTCAGCGATCAAGGCACGACTGCTCGATCATCCCGACCTCGCCCGCTATCTGCAACAGGTATGGACCGAAGTGCGCGACGCGCTGGCGCGCGATCTCGCCCGCGAGGACTCGGCGCTGGGTGGGCACGTGGAGCGCAGCCTGCTGGCCATGGGGCGGGCCCTGGGCGAAGACCCGGCGTTGCGCGAGGCCATCAACCGGCACGTGCTGGATGGCGCGCAAAGCCTCGCGGGGCGGCTGCGTGCCGGGGTCACCGAGCACATCGCCCAGACCGTCAAGGCCTGGGACGAACGTCAGCTAGTCGAGGAACTGGAGCTGAGCGTGGGCCGGGATCTGCAGTACATCCGCTTCAACGGCACGCTCGTGGGCGGCATCATCGGCGTGATCCTGCATGCCGCAGTACTGCTCTTCACGGGCTGAGCCGCACGTTGCGTCAACGCAGCCAATCCTGGGCTCTGCGCAGGATTGGCGCATCCACCATCTGGCCGTCGACCTGGATGACGCCCTCGCCGCGCGCGCGCGCCTCGGCCGCCGCGGCCACCACGCGGTGAGCCCAGGCCTTGTCGGCAAGCGACGGACCAAAGCCCGCGTTGATGATGGGCAACTGCCCGGGGTGCACCGCAATGCTGCCGGTAAAGCCCAGGGCTCGTGCCTGGTCGACGGCCGTGCGCAACCGGTCCAGCTCGGTGACGGCTGCGATGGTGTCGCCCAGGCCCCAGCAACCCAACCCATGCGCCCGAGCCGCCAATGCCACCCACTGGGCCGGGCCGCGCAGGGTGTCGGGCGTGGGCACCACGCCCAGGCACGCCGAAAAATCTTCCATGCCAAACCCGAGTGCGCTCAACCGCGGTGTGCTTGCTGCGATCTCGGCTGCGTGGAGGACGCCGAGCGGGGTCTCGATGACAGCCGCGAGAAGCAGCGTCGTGCGCCAGCCAGCGCCGGTCTCGTGCGCCGCCAACGCCTCGGCAAATCGGGCCACCTGCGCGGCCGTCTCCGCCTTGGGCAGCATGACGCCATGCACGCCGTCCGACGGCAGGCTGGCCAGGTCCGCGGCCCAGGTCTGTGCCTCGGCATTGACCCGGACGAACACGGTCATGCCGTGACGCGCGAGCACCCGCACCGCCGGTGTGATCGCCGCGCGCGCCGCGGGCTTGTGCTCGGGCGCAATGGCGTCCTCCAGGTCGAGCACGATCGCGTCTGCCCCGCGCAAGTGAGCCTTGTCGATGAAGCCCCGGCCAGTGGCGGGCACGAAGAGCAGACTGCGCGGCAAGGTCATGGACATGTGGCAATGTGTCCTTCGGCGAGCAAGGCCTCGATGCGCGAGGCCGACAAGCCGAGTTCGGCCAGGATCTCCTCACTGTGCTCGCCGCATCGGGGGGCGGGCCGGCGCCACTGTCCGGGCGTACCGGACAGTCGCGGGGTGATGGCGTGGGTGATCAACGGCTCGTCTCGGCCGGGAACGGGCGTTTGCACGAAGACGCCGCGTGCCTGCACGTGGGTGTCCTCCAGCAGGTCGTGGGCATCGTTCACGGGGCCGACAGTCACGCCTGCCGCACGAAACCGGGCCAGGCAGTCGGCGCGATCGAGCGCCCCGATCGCGTCCTGGAGCAGGGCGTCGAGTTCGGCATCGTGCGCGAGGCGTGCGGTGTGCGTGGAAAAGCGTGGGTCCTCGGCGAGGCTTGGGCGGCCCAGGGCGTCGAACACCCGCCGTGCCATGGTGTCCGTCGAGCCCGAAAGTGCTACCCAGCCCCCGTCGCGGCAGCGGTACACCCCACGTGGCGAGGCAATCTTGGCAGAGGGCTGGGGAGCGTGCCTGCCGCGTCGTGCGGCCAGGGTCACCTGCGGCCCCATCACGCTCAGCATGGGCTCAAGCAGCGACAGATCGATGACCTGACCGCGGCCGGCGCCATGACTGACGGCGCGCAAGGCGGCGAGCACCGCGAACGAGCCCGACAGGCCCGTGATCATGTCGGCGAGCGCCAGGTTCGGCAGGACGGGCTTGCCGTCGGCATCCGCATGGCGCGCTGCATACCCCGAGAACCCCTCGATCAGGCTGCCGAAACCGGGCAGTTCCCGATAGGGTCCGCTTTGCCCCCACCCGGACAGGCGCACGATGACGAGTCCGGGGGTATCGGCCAGCAGATCGGCAGGATCCAGCCCCATGGCCTCGAGCGTGCCGGGACGAAAACTCTCGATCAGCACATCGGCCGAGCGGATCAGCAGCCGCAGGATGGCCTGGGCTTGCGCGCTGCGCAGGTTCATCGCCAGACTGCGCTTGTTGCGTCCGTAGGCCTGCCACCAACCGTCAAATCCGGCGGGCTCGCCCGGCACGGGTTCCGTCCAGTGGCGCAACGTGTCGCCTTTGCCGGCAGGCTCGATCTTCACGACGTCCGCCCCGAAGTCCGCCAGCTGGAGCGACAGCATGTTGCCAGCCACGAGGCGACTCATGTCGATCACCCGCACGCCAGACAGGGCGCCCGTGGCGTCTGGCGTGAAGGCCTGCATCGGAAGATCGGCCACGCTCATTCCTTGCCGGTGGTGTCGATCGACCGTGCGATGGGCTCCCAGACGGCGGCCTCCTGCGCCAGGCGCTCGGCGAATGCGGTGGGTGACATGAGTAGCGCCTTGGCATTCATGTCCAGAAGGCGCTGCTGGATGTCGGGCCGGCGCAGGACGCTGTCCACGGCGGCGGCCATGCGTTGGGCAGCGGCGGGCGGGATCTGGCGGGGAGCGAACAGTCCGCCGATCACCGCCACCTTCAGCGCCGGGAAGCCGGCTTCGGCCATGGTCGGCACGTCGGCCACGGCCGGCAGCCGGGCGGGCGCGCTGACTGCCAGCGCGCGCAGCTGCCCGCCCTGAATGAAGGGCAGGGCCGCGGTCAGGGAATCCGTCGCGAAGGCCACTTGGCCGCCGGCGAGATCCGTCAGCGCCTGCCCGCTGCCCCGGTAGGGAACGTGCGTGGCGTCGACCCGGGCCTGTTGCAGCAGCAGTTCGCTGCCCAGGTGCGTCATGGTCCCGGTGCCGGCAGACGCATAGGCCGCCTGTCCCGAGCCCAGTCGCACAACGAGTTCTGCGAGTGTGCGTGGCGACTGAGGCTGGTTGGGCACCAGCACGGCGAACGGCGACTCATTGACCGGGGCGACCGGCAGGAAGTCCGTGTAGCGGTACTTGGCAGCCGAATTGATGTGGGGCACGACGAAGAGACTGGCTGTCGAACTGTAGATGAAGTGGTGGCCGTCCAGCGGATCACGCAGGATGGACTCGTGCGCGACGATGCCGCCGCCCCCGGTGCGATTCTCGATGACGACGGGCTGGCCGAGCGCCTCGGCAAGCGGACCCGAGAGCAGGCGCATCAGCACATCACTGCCGGAGCCAGGACCCTGGCCCAGGACGATCGTCACCGGTTGGCCCGAACCGGCGGCTGCCAACACCGTGCTCATCGGCAGGACAAGCAGCGTGGCCGCGGCAGCCGAGAGGACGTGACGACGTCCGGTTAAGCCTACCCGCTTCATGAAGGAAAGGGCGCGCATGATTGTCTCCGGACGTTTGTGTGGTCTGATAGCAATGAGTTTACCGAATTTGTTGAACTAGCAACAGTTGTTTTAGCAACTTATAAGCCATGACCCAGCCCGTCTACACGCCTACCGAAGCCCTGATTACGTTCCGGGTCTCCCTGCTGTCCCAACGGCTGGCCCGCGCAGTCGAGAGCGCCGTGAGCGTCGAGATGGGGCTGAGCAGTCGGCAATGGCGGGTGTTGGTGAGCCTGAATCGGTTGGGCGCGGTGACGGCGAGCGAGATCGTGCAGTTCTCGAACCTGGACAAGAGCCAGGTGAGCCGTGTGGTCCAGGAGCTTGAGCCGCGTGGACTGATTCACCACGCAGGCGATGCGCGCGATCGCCGCCGCATCGTGCTGTCGCTGACGGCCGCGGGGCGCGAGATGGTGAGTGAGGGGCTGGCAGGTTCCGAATCGCGCCAGGCATTCCTGCGCGCGGCACTGAGCGATGCAGACTATGTGGTGTTCGAGCGGGCGCTGGGCCAGCTCACCGAAGCTGCCGATGCGCTGCTGGCGCAGGCCAAGGCTAGCCGCGGGTCAGACGCTCGAACTTGATGAAGAGCTCTTGGCGCGTTTCGACGACGTCCGGATTGACGAGGATGCACTCGACCGGACAGACGACCTTGCATTGGGGCTCGTCGTGGTGGCCGACGCACTCGGTGCAACGTGACGCGGCGATCTCGTAGTATTCCGCGCCCATGGAAATGGCGTCGTTCGGACACTCGGGCTCGCAAACGTCGCAGTTGATGCACTCATCGGTAATGAGCAAAGCCATGGCAACAGCCTGAAGTGTGCGCGCTGGCACGCCGGGTAGGCGGCCTCGCGCGCGGTAGGGATCAATCCCCTTTCAGCGGTCCGCCCATCTGCTGGACTTTCGACTGCAGCCAGCGCTCCACCGAGGGGAATACGAACTTGCCGACGTCACCGCCCATGAGGGCGATTTCGCGCACGATCGTGCCCGAGATGAACTGGTACTGGTCGGACGGCGTGAGGAACAGGGTTTCGACATCGGGCAGCAGATATCGGTTCATGCCCGCCATCTGGAACTCGTATTCGAAATCGGAGACGGCGCGCAGGCCGCGCAGGATGACGCGGGCATTTTGCGCACGCACGAAATCCTTGAGCAGGCCGCCGAAGCTTTCGACCGCGACGTTGGGGTAGTGGCCCAGCACTTCACGTGCGATGTCCAGCCGCTCGGCCACCGTGAAGAAAGGCTTCTTGGCCTGGCTGTGGGCCACGCCCACGACCACCTTGTCGAACAACGTGGCAGCACGGCGGACCAGATCCTCATGGCCCCGTGTGAGCGGGTCGAACGTGCCGGGATACACGGCAACAATCATCGAGCTTCTCCTTGTGCGCAGCACCGGGAAGCGGTGCCGCCTGCGGCGGGTGGTATGCGGCGTCTGGTGCCGCGTCTCCTGGCCGAATTATTTACCGGATTTTGCATCGCAGCAAATGCGATGACGCCGGCGAGCGTCTCAGGTTGGCGATGACGCGTCACCGGGCCGGTATTGCAGTACATGGTAATGCACGGCGCCAGCGCGCGCGGCACGCAGCATCGCAAAATCCGCAGGTGGCTCCACCGGCTGGTCGTCTTCCACGTAGACCAGACTGCCTGGGGCAAGGAGCCTGGGCAGGCGCGGCCATAGACGGGCAAGCCACTCCTGGCCGAACGGCGGGTCGAGCAGCACCAGATCCCAGCCGCCGGGCGCGGTGCCCAGGTAAGCCAGGGCGTCGGCTTGGATGACGTCCACGTGCGCGGCCTTCAGGCGCGTGACCGTCGCGCGCAGCCCCTGCACGGCGGCTGCATGGCTTTCCACCAGCGTGGCGTGCGCGACGCCCCGCGAGGCGGCCTCCATGCCGAGCGCGCCCGTGCCAGCGAACAGATCCAGCACGCGACGCCCAGTGAAGTCCTGGCCCCAGAGGTGGGCAAGCCAGTTGAACAAGGTCTCGCGCACGCGATCCGGCGTAGGCCGCAGACCGGGCGCTTCCAGGACGGCGAGCGGCGTGCGGCGATACTCGCCGCCGATGATGCGGACCTGTTGGGGCGGGGGCTTCTTCTTGATGGTGGACTCCGGCGTCGGGAAGGGGCAACGGGCAACGCGCGCATCGTAACCCGGCCGCCTGGGTTGAGAAACGCCACGCCGCCCTCATCCTGTGTGCATGGCCTTTCCTCTTCCGCTTTCCGTCCTCGATCTCGCCCCCATCGTCCAGGGTGGCACGCCCGCGGAGGCGTTCGCCCAGACGACAGCGCTCGCGCGCCTGGCCGATGCTCGCGGCTACACGCGCTACTGGCTGGCCGAGCACCACGCCATGCCGGGCATTGCCAGCGCCGCGACGGCCGTGCTGATCGGGCACGTCGCCGGCGCTACCGAGCGCATCCGCGTGGGTTCCGGGGGCATCATGCTGCCGAATCATGCGCCGCTCGTGATTGCCGAGCAATTCGGCACGCTCGCGTCGCTGTATCCCGACCGGATCGACCTGGGCCTCGGGCGGGCGCCGGGCACCGATCAGGCGACCATGCGTGCCCTGCGGCGCGCGAACACGGCCGCGGACGATGACTTCGTGCCGCTGCTCGAAGAGTTGCGTGGCTACTTCCGACCCGGGCCGGACATGCCGGGCTGGCGGGTGCGCGCGGTGCCTGGCGAGGGCATGGCGGTGCCGATCTGGCTGCTCGGCTCCAGCGGCTACAGCGCCCAGCTGGCGGGGCACCTGGGCCTGCCCTTCGCGTTCGCCGGTCATTTCTCGCCGGCCAACATCGATGCGGCGTTGCAGCTCTATCGGCAGTCGTTCCGCCGCGGTGTGCTCGACAAACCCTACGCGATCCTGGCCCTGCAGGTGATTGTCGCGCCCACGGATGAGGAAGCGCAGCTCCTGTCGACCACGCAACAGCTGCAGGTCCTGAACCTGGCGCGTGGCAATCCCGCTGGTCAGATTCCCCCGCCCGTCGAGCATATCGACTTCGGACCGGGCGAGGCGGCTGCGGTCAATCGCATGCTGGGCGCGGCCATCATCGGCAACCCCGAGACCGTGCGTGCGGGCCTGCTCGAGGCGGCCGAGCGCACCGGCGCGCAGGAGATCATGGCGGTGACGAGTGTCTTTGACCCGGACCTCCGACTGCGATCCTACGACATGCTGGCGGACCTCTGGGCGGGCGAGGGCGGCTAAACCGTCTATCATCGGGCCATCCCTGGGTCATCCCTCCTCGCCATGTTCAAGTTTTTCCGCAAGAAGCAGCCGACACCCCCGCCCGAAACCAAGCCCGTCGAGCCCGCGCCACCCGCGGTGCCCGACGCCGGCGGCTGGGGCCGGCACGTCGAGCCCACCCCGCCTGCC